>OZ220696.1:0-610000 GCA_965116495.1 Gammaproteobacteria bacterium | reverse complement strand
CGTACTTGTGTCAGAGTTCAACAACCGGGGCAGTAAAATTCGTGCTGCCAGGTACGAACGCAACACTGGTCAGGTTGATTATTATACCGGTGACGGTACCAATATGCGCAAGGCGTTCCTGCGTAATCCTCTTGAGTTCAGCAGGATAAGCTCACATTTCAATCTCAGGCGGAAACACCCCGTGTTAAACAGGATCAGGGCGCACAAGGGAGTTGACTACGCCGCAGCGGCAGGAACGCCGATAAAAGTGACCGGTGATGGTACAATTCAATTCATCGGCAAAAAAGGAGGGTATGGAAAGACAATCATCGTGAAACACGGCTACAAATACAACACTCTCTACGCCCACCTGTCCCGCTACAGAAAGGGCATTAAGCGCGCTCAACCGGTCAAGCAAGGACAAGTCATCGGTTACGTAGGTCAAACAGGCCTGGCAACCGGGCCCCACCTGCATTACGAGTTTCGCGAGAACAACCGGCACCGCAACCCGTTAAAGGTAAAGTTGCCGAACGCAGAAAACGTTCCGGCTGCCGAGATGGATAAATTCAGGAGCCACTCATCAAATCTGTTTGCCCTGCTGGATACCCCGGACATGGAACGGCTGGCACAATACGATTCGAACAACAGGTTATAACGGGGTTTTCCCATAGACATGTATTACTTAGGCCTCATGTCGGGCACCAGTGCGGATGCCATAGACGTTGCCCTGGTCGATATCAACGGAGATGAACTGGAGATTATCGACTACCGTCAATACCCCCTGGCTGCTGATGTACAGCAGGCGCTGAGAAATATAAATTTATCATCGTCTATAGAAGAGATGACCGAACTGGATGTACTGATGGGACAACTATTCGGCCAGGCTGTTTTGTCATTGCTTGAGGTTAACAAAATTACAGCGCGGCAGGTCCGGGCAATCGGCAGTCATGGACAGACCATCATGCATTTGCCGGGTAACTTGCCGGCTCGCACTTTGCAAATCGGCGACCCCTACCAGATTTCCAGTCTGACCGGTATCACCACTGTCGCGGACTTTCGCCGGGCAGACATGGCTGCGGGAGGACAAGGCGCGCCGCTGGCTCCGGCTTTCCATGCCTGGAGGTTTCGCAATACCTGGACAAACCGCATCGTATTGAATATCGGAGGTATTGCCAATATTACGATATTGCCCGGCGACCTCGCAGCAGAAGTCACGGGATTTGATACCGGCCCGGGAAACACCCTCATGGACGCATGGATACAGCGCTGTCTGGGTCACGATTTTGACGAACTGGGCCGTTGGGCTGCCTCCGGCAAAGTGCGGGAAGATTTAATCAAATTGATGCTTGCAGACCCTTATTTCTCTGCGGCGTCTCCGAAAAGCACAGGAAAAGATGACTTTAACCTGGAGTGGCTGGCCTTACTCACGAATAAGACAGGCAGGGTTTACAAAAATGAAGACACCCAGGCCACCCTGCTGGAACTGACTGCCGTCAGCATAGCCGGGGCAATTTCGGCGTGCGCACCTGAAACGGAAGAAGTCCTGACCTGCGGCGGTGGAATTCACAACCCGGTACTGGTGCAGCGCCTGCAATCCTTGCTACGTGGCATCACGGTAAAATCCACCAGTGATTACGGAGTCAACCCTGACGCTGTAGAAGCATTGACCTTCGCATGGCTGGCAAAACAACGGCTGGAAAATATCCCGGCAAACCTGCCTTCCGTTACCGGGGCAAAACACCCCGCCGTACTGGGAGCAGTAGTTGACCCCGGATATTCAGACTGAAAATGAAGACCCGCAACCACAGGTTGTTTGGGCATTGGGGTTGCGGATGACGAATTGCGCACCTTCCAGACCTTCCGAATAGTCGATCTCGGCGCCTGTAAGGTACTGAACACTCATAGGATCGATCAGGAGCCTGACCCCTTCGTTTTCTACAACGGTATCACCGTCTGAAACGGCTTCGTCAAAGGTGAAACCGTATTGAAATCCGGAACATCCTCCTCCTGATATAAAAACCCTCAACATCAACGCCGCATTTTCTTCATCGGCGATCAATTGTTTCACCTTGGATGCGGCAGAATCTGTAAAAACCAGTGGATCCGGTAGTTTATCTATTGTTTGCAACATGGTATCAACCATCTCCGAGGTTGTATGTGTGTACGGATTTTCCGAGAATAACGATTTAACATAGTATATGGGGTAAATGTACTACGATTTCAAGAAAAAGCCAAGTATAACCGGTGACAGACGCTAACCAACTGCTTAAACAATCTCCTCATCGGTTGCATATTCTACGAGTTTCGGCTGTTCATTTCCGGCGTCCGGCGTGTGGACCAGCCGGCCGCTGACCTGTGCACCGGGGGATATTTCCAGCAGGTTGTAATAGACATCACCGGTAATACGTGACTTGGATTCAAGCTCAAGATGCTGGCTGCTGTACACGTTGCCCATAACGGTCCCGTCTATAATGTTATACGGCACATGTACTTCACCTTCTATCGTACCCTGATCACTGAGTGACAGCACGGAACTGCTGTCTGGTTCCGCGCTGACGTTTCCCTTGACTACGCCGTCTACATGCAGTCCGCCGGAAAATTTAACATCGCCGGCAAATTCAGTATGCTCACCAATCAAGGTATCAATTTTAGCTCTTTTTTTCTTTCGACTGTTATCCCACATCTGATGTCTCCCGGCCGTCAGTTACCGGCCAATCAAATACCTTCTCAAACCCGGACTCTTCCCGGTCGTTGATGGATAAAGTTACAAACACTCTTTGCGGTTCGAAATTTACCGGCAAAATAAAATTGTTCTCAAAGCGCTGGAAATTCCTGAACCTGACTGCATAAACCTGATTTTCATCCAGGCTGATCTCATTCAAAGACAGCCTTTTCACCACATCACCCAGAATGCCCTCCAAAACAACATCTATCACCCCTTCGACCAACTCGTCGTTGTTGGAAATATAAAGAAATATCAACTCCAATCGATAGCCATGGGCATGTGTCAGTGGTCTAACTCTAATCCCATGCACACTCGGAGAGTTTTCTTCACTTGATGCATTGATTATCCCCTGGTAAAACTCCAGATCCTTTCTTAATTGAAAATTTTCCTCCTGTGATACGATTAATTTCTCTTGTAACAAGGCAGCCGCCTGCTTGTCCAGGCGGGTGTTCTGCTCCAGGATCACTACCTTTTCCCGCAGTTCATTATTTTCTTCGAGCAACTTATCGCGTGATAAATTCAGACCGGCATTCCATGGCAAGCTGAAACCCCAGCTACCGTCCGGATTTCGGTGAATATCAAACAAATCAGCGCCCCCGGCAATCAACACTGCCAGCACTACAAACATTGCCGGGTAGATAATCCGGCGGAACCAGGTCCGACGCGTCTTTATTATAAAGTTATCCACTCGGATCACTTGAGAAGAATGGGGTCAGGTCGCACAATGCACATACGGCCCTTACCGAACTCACGGGACGGCTTGCGCAGGAGCATGTGCATTGTGCGACCTGACCCCATTCTTCTTACGGCCAGAGCGCACTGTGGTTCAGTCCCGTCGTTTCATCCAGGCCATATATTATATTCATATTCTGCAGCGCCTGACCTGCAGCGCCTTTTACCAGGTTGTCCTCTACGGCCAGTATAACGACTGTCGCTCCCTTTTGTGGTTGAAAAACAGACATTCTGCAGGTATTCGAACCATTCACAGAGGCCGTGTCCGGATGGGCGCCACGCGGCAATACGTCAACAAAGTGCTCGTGCGCATAACGACTCGCGTAAATTTCGTGAATATCCACACCGGGTTCTGTCAGCCGGGCGTATAAGGTGGCGTGTATGCCCCGTACGATCGGCAACAGGTGAGGCACAAAGACCAGTTCTATATCACCTCCTGACAGCGCGGACAGCCCTTGCTTAATCTCCGGCAAGTGTCGATGTCCGTCTGCGGAATATGCGGAGAAAGACTCCCCCGCTTCACAAAACTGCGTGGCCAGTGCGGACTTGCGCCCTGCCCCGCTGACTCCAGATTTTGCATCGGCTATCAGGCTTTGTGTCTCCACCAGGTCATTTTCCAGCAAAGGTAAAAAACCCAGTTGTATCACGGTCGGGTAACAACCCGGATTAGCTATCAGGTGCGCATTCCTGATTTTGGCCCTGTTGATTTCCGGCAACCCGTATACTGCCTTCTCCAGGTAATCGGGACAGGCATGTTCCTGGCCATACCAATGCTCCCATTCATCCCGGTCCCGCAGGCGGAAATCGGCAGACAGGTCGATGACTTTTACCCCGGCATCGAGCAGGTCGGGGGCCTGGTGCATTGCAGTCCCACTGGGTGTTGCAAAAAACACCACGTCACAACCTGACAATGCTACCGTGTCCGGCTCGGAAAATGTCAGGTCGACTACGCCGCGTAACGACGGAAATATGCTGGAAACCGGCTTGCCCTGCTCTGCGCGAGACGTGATGACTGCCAGTTCCACTTCGGGATGGCCGGACAGGCAACGTATCAATTCGACGCCTGTATAACCCGATCCACCGACTATACCTGCCCTGATCATCTGTGAGTACCTTGAATAAATATCTGTAAGGTTTGAGATAATACCCTTATCTGAATATGATATTCAAATGCCTCACCTTTTGATCGTATCTCACATACCATCCGCAAATACCAGGGCGATGACGGATGCCGTGGTCTCCGGCTCATCCCACGAAGATATCCAGGGAGTTGAACTAAGGGTGCGGGTTCCGTCCGATGCCGGCGTCGATGACGTGTTATGGGCAAACGGCATTATTCTGGGTACGACCGAAAACTTCGGTTACATGAGCGGCGCCATCAAGGATTTTTTTGAACGTATCTACTATCCCTGTCTCGATAAAACCGCGGGCCTGCCCTATGCCTTGTTCATCAGGGCGGGAAATGACGGATCAGGCGCCAGAACCAGCATGGAGCGCATCATTACAGGCCTGGCCTGGAGAGCGGTTCAGAAACCTGTGATTTGCCAGGGTGAATACCGGCAAGAATTCCTTGAGTATTGTGAAGAACTGGGAATGACCATGGCCGCAGGACTTGAGGCAGGGATATTTTAATCCTGTATACTATTGCCACATGAAGCTAATGAAAATCAAGGAAACCGTATCAGTCATATTCATACTCGCGGTGGTCGGGATAACTCTCTGGTTATGGACCAGTCCGTCCGGACTGAAGTGGGCGCCGGACGTGACGTTTTCCACCCTGAAGGGTGAGAAAATCAGCATGCGCGGGTTACGCGGCCAGCCCGTACTGGTGACGTTCTGGGCAACCACCTGTCCGGGATGTTTAAAAGAGATGCCCCACCTGGTCGAGTTGTACGAAGAATTCGGGAACGGCGGCTTTGAGTTGATAGGCGTTGCCATGGCCTACGACCCCCCCAACCGGGTACTGGAACTGTCCAGCGAACGGCAATTGCCTTATTCCATTGCTCTCGACCTTGACGGCAGCCTGGCGTACGCGTTCGGTAACGTCATGCTGACACCGACATCATTTCTGATCGCTCCGGACGGCAGGATAATCAAGCACAAGATCGGTGAAATGGACATTGTTAAACTCAGACGACAGATTGAAAACCTGCTGACAGTACAAACCTGAGTAATACAGTACGACATGTTACTGCTGAAGTCCCTGCACCTGATCTTCATGGTCACCTGGTTTGCCGGCCTGTTTTACCTGCCGAGATTGTTTGTCTATCACGCCATGAGCAGTGATGATGTCAGCATCGACCGGTTCAAGGTTATGGAGCGGAAACTCTATTTCGGCATCATGACGCCGGGGGCTGTGTTAACCCTGATATTCGGCGTGTGGCTTACCGCGCTGATCGGCTGGAATCACTATATGGTCCAGGTATGGTTCCAGGTCAAACTCTTGTTGCTCCTTATCCTGCTCAGTTACCATGTCTATTGTGGAAAATTACTGCATGACTTCAAGCATGACCGTAACCAGCATTCGCACACCTGGTACCGCTGGTACAATGAAATACCGGTAATCTTTCTTATCGCGATCATATTGCTTGCAGTTTACAAGCCCCTGTAATCACTGTGGTTTACAATTCTGTCTATGGACACAAACGTAAAACCTGTGGTGCTGGCTCTTTCCGGCCATGACCCGTCAGGCGCAGCAGGCGTGCAGGCTGACATCGAAGCGCTTGCGCGTGCCGACTGTCAGTGTATTTCCGTTATCACCTCTCTGACTACGCAAAACACATCGGAATTCAGGGCCATGCACCCGCAAACTCCTGCAAGGTTCCGGGAACAACTGGACCTGTTAACGGATGAGATACCTGTGGATGCCTGTAAAATCGGCTTGATCGGCAGCATCGGACTGGTTGAAACAATTGTCGATTACCTGGAAACCAAAAAGTTTCCGGTTGTCCTGGACCCGGTCCTGGCCAGTGGTTCCGGGGTTAAGCTGGCGCAGCAGGATCTTATCCGTAACATGCGGGAATACCTGTTCCCCCATACCGCCGTGATCACGCCCAACCTGGGAGAGGCACTGGCGCTGACCGGTCGTGACGAGATGACACAGACGCTCCATGCATTGCTGGACCTTGGCTGTGACACGGCTTTGATCACCAATGCAGATAATGCACAGGACAAGGTGGTAAACAGTTGGATGAGCAAGAACCGTGAAGTATACAGCTATACCTGGGAAAAACTGCCCGGCGTTTATCACGGTTCAGGCTGTACCCTGTCGGCATATCTCGCAGGACGGCTTGCCCGGGGAGACCCTGTTAAAGCAGCGGTGGAAAAAGCCCAGGAATATACCTGGCAGACGCTGAGAAATGCGCGCCGGACAGGAAAGTCACAGTTGCATCCCGAGCGTTTTTTTGATTGATGAAAGGGCTCTATGTCATTACAGACTGTGAGAACCTGTCTACTGACAGGCTCCTGGCGGTAACGGAAGACGTTCTCAGGGCGGGAGTGGCTGTTCTCCAGTACCGGGACAAATCCGGGGATCATACGAAAAGGCAATATGAAACGGCCGAATTACGACTGCTTTGCCGGGAATACAACTGCCTGTTCATCATCAATGATGACGTGCAACTGGCCAAATCGGCAAACAGCGACGGCGTCCATCTGGGTGGTGGAGATTGTGACTGCAATAAAGCCAGAAACGAGTTGGGGCCCGGAGCGCTGATCGGCGTTTCATGTTATAACAGGGTCGAAGCGGCGCTGGCCGCGGCGGACGCCGGCGCGGATTACATTGCTTTCGGGTCATTTTACCCGAGTCCGTCAAAACAGGGCACGGTCATCGCCAAACCCGGCATCATAAAGCAGGCAAAGCGGAAAATTGAATTACCGGTTGTTGCAATCGGCGGGCTCACGCCATCCAATTGCAGGATATTACTCGAGAGTGGCGCCGATTTGCTGGCAGTCATCAGCAGTATCTACCAGGCTGAAGACCCTTACTCGGCAGTACTGGAATTCAACCGGCTGATTGATGGATTCCTGCTTCCGCAGGAACCGCGGAACATAACTGGAGACAGGTTATGAATAACAATCATTTCAACACAGCGAAAAAATATATTCCCGGTGGTGTTAACTCACCGGTACGCGCCTTCAGGGCCGTGGGCGGCACCCCCGTATTTTTTGAACGCGGCCGCGGAGCCTGCCTGTATGATACGGACGGCCGATCCTATATAGACTACGTAGGTTCCTGGGGACCCATGATCCTGGGTCATGCACATCCTGATGTGCTCACCCGGGTACGGGAAGTGATGGCAAACGGTTTGAGCTTCGGCGCGCCGACCACGCTGGAGACCGAACTGGCAAAACTAATCTGTACGCTCGTCCCTTCCATCGAAAAAGTACGTATGGTGAATTCAGGGACGGAAGCGGCAATGAGCGCCATCAGGCTAGCGCGCGGTTTCACCGGCAGGGACAAAATAATCAAATTTGAAGGCTGTTATCACGGTCATGCCGATGCATTGCTGGTCAAGGCCGGATCCGGTGCCCTTACCCTGGGCATCCCTACTTCACCGGGTGTGCCTGCGGACACGGCAAAACATACCATCACACTGGAGTTCAACAATAGTGGACAGGTATTGGACGTGTTTGACGCTATGGGTGATGAAATTGCCGCGGTCATTGTAGAACCGGTAGCCGGCAACATGAATTGTATCCCGGGTCTGCAGGATTTCCTGGACACGTTACGCCAGGCCTGCGATCGCTATAAAAGTATCTTGATTTTCGATGAAGTGATGACGGGTTTTCGCGTGGCGCTGGGCGGCGCGCAATCCCGGTATGGCATCAGGCCCGACCTCACCCTGCTGGGCAAGGTTATCGGCGGCGGCATGCCGGTAGGTGCTTTCGGCGGACGCCAGCAAATCATGGACCACCTGGCGCCGGACGGCGCCGTATACCAGGCCGGAACCTTATCAGGGAATCCCGTGTCAATGGCTGCCGGCCTTGCGACACTGAATATCATTTCGAAACCGGGCTTCTTTACCGATCTGTCGAACAATCTGGCCGTCTTAATCAAGGGCCTGCAGGATGCAGCCGCGGCAAACGACGTATCTATGTCCACCAACCGGTCCGGAGGCATGTTCGGGTTGTTTTTTACCGAAGACACTCACATAACCTCATATAGACAGGCAATGCAGTGCAACCAGGAGGTATTCAACCGTTTCTTTCACGGCATGTTGGACAACGGGGTCTACCTGGCCCCGTCAAGCTATGAAGCAGGATTTATTTCCAGCGCCCACGGTGCTCGCGAGATAGACAGGACCATTGAAGCGGCCACAACCGTATTCAAAGAGTTGTAAAAAAATTGAGTGGGCATTGGGGTCAGGTCGCACAATGCACACTGGAGACTGTGATGCATCTCATCTTTACCTGTGCAGGGGCGGATTTTAAATCCGTCACCTTGTTCAGCGTGTGCATTGTGCGACCTGACCCCAATACCTGCAATGCCCAAGACAGGAACGAAGAATATTGTCGTGTATTCATGTAACGATGTCGTTTTGCCATTAACAAGAAATACTGCTGTATTCCAAAATTTCCCAAGTGACAATGACTTGGGGATACCTGCTTCCATCATCATGAATGACCGGCAACGGCGCAGACGTAGCGGAAGTCGAAGCGCCAAAAAAGCAGCGCGAGAAAGGCCACAGGTAGAGCAGGCAGCTTTCATCGAACGCAAAATCCCTTACTACGAACTCCTGGATGAGGGCGGTCTTGCACTGGTCGAAGAAAACGCCGAGGTCGTACTTGAGGAAATCGGCATTGAATTCCGAGATGACCCTGAAGCACTGGCATTGTTGCGCGAGGCCGGCGCAGATATACAGGGAGAACGGGTTCACTTTCCCAAAGGCCTGTGCCGGGCCCTTATCCGTTCATCGGCGCCGGCGGAATTCATCCAGCACGCACGCAACCCGCAACGAAATATCGTCATAGGCGGCAAACGCACCGTACTGGTGCCCGCCTATGGTCCGCCTTTCATTCGTAACCTGGATGAAGGCAGGCGCTACGCAACCATTGAGGATTTCCGCAATTTCATCAAACTGGCTTACATGAGCCCCGGCTTGCACCACTCCGGCGGTACCGTGTGTGAGCCCGTGGACCTGCCGGTAAACAAACGCCATTTCGATATGATCTACAGCCATATCAAGTACAGCGACAAGCCGTTTATGGGGTCGGTCACCCACCCGGAACGGGCGCAGGACTCGGTTGACATGGCGAAAATAGTATTCGGCGCTGAGTTCGTGGAACAGAACACGGTACTCACCAGCCTGATTAATGCAAATTCACCCCTGACTTATGACGCTACCATGCTGGGGGCGGCAAAGACCTATGCGCGCCATAACCAGGCTACGGTGATCTCACCTTTCATCCTGGCCGGCGCCATGGCGCCGGTTACCGTTGCCGGCACCGTTACCCAGATACTTGCGGAAGCTTTGGCAGGCATGGCCTTTATTCAACTGGTCAGACCCGGCGCCCCGGTTGTTTTCGGTACGTTTTCCTCCTCTATTTCGATGCAATCCGGAGCCCCGACTTTCGGTACGCCGGAGCCCAGCCTTGTGCTTTATATCGCCGCTGCCCTGGCGCGCAGGTTGGGCGTTCCGTTTCGCAGCGGAGGGGGTTTATGTGCTGCGAAGATCGCCGATGCGCAAGCGGCTTACGAGTCAGCCAATACCCTGCAGACGGCCGCCCTTGCAGGGGTTAATTTCATGCTGCATACGACCGGCTGGCTGGAAGGCGGGCTGGTGATGAGTTACGAAAAATTTATCATGGACGCAGACCAGGCCAACATGATAGCGATACTGCTGCAAGGCGCGGACCTGTCGGAAAACGGCCAGGCGCTGGATGCGATGCGGGAAGTGGGGCCGGGCAGCCACTACCTGGGAGCCTCCCATACCCAGGCAAATTTCGAGTCGGCATTTTATCGCTCCATCGTTGCCGACAACAACAGCTTTGAACAATGGCAGGAAGACGGCGCCATGGACACAGCGCAGCGCGCTAACCGGATTTGGAAAAAGATGCTGGAAGATTACACCGCTCCGCCTCTTGATGAAGCCGTTGATGAAGCACTGCTGGCGTTTATTGTGCAGCGTAAGTCGCAGTATCCGGACAAGAATTACTGATTAACCCTGTCAACCATTAATTTGGGATCATGTCGATGATACCGGAAGCCTCAACTCTGAAATGGAAAAAATCATAGTTTACTGGCGCGATATTCCTTCCCAGGTAATCGTGAAAAAAGGCCGGTTGAGGGAAAAGGTCCTGTTGGATCCCCGTTTTCAGGATGCCATAGACCGGGCCGCCATGCGCGCGCGCAAACACGACAGCGATGCTTATATGGATGAGTGGAAAAGAGTGAAATCCCCACTGGTTGACGCTGGTGACCTGCACACAATCGTCCGGCGCGAAGCGCGGCAGATCGAAGCTGCTTATCCTGACGAGAGATTGCTGCAATTGATAAGAAACCACGGGCTTACTCGGGAATAAAGGGGAACCGGAAAAAATTACGACAATGACAAAAACACTAATCAGTTCAGCAAACAAGGAAACCGTTATCGGTTTTGATAGCCCATTCGTGATCATCGGAGAGCGGATTAATCCGTCCGGACGTACAATCCTGGCCGAAGAGATGAAAAGCGGCGATTTCCGCCGCGTGGAAGCGGACGCCCTCGCCCAGGTGGAAGCCGGCGCTCATATGCTGGATGTCAACGCCGGTATTCCGCTGGCAGATGAACCTGCGATACTGGCGCAGGCGATCAAGCTGGTACAGACGATCACGGACGTCCCACTGTCTATCGATTCATCCATCGTCGCCGCCCTGGAAGCCGGTCTGGCCGTTTACCAGGGCAAGGCGCTGGTCAATTCCGTTACCGGCGAAGAGGAACGGCTGGAAACGGTCCTGCCCCTGGTTGCCAGGCATAGTGCGGCTGTGGTGGCTATTTCAAACGATGAAACCGGCATATCGGAGGATCCGGACGTACGTTTTGAAGTGGCCAGGAAAATCGTGGAACGCGCCGCGGACCACGGCATCCATTACAGTGACGTCGTGGTCGACCCGCTGGTGATGCCGATCGGGGCAATCAATACGGCCGGCAGACAGGTCATGCATATTGTCAGGCGCTTGCGTGAGGAACTGAAAGTCAATACGACCTGCGGGGCATCCAATATAAGTTTCGGCCTGCCCAATCGAAACGGCATCAACGGTGCGTTTCTCACCATGGCCATCGGCGCCGGCATGACCTCCGCCATTACCAATCCACTGCATGGCGAAGTGATGCAGGCGGTACTGGGAGCGGATGTAATGATGGGGCACGATCCGGATTGCGCGCGCTGGATCAGGAAATACCGGGACCCCGTTGCAGCCGTGGAGTCAGAGGGAGGACGCAGGGACAGACCCCGGCGCCGGCGCCGCGCCTGATATATATCCGCAGATGACGCAGATTAACGCAGATCATTTTTATTTGTTCCACAGTTTCGTATCCGGGCTCATTATCGTGCTGCCGACTCAGCATCAGAAATTGTGAATAACAATAATAATTCATCTGCGTTAATCTGCGTCATCTGCGGATAAAATAACTGCTTGTTATAATGGATAAATCGGGTCAAACGGCAAAAGTTGTCTTTAGTCCTTCCGGACGCAGAGGTGTTTTTCACCTGGGTACTCCGTTGCTGGAGGCGGCGCGCGAACTTGGCGTCGATATCGATTCCGTGTGTGGCGGCCGCGGCCTGTGCGGGCGCTGTCAGATAGTATGCACCGAGGGAAGTTTTCCGAAACTGGGAATTACCTCGAAGCAGGAACATCTCTCTCCCTTCAGCGCCACCGAACAGAAATACGGCGAAAGAAAAACTCCGCTGGAACCGGGACGGCGCCTGAGTTGTCAGGCCGCCGTCCGGGGCGATCTGCTTATCGATGTGCCTCCCGATAGCCAGATACACCGCCAACTGGTACGCAAAGAGGCTGAACAAAGGGATATTACGCTCGACCCGGTTGTCCACCTGCACTACGTGGAAGTACAGGAAGCGGACATGTACGAGCCCAAAAGCGATATGACCAGGCTGGTAGAGGCATTGAGCTACCAGTGGGGGTTTACGGACCTGAGCTGGCGTTTTGCGCTGTTGGACGACATCCAGCCGGCGTTGAGAAAAGGCGACTGGTCGGTCACGGCCGCGATACACCAGGGTAGGGAAATTATCGCTCTGTGGCCGGGATACAGGGATGTCGTATACGGTCTGGCCATAGACGTCGGTTCGACCACGATCGCCGCGCACCTTTGTGATTTGAGCACGGGCGGGGTCATCAGTTCCGACGGGATGATGAACCCGCAGATCCGTTTCGGTGAAGACCTGATGAGCAGGGTGTCATACGTCATGATGCACCCCGAAGGCGCCGAAGAGATGACCCGGGTGGTCCGGGAGGGAATCAACCGGCTCATCGGGCAAATCGGCACCGACACAGGCATCTCTCCCTTGGATATCGTCAGCATCACGGTAGCCGGCAACCCCATTATGCACCACCTGCTGCTCGGCATCAGCCCGGTTGAACTGGGCGCGGCGCCGTTTGCACTGGCAACCGATTCGTCCGTTTATGTGGATGCGGAAGAACTGGATATCAAGATCAATCCCGGCGGGATCGTTTACGTTCTTCCGTGCATAGCCGGGCACGTCGGCGCCGACACGGCCGGGGTCATCCTGTCCGAACAACCCCACGTCCACGATGAGGTCAGCCTGCTCATCGACATCGGCACCAACGCGGAAATTGTGCTGGGGAACAGGGAACGGCTGCTGGCCTGTTCCAGCCCGACGGGGCCGGCGTTTGAAGGCGCGCAGATCAGTTGCGGCCAGCGGGCGGCGCCCGGCGCCATAGAGCGGGTGCGAATCGATCCCGATACCCTGGAAGCCAGGATAAAGATAATCGGATCCAACCTGTGGTCCGACGATCCGGCGCTGGAGGCCGCGGACACCTCCCCCGGCGTCACCGGCATCTGCGGGTCAGGCATCATCGAAGCCCTGGCGGAAATGTACCTTTGCGGAATACTGACCAGTGACGGGATGATCGACGGCAGCCTGGCGGACAGAACCGACCGTATCGTCAGGGACGGCCGCACTTTCTCTTATATCCTCTACCGGGGCGAATCCATTATTTCCGTTACCCAGAACGATGTCAGGCAGATCCAGCTTGCCAAGGCCGCATTGTATGCGGGCGTCAAACTACTCATGGACAGGATGGGGATCTCTTCCGTGGACAGGATAAGACTGGCCGGCGCCTTCGGCAGCCATATCGACGTCAAACTGGCCATGGTCCTGGGGATGATACCGGACTGCCCCCTGCAACAGGTCGCATCCGTCGGTAATGCCGCCGGCACCGGCGCCAGGATCGCGCTGCTGAACAATGCATCCAGGGAGGAGATTGAAACCGTGGTCAGGAAGATAGAAAAGATCGAGACCGCGGTCGAAACGAAGTTTCAGGAATATTTCGTCAACGCTATGGCCATACCGCATAAAACGGATGGCTTTCCCAACCTGGAGAAAGTGGTGATACTACCATCCGGGAAGTCCGCAAAGCCGGACCAGGCGGCAGCCAGGAGAGAGAGGAGGCGAAAGGGGAAAAGCTAACCCCTTTTCCAAGGTGTATAACGCTTTTTTTAACAGAAGTTTTAAGAGACCGACAGATGAAAATTAAATATTTTGAAGATACCGATACTGCATTGATTGAGTTTTCCGAGCAATCAGTTCATGAAACAAGAGAGATCAATGAAGACATTTATATAGACATTGCAAAAAACAGAACTCTGGTCGGAATGACTATTGAACATGCACGAACTCAGGCAAAGATTGATGAACTTTTATTTCAGCAAATGCCAGCCGGATCAGCGTGACGGCAAATCCAACTCCACACCGCCAAAGCACGCAAAGCGGGAGCGGATGGCCTGAGCGAGATTTGTCGGACTGTCTTCCCTCTCAACTGCTTCGCGCAGGATCATGCGCACTTCCTCCTGGCAGGTTCGCATAATACGTTGGCATCGACCAGAAACGTCACGGTGGCGCTTCAAGCGAATCGGTAGACTCTGGCTCGATCGGCACGAACCAGCCCTTGCTTGGGCAAGCAAGAAGCGTATCCACCAATCCTTGGTTCTTCAGGGGTTCGGTAATTACCAAACGATATTCGCCTCTGTCCAGCCGTTCTGTATCAAACGCTTGGCCGGCTTCAATTTTGTCCCGGTTACGAAAGTCGGCCGGGATGACGACCTGGCCTTTCCATGAAATGATAGTCTTCATATGGGGTAAGATAACGTCTTACTCCATTATTCTCAATGTATTTGTCCTTGCGTGGATTTATCCTTGCGGCGGCGATGATGCGGGCCATGATGTGGGCTTGAAGGGCCAGTGCAATGAATTTACTTTAAGGTATTCTAGTTTTCCGCTGTTTTGATTTTGCCTTCATTCCGGCTTCCAACGGCCCTCGCATTCTTTCATACAGCATGAACAGGTGTTCGACACGCTCGCGTTCTGATGTGAAGCCTGATTTACGATATAGCCGATCCACGGCGCGGTCGAGGGTCTGGTGCGCCCGGCGCAGGTTTGGTGGCATTAGGTCGGGGTCGTAAAGTTCGGCCAGTGTTGCGTTTGGGTGGATAGCGCGGGCATCCAGGATGGCTTGTGCCAATGGTTCCAGCTTCGACAAGTCTGCGCCTTCAGACCTGAAGCCGGGTGGCGTCGGGAAGGTGTTGTAAACGAGACCGATGGAGTAGCGGTAACGGCTCTCTAGTCGCCCACCGACCTGGCGTAACCAAGCCATGTGTATAGCTGAGGTCAGCAGAGCAAAGTCCGCAAGGGTGGCGTCTTCAAGAACGCGAACGAGGTTGCTCGGGATCGTGGGTGGTTCCAACCAGCCAATAGGCACGTACTCCCGACGCTCCGAACTGACCTCGGGGATAACCAAGAATGGGTTGGTTGGTAGAACATTTACATGATACAGCGTCGGTGTTTCTGCCAGTTTCACCGTAGGCCCGCTCGTACTAGCGAGACGATAATTACGGACGGAGGTGATGCGTTCGCGAACACGGGACAACTTCGCCAACTTATCAGGGGCAGCACCATGCAGGGCAAGAATCCAACGGTTACCGCCCTGCAGAAATTCTCTTGCGCCAACATAGGGGCGAAGGTAAATTTCAGCGTCCGGTTCTGTTTCCAAAAATACGCTCCGTTCGTCCTTGTCGAATATATAGTGACCGCCGTCGATAGGTTTAGAACCAATAATCAGATCCCCCATTCCATTAATTGGGCTGCTTTCCTCCCGCACTGTCATATGTGGGCCTGTAAGTCCACCGGCATCGAACAGGTAAGGTGAAATCACAGAGTGGCTGGTTTCTTCCGGTTCACCGTTGATATCGGGATAGCTGAATAACCGTTTATTCGCCCGTGCATTGTCTCGTCTGTCCAGACCGATAATGACGACGTGTACGTGCGCCTTGCCCCGCGCATCCGACCCCCAGGCAAAAGTCCGATGCGCAAAGGCAATCTCCAGCTTGCAGCGGTCAAACAGAATGGGCCAGAGTTGCCCCACTTGCTCACCCTGGGTAATTGAGTTGGTGGAAACAAAACCAATACGGGCTTTGCTTTCCTGTATATAGTCTCCTACTTTGATGAACCATGCAGTGACGTAATCCAGAGTGCCGCCGCTTTTGTCCAGCGCCGCAATCCTGCGAACCTGCTCACGCTGCTCTGGAGTCTGGTACTTCGCGCCACTAAAGGGGGGATTACCGTATACAAAAGAACATTCCCGGGCAGGCAATAATGTATTCCAATCCATCTCCAACGCATCGCCATAGACGATATGCGGCGCCGTTTGTAACGGGATACGTGCGTAGATCTGGCCAAACTCCAGGCTGAGGCGATTGTTCATGATGTGGTCCATCATCCACAATGCTGTCTCGGCGATACGGGCTGAAAACTCTTTCAGCTCAATGCCGTAGAACTGGTCGACATCAATCTGAGACAGGTCATGCGCGAGGGCGTCCAGTTGTCCGGCTTGGCGGATTTCCTGTAACACCTCAATTTCCAGTAACCGTAATTCCCGGTAAGTGATGATAAGGAAGTTGCCGCAACCACAGGCAGGGTCGAAGAATTTCATTTCTCCCAGCTTTTTCTGGAACCGTTGTAACTCGGTAATACGGCGACTATCCTTGCGAGATTTGAGGTGTGTAAATTCAGACCGAAGGTCATCCATGAACAACGGCTCAATGACCTTCAGGATATTCTTCTCTGTTGTGTAGTGCGCGCCTGTTGCACGACGTTCTTCCGAGTCCATGATGGACTGGAACAGTGCGCCAAAGATGGCAGGCGATATGTTTGACCAGTCGAAGTTGCAGGCATCAAGCAGTGTCCTGCGCATGGCTGAATCAAAGGCAGGTATCCGCAGTGGGCCACTGAACAAATCACCATTGATATAGGGAAACCGGATCAGATCTTCATCCCGTGTTATCTGGCGCCGGTCTTCAGGGGTATCGAGGACCTGAAACAGTTCCATGAGCCGCGCGCCGGTATCAGAACCATCCTCTCCCGTGCGGGTTTCGATGAAGTCGAGGAAAATGTCACGCGGCTCAAAGATACCGGTGTCGTCGGCGAACAGGCAGAACACAATGCGTACCAGGAAACGCTCCAGGTCGTGGCCTTGATAGCCCGCTTCGAACAGGGCATCGTGAAGCCGTCCGACCAGTTCAGAAGCTTGTATGTTAACCGGGTCCTGGTCGCGGAAAGTTCGTCGTTGTACTCCCCGGATAAAACCGAATGCCTCTACGTGCTCAGGTAAGTCTTTCAGTGGAAAAGCTAAGGTCTTGCGCTCATCCAGATCATGCAGTTCAAAACTCTGAAAGTCGCTCACCAGGATGTAACGGGGACGTTCGCTTTCTCTTAAGGCGGCGCGTACCCGTATTTCGTTCCAGGAAAGGTGCATCGATTTATCGCTTAGTAATGATATCTACAAGAGATGATTGTCAACTGACCGGCGTCAATAGCATACACCAGCTTGTTGGTTTCATCTATTCGGTCCGGCCCCCATGTCCGCGAGAATACTATCATTCTACGGCCGCTGCGCAGCCGGCAACCAACGATATATGGTGGGCACGGATACGCCCAGGGTGGCGGCAACTTCCCGATGCGTCATCCCATCCTGCAGTAACTGTCTTGCGGCGTTGGCTTTGCACTCATCCATCTTGGGTTTGCGTCCGCCCGTGTGCCCTTGCCGGCGGGCCGCCTCAAGACCGGCCCGCGGATGTGATTGTCATTTTACCTATGGTTGGTTTATGATTCCTGCGTCCTTGTGCGATATATCCCCGCGACACTGGAGTTAGCTATGTTAAATGTCAAAGAAATTGAACTGGCCGTAGAAAATTTGGCGCCGGCCGAGTTGGTAGAGTTCCGCATATGGTTTCTGAATTATGATGCAGAACTCTGGGACGAGGAAATTGAGGCTGATTACCATAGCGGGAAACTGGATAGACTCATATCAGAGGCTCTGCAGGACTTCCAGGAAGGAAAGGCATCCGAGATTTGAAGCATTTTGCTTCACGGCGCTTTTGGCAGGCATTTTATAACCTGCCTGCAAAAATCCAGGCACAAGCAAAGTCCGACTTGGGAAAACACGGGGTCAGGTCGCACAATGCACAATTCTTAGCAGACATGTGCATTGTGCGACCTGACCCCGTATTATGACCCCGTATTACGCGGATTCGCTGCCCAGGCGACAAGACGACCACTCTGCTGGACAGTGCGGGTCACTTGCGGGTTTCGTGGCCGTACGAAGCAACCGGCTGGGAGTGCTGCAAGTAGATTGTGTCGGGCAATACAGTATTCGGACCAACGCTCCATAGCATCTGCTTTCGTTGAGGGGAAGATAACGGGCCATGTCGTGTCGAAATTGGGTTCTCACTTCTGAAATCCAGACAAGCCATGCAATTGACAAAAAAGCTGAAGCCGCGCTGCTCCGTATCGATTTACCCAGTGGACTGCACGACTTGCTGACTGGTCCAATTCGATTTTCTAAAATCGACTGCAAAATCCCCTGGTGCCTGGTTCAGTCAACCAGCCTGTACAAGGGCGACCTGTAGCCCTTGCTGTTGAGCAGGGCACTACAAACAGGCAAAATGTTCCCCGGAGACCCGTTTTGAATCTCTAACGCGGAATTTGGGATAGCGCTTTCTCCGGGGCTTGTGCCATTTCTCGCTTCCTGCTATAGTGTCCTCTATACAGGACATACCTTATGGAATACGAAGTCAAGTATACGGAAGTATTTGAGGACTGGCTGCGAGGGTTACGTGACCTGCGCGCAGCCATGAAAATTACTGCCAGGCTCAGGCGTGTTGAACTGGGCAACTTGGGAGACAGCAAATCGGTCGGAAGTGGTGTCAGTGAGTTGAGGATAAATGTCGGGAAAGGCTACCGCGTCTATTATACGGTTCACAGTAGGACTGTATTGCTGCTTTGTGGTGGTGATAAGTCAAACCAGGCAAAGGACATCCGGCGTGCACATCAAATGCTGAAAGAGATTCAGGAGCATTCATGAAAATCAAGAAATTTGACGTAGTTGACTTCCTGGATAGTGATGAGGCAATCATTGAATATCTCAATGCTGCGCTTGAAGAAGGCGATTCTGATTTCTTCGTCAAGGCTGTCGGAGATGTCGCCCGCGCCAAGGGCATGATGAAAGTTGCCAAAACCACCGGCCTTGGCAGGCAAAACCTGTACCGGTCGCTTTCCAGGGGAGGCAACCCGCGGGTCGGTACTTTATTCAGGGTACTGGATGCGCTTGATGTCAGGCTATCGGTTGCTCGTTGATATCCGGGGCAATTGCTATCTGTGTATGTTATTTCACGCCGAAAACCGAAGTTTAACTCCGCATGCCGCTGATACCTTTGCAGAGGTAATCTAATTAAATATCTTCGCTGGTGCGTCTGAAATTAACCTGCGGGATGATACGGTACGACTGACCCACGCCCTCACGTTGTACTACTCAGCGCTTAGGGTCAGAATAACCCCAACACGTTCTTGTGACGTAGATATATATTGCTTGTGCAAGTTAGCTTTTCTCTCTTTCATAATGGTACCTGCACGAAATGATCGTCAGCCGATCATCATCTACCGCGTAGACCAGCCTGTTGGTTTCATCTATCCGGCGCGACCAGAATCCAGACAAGTTTTCCTTTAACGGCTCAGGTTTGCCGATACCTGCAAATGGCGATCCTTGTATGGCGGAAATCAGCTTGTTGATGCGCTTCAAGGTTTTCCTGTCCTGGCTTTGCCAGTAGAGGTAATCTTTCCATGCCTCTGTCGTCCATGCCAGAATTCTAATCATCTATTAAACTGTGTTCCCTGATTTGCCCTCTGTGATATTGTTCGATTGATTCAGCCAGGTGCGCAGCGTTTGCCGGACTCTTTAACAGGTATACGGTTTCCATCAGTCCGTTAAAATGATCGAGTGACATGACGACAGCATCTTCAGCATCCCGGCGCGTGATGATAGTGCAATCTGAATCCTCAATGACTTGATCTAAAACTCTCTTTAACTGATTTCTGGCTTCGGAAAAGTTAACCACTCGCATAACTGGGCACCTGTCTTGTACTGTATATTGTCCAAGTATAAACCCCTTTTCCTTCACAGGCAAAAAGATGCTCAATCCAATACCCTGCCGCGCAGGGATTTAATCCGGCCGCGCTGGGTTTTGCTATCCAGTCTTTTCTGCTGCGAACTTCTGCTGGGCCTGGTTGGCTGCCTCACTTTCCCGGCCACGGTAACGCTCCTGATTAATTCCTGTAACCTGGCAAGTGCTTCAGTTCGATTCTTGTCCTGTGTTCTGTGGTTGTCGGCTTTAATGACTATCACGCCGTCTTTGCTGATGCGCCGGTCGTTCAGGATCAACAGGCGTTGTTTATACAATTCCGGCAATGAGGAGGCGCTAATATTGAAACGGAGATGTATCGCCGATGAGACTTTGTTGACGTTCTGACCTCCCGCACCGCGCGCGCGTATGGCTGAAAGTTCTATTTCATCATCGGGAAGCGTTACCCTTGAAGATATAATCAGCACAAGTCACATTATTTTGCACTGTCACCATCCAAGTGTGGTCCTCTCAGGTCACTACCGTCAGGAAATTCTCGTTCAGTTTCCTGTCGTGGTAGAAGATGGCCTTGCCGAGTTCGTCCGCGGTCCAGGTAATTGGCTCACGATCGGGGTACCAGGTGTAATCACCGCAGAACACTTCATTGCGATTCCCTGAGGGATCAAAAAAGTAAATGGTGCGCCCCCGGGTAATGCCGTGACGGGTTGGACCAATGTCGATGGGGATTTCATGCATGCCCATAATATCGGCAGCCCGTAACACTTCTTCCCAGGTCATCAGCATGAAGGATACGTGGTGCAGCTTGTTCGGTTCGGGGTATTCCAGAATGGCCAGGTCATGAGCCTTATTGGAACAGGAAACAAAAGCCGCAGCCATACCGCCTTCCGGATTCAATACTTTTTCGGTCAGGTCAAATCCCAGGACGTCCGTGAATATTTTTGTGGTCTCTGCGGCGTTGGGCCCGTATAACAGCACGTGGTCAAACCGGTATACCTGCATCCCTTTCAAGCCCTCCGGCCAGGGATTGGGATTCAGACGGCCAAGCCCGTCACCGATTTGCTTTTTTTCCGCATACAATTCAAACAGGTGACCGGATGGAGCCTCAAAACGCGCCCGCTCGCCACAATTATTGAGTTCGCCGTCCGCAATCCATTCAATATCAAGCCCGTAATCTTCCAGTTTCCCCACCAGATTATCCAGGTCGGCCCTTGAATAAGTCTTGTAACCGGTATAGTCGATTCCCGGAGAATCAGCTTCCCTGAGTACGATGGAAAAACAATCCAGTTCATCCCATGCCTTGAGATAAACCCTGCCCTGCTCATCCTCATCGGTTTTTATCAAGCCCAACCGCTCAGTGTAGTAATTCAACGATTCTTCCATATCCAGTACACGGATTGCCGCATGGCCGGGGCGCATCACACCTGTAAATGACATTGTCTTCTCCTCCTGCTATCTGTTTACAAAGCTAATATCAGTATATTTTATATAAAGTATTTTTGCCATTTCCCCAGGACTTTCAAACGTAAATCTCCCTCGGGGAACAGCTTGCACGCCAGACAGATGCCCTGATCTTCGGCCTTGACGGGCACCTGCTCACGACTCATTTTGCCGGTCCGGTAATGACCATCTCCCAGCACCTGTACGCGACACACGCCACAGCCTCCCCCCCGGCAACCTACCGGTATGCCCTTCCTGCCCAGTTGCTCCATGGCCTTGA
Source organism: Gammaproteobacteria bacterium (assembly GCA_965116495.1). GTDB lineage: Bacteria > Pseudomonadota > Gammaproteobacteria > Eutrophobiales > Eutrophobiaceae > JAAXHV01. The sequence continues at coordinate 588,195 of OZ220696.1, read as the reverse complement.
GGACGTTACGTTCGGGCGAACAGGCAAATTCCTCGCCGGTATCTTCAATGACGATTATAAATTTATTCAGGTCCATTTGAAGTCAAAACTTTTTAAACAGGGCGCTGCGTCGCGCCGGCTTCTCGCTGTCTGCCGCCGTGAAAAAATTTTCCATGAAGATATGTTCCTCGAACAACCGTCCCCGCATCAAACTTGTGATACAAGTGTCGATCATGGGTGGGGGGCCGCACAGGTAGGCCTTGTGGCCTCCAAAGCGCTTATCAAAATGTTGTTCGGCCAGTTCATTTACAAAACAGCATGGCCCATTCCAGTCGTCCGTGGCGGCAGGCTCGGACAAAGCCGCCGCATAATTAAAATTATCATGCCGCCCCGCAAGTTCGCTGAACAGGTTGAAATAATACAGTTCAGCCCGGTTGCGGGCACCGTAAACAAGCGTGATGGTTCGCTCGTCACCCTGTTCCAGCATATCCAGGATCATGGATTTCGGGCTGGACAGCCCGGACCCGCCGGCCAGGAAAATCACCGGCTCAGGCGCGGATTTACGTACAAAAAAGCGGCCCAGGGGTGCTGCAAACGTCAGTTCATCGCCCACCTTGAGTTGTTCGTGCAGGTAGGTAGTCGCCTGGCCGCCGGCCACGTAGCGGACGTTCAATTCGATAATGTTCTTCTCCGAGGGCGGGTTGGCAAGCGAAAAAGCCCGGGGGATTTCCACGCCGGGAACATCCAGGTTGAGATATTGACCGGCCTGGAATTCAATACCGCCGCCTGCCACCTCCAGCCAGATACCCTTGACGGTGGGGGTTAAATCCTCCATGCGTACTACCGTACCGGTATGATCCCCCACCGGTAAATTCTGCGCGTCGTCCTCTTCCTCAATGTCCGCTTCGATGACGATATCCGATGTCAGTGTCGCACAACAGGCCAGGGTCTTGCCTTCGTCACGCTCAATATCCATCAGCGCAAACGCTGAGGCTTCATTATGCTCGACCTCGCCTTCCAGCACGTCCACTTTACAGGTGCCGCACAGCCCGTGATTGCAGGCATAAGGTAACCAGATTCCGGCGCGCAGGGCCGCATCCAGCAGCTTCTGATCGTCCTCGACCTCTATCGTCTCACCCAGAGGTTCAATGGTTGCATGGAACGACACGTGTGTTGTTCACCGGAGGACCGGTATTAGTTGCCTACCCCGTGTAAGCCTTCGAGTCCGGGAGTAGTTACCCGGATAAACGAGTTATGCGCAATGCCGTTCCCGGCAAAAGATTTATCCAGATCAGGCTGCCAGGGTTGATTCTCCAACTGCCAGACGCCTTCATCCCAGTTAACCTTGTCAACATCGGGGTGCTGGAAATAATCAGGAGCAAACACCTGCTCCAGGAAATCCCTGAATTTCATGTCCGGCGGCAACCGGTAGGTATTGGGCGCACAATAAATCAGGTGATGATCCCAGACCATGTAAATGTTTATATCGCCGCCATAATTCTCCCGCTGGTTGGCACAGGGAAAATCGTATGAATCACCGATAAATTTTACCGCCATCTTGCTTGACCCGTTTATCAGACGACCGTGTCGGCCGTTTTACCAGCCTGGGCTTTCCATTGTTCCCACATCTTGTGATCTTCCGATCCGTAATACTCACCCGTCTCCTCTTCCTTTATATGTAACCACTCTTTGTATGCTTCAAGCGTGGCGCCACCGCAATTCCCCTGGTAAATCTGTTGCGGTGGAATATAAGCCTGGCAATATTTCTCCGGCTCGTGATCAAAAATATCCTTGCAACCCTGAGAACACATCTGGTGCTTGGTGCCCTTGTATTCAGTTACCAGGCAGCAGTTCTTGAGCGGGTCGTCCGGCATGGTGTGGAAGATGGGTATCTGGCACACATTGCATACCACGGGCAGGCGTTTCTGGAAGAATCGCTCACCCGTCTTGTCCAACTCGTCCCAGTATTCATAACGCGGGCGATATACGGTATCGAACAACTCGCCGTACTCCGCCGACAACCAGTCCAGTTCCTCCGTGTTCGGTATCCAGGTATACAGCGCCGTGGCATGGCTAAACTGGTAAATGGTGGACCAGAATTCATGGGTAATGCGGTATTTTTCCTTGGTCGCCACTTCATGATATTTGGGAGGCCTTAAACCATACCGGGACAGGTCATTGAACAATGCCATTCCACTTTCTTCCCAGTAAATCTCCCAGGCCTGGCGCCAGGACATCACTTTCTTGGGCAACATGTAATCCATCATGGTGCCAACCAATCCGAGCAGGCGGTAGCCGCGCCAGAACCATTTATCCAGCCATCCCTGGACAATGGGCAGGTTGTCTTCGTGCTGTTCCAGCATGAACTTGATGACTTCAAGGCCCAGCGTCATATGGCGCGACTCATCGGACTGGGCGGAGAAACCGAAGGTCGTTGTGGCCATATCACCGTTATAGGCCGCACCGGAGACGAACGGCATGAACAACAGGTTGGTCAACACGTATTCAAAGGAAAACGAAATGGCGGTGATTAACTCAAACGGACCGGCGGTCACCGCATCTTCAAAATAACTCTTGGGAATGGACAGGTACCAGGCCCGGTCGCGTATTCTTGCGTATTGCCTGAAGCCGTTGAAATATTTATTGTAATGGCTGAAGGCATGCATCTGGGTCTGGTAATGACGCATTTCGTCTATGGACTGGAACTGGCAGGCGACCCGGGCGCCGGCGCCGCGGAAACCGCGTCCCAGCATGGAAAAACCACGGTAAGCCGCATACTCCAGTGGCGTAATCCCCTGCATCCAGAGCTTGACGGCATTCATGTAGCGGGCGTCGGAAATGTTGAGCTGGCTGTTATTCTGGGCGAAGCTGTCAAGGACGGCATACAATTTCCGTTCCTTCTCGGACTGGTATTTCCAGTAGGCATCCATGGTCAGGCGGAACGGATCCTGCCATTTGTCCCAGTCTTTTATCTTGATCCCTTCATACTTGTCGTACGGGAATACGTCGTCCATGGCCTGGTAAGTGGTCTCCCAATCCAACCCCCGGGTCATGAGTTGATATTTCTGATTCAGGTTGAGCCGTCTGGGTTTATCTGTCATGCTGTATACCTCTCATCCGTCATTCCGGCGCAAGCCGGAATCCAGTCATAAATTAATTTAAATATTCCACTGTAAAACAAATTCGTCATCATCTTCCTCGATGTTCCCTGCCAGGGAAATCAAGGTAAGATGAATATCCTGCAGGTTGAATTCCCTGCCGATTTTCTCTTCGACGGTTTCGCGTCTGATCACCAGGCGTTTCGGGCAATCTATTTTTACCATCCCCGGCGAGTCATTCACCACCGCAGCAGGATTATCATCGACGATTGCCTCTATAATCGGCTGGGCGTCCGGGTTGTTCTGTAGTGCGATAAAAACGTTTTGCGCCATGATCTTATCCCAGGATTTTTTTGGATCTTGCATCCAGCCGGGTAGTTATTTGCTCCATCACGTCAGCACTGCGCGAGGCGAATATATATTCCGCCAACGGCTCTGCGGTCTTCACGGCCTCCGGCTGCCACCTGCTCAGCCATCCTTCTATCAGCGCCTTGTTCCCGGCGGACTCACCGGCAGCCGTTTTGATCGTATGATCAGTCCAACGCGTTGCCTCGGCATACCACTCCACAAAAAACTCCGTGACCATGGCAAGGGCCGCCCCTCCTTCGCTGACAATTTCATTATCAAAATGCTGGAACAACAGGGGTTGCAATATACCGTCGAGGAGATAATTCTGTAGCACGTGCAACTCGAACCAGTCTTTAATGACAAAACTGTCTTCAATCACTTTACGTAACGGTTGCCACATAGGCTCATCCAGCCAGTCTGACTTGGCCTGATCCAGCACCGCCGGATCATTATTTGACAAAATTAACCCAATACGTGTGATGTACTGGGCATTTCCGAGCCGATCCATACCTTGAAAATCAGCGGCGATAGGCATAGGCGTACCGAAACCGTAAGCCGAAATGAACAGGTTATTGGTATTCGCCCCCCACTCTGCATGACGGAACGGCACGACGACCTTCTTTATCTTCTCAATCAGACTTGTATCCAGGGCAGTCAGCAAACCCCGTTTCTCGACCACGGAAAAATTCTTTTCAAGGGATTCCTGCTGCTTAGATCTTTGGATGACGTATGTGCCGTAATAATATTGCCGCGGGTCCACCAGGTCATCGAAATCCTTCATATTAATAGCAGTGCGATCAGCATCGAAAACTTCATGTTCCGGATCCCAGGTGGGGCGATAGTGAAACACCTCTTCCTGCTGGACCCCGATCATTACCTCTTGATAACGGTTGGGCGTCTTGCCCTCACCCAGCTTATTCGCAACGGTGTCGAACGTGACCCTTCTTGGTTCTATTTTTGTCGTTTTAATATCGATAGACATCTGAATGAGACCTGAAAATTTCTAATTCCTGCTTGTCATATGCACCTGATTGGTTAACCGTAACGCCATTTATCCTGCTGTTGCGCTACTGCTTCAGCCTGCTGATCTGTGAGAAACGTCACGTGGTTTGAACTACAAAATTCATCAAATGCCCCAATCGGCAAAATCATTTCCAGGTAAAGAGACGGGTCACCGATGGAAAAATTAAACTCCACGAAACCAGGTCTGTCTCTGCTGGTGATGCACACATAGCGCGTTTGCGTTTTAATCATAGCCGATTTTTGCTATTTGTCATCCCTGAAATCCTGATAAAATCGATTTTTTTATAGAAAATCGATATATTTTTCATATTTCCATACCCAACAGCTTTGCATAGACCCTGTGCGGTTCAGGCTCAGTCTCTCCCTCCAGGTTGATGCTGATATTAACGGAGTCAAAATAGTCATACCATTGGGATTGTTGAATGTTGCTGTCAAGTACCCGGATATCCTGCGCCGAACTCATGGCAAACACACCGACGTACCCCTGTTTCGGTGCCTTGTTCAAGCTACGATCCACTCTACTCCATCCCAACGTCATAACGCCACTGCTGCGTGCCGCGTTTATGGCGTCATCAAGAGAGCGCAAATAGTCAACCTGCTCATCCTGCGGCAGAGAAAACCATTTTTCGTTGGGTTCCCAGAGTATCAGCAAAATCTGCATTGATTTATCACCTTCGTCGACCAGATTAAACCATCTCAATCATCAAGCAATGCGTTATCGGGACGGCATTAACTCAGCATCTCATAAAGACATACTACAACACACTGATTTATATGACATTATCCTATTAAAAACTATAGCCATACAGGGCTAAAAGAAGCGATCATAATGAAGTTGTTCAAACGGTACTTGATAGTCAATCATCAGTTTTCGGGCTATAGTCTCCGTCATCTTCATTGGACCACAAAAATAAAATTCATAGTTTTGCATGGTCGTTGCAAGCTTCTTCTCAACCAGTTCATGGACAAAACAAATTTCTCCCCCCCAAACACCGGTTGGATCCAAGGCCGGTTCGGATATTGCATTCAGATTAATGATTCGATTATTTAATTCATTTTCATCCGAAATTAATTTCGGCACGCAAATATCAGTGGGTGCGCGACCGCCATAAAATAGATATATTATTTTATCGTTCAGTTTCGGGTCTCGGACAGCAGCTCTTATGATCGACATTATTGGTGATAGTCCGGAACCACCGCTGATACAGACTATGTCGCGAGGGCTGTCCGCACGTAAATAAGCGAGTCCATAGGGTCCATCAAGTTTTATTGTGTCCCCAACCCTGATTTTTTCGAAAATTCTCTGTGTTGCTGCGCCATTCTCTATCTTCTTTATAATAAAATGCCATTCACCGTCAGTGTTTGGTAGATTGGACATTGAATACGCGCGGACTCCAGATACATTGTTTATTTGTAACAAGGCGTATTGACCAGGGAGGAAATCGGCAGCCTGTCTTGTCCTGAAACAAAACTCCGCCATGTCTGCCGTCAGTTGATTTACACGATAAAGCTCAGCAGATACGCGAATGGGTTTGTTTTTAGGACAAAACCTGTCATCAGGGCTGGTTTTGATAATACAGTCACCCTGTGGTATGGATTGGCAGGCAAGTTTTCTTCCTTTACGAATATCCCGGTGAGAAAGACCGGGTGCATTTTCCCAAATTGTGTTTACATCACCTTCAACAAGTTCAAATTTACAACTACCGCAACATCCTGAATTGCATTCATAGGGGAAACCCAGACCGGCACGTAACGCACTGCGAAGAATTGTGTCATTGGCATCACAAATATAGGATTCTTCCTGATCTTCAATTTGAATATTAAAACCTGAATATGACATGATTTACTTCGCAAACGGGTAGAATTAATTTACGTTAAACTAGATATCAAGCCGTACCTTTACATTCTCTAATGCCTGCCGGGCTTGGTCCGCCGCCTCATCTTCCTCCGGCAACATTGAACAATATGCTCTGGCCGCAGCCAGACCTAAAGGCATCCAGGTTTCATACCATTCAGATAATTCCTTTTTATTGCCTTCATTTTCCAAAGCAAATTTAACCAGTGCAGTTGACCACCGATTGTGGCGCTCACTGTCACGTAAATGGGCATCCGTTAATAAACCAAGCAAGGTGTCGCCCTGCTGCCTGCCGGCATTTCCGAGTTGATGAAGTATTGAAGCATCTACTGTCGGCTTGAGTACCAGATTGATGGCAACGAACGCTTCCCCCCAATCCCAGGCTACCAAAGCTTTCTCAACCAGTTCTCTGAAGCCCTGCCAACCCGCATGCTCTTCCCAGTGTTGTTTTTCTTTTTGGCCAAAGCCGATATCCGGGTAGGTAATAGAAAGTTCACGCGTACGGTATGCCGTGTGTGTTAACCAGCGAAGAGAATCAGCCGTCTGAAATACGGCGCAGTTAGTAATAGTGCTAGCAGGCGCCATCTGGGCTATATAAGCCGACCCCATCTGCAGGCCATGATAAAGATAACGAACCGGGCTGTAAGCCCTGGACAACAGTTCCACCCATTCCTGGTCCAGAGATTTATCGTGCTCTCTGTCACTAAACTGGTCGAACAAGCTCCTTACATAGGTTTCCTGTCCGTCCTGCAGAATATTATAGGTACGATATATAAGCTGATCGGGATCCTTGAATAGATCCCAGTCACCCATCTGCAGCGGACTGTTATTCCTGTATTTCAGATACCATTGATTCATATGGGTATTGATGTCCATTTCCCATGGTTGCTCAGGGTTATCGAGACTGGTATGCAAATTAGTGGATACAATTTCGTATTCACTGGGGCGGCGTCTGTTTCCCGCGAGATAAGACCATGTTTTCAATGGCTTTAAGGGTTCCGGCATCTTATTCATGGTTGTTACTCTTTGAATTTTGGCTTCGGTTTTTTACTGCTGCCACGGTATTGATACAAATTAAAGTACTTTCTCAAAATAGAAACGCACATAGTCAGGTGTGGTTTCAATCCGGCCGGCAAATGAACTGAGATTAATTTCCAGTTCCCGCATTTCAAATTCGCGGCCCAGGATTTCTTCCATGGTTTCCTTTCGCAAAATACATTCATTCTCCATAGCGATTCTTACGTAAGCCACCTTATCGTCCACAAATATTTCCTTATCCGGATTATCAATTTCGACGGCCTCCGCCACGGCTTGCGCAACTTCACCTGACCTTATTATCGGACCTACTCTATTATTTTCAGAGGCATCACCGCTCATTTAATTTAACCTTGTAATTAGCTTCTTCATCAGGATTGATTTCAATCAGTATCAGGTATGAGCAACAAAAGGTATGACGCCTTCTGTATTAACAAACAACTCATCGTCCTTAATTTTGATAGGGTATTCAGCCAACCGGCAATCATCCGGGTTAATGCTTTTACCCGATTTACAATCGAACTGCCAGAGATGAGCGCGACAGATCAGCCGCGTACCATCAAATTCCCCTTCAACCAGGGCGATTCTCTGGTGTGGACACATTGCCTGATAAGCCTTAACGTCACCCCCCTCAAGCACCATAATCAATACTTCCGTGCCATCCGGTGTTTCGAATGATTCCATTTCGCCCTCCCATACATCATCAAGTGTGCATATTTTTTCGAACGGCATGACGGCAGGCAAAGGATCTATTCATCGGAAAAAATAATTTCAACCGTTTCGGTGGGTTTAAGACCGCTGTCCTTGACTTTCATATTGCGTGGAAAGAATTCTTCAGCGTCCTGCTTTCGAACACGTAATACTTTGTCAGGTTGTGCTGCAACCCGCCTGCCAACGGAATGATAGGCCGCTGCTTCTGCAACCTCATCCATGGTGTTTTCGGTATCAACGGGAACAAGCTGAATAACGAAATCATGTTGAAAATTTGAAAATAACGGGAATGCGGCCATATCAACACCTTGCTCTAACCGGTAAAATTAACTTGCCTTCTTATGAACCATCTCTTTGTATTCATCTATCCAGCTCAGATCATAAGCATCCTCGCCAATCTCGCCAGGGGCCAGTCCCATATAATCCAACGCTCCGTTCAAGTCCATCGGTTGTATCAAACCATTAAGGAAGCGGTCGATAAAGTTCAAATGACCGGCATAACGTTCCGGCTCCTGTTCAAAACACCATCGATCCGGTGCTGAACCAAAATGGTATAACCTGCCGTTATATTCGAGAGGGTAGTCTTTAAGGTTCCAGCCATCTCCCGGTGTGCCGACAATCGGAATATTCGACATATTACAGATCACTGGAAGGGTTTCCGGGAGCGTTAATTCAGGTTTGTCATTGACCAGGTTTTCGATAATCTCGTCCCAGATCCGACCGAAATTACAGTTCCATCCCGGATATTTTTCTTCAAGCCATTCGCGTTCGTCTGGATTAACACCTGCTCTCGGCTTCCACCAGACCGTAGGACGCCAATACCACACACCTATGTGCATACCGTGATGGGTTTCGTCCAGGGCCCGTAAAAATTCATCCCAATACCACGGTTTGTCCAGACCAAGATCAAGAAGATTTCGTTCAAACTGGCCTATAATCCATTCTTCCATAAATTCCTTGAAAGATTGTTTACGGAATTCCAATGGTGTGTAGTAATCCATTATTGGTCCGGTTAATACGGAAAATAACTTCCATGAGCGCCAGAATGCTATGTCTACCAACTTTTGCGCATCATCCTTCAGACCTTTCTCCACCAGCAACTTGACCATGGGACCTCCCTGTTGCGCGTGACGTGATTCATCAGTCTGGATGCTGGATATCAGACTGGAAAATGTATGATCTCCCGCCTCGGCAGCATCAGCAGCAAGACCAAGAAACTGCATATTGGTAAACCCTGTCTCGAAAGCGAAAGTCAACATAATGCCGGTACTGATGGCATCACGTGTAAGTATCATATCCTCAAACAGATGGCGCGCGGCTATTGCGGCCCACTCGTTGGTATGCAGTGCTTTATGCGCCCAATCCCAGCGGCGACTGGATTTACAATGGGCATGAGGGAAAAACAACTGCAATTGCGTATGGCGCATCTCATCCATCATTCCAAATGTTGCCATGTTGCGATTTCCCGGCGCCTTTGAAAAGCGGGCCATCCTGGCTTCACCCGATACCGCACCATATTCACCCAAAGCAATTGCACCATAATGTGCCTGTAATGTACTGACCCAGCCGGGGTCAGCCCGATCGATGAATCTGTCTCTCTCTAATGCCGCCTTGACGGAATAGGCGCCGGAATCCTTTTCACGTTGAGTTTCGACATATTCGGGATAGGTAACTTTGTACGGTTCATCATAGACATCCCAATCTTCAAGACTCATGCCACGACTGCCTGACATGGATTCTGGATATAATTCCTCTTCAGAAACATATTTTGGAGACCAGTTTGTCGTTCTTAACAGGTCGTACCATTCTCTACGGTCGATTATTGCCATCGTATTTACCCCGTTCTTATTGCTCTATAATGCTTCCAAAAAAACTGGGATATTCTTTCGGGAAACCATGTGCAGAGCATTAATCATAAAAATCCAGTACAGATTTTCAACATGTATGCAAATAACAATACACAAATCATGCCAATTATATTTTATCAATATAATCAGTCTGATAGGCTCATATGCCGCTAACTTATAATTAGTATTTCACTATATCATAACATTTGTGATATCGAGATTGATCACTTGAAAAATACTCAGTGTATCGTAAGGTTATAGAGGAATAGGCATCAGGGAGAAAACCTGATTTTCATGTAGAGTTCAACTGATTAAGACATTTCGCTATAAAATTATTCCCAATAATAATCAGGAGTAGAATTTATGAAGGCGGCAATTTATTTTGGACCTGAAGATATACGGTGTACTGATATCAGCGCTCCTGAAATCAAACACCCTCATGAAATACTGGTAAAAGTCAAAGCAACGTCTATTTGTGGTTCGGACCTGCATTTATATCGTGGAACTCTGGACGCGATTATGGACAATGGCAAATCTCAAACCGGGCATGAATTGGTGGGAGAGGTACTGGAAACCGGAAATGCCGTAGACAGATTTCAAGCCGGCGACAGAGTCACTATGGCCTATTCCTGTTCATGCGGCGAGTGTTACATGTGTAATGCAGGCCAGACAGCACATTGCGAAACCACTCAAAAAGGGGTTTACGGCTTTGGCGTTCCGTTTGGTAATTTGAACGGTACGCACGCTGAATTAATGACTATACCGTATGCCGATGCTCACGCCCTGAAAATATCTGAAACGGTAACTGATGCAGCAGCAGTTACCTTATCATGTAACCTTCCATCTGCTTTAATAGCTAATAACCTGGCCGATATACAGCCCGAAGAAACCGTAGCCTTGATCGGTTGCGGCCCTACGGGCCTGATGGCGCTGGATATTATTATGCAGAAGGCGCCGGGGAAAGTAGTCGCGCTTGACAATGTTTCTCATCGCCTGGTTTGTGCGGAACAAAAAGAGGCCTCAAGTGTAAACATAACTGACACTGACTGGAAAAAACAGGCCATGAGCTACAGTCAAGACCGAGGCTTCGATAAAATAATTGAAGTTGTCGGTTCGCAAGAATCCCTGCAAATGTCTCTCGATCTGATTCGACCGGGCGGAACCATTGCAGCAATTGGCGTATTCTGTGACCAGGAATTCAACCTGAACCTGGCAGATGTTTTTTTGCGTGATATAAGCCTGCACATGAATGGTTTTGCCAATGTGCAACCCTTTATGCAGAAGAGTTTAAGCCTGATTGAGCGCGGCATAGTCAATCCAGGTACATTATTCAGCCACGAATATTCACTGCAACAGATTAATGAGGCATTTCTGGTTTTCAATGAAAAACAGGACAATGTGCTTAAAGTACTGATTCATCCATAACAACAGTCAGCTGTATTGAGCGGTGCTATTGATTTTTTTCAGCCGGTAGGCAAATTGCGGCCGGGTCAGACCCAGCATTTTTGCTGCCTTACTGACATTTCCGTTAGCTCTCTGCAGGGCTTTCTCTAATAACATTGCTTCAATCTGTTCAAACTTTGGAAATTCCGGCGCATTCTCTATGATTTCATCTGTCATATTTTCGGCAGTGTTTATTTGAACTTCTTCAGACGTATCCGGCACTTCATCCCTGGTGTCCGAATCCATTGTACTGAACAGAAGATGGGAGAGTTTGATTTTCTCATTTTTATTTGCGAGGATAATTCCGCGTTCAATGACATTCTCAAATTCACGGACGTTCCCGGGCCAATCATAATTAAGTAGTCCTTGCATGGCTTCATCATCTATCTCAATCCCGTATTTTCCATATCTTGTACTGTGTTTCTCAATAAAATGGCTCGCCAGCATGGGAATATCTTCTTTGCGTTGACGTAAAGTAGGGATGATTACAGGGTATATATTGAGGCGAAAATACAGGTCTTTCCGGAAACGGCCTTGTTTTACCAGATCTTCAAGATTGGTATTGGATGCGGTGATAATCCTGACATTTACCTTACGTGCACGTACATCGCCAACCCGTTCCAGTTCATGGTTTTGCAAAACACGTAACAGTTTCGTTTGCGCAGCTTCCGACAGTTTGTCTACTTCATCCAGAAATAAAGTACCGTTGTGAGCGCGTTCGAATCTTCCCGGGCGTGACTTCTGGGCCCCTGTATAAGCGCCTTTTTCGACACCGAACAATTCCGATTCGATCAATTCTTCCGGTATGGCAGCACAATTAACGGCAATAAAAGGTCCGTTCTTCCGATTACTGATATTATGCAAGGCATTTGCGAATAAATCCTTACCGACGCCGGTCTCTCCCAGGAGCATTACAGTTGCCTGGCTGTCAGCAACATTTTCAATTAACCTAAAAACTGCCCTGAGGCTTTCCGAATCACCCACTATATTGCCAAGTTCAAACGCCTGGTCTACTGACAAACGCAACTTTTCCACCTGTGACTGTAGTTGTAACATCTGGTCAGCAACATTATCGGGCTTGAAATAACGGTACTCCTCTTTATCAATTCCCCAATCCTCAAGAGGTTTGCCTACAATTCTGCAAAACTTGTTACCACAGCCGGCGCAATCCATCTCTTTATAAAGGATAAATTTGCCTACGAATGTACTGGTATAACCACTGGCATATCCAATCTGCATCCAGCATACGGGCTCCTGTGCGATTCCAAACCGGCTTATATGTGTCTGAGCCTCGTAAGAGTTCTCCCATAGAAACTCCCCATAAAAACTACCGGCACCGAGTTCCATTTCCACGTTAAGCGGTGTTACCTTTACTATGCCCTCTAATTTATGCAATTGGGGGCCTATTGAAAATGACTCGATATCCGTAGCGTTAGGTTTCAGTTTTTTTGCCAAAATGGCGTCATTGCGGCCTGATTCATAACCCATCCTGGTAAATAACCCTCTCGCTCGCTCAACGCCTAACGACTCGACTAATTCCTTCCGCAAAACACCCATTGTTTCGGTATGCAGTAATAGCATTCGGTATTGGTCAAGATTAATTTGACCATCATTTTCTCTAAATGATAATAAGGAATAAAGTTCGGACTCGGCAGGTAAATCTACCTTTAATCGTGTCATTTCAGCGCCGCTCAGAGAGTTTTCTTTATCATTTCATCAATATGTCAGAAATAAAACTACCCAATAAGCAGGACAGGCAGGTAATATTTCTTTGGAAATCTTATTAAATGATAAGAATCAGTTCTCTAAATTATAGCCTATCCGTTATGATTTTCATGCTCGGCCTCATTATTATGACCAGAAAAGCTTCATACTTTGTTAAATTTACAACGATTTTTCGGCTATTATATGATGCATAGATTAAAATGATGGTTGATTTAATAAAAATACTGATCATATCATTACATCATAAATATAAACCCCCTGTTTTTTCCTCTTTACATACAAGGAGTTATCATATTTGGTGAGTTGGCATAATTAATGCGTATCTTTTCACGAATGCAGCAATCTAATATCGAACTTCATAGATCTTCTAATAGTTGCAAAAAATAAAAAAATCATTGGGGGAGTAAATTCAGTCATGCCGGGGTGTTGTCGACATCTTGCCTTTTTGATAACGGTTTTGGGCTGCTTCAGCGGCACGACTAAAGCCGACGATAATATTGCAGCAGAATTCCATCGCTTCTGGCCTGATAATTTGTTTGCGGTGGAGTTTGTTACGGATAATGTCGGCTACATAGCCGGTTACAGCGGAACAATATTACGTACCCAGGATGGGGGCAATAAATGGGACGCCCTCTATATAGGCCGTAATGAACTGATTCGCAGACTGTCCTTTGCTGACGAAAAAACAGGTTGGGCTGTCGGCCACCGAGGATCAATTTTTCATACAGATGACGCAGGATTGACCTGGTCCGTACAAAAAGAACTTCCTGGAATTTATCTGCGTGACGTCGATTTTTCTGACCATTATAATGGCTGGGTCGTCGGACATGATGCCAATATCTGGAATACTAACGACGGCGGAAACACCTGGCGCCAGCAACATCTTCTGGGTTATCGGGGTCGTGATATTCCCCGGTTACATGGAATATATACCATAGACCAGGATACTGCGATCCTTGTCGGTGAATTCGGTGTAGTTGCCCACACTGAAAACAGCGGAAAACATTGGTTGATTACGCCGGTAGAGTCAAAAATCACCTGGTTAGCTGTGGATGGCGCCGACGATATGGCATACGTCGTGGGTCTGGATGGCGAAATATTGCGTTTGTCAGTTGCAACGGAGGCACAGCGTAAAGAGATTGACCGCCAGGCCGCTGCCGAAGCGGCAAAGGCAGAGACAAAAGCACGAGCCCGGGCAAAACGCAGAAAACAGCAATACGTCAAGAAGGAAACCGAGAACCTGCCCAGAAGTGACATAGAATACTTTTCAGAGCCGATAGCTTCAGGGTCCATGGAGCATTTCTTTGATGTCATGGTGACGTCGAGCAACGAGGCAGTGGTGGTCGGCCGTTCGGCCATGTTGAAAATTACCGGAAGCACGACTACTTTTTTGACGCCGGATAATGATTTTCCGCTTCCATTCGTGTGGATGGGAGGGGTAGCCGTCACTTCCGCGGGACGCATCTGGGCGCCGGGAATACGAGGGCTTGTCGCGGCCGGAGACCTGAATAAAATGACCTTCGGCCAGGCATTCAACCTGGCGAACATAGGTGACGTGAGACTGCTTACCAGCCGTTGGAGTAGACAGCCATGACAGGGCGTGTGGCAGAATTTGTCACCAGCAGGGCAAAACTGGTATTTACAGCCCTGCTCCTGATTACAGTAATACCTGCCTATTATACCTACCAGGGTTTGTCCCTGAATGTTGTCCTGGAAGAAATGTTGCCCGAGGGAGCAAATAATGTAGAACTCTTCAAGCGATTTGGCGCGCAGTTTGGAGGTGCCAACACTACCCTCATTGAAGTAAAAAATAAAACAGGCAATATTTATTCCATTGAGTTTTTGGAGAAATACAAAAAAATTGCTGAAGATGTTTTCTACCATCCCGACACCTACCGTCACCTGAGCCAATCGTTAATTCTGCGCAAAACGAAAGCCATAACAGGGAGTGGCGGTGCGGTTGACGTAAGCGCAATTCTCTGGCCAGACCTGCCGCGTGATGAAGTGCAAATGCAGCATTTCCGGCGCGCGGTGAATAACCAGTACCGGGGATTTCTGGTATCAAACGATGAACGTTCGGCAATGATCATCGCTGACTTCAAGGATGAGGCGGACTTTGAAGAAGTATTGAGTTTCTTCAATACGATACGTGCAGACATGGAAGACGATACCTTGTCCATTCATGTCGTCGGGCGACCCATTTTACTGGGTTACATTTACCAGTCCCTGGATGCAATATTCAAGATACTGATGATGTCTTTGCTGATTGTTGCACTGGTTCTTTACCTGTATTTCAGGACCTGGGTAGGGGTTTTCGTACCCATGTTCACGGCATCGGTGGCAACCATCTGGGGTCTGGGCGCCATGGGCGCCGTAGGTTATAACCTGGACCCGCTCCTGATATTGTTGCCGGCGTTCATCTTTGCCATTGTTCTATCGCACGGTGTGCAATTAACAACCCGCATCCTTAATAATATACAGAATTCAGATCCCCCACCGCAGGATTGTCGGACCTGCACGCGGGATGGCCTTGCCCGGCTGTTACGCCCCAGTACTGCTGCGATCCTGACGGATGCAGCCGGTTTCGGCGTGTTGGGCCTGGTCGCCATACCCAGTATCAAAGGGCTGGCATTGATATGCGGAATATGGCTATTGTCCATAGTACCAAGTTTGATCTTTGCCTCCTCCGTGATGTGTTTAATCAAGCCTCCCAAATCCCATAAAACCGGTTCTGCTCTTCTCAATAAACTCTGGTCCACCGTAATCGATATGGAAGACCATAAATACATCATGTTTGCGGTAACGATGATATTACTTCTCATCGGGGTGTCATATTCCACAAATTTAAAAGTGGGAGATACCAAAGGCAGCGCAATACTCTGGCCGGACTCCCGTTTTAACCTGGATTCGGAATCTATCAATACCCGTTTCTCCTTCCTTGGCTCGGACATGATGCAGGTTTATATAGAAGGTGATAAGGATACTATGCTGGAACCCAGCGTTTACCACCAGACCGAGGCCATGGACCGATACATCTACGAGCGCGTCCCTGAAGTTCGTCCTGCACAGAGTCTGGTGCCAATCATTAAAATTGTGAATTCCGTATTGTTCGAAGGTGATCCCTCTTATGAAATTATCCCTGATTCCAAGGAAGAGGTCGGCTTTGATATCTATATGTTCAGATCCCGGGGCGAACCCGGTGATTTTGCAGCCTTTACCAATATTGAATGGGAAATCGGGAACGTGTCATTTTTTCTCGAAGACCACAGTGTTGTAACTATTGAAAAAGTAACCAATAAATTGAATGACTTCTTCACATTGGAACACGAACAGGTAAGTGATGCAGACTTTCTTTATTCCGGCGGCCAGATCGGTATTGTTGAAGCTCTGAATGCAGAGATTACGAAGTCCAACCTGCATATCATGGTTGCTATTGTAATTGTAATCGGGTTCTGCATCCTGGTTTATTACCGCTCCCTGATTGTTGCGATGATATTGCTGCTCAGCCTGGCGACAGCAAATTCGTTAACTTATGCTTTCATGGCCTGGAAGGGAGTGGGGCTGAATGTAAGTACTTTGCCATTGACGGCACTGGGGGTGGGGCTGGGTGTGGATTACGGGATTTACATGATGGACCGTATCAAGGAAGAATTCGGTAAGGGGACCGGCAGTATTACGGATGCAATCCATAATGCATTCCTTACATCAGGTAATGCGATATTCATAACGGCGATCACAATGATCGGACCACTATTACCCTGGGCCTTCATGTCACCGTTACGATTTCAGGCTGAAATGGGAATGCTGCTTGGATTGGTCTTGTTCATGAATATGCTTGGGTCATTGTTATTTGTCCCTGCAGCTTTATCCGTATTTAAACCAAAAGCAGTATTTTCTGCTGACGAAGTTAACCTCAATTTCCAAAATACGCAGCATGAGGACTATTCCGAAATGAAATCCAACCCGGGGCTGGCTGAAACATGATCACCCTGGTTTATGTCACATGTTAACTACATTTGAGATTGAATTAATCAACAGCTTTTAAAATCTATCTATCTATAACTGGTAATAAGGAGGGACGAAAACATGAAACAAATTCTAAAATTATTACTGCTTATTACAGCGATGTTTTTCATTACAGGACAATCGTATGCGGTTAATTTAAAGAGCAAGGACTGGACGTTGAATGGTCGTTTAAAACAGGGAGGGTCAATACTCTATGACCTGGAGAACCAGGGAACGATTAATGGTCCAACCAACTACCTCGCTGAAGTAAAAACATCATGGAGGCCAAACCGGCAATGGACATTTATCGGGAATCTCTGGCTGCGTGGCGACTGGGCTCCTGGTCTTGACACCGTAAGAAGTAGTGGCATGCATGATCCGACCGATGTTGCCCCGGGGTCATTGAGCAATTTCAACAGGCGTTTGCCCTATCGTCTGAACACGAATAACTGCACAGGCTCCGCCATTAATTCAACTGTGGATACTTTTTGCGCATCTTCAAAAGGAATTCGCCATTTCGATAGTGCCGATGAAATCATCCGTGAGTTGTCACTCAAATACCGCGACCGGAAAAATCGCTTTACCATCAAAGTCGGAAAGTTTCAGCGCGGCTGGGGACAGTCTGACGGGTTGCGTTTAATGGATGTTCTGCACGCACAGGATTTACGTGAGCGCTTCGCCTTCCGGGATTCTGATGAACTACGAATTCCGGCATTTATGGTTGCTGCCGATTTTAACTTTCGTAAACTGGGGATTTCCAAGCCTTTTGAAGCCTTGGGAATGAGACGACCCGTTCTTGAAGTAAATATCGTTCCGGAAGTCAGACACAGCGAGTTTGTTGTCAATAATCCAAACCCCAGTGATCCTTCCTCAGGAGGCATCTTCGGACTGCCCTTCCCTGACGCGATCGACCCGGTATCAGGAGCGGGTTTCGTAGGTTTTGGCTTCGATATCCGTGACAAGGAAGCCGACCAATGGGGTTTTGATGACGCGGAATACTCGGCCCGCCTGAAATTTGACTCTCTTGGAGGCCAGTTTACCGTCAACGGTTTCTACGGTATGCAAGACTTGCCGACAGTAACCCTGGAAGGCGGCACATTTATCGTTGGTAACGGTTTTAATAATATTGACGCATCTATTGCGACAGTGCCGTTAGCGGCTACTGACGTTGAAACGGTAGTGCATGGCGCCCCCGGCTTTTTAGGACCTTCCGTCGGCGGTGTGCTCCCCACCGGTGGTTACCTTGCCTATCTCCGCGGTATAGCCGGCGTAGGCCCGTTGGTTGAAAGCCCGTTAACCACCTTGTCGATGGGCGGCTGTGCTGATCCGTTACAGCCGGGACTAGGCGCCGGACTGGCCTGTTCGATTAATGGTATCGTTAACCTTGATTATCAACATCGTCAAAAACTGATTGGTTTCAGCTTTGCCCGGGATATGAGCGAGTTCAAGTTCGGACCAAAACAAACATCACCGGCCATGCGCCTGGAAGTTGCTTATGAATTCGATAAATATTTTAATCGCAGCCACCTGAACCCCGGGGCGATCGGAAACCTGAATACTCCGATAGGCGTACTACCACTACCTCTGAATAACAGGGATGAATCAGGCAGCCCGGCACTGGCCGCAACCGAAGATAAAACGATAGTCCGGAGTGACGTCTTGTCAACCATGGTCGGTTTTGACTATCCTCTGTGGGTGCCCGGCTGGGATACACAGGAGAAATCGGTCTTTACCAGTTTTCAATTCTTTAATATTCACACTTTTGATGCCAATAAAGGATTACTGCAACAGGCGCCTTATGCCTTTGACACGGTCTCGAAGGATCACCAATACGTTACTTTCCTCTGGCAGTCTCCTTTATTTCAACAGCGTCTGGTACTGGAAGGTTTGTATATCAGGGACTTTGACAACAAGGGGCATTATTATCGGCAACGGATCGATTTTAATTTCTTCGGTAAAAGTTGGCGGCCAAGGCTTGAATGGATGCATTTTGCTGGTAACGGTGGAGAAAATGCTCCGATTGGTATACTTGATAATTCCGATTTTGTAGAACTGTCGCTTACGTTTCAATTCTAAAAACTGTGATACACATAAGACCCAGAACGGAGGAGTGTAAAGTAATGAACAATAAAATTATAGTCTTGATAATTTGTCTTTTTAGCTTTTTTCTCAGCCCGGCCATCCATGCTGATTCGAATAAAGCACTGGAAGCATGGCAGGCCTTTGCCGCATCAAGCGGTAATCCTAATCATGCCAGGTGGGTGGAGGAAATCTCAAAGCCCGAGGCAATTGCGCTGGCCGCAGAGTGGAGAGAATTAAGAGGATATGACGCTTATGACCTCATGGAACAAGCGGACCTGCCGGCAGAATTAAAGCCGGGCCTTAAAATTACCAAGGATAATGTGGATCAATATCCCTGGTTAAAGGATTATATGCCTCTGGAATTCATAGAACATTTGTCTTCATCATGGAGCAACATTGCTGAAATCACCATCGTTCCAACCAATACCTATTACATGCACAAAGGGTACCTGGAAGGGACCAAAGAATTGAAGGAAAAAGGGATCGAACTGGTTATCAATGAAGATGGCGAACTGCTTTATCCGGATGGAAGTTACGCATTGATGGCCGGTGCTGGAGCCACCTCCATCCCGTTTCTGAATCCAAAAAACGGCCTGGAATTAAACTGGTCATATGTGGCTCATTCAGTAAACACTGATACACTGAACTTTGAGCCTATCCATATGCGCGCCTGTACGGCAGGGGGACGACTTGACAGCGAATACAAGGCTGATTTGTGGTGGTGGCATTATCATAATCGAAAAAATACCGGTCCTTTGGGCGAGATAGACGGAAAAGAGGATTTCATAGAGGGAGGTTCGATATTCTTCCTTGAACCTCTGGATATTCGCGGCCTTGCCGGCGTCCGCCAGCGCTATCCCGATGCCGACAAGGATGATGATTTCAAGGTATTTATCCCCAGTTTGCGCCGCACCCGCATCTTAACCGGGTCTGATGCACAGGATCCGATTGCATCAGGGCAGGAACTGATCTGGGACGACTGGCGTGCATACTGGGGTAAAACCGATGTAAGCAAATTCGATTACGTGCTGGCCGGAGAAGGCTTTATCCTGACATCACCCGAAGTGGGTTATATTTATGATTCTGCCGTACTGACGGAAGATCAGTGCAATTTTAAGTCACTGGAAGTGGAGTTACGTCCGGTATGGATCCTGGATATTATCGACAAAACCGGCAAATACATATATTCCAAACGCAGGACATGGGTCGATAAGGAGTTCTATTACATGCAGTACCACCTCACGGAAGATCCGAGAGGTAACAAATTCAGGAATTGGGAAGACAGTCGCGCCTGGCGTCCGACGGAAGGGGATGCCATGTGGCGTTACTGTATGGTCAATAACTACGTTACCAAACGCATGTCAACCTTATTCATGGACCCGGCATGGGAAGACCGGGACGAACGGGTTTCGGAAGAAATGTTTGACGTTGACCAACTGCGGGATTATCAATAACACATATATACTTTAATCAACAATAAAAGTAATGCTCTGATACTTGGCTTGCTTCAGGGCGATGTAAAATATCGCCCTGTTTTCTGTTGAGGCAGATACGCAATCCAGTTTTTTAATCAAGGGAAATCCGGATAGTGACCGAGCTTTTCAATTCACGGACTGGACCACAATACAAGTGGGACCACCTGGTACAACCCGGTCGGGTACATAGATCATTGTATGCTGATCCGGCGATATTCGGGCTAGAACAACAACGTATCTTTGGCGGCACCTGGGTTTATCTGGCACATAAAAGTGAATTAACCGAACCCCACAGTTTCGTTACCCGGAACTTCGGTTCGCGTCCTCTCATCGTTACCAAAGATAAAGACGGGCAATTACATGCGCTCGTTAACCGCTGCACACACCGCGGTGCTCGAGTGTGCCGCACGGCGACTGGAAAGGCCCAATATTTTACCTGCGGTTATCACGGCTGGACTTTTCGCAAT
The DNA here is from genome assembly GCA_965116495.1 of Gammaproteobacteria bacterium. Classification (GTDB taxonomy): domain Bacteria; phylum Pseudomonadota; class Gammaproteobacteria; order Eutrophobiales; family Eutrophobiaceae; genus JAAXHV01. The sequence continues at coordinate 567,102 of OZ220696.1, read as the reverse complement.
AACGGCGACTGTGTTGGAATCCCAATTGAATCTGCCTATGGTGCAACATTTGATAGAAGTAGCCGTAACCTTGCCCATATTCCATACGTCAGCGATTACCGCGGCTTCATTTTCGGAACGCTGAATCCCGCCAAGGGAGAAAAGCCGCTTGTTGATCACCTGGGTCCTGCGGCAAACCGCATTGATGAATGGATAGACCACAATGGCGGAGACTCAGAGGCAATACGTGTCAGCGGCGCACAACGCTACATGGTCAACAGTAATTGGAAGTGTATATACGATAATGCAGGTGACGGCTACCATCCCGAGTATTCGCATCAATCGTTGTTACGCATGACTAACCGGCGTTATGGCAAAGCTCGCGATATCGATTATTTCAGTGGTAATATTGATGAAACGCCCATGTATTCGCAGGCCCTGGGCAACGGCCATACCTTCCTGGACCAACGCCCATGCATGTATGAAAACTCAGCATTTGAGCGACAGCGCCCGCAACCCGGACGTGAAGTCATAGTGGAGCAACTCACTCATGAAGTCGGCAAGGCAAAAGCGCTGGAATTGTTGGAGATCGCCACCGGTGCGGGCATGAACCTGTCTATCTTCCCCAACTTGTTGTTCGTCGGTAACCAGATCCAAATGTTGATTCCCCTGACAGTCGATAAAACGGACATGATCTGGTATGCGACCTCGATAGATAATATACCACCCATGGTCAACACCTTGCGCATGCGCACGCAAGAAGATTTTCCGATATTTGGTGAAGTTGACGACAATGCAAATTTTGAGTCCTGTTTTGAGGGCATGGCAGTAGTAGAGATGGAATGGGTAGATATCAGCCGACACCTTGAAACGGGGACGGAACAGGTTGACGAACAGGGCGTAGTGACGGCTCCCATGTCATCTGACCTGCACATGCGATCATATTTTGCCGAATGGAAACGGTTAATGAGCACTGAACCGGAATTAGTGTCAGGATAATAGCCCAATGGCAGCGTCTCCGGAAAAAAACCCGTCACAAATTTCCTATTATGTCGATGATGCGTTATACGACAGAATCCTCTCCCTGGTGGAAGAATGGCAACGTACAAAGCCGATACGACATGATGAACGCCCGGATGCAATCACCTGTCAGGACTGTGAGTCGGCGCTGTTCGCAGAGGCCCGATTTGCCGATGAACTGCAACTGGAAAATTGGCTGGAATGTTTTGCGCAGGAATGCATCTACTGGATTCCTTCCGGACGTGCACAGGCAGACCCGCGTACGGAAGTAACACTGGAGATACACGACCGTCGCCGCCTGGAAGATCGGGTTGCGCGGATTCACACAGGCCTTGCTTATTCCATGGTTCCACCTGTCCGCACACGCCACTTGCTCAGTAACATTGAGCTTTGGTGCGGTGCAGAAAAACGAGTGCTTGCAAGAGCAAGCTTCATTATCGATGCGCTATTCAAGGGACGACATCGTATTCTTTCCGGTTGGAGTGGTTATGAACTGGGATACTACGGTGATAAATGGTTGATTGTGGTCAAACAGATAAACCTCATCGACGCTGATCTTCCACAAGAAAACAATACTTTTTTTCTATAACAGACTTAAAATAAGGTTAATGGCACCGAGAAAAAAAAGTGGTGTAGCAATAGGGCGTAATCAGTTTATCGCCCGGCACGAGCTCTGGGATTCAGGTCAGCGCAAGTCTGCGCAAGACCTGGCTGAAGATATCAAGAAAAAAAACCTGAAGTTCGTGCGTGCAGTGTATTGTGACCAACATGGTATCAGTCGCGGCAAGGTGTTACCTGTGACACATTTTCTCGATTCTCTTGCCAACGGCATCGCATGTACTCATGCACTCTTTGCCATGGATACTGCCAATATAATTTACCTGCCGGTATTCGCTGATGACGGCGGTTTTGGCAATGATGAGATGGGGGGCGCCGGAGACATGCTAATGGTTCCTGACCCCGCAACCTTCCGGATTCTTCCCTGGGCTCCGGATACGGGATGGGTATTATGTGACCTGTACCTGAAATCCGGCAAGCCTATGCCATTTTCGCCTCGTGCTTTACTGAGCAGGCAACTCAAAAGACTGGACCAGGCAGGATATGAACTGATAATCGGACTTGAGGTAGAGTTTCACCTGTTTCGTATTGACGATGCCAACCTTACCATGGAGGCATCAACACAACCGGCCATTCCTCCTTCAGTTGTACCGCTGACTCACGGATATCAATACCAGTCCGAACAGGAAATCGATGCCCATTCATCAATAATGTATTCAATGTATGAGCATCTGCAAGCATTGGGTTTGCCGGTCCGGTCCATTGAAGATGAGTGGGGACCCGGACAATGTGAGATCACATTGGATCCGCAGTCCGCTCTCGACGCTGCTGACACCATGGTACTTTTACGTTCGACATTGAAACAGGTAGCTAAACGTAATGACTGTCTAGTCACCTTTATGTGCAAGCCTGCACTGCCCAATGCTTACTCATCGGGCTGGCATTTACATCAATCATTAACTACCGCTGACGAAGGTGAAAATGCCTTTGCTACCAGTCAACGCGGGGCTCTGTTATCTGTTGCCGGACGACATTACGTCGGTGGATTGATCAACCACGCTGCCGCATGTACGGCATTTTCCAACCCAACCATTAACGGTTATAAACGCCTTAATGCCAATCCCTTGGCGCCTAATCGTGCAGTGTGGTCAATAGACAATAAAGCTGCATACCTGCGGTTGGTGGGCGGTGGCGACGACCCTGTTACTCATATTGAAAACCGTTCGGGTGAACCCGCAGCGAATCCCTACCTGTTCATTGCCTCACAGGTGGTAGCCGGTCTTGATGGATTGAAAATGAAGAGTGACCCGGGCCCACCTGTCAGCGACCCTTACACCCAGATAGAAATGCCTGCTCTACCCCGCAGTCTGATGGAATCGATTACCGCGCTACAAGAATCGAAACTATTCCTGGATTCATTCGGCGAGACATTCGTGAATTATTACCTGGGACTGAAGCAGCAGGAAATCCACCGATTCCTGTCATCTGTTACCAACTGGGAACAGCAGGAATATTTCGAGCGATATTGATTTGTAGCACGCGGTCAACTCGCATTCACATTGATTTATCATCCTAGAGCCTGACCAGGCAGTCAACCAGGTCTCCCGGGCACGAATAAAACGGTGAGTGGTCCGTTTCAACGGTCAGCAACGCATCCAGTCTTGCCTTTTTCTGCATCTGCTGCTGCATCGGCCAGGTCAGGGCCTGGTCCTTGGTGCATTCGATATAGCAACGGCGCACCCGTCCGTAGTTTTCCGGGGTGATATGGACAGGTTGTAACAGCGGCGCCAGCGGTTGCGGCCGCAGACGGGCGATGGCATTGTTCGTATCCTCCTCACTGCACAGACCGTAGAAGCATTCCGGCAGCTTATCGGGCGGGACGGTAAAGTAGCCTTCCGCTTCATTTACCTGGTTGAAACGCGTGACATGAGATGCGGTGTCGGCCATGGCATGCTGAAACAGCGTTTCACCATCTGCCGGTGAAAACGCTGCCAGGTAACCCAGGGCGCGTACCTTGTCAGGGACCAGTTCCGCAGTTTGGGTGATAATCAGGCCACCCATGCTGTGACCGACCAGGATAACGCTTTCTCCGATCTCCAGGATCAGGTCCCTGACGGCGTTTACGTAGGAATCCAGGGTGACTTCAGCAACAGGCGTGGGGTCGCTGCCCAACCCCGGCAGGTCGAGCGTATGGACTCCATGCCCTGCACCGGTAAGCAGCGGCGTGACCTTCTCCCAACACCAGGCGCCATGCCAGGCGCCGTGAACCAGGACAAACTGTTTTTTTTCCGAACCATTCACTGCAAGTAACCTCGCGCCGGTCTTTTGCATATCAGTTTACATGGTAACAGCCAAAATTTTCCAGGGAATTACCGCTCAAATAAATTAGACCTGACAAAATATCGATTTTTTATGTAATAATCGATAAATATAATATTTCAAACAAGGATATACCCATGAATACCTCTCCGGAAATCGGCTCCTCGATCAATGCCGGCGGCATCATGACCAACTACCATGACCAGGGAGCAGGCGCCCCGGTAGTTCTACTGCACGGATCAGGTCCCGGGGTCAGCGCCTGGGCGAACTGGCGTCTGGTTATCCCTCACCTGGCGAAAAACTTTCGTACGGTCGCTCCCGACATTGTTGGTTTCGGGTTTACCGAACGACCTGAAGGTATCAGTTACGACATGGAAACCTGGCTCAGACACGCGCTCGATTTTCTTGACGCCATGCAAATTGAAAGAGCCCACGTGGTCGGGAACTCCTTTGGCGGCGCATTGTCCGTTGCGCTGGCGATATATGCTCCCGATCGGGTCTCGCGCCTGGTGCTGATGGGCAGTGTCGGTGTTGAATTTGAACTGACGGAAGGATTGGATATTACCTGGGGTTATACGCCCTCGCTGGAGAACATGCGCAAGCTGCTGGACCTGTTCGCTTTTAACCGCGCGCTGGTGACCGATGAACTGGCCCAACTCCGGTATGAAGCAAGTATGCGGCCGGGAGTACAGGAAGCCTACGCGGCGATGTTCCCGGCGCCCAGGCAGGACGGCATCAGGAAAATATGCAGCCGGGAAGCCGATGTCAAAAATATCGAACACGAAACCCTCATCATTCACGGCAGGGACGACATGGTTATCCCAGTGTCATGCTCACAAGACCTGTTCAGGTGCATCAGGAACTCGCAACTGCATATTTTCGGCAACTGCGGCCATTGGACCCAGATAGAGCACAACCGGCGCTTCAATCAACTGGTTACAAATTTTTTGCTTGAAGCCGGCCAGGAAGTCAGTTAGAAGAGGCTGATTTAAGGATTTCAAGCACTTCTATGTACATTTGGAAATTTATTCCCAGTATCGCAACCAGCAGAACCATCATAAACCCCATCATCCATTTAAGCATCTTGATTTCCGTTTCTATATTAGTCATCCGAGCTTCTATATTAATCATTCGAGCTTCTATGTTGGCCATCCGAGTGTCCAGGTTAGCGACGGCTTGTGCGGCCTGGCGCGCGCTCTGAGTACTGGATCCGGCCTCCGTCAAGGCGTCATAGAGTTCGCTAATCATTATGCTCATCGGTAACTCCCTTTACAGTTGTTTATCAGAGACGGCAGGGTATCAGATTAGTTCAGATCCCGCCAGGATTTCATGGAAAACCAAACTCTAATCGGGAGGCTGCCGGGCATTCTCCTGTTTATCATGGCGTTGCTGGCGGTCGCAGCAGCGACTTCGCCCCTGGTTTCACCTCTTTGGTCCGGCCTGTTCGGCTGGTCGGCGGCCCTGTTGTTGTTCCGCCGCCTGCCCCTGACCATGGTCTATCAGATTTCGGGGATGCTGCTGGTGGGTTTCTCCTGCATCGTGTGGGTCGGTCTCAAAGGCTACCCGGTGGACTTTACCCGGATGATTTCGGCCAATGTCCATATCGTAGCCTTGATCGCCTCGGTCACGTTCCTGCGCCTGATCAGCCTGCCGGGCAACCAGGTGGACAGCGCGCTCCCCAGGGGTAAAAAAGCCCTGGTGAAAACCGCCTGGGGACTGCACATGTTTGCATCGGTGATCAACCTGTCCGCTGTCATGATATTCGGGGCCCGCATGGAGCAGGCAGGGAAGATCAATCGGTTACAGGCCATCCTGTTCTCCCGGGCATTCTGCAGCGGTTGTTACTGGTCGCCATTCTATGTCTCCATTGCCACCGCACTGGTTTACGCTCCCGGATCAAATTTCATCACCCTGGTACTGGCCGGTCTGCCCATTGCCCTGATCGGCCTGATTATCACGACATGGCAACTGCTGCGTGACGAAGACAGCCACGAGACCTGCGGCTACCCGTTGCGGTTCGAAGCGCTGCTTATTCCTGTCCTGCTGTCAACAGCAGTGATTCTATTGAATAACCTGTTCCCTGACTTCCCGGTCCTGACCCTGATAACCGTATTGTCTTTTCTGCTGGCCGTGCTTGTGCTGGCCGTTCGCGACCCGTTATCGGTAACCGAACGGATCAGCTCCCACATCCATTACGGATTGCCCGATATGCACAAGGAATTGATGTTGTTCCTGGCCGCCGGGGTCATGTCAGCCGGCATTTCAACCCTGGTTATTAGCAGCGATATCTCTCTGGGCATAACAACCGTGTCACCTCTGACAGGCGGGGGGTTCATACTGGCGGCGATCCTGCTTTCACTGCTCGGCATGCACCCTATCATTACCATTTCAATCCTGGGCAGCCTGCTCGGCAATGCCGCATATAACGCCGACCTGCTTGGCGTGTGCATGATGATGATGTGGGGCAGCAGCATTGTTGCTTCGCCCTTTTCCGGCATAAACCTCGCCATACAGGGCAGGTTCCACGTATCCTCGTTTTCACTAATGCGCTGGAATACGGGTTATGCACTTGCAATGCTGACCGTGTGCATCACGGCGTTGTATATTTATAATTATCTGATCTGGATTTGATGCCGGGGGAAGCGCGATAACGGGGGACAGATTTAAGCATGCCCCCGCATGCCTGCCCTGGCCCCGAGGCAGGGTTGTAAGCGGGGGTCTGTCCCCTGTTACCTCAGGCGAAAGCGCTGCCTGGCAGTTCAAGGATAGCCTTCCAGACGTCGTGCATGGATTTTCTCGCATGGCGGACGGCAAGGTCGGTATTCCTGTTCAGCAAAGCCGTGATAATCTCCTCATGTCGGGCAATCCATTGCTCCTGGCTGCCGCTTACCGTCAAGCCCTCCATGGCCAGCCTGAATAACGGGGCTTGCAGTCGCATCCTGATATCCGATAACACCGGGTTGCCGGCCAGTTCAGCCAGGTCTCCCCAGAACCGGGCGTTCTCGTCCATGTATTCCAGCACCTTGATAATGTTGACAGAATGCGCATGGAATTTATTGGCGTTGCCGAGCGACGTACGCAAGCGGTGTTGCATCTCCTGATCCTCGGTTTGATTGCCGACTCTTTTGACAATCAGGATAGATATCTCTTCAAGCACCTCAACAATATTGTGTACCTCTTCCCGGGAAACCTTCCTCACGGACGCGCCCCGGTTTTTGTCAAGCTGCACGATCCCTTCTGCGTGCAGGCGTTTAAAGACGTCACGCACCCGCCCCCGGGTAATATCCAGGTGGGACATGATGTCTATTTCCACCAGGCGCTGGCCGGGCACGAACCGTCCCTGCAGGATATCCCGTTTGAGGAGGTCTACGGCGCTGTCAATATCTCGAGCCATTTTAACTTGTCTCATCCGCCATGCTTCACCGGGCTTCTTCGTTCAGTCAGTCATGTACCTTATGTACACTCCTTCCTTCTCTCCCCACCCGGTTCGCTTGGCGAAAAATATCCTGCGTTAAAATCTTCAGCTTGTCTCATCCGCCACGTTTCACCAGGACAGGTTATTTTACATCGGATCATTACTTTGATTTTAGTGCCTGCAGTATCTTATCCGGCGTGATGGGGGGGTCGAGACGGACGCCGATTGCGTTGTACACGGCATTGGATATGGCAATGGGCACCGCACAGGTGACGCCTTCGCCAATCCCTTTTGCCCCGAACGGACCGTGTTCATCATACACCTCCTCGAACATGATCTCCGGGTCGGGCATATCCAGGGGACCCATGATTTTATAGTCCATGAAATTGGGATTCAGGATGGCGCCGGTTTCGTCATCGAACACCAGGTGCTCAGTGGTGGAAAATCCCATTGACTGGTAGTATCCGCCCGCCACCTGATTCTCGCACACGGCCGGGTTGACGATGGTGCCGCTGTCATGCACCGCGACAAACCTGATTAATTTCATCTGCGCGGTGCGGGTATCGATCTCAACTTCGGCAAAATCCGCCATCATCATCTTGCCTGCCTTGTCGAACTCAACCCCTTTGGATGCACTACCTATCACTTCCGGCGCCGCCAGGTACTGGTAAATCGGTGTGCTCATCAACTCCTTGAGGGTAACGCCGCGTTCCTCGCTGCCCTTGACAAAGACCCGGCGGTCCTTGATGTCCAGGTCCGCGGGATTGGCTTCAAGGTGTTTGGCTGCATACTCCAGGACTTGCTCCCTGGCATGTTCGGCGGCGGCTTTGGTGGCCCGCGCCACCATATGCATACCGTTACTGCCAAAAGTCACCATGGTATGCCCGCAGACTTCCGTATCACCGTCGATGACGTTGATATCTTCCAGTTCGACGCCCATTACCTCTGCTGCCACCATGGCCTGGGTCGTATCGCCGGCCTGCCCCATACGTCCGATACCCGTGGTCAGCGCCATGGTGCCGTCTGGATTAACCTTGAGGGTGATGCCGTTAAAACCGAAGAATGCCAGTCCGCTGATATGCGTGGAGATACCCATACCCACGCCGCGCAGTTTACTCCCCTCGATGGAAGACGGCTTGCCCCAGCCCTTCCATTTATCTTTCCAGCCGATGGCGTCAGCGCCCCTGGTAATGCATTCGGCCAGTCCGGAGCTGGTCAACTCGACCTCCGGGCTTTTATTGAATAACAGCTTGGCGAAGACTACTTCCTGGGAGGTATGGCAGATATCGCCGGTCTTCCAGTGATTCTTCAGATGAAACTCAACCGGGTCCATACCGACTTTCTCCGCTGCCATATCTGCCGTCTGCTCAATGGCATAAGCCAGGGTCAGATCACCCACGCCGCGCATGCACCCTGCCGGCAATAAATTTGTCGCCACGCCGATAAACTCAACGCGGGCATGTTCGGTGGTATAAATATCAGCGACGGACTGGTACGGATCGAATTTATTCCCGTAGGCGCCGTTATCCATCAAATGACGGTAAGACTGGGCAACCATTTTCCCGTCTTTGGTTATGCCGATTTTAGCGTCAATCAGGGGCCGCTCGCGCCGTTTGACCGTGGTCTGGACCTCATCCCGGGTCAGCACCAGACGCACCGGCCGGCGCGCCTTCCTGGCTATGGCAACAGCCAGCAGCATAAAGTTATTGCCCCACCACAAACCAAATGAACCACCTGTGGGTGTGCTGTGAACCCGGACCTTGCTGGGTGAGAGCTCAAAAAACTCGGTCACCGCGTCCCTGATCCAGAACAGGGCCTGGGTGGACGTCCACATCGAGACACTGTCCCCTTCCCAGTGGGCTATACAGGCGTTTCTATCCAGGGGGGCATGCTGCTGGTTTCCCAGGGTAATGCGATTTTCAATGATATAGTCCGCTTCCTCGAAACCTTTCTCAATGTCTCCCCATTCAAACAGGGAAGGCGGCAGGCTGTTCGGCCCCCATGGGCGTACCTGCGGCGCACCCTCTTTCATGGCCTCTTCCATGTCGAATACGGCGGGCAACTCCTCATAGTCCACTTCAATCAGCTTGACGGCTTCCTTCGCGGTTTCTTCATCAATAGCGGATACGACCGCAACCTCGTCCCCCACGTAGCAGACCTCGTCCGATATCATGGGCCCCCTGAAATTGAAACTGTAATCGTGCCACGGAGCGCCACAGGTCTTTTGCTTCCCGGTGATATCATCTTTATGGGTAATCACCGCACTGACACCCGGCAGCGCCTGCGCGGCGGAAGTGTCAATATGTACAACCTTTGCATGGGCATATGGGCTGCGCAACACTTTCGCATGGTGCATGCGGTGCATGGGGGGGATATCAGCAGCATATTTTAACCTGCCGGTGACTTTTTCGTAGGCATCCAGCAAGGGTAAACTTTTGCCGATTACGGACGTCTCAGTTGTCATTTTCCACTACCTCCTCAGGTATTTCTCATGGCTTCGGCCGCGTTCAATATGGAACTAACGATCCTGATGTAGGTGCCGCAACGGCATAAGTGTCCGCCGATAGCCTCTCTTACCTCCTGCTCCGTGGGTTCGGGATTATGGTCCAGGAGGTGTTTCGCGGCCAGGATCATCCCGGGAGTACAGAACCCGCATTGCATACCGTGGTCCTGCATGAACGCTTCCTGCAGCGGGTGCAACTCGCCGTTGTTCTCTTCCTCAATACCTTCGATAGTGCGTATATCACTGTCTTGTGCATCAATCGCCATTCTCAGGCAGGAAAAAATCGGTTTGCCGTCCAGCAGCAGGGTGCAGGAACCACAGGTGCCCATCTCACAACCGGTCTTGGTGCCGGTCAAGCCTATTTTTTCCCGGATGACGTAGGCCAGAGACCAATGGGGTTTGACCAGGACCTCATGGGTTTCGTCGTTGACATTCAAACTGATCGCATTCACGCTACACCTCCTTGCCGCGCCTGCTCAACGGCCCGTTTCAAGGCGTCTTCAATGCCGCAACGGACCCACAGACTGCGGATCTCGGCGGAGACGCGAAAGTCATGGATACATTCGATATCAGCGGATGCGGCCGCCGCCGTTTCAATCAATGCATCATCTATTTCCTGGTTGAGGAGGACAGACTCCGCCGCAGCGGAGCGGTTGGGCACGCCCGATATCGTGGCAGCCCCGGCGACGACTCTTGCATCCACACAGGTACCGGCATTATCCAGCGATACCCGGGTTGCCACGTTGACGATGGGTAAATCTGCTGCGGTTCTTTCAAATTTGGCAAAGCCTCCACCGGTGTTGGCAGGCGGTTGCGGGATATGGACTTCAAGCACCATCTCCCCATCTTCCAGGGCATTGTTGAGGTAGCCGATATGAAAATCCGCCATGGATATCCGGCGCTCACCCTTGCTGCCGCCGATGACGATGCCGGCGTCATACGCAAGCAGGGTTGTCGGCATATCCACTTCGCCGGCAATACACACCTCACCGCCGATGGTAGCCATGTTCCTTACTTCATTGATGTTGAGTTCATTAACCGTTGTTGACAGGATCCCGTAAATACCCCGGCTGGTCAGTTCATGGGTATAAATCTCGTTCAAGGTCGTAGTGGCGCCAATACACAGCCCGTCCTCACTCTGCCTGATATAGCTCAAGCCGAGTTTTTTTATATTGATCACCGCCTCCACTTCATCAAACAATTCTTCCCGGTGCCCCATGTAAAACGTACTCCCGGCAATGGGTATGGCGCCGTCTCCGTATTTATCCAGTAATGAATAAGCCTCGTTCAGCTCGGTCGGGCTGTAATATTCCATCCGCTATTCCTCGTAATGTGTAGTATTCATTCAGTTTCGCTGCCGCTGTCCAGGGCGCGTTTGATATTTTCTTCAAATTCAGCAAACAGGCCGTCCATCTGTCCTGCCGCCACCTTTTCGATGATTGCGCCACCCAGGCCGCTGGCCCTGACATCACCGGTGAAAATTATCCGGGTCCTGTCTTTTGCCATTGTTTCAAGATCCGTTGTACCTGTTATCGTTAATTTGTAATGGTTCGAACGCTCGAACAAGCGCCCCTCACCGACAAATTCAGAGTGGGTGGGCGGCTCCATCTTTACTGTCCTGGTACGCGCGGTTGCCTTACGGGTGGTGCGCAGGACTTTGGTTTCCAGTTTCCAGTCAAATTCCGTTTCACTTACCGGCCTGACTTCCTTGCACCCCGGAATACACAGGCTGAAACGCTCCATGTCGCTGACCAGCGCCCAGGTCTCTTCCAGGGGCGCATTGACGATAATTTCTCTGCTGAGTTCCGGCATGCCGTCCCCCGGTTAATTCCTGCTGGTGTCCAGGTGGTTAAACTCGTCACGGATCACCTCGGAACGCCTGATCCTGTCCAGCGCCACCGCGTCGCGAAACCGGTGTAATTTATCAAAACTTAATGTGGCGCTGATGATCTCTTCCTTGTCCTCGGCCTGGGCATAGATATGGGAAAAGCGCGGGAACGCCGGACCTGCAATGGTACTGTGGCCATAATACGAGAGTGTATGCTCTTTACCTGCCAGGTTGGCGCTGGCCGTATAGACCATGTTTTCCGTTGCCCGGGCCGCGGTCATGGATGTCATATAAAACGGTCTCCCCGGCATTGTCATGCTGGCGGTGCTGTTGACGATGATGCGTGCGCCTTTCAGCATCAGGATGCGGGAAAGTTCGGGAAAGACCCAGAAATCGGCGCAAATCTGTATCCCTATCGGGCCGTACCGTGTTGAAAATACCGGCACGCTGTCGCCGCCTGAAAAACATAAACTCTCCTTAAACAGGGGTGGCGTGCCGAGGTGCAGTTTTCGATAAGTGCCAACCAACCCTTCAGGACCGAGCAACGGGCAGGAAATGTAACAGGTGTCAGCGTTATCAACGTCACATTCCGGCATTCCCAGGACCACGTAGATTCCCAGTTTTTTTGTCAACCCGGCAATCTCTTCAGTAGCAGGACCCGGTATGGTCTCGGCAAACTCCCGGTGCATGGTGTTGTCTTCGTTCGTCTCGTAACCGCTCAATGACAACTCCGGAAATACCAGGATATTAATCCCCTGTACTGCCGCCTCGCCGATCAGTTTTTTAACCTTGTCAATACTGGCCGCCTTGTCATTCCAGATACTGTTGTAGTTCACACAGCCCAGGGTGACGGTATCCTCGTATTGCCTGTATTGTTCGGGGATCATTACCTGGGTATCAAGGGAGAGCGCTTAATGGATTCCGGCATTCGCCGGAATGACGATTTTTTCGGATGCCGCTCATATTTGCCGGGTGTCGCTCATATTGCCGGATGCCGTTCATACGTCATTCCGGGAAATATACCTGCCCTGGTCCGGTTGATGTTCACAGGGTTCTCCATCTTCGACGATGACCCGGCCGCGCAGTATCGTGTGGGTGGGCCACCCTGTTAATGTCCAGCCGTCATAAATACTCCAGTCGCACATACTGCGCAGGTTCTCCGCCTTCACCGTGACCTCCTTTTCCAGGTCAACGATGACGATATCCGCGTCGGCGCCGACCGCAAGTCGGCCTTTCCTGGGGGAAACCCCAAACACCCGGGCAGGATTCAGGGCGCATACTTCGGCTATCTTTTCCAGGCTGATCCGGCCCTTGTTAACTCCTTCGCTCAACATGATGGGCAATAACAACTCCGAGGTATTACCCAGGCCCATGGGTGCATTCCAGATATCATCCCCTTTCATTGCTAGGGTGGTAGGGGCCAGGTCGGAACCTACACACTGAATAGTTCCCTCAGCTATCCCCGCCCACAGCCTTTCATTGGCTGCCTTGTCCCTGAGCGGCGGGTTGACGCAGGCACAGGCAGGATGATCCAGCAATACCTGGGCTGGTTCCTCACCGTTATGGGTCAGGTATTGCGGACAGGTCTCACCGGTTACCTCAACACCTTTCTCACGCGCTTCGGCGATTATATCTACGCCCTCGGCGATGGTAATATGGGGAATATACAGCGGGCACCCGGCGCTCTCAGCCAGGTAAATGGCGCGGCGCATACATTCCGCCTCTACAAATGGAGGCCGCGACTCGTTCCAGACTGCGAAGTCATTACGACCCCGTGCAATCAGTTCATCACGCAGCATCAGGTGAATATCAATATTTTCAGTATGGCACGCGGCCAGGCTGGGAGGTCCGGATTCATTAATCATGCGGAAACCCTTGTACACCGCCCCGTCATCGGTCGCAGTGATACCGATGAGGTCCGCATGGGGACCTTTGTAGCCCATGTTGAACTTGAACGAGGTCAGGCCGACTTCTTCAGGACAGGTCTCTATCTCGCTGGTGGTAATGGCGTCAATCACCATAAGATGCCAGAATCCGTCAATAAAGCTTTTGCCTTCAAAGGTAGTTTTAATACGCTCAAACTGTCTTAACAACCCATCCTTCAACGCCAGGATATATACCCCCAGGGTTGTGACGCCACCGCAGGCCGCGGCTCTCGTTTCTGTCTCTACAGCTTCCAGCGTATCCATGTAACCCAGGTGGGCATGCGGGTCGATAATTCCGGGCAGGACATAGCGGCCGTGCGCATCAATCTCTGTTGCAGCACTGATTGAGGGATCACCGGAGCCGATAGCCGTTATCCTGTCCGCGTTAACGGCAATATATCCCTGGAAAGTTTTCTCCGGCGTTACAATGGTACCGTTGCGGATGAGAAGGTCGCAGTTCATTATATCAATTACGAGTTACGAATTACGAATTAGGAAAGGCACTATACTAGCTCTGATTTCAAATTCGTAATTCCTAATTCTTAATTCTTAATTTCTCTGTGAGTATAATCATTAATAATATAGTTTACAATCTGAACAGCAATACTTATGGCTAAAATTCCGGTCAGCCTGGTAGCCGGTTTTCTCGGCGCCGGCAAGACGACCCTGCTGAACCATATCCTGAATGGCGAGCACGGCCGGCGTATCGGTGTGCTGGTAAACGACTTCGGTGAAATCAACATCGACTCCCAGCTCATCAGCCGGGTGGAAGGAGAAACCATCAGCCTGACCAACGGCTGTGTCTGCTGCAGCATCCGGGATGACCTTGTCAGCGCCATTGAGCAACTGCTGCAACTGCAACCCTGCCCTGACATGATCGTCGTTGAAACCAGTGGTGTGTCGGATCCCAGAGCCGCAGCAATGGCCGTTGTCATGTCTACCCGCCTTGCCGCGGCAACGCAACTCGACGCTATCATCACGGTTATCGATGCCAGTGAAGTACTCGATCTCGATGAGGTGAACGGGAAACTGGCAGAGGACCAGATAGCCGTTGCCGATATCACCATCATAAATAAAACCGACCTGGCAACGGATGATACCACTGAACAAGTTATCGTATTTACAAAGGAGATAGCCCCAAAATCACGTGTTATTACTACAATTCAGGCCGATGCCACCCTGGAATTGTTACTCGGCTTGTCGTTACATACGCAGCCGTCCGGGCTGACCGAACCGGAACCAGGGAAAGTCTCCGGACATGAGCACCATCACCATGATGACCATGCGCTCTCTTACTCCAGTTTTTCATGGCAACACGACGAGCCATTGGGGTTTGAAGCCGCTTACCGGACATTTCAGTCGCTGCCGCTATCCATATTCCGCTGCAAGGGCATCCTCCAGCTCCATGAAGTACCGGATAAGAGGGTTATCCTGCAGATGACGGGCAAACGCGTGACCCTGACGAAAGGCGAACCCTGGGGTCAGGTAAAACCCGCATCACAGATTGTTGCGATTGGCGCCAAAGACAAAATAGACAAGGCAGATCTGGATGAACGATTCAGTACCTGCCTCAGTAATGTTACTACGCCGTCCAATAATCCTATGAGTGAGGCTGTAATCGAAGTGCTTCGGCGCACATGATATGACCCGGCTATACAATGATGCATCAGAAGGGTCGCACCGGCTATGTCATCCGGCGTTTCATCGATAGCAAAAATGAAGTAACGTGAGCGGACAAGTGCAGTTGGCAGTACCCTTATGCTTCAGGAGAAATAGTCCTTCAGGTTGACGTCAAACAGTCCTGGTACGCGCTTTCTGTCGAAATTCTCGCGCATGCCAAACGGTTTGGTAGCGTCTATTCCCAACCTCCCGGTGTAGACCCCGGCAGGATCACGGAAAAACCCGGGGACTCCCTCCAGTATCATGATATCTTTCTCTATCCGGCCGCGGGTCATGACCGCCCACCACACGTCCTGAAAGTCATGAATATCCACGTCCTCATCAACGACTATGCATACCTTGTTGTACTGCAGGTGGGAGCTGAAGACCTTCATCATGACATGTTTTGCGTGCCCTTCGTACTCCGGCCGCAACTGGACGATGGTATGCATGGGCATGGGATAGCAACTGACATCCAGCACACCCGGCATTCCCGCGGAAATGTGCTTGTAGACGCGGGTTGCAAACGCGACTTCCAGGGCGCGTAAATCCTCCATATACCCGCATAACAGGCCATGGAAATGCGCGCCTTCACGCCGGCTGACGTTCAGGACTTCGAACACGTGGTTGTCCGTCCGCTTGACGTAATAGCCTTGAAACTCGCCAAAGGGGCCTTCCGGTTTACGCTGGTGCGGGAGTATGCGCCCTTCTATCACGATCTCGGTATCTGCCGGGACCTGCAGGTCGATATGGCGGCACTGGCGCATTTTCACCGGTGCGCCCATGAGCCGGGAGGCAATTGCCATCTCATCCTGCTCGATGGGGACGGAGGCACAGGCCGCCATGAACACTTCCGGTGGCGGGCCGAGTAATATCGCCACTTCCAGGGGTTCACCTCTTGCCTCGGCTTTCTTCTGGTATTGGGTAATGTCATGGGGCGGCGCCAGGCGCACGCGCAGTTCACTGTCGTCAACCATCATGGAACGGCAGAAAGACAGGTTCGGAACGCCGCTGTCGGGCTCTTTTGCCAGGAATACGCCCGCGGTGATGTACGGCCCCGCGTCATGCTCAAAATAGGTTACATGCGGCAAATCACTCATTTTTGCGTCTACATAACCACCCTCATGGGAGACCATCTCGGTATACTCAGCGGACCCGGGCAGTTGTTCATCGATGATGGATTGCCAGTGCCGGCAGAAATCGCCTTTACCGGTCCCGATGATCTCGCACAAACGGTTGTGGCTGCCGTAGATATTGGATATAACGGGCAGGTCCGTACCTGTTACGTTTTTGAACAATACTGGCTTTTCACTTTCCTGTTGGGAACGTCCTACCACGGCAGCAAGCTCAAATTCAGGATTTACTTCCCGTTCCACAACATGCATCTCGCCGCGTTCCAACAATTTTTCAATATATTCACGCATTTGGCTGTTCCTGTATGTTACTGAACACGATTATTTACAAAATTATTGATATTATGCACTATTATAGTGACGCATTAACAGCTAATCGGCCAGTGCCGGTCAGTGACAATCACCCTTAACCTGTTTCAATAAAGATATGCAATTCGGTCGTACACCCGTCGCGAGCGCGGCAGGCGGTATCCTCGCCCATTCCGTTAAATATAGCAGTATTAACCTGAAAAAAGGTACTGTTCTATCTGCGCAACACGTCAGCTTGTTGGCCCGGGCCGGTTGTGAGTCTGTCGTGATCGCGCGGCTTGAGGACGGCGACCTGGATGAAAACGAAACGGCGCGGCGTATTGCCTCCAGCTTATCGGGTGAAAATATCAGTAGTAAACGTCCCGGATCCGGCAGAACCGATATTTTTTCGGATACATCCGGTTTGCTTGTTTATGATCCCGGCGTACTGGACAGGATCAACCTGGTGAACGAGGCGATCACGATTGCCGCCTTGCCTCCGTATACGGTAGTTGAAACCGGACAGGCCGTTGCAACCATTAAAATCATTCCTTATGGCGTGGATGAACAGATTGTACGGCGTATCGAACAAATGCATCCTCACCTGCCGCCCCTGTTTCGCGTTACCGTATTCAGCCGGCTCGACATAGGCTTTATCCAGACATTTTATCCGGGCATGAAGCAATCCATCCTGGATAAAACCCGTAGAATACTCGATAACAGGTTACAACGTCTCGGGGAGAGTAAAGTAATCATGGAAGAACGCTGTGAGCACCATGAAAGCGCCATAACAGAGGCGTTTAATAAATTACTGGGATCAGGCTGCCGGATGATCCTGATTGCCGGCGCAAGTGCGACTGCGGATCGTCGCGATGTCATCCCGGTCGCCATTGAAGCGGCAGGCGGCGGCATCACTCACCTGGGTATGCCGGTGGAACCGGGCAACCTGCTGGTGCTGGGCGAATTTTCCTGCGGTAATCCGGTAATAATCATGCCGGGGTGTGCGCGCTCCCCTGCCGTGAATGGATTCGACTGGGTACTGGAACGGCTGTTGGCGGGTATTCCCGTCACCCGGGAAGATATCATGCTAATGGGGGCAGGTGGCTATATTAAAGGAAGCTCTCTATAATTCCACAACGACCTGCCGGGTAGTTCTCACAGGGAAACGGCGAGATTCCGGCCCAATAGATAACGGTTAAAAACATGTTTCATTCAATCGAAGAGATAGAGCAAAAATTCGCTACGCAAGGCTATATCACCGATCGCCACCTGGCGACCACCATTTACCTGGCCACCACCCTGGGCAAGCCGCTTTACCTGGAAGGGGAACCCGGCGTCGGCAAGACCGAGGTGGCCAAAGTCCTGGCGAAAAGCCTGGATACCGACCTGATCCGGTTGCAGTGCTATGAAGGATTGGATACCAACCTCGCGTTATATGAATGGAATTACCTGAGGCAGATGCTGGAGGTCCGCCTCCAGGAAGCCCGCGGCGTGGACAAGAAAGAAATTGGCGCTAATATCTTCGATGAACAGTTCCTGTTGAAAAGGCCATTGCTCCAGGCCATCCAGTCCCCCGGCAAACGTCCCGTCCTGCTTATCGATGAAATCGACCGCTCGGATGATGAGTTTGAGGCATTCCTGCTGGAGGTGCTGTCAGACTTTCAGATCACCATTCCCGAAGTGGGCACCATCAAGGCAGACCAACCGCCGCTGGTGGTGTTGACTTCCAACCGGACCAGGGAAATGCACGATGCGCTCAAGCGCCGCTGCCTGTACCACTGGATAGATTACCCGACCCTGGAAAAGGAACTTAATATCGTCCTGGCAAAAGTACCGAAAATCAAGGAAACCTTATCGGCCCAGATCTGTAAATTCATGGAACTGTTACGCCAGGAGGATTTCTACAAGCGGCCCGGTATCGCCGAAACTCTCGACTGGGCCAATGCCCTGCTGTCACTGGGTATTGACGAACTGGAGCAGGAGGTCATCGAAACCACCCTGAGTTGCATCCTGAAGTATCGCCAGGACCAGGAAAAGCTGACGGGAGACAACCTGCAAAAGGCCCTGGCTGTCACCAAGAACTTCAAAGGTGGTCCAACGGTCAGCGCCCAGGGCAGTATCAACTGAGATATGGTGATTCAGGCTTCCGAAATACTGGATTCCGGCGTGCGCCGGAATGACGGCGACAATCACCAGGAAGCGCTTCCGTTTATCACCCACGTTATCTGCTTCGGGCGAAAACTGCACGACGCGGGTATTGACGTCAACCCGTCCAACCTGATCGATTTAAGCCGGAGTCTCCTGTATATCGATATTGCCAATTACGAGGACTTTTACGCAGCAGCCCTGGCGACCCTGATTATCAACAGGGAAGACATGGAACTGTTTGCACTCCTGTTCCGCGAATACTGGCAAAACCTGGAACTCCCGTTTGAAGATGAACTCTCCACCAGCGCGGAGACTGATGGGAACGGCGCCGCCGAATCACAGGCAATGCGCCAACAACTGCAACCAGCAGATGGCGACGCCCAGGATGATGCAAAGGAACAGGACACGGAATCTGAACAAATTGGTTATTCAAGCCATGAATTACTTACCAGGAAAGACATCGATGCGATGAGTGATGCCGAACTGGAGCAAGCCCGCAAGATTATTGCGGAGTTGATTGCGATCCTGGCCAACCGCAGGAGCCGGCGCTTCAGCCCGGCAAAATCCGGCCGGCAACTGGATTTCAGAAAAATTTTCCGTCGCAGCATGCCTTACGGGGAATACTGTCTGAAACTGGCTCACAGGACACACCGGCTGAAAAAGAACAAGCTCATCCTGTTCTGTGACGTAAGCGGCTCCATGGAACGCTACAGCCAGTTCCTGATTCAACTGATTTGTGCCATGGGCACGAAGATCTCCAATATCGAAGTTGCGGTGTTCTCGACCCACATGACCAGCATTACGCCCTACCTAAACCGCAAGGATATCGACGAGGTGGTGCAACAGATGTCAGACCAGGTCCATGACTGGGCCGGGGGTACCAATATCGGCGCTTGCCTGCGTGAGTTGAATGAGCAACAGGCTCACCAGATGCTGAGTTCCCATACCGTTGCCGTGATCCTGAGCGACGGCTGGGACCAGGGCGACGCCGATCTGATGCGCAGTGAAATGGAGCAGTTACGCCGGCGCGTTAACAAAATCATCTGGTTAAACCCGTTACTGGGTAATGACAGCTACCAGCCTCTGTGTAAAGGTATGCAAACTGCCCTGCCCTTTCTTGATTACTTTCTTCCGGTGCACAACCTTGAGAGCCTGGCCGAGGTGACGAAGCTGCTGCGCACCCTCTGGCATTAACTGCCACACCCCGACCACGGGGGACTGAGATACTTCCTCAATTTTTCTGGCGAAACAATACGGCATCAACGATGTCGCCGTATTGGAGCGGGGATATTTGGGCTGCGGCACGGTAATGAAGTGCGCATGGTATCAGTGGATGAAATACAGGAGATGGAGCCACATCTTGATTGTTCCCCTGACGCCCACTTTCTAATTATCGGCGGGGCGCTTCAGGTTAAAGGAGGACCGGGCGTTATGCTGGCCAATGCAGCCAGAAGTTACCTGCATCGCTATGCCGTGTTGCCAGGGCAACAGGCCGTTGTATTTACCAATGCTTACATCACTCATATCCATAGCGCGGGTTTCTTCAGGCTCCGAGTGCTTCTCTGACGCGGTCACGGGTAAACGGCATGTGGCGCAAATGCTTGCCCGTTAACCTTGCAAACGCATTGGCGATGGCCGGCGCCACCAGTACCGCGCCGGTCTGGCCTACGGCGCTGGGTTCATCTCCCCCTGGCAACACTTCAATATGGATTGCAGGGGTGTTAGCCATGGTCGGTAGCAAATAATCATTGAAGTTTGCCTGTTGCGTCAGCCCGTTCCTGAATGTGATGCGCTCAGTCAGCGCATTACCCAGGCCGTAAACCACAGCCCCCATCACCTGTCCCTGTATGTTGTCGGGTTGTACCGCAACGCCGGGGTCGATGGCTGCCCAGAAGTTGTGGACCTTGATCAGGTCTTTTTCAAGGGAAATTTCAGCAATGCCGGCAACTAGGGTATGGTGATATTCGGCAAACGCTACCCCCAGCTCACGACCATTTTCCCTGCGCTCTGACCAGCGAGCCATCCCGGCAACGGTTTCAAGCACGCGTTGCGCCCTCTGTGAAGTCCGCAAATGCCGCAACCTGAATTCCAGGGCATCTGTTCCCTGCTGTGCGGCCACCTCGTCCATGAACGCTTCCACGGCAAATTTATTGGGCGTAAAACCGACCGCCATGACCGAAAACGTCCTGATACCCGGTTCGACCGGCAGGTGCTCGACAAGCTGGTTGGGAAAATCATATTCAAGGTGATCGGTGCCGGGCATGGAGATCACCGGCCGGCGCCCGACGGATTCATAGATCCCCGGTTCGGCAGTGGTCAACGGTTCCTGCACCGCTACCCGGTGGTGCCAGGCGTTGACATTACCCCGACTGTCCAGGCAGGCTCGCATGAACTGGCCGGAAGCAGGCTTGAACCAGCCGGCTGCAATGTCATCCTCGCGGCTCCAGGTGAGCTTGACCGGTTTGCCCGTCTGTTTCGACAACCAGGCCGCGTCATCGACGAAGTCCATCTCACTGATACTGCGCCGGCCGAACCCTCCGCCCAGCATGGCCCTGTGCAACCTGACCCGGCTCTCATCAACGCCCGTGGCTTTTGCAATGGCCTTGATCGTGTAGACCGGCGCCTGGGTTCCTACCCATGCTTCAACTCCAGCCCCGTTGTCCTTCACCCAGACGACGGAATTAAGCGGCTCCAGCTGCCCGTGATAGACATAGTCCGTCCGGTATTCACGTTCTATAACCGTTTTTGCAGCATTAAAAACCGGTTCCACATTCCCCTGTTGATTCCATATATCCCCTTTACGGGCAAGGTTCCGGGCGAGTTCGCCATGCTGTCTGACGGCCGTATCGCTGTCAAAGCTGTCGACTTCTCCTTGCGCTGACCAGTCAACCTTCAGGCGGCGCCTGGCCTTGAGCGCGGCAGCAGTGCTGTCAGCCGCGATCACGACACTACGCTCCCGTTTGAATACGGACTTCACACCGGAAACGCCCCGGGCCTTTGCATCGTCGACAGATACCGGTGCGGCGCCCATAACCGGGGCGCGTACTGCAGTCGCATAGAGCATGCCCGGCAACCGTTCGTTAATCGAATAATTGGATGTACCGGACACTTTATCGGGTATATCACGGCGCGCAATGGAATGTCCTATCAGACGAAAATCCACAGGGTCCTTCAGGTCCGCCCCGGTTATCTCAGGTTCCTTCTCAGGCAGTTTGCCGAACCCTGCAATCTCGCCGTAGGATAATTTCCGTCCGGTTCTTGTATGAATTACCACGCCGGGTTCGGTAATTAACTCACTGATGGGAACCTGCCACTTCCGTGCCGCATTCAGCAGCAGGATATGCCGGGTCTGGGCGCCGAAATGGCGTAACTGCTGGTAATAGCCTGATACGGCCGTACTCGCGGCGGTGTAAATCAAGCCGAAAAAACCCGGGTTGCCGTAAATCTCCGGGTCCGAAGGCGACATTTCGATGCGCACGTCGTCCCAGTCGGCGTCCAGTTCCTCGGCGAATATCACGGGCAAGGCGGTCATGGAACCCTGGCCCAGTTCATCCACGGGAGAGAAAATTGTGATAATGCCGTCAGCGGCGATATTGACCCAGGCGTTGGGACTGAAGCCGGTTTGCCCCGTAGCTGCACGACTGGTTGCCGGATTACCACATCCTGTTATGGAGGCGAGGGCGAATCCCACGGTCAGGCCGGCGCTTGATTTGAGGAAATGACGACGGCTACTGTTCATTTTTCCAGGCCGGAATTATCACCAGGTGATGCGATAAATATACTCAAAATTGCAGGTTTCAGCTATTTGCCGTTACCTGGTAATGATCAAAACAGGAAATCTGAACTATCCAGGTTGTTCATATCAAAATCCGACAGGATGATGGTGGTCAGGTAGTCAGAACCGGACAACTCAATACGTACGTTGCTTCCGTGACTTACTATGTCAAGATCGTCCATGGAGTTGATGTCGGTAAATTCCGTCAGGTCAATAACATCCTCACCATCAGTGAAATCCCTGATTGTGCCGCCCCCCAGGTCGCTTGGGAAGAATTCGAATGTGTCCTTCTCAGTCCCGCCAAAAAACACGTCCATATCATCGCCATCAGCAATTAATGTATCCTCCCCGGGACCGCCTTTCAAAACATCATTCCCTGCACCACCGCTCAGGATATCGTTTCCCCTGCCGCCGAATATCCGGTCGTCGCCATTGCCGCCATACATCATGTCGTCGCCACCGGCAGGCCCGCCAAACAATACATCGTCACCATCTTCCCCTTTCAATATGTTATCTTCACCATCCCCGGCCAGGGTGTCGTTGTATCGACTGCCGATAAGATGTTCAATACCGGTCAGTGTGTCTCCCTCGGCGTCACCGAATTTGACCGCGGCAGCGTTATGCAGGCGCACCAGGACAGCGGCAGAAGAATTCTGGTAAGAAGCGGTATCTGACCCCGCCCCACCGTCGAGCATGTCGGCGCCGGGGCCGCCGTCGAGCGTGTCATCGCCCGCACCGCCATTGAGTATATCGTCGCCATCACCGCCACTGAGTATGTCGTCGCCATCGTTGCCGTTAACCGTGTCGTTACCCCCAAGAGCGTCGATAACATCGGCGCTGGTGAGGCCGTCTACGGTATCGTCGCCGGAGGTAACAGTGAAACTGGCGGCGTCCGGTAAATCCAATGTTACCGACACGTCCTGATTGAGAACTTCAAGGCTGACGGTAAGTCGTGTGGCTGATTCATACTCAAGCTCAACCGTATACTCGTCGTCGTTATCCAGGGTTAATTCGAGTATCGCCGCATTCGGCCCTGTCTTCTCGTATGTGTAGCTGCCGGTACTCACTGTTCCATCCAAGTCTAACTCTACACTACGGGCAGACGTAAACTCCAGGGAAATGCTCAAGCCCAGTACTGAAAGCGAAATTTTTTCCCCGGACAGCGACGAAAACAACCCGTTTCCATCTTCCGGCGCAAACCCGTTCATCTCATTGTCATGATTCGCCATGCTTTTTCTCCACGCTAATCATCATTCGGTGTCATGATACACTATTTCCGGCAGCGATCCGTGCTCTACTCTCGGCAACCAGGCACAGGATTTCAAACAGCATCTGCTTGCCGACCTGCGGCGTGTTGGTCGTAGTATCGTACTGGGGCGCGACCTCAACCAGGTCGCCGCCCACGAAATTCAGTCCGCGCAATCCCCTGAGAAGCTGGATTGCCTCAGCGGTAGTTATACCGCCAATCTCCGGCGTGCCGGTGCCGGGCGCATAGACCGGGTCCAGGCCGTCCACGTCGAAACTGATGTAGGCAGGTCCGTCTCCCAGCACCTCTCGGGTTTTTTCAATGGCTGCCCCAACACCCATTGCGTGAAAATCCTGGATGGGAATAACCGTCATGCCTGAATCATAGGAGAATTCCCAGAACACTTCGGCCGCGCCCCTGATACCGACCTGCACGCACCGCTCCGGATCCAGTACACCGTCCAGCACGGCGTGGCGGAACGGGCCGCCGTGGTGGAATTTGTGGTCTTCCAACGCGCCCATGGTGTCGCAGTGGGCATCGACGTGGATCATGCCCAGCGGTTCGTCCCGGCCGACCGCTTTCATGATGGGATACGTCACCGAGTGATCTCCCCCCGCCGATACCGGCATCACTCCCGCATCCATGACCTTGTGGTAATACTGCTCTATGGTACGAATGCCCTCGTCAAGGCTGAAACCGTGCAAGGGCACGTCGCCTATGTCGGCGATTGTGCAAAGATCGAACGG
The DNA here is from genome assembly GCA_965116495.1 of Gammaproteobacteria bacterium. Lineage (GTDB taxonomy): Bacteria > Pseudomonadota > Gammaproteobacteria > Eutrophobiales > Eutrophobiaceae > JAAXHV01. The sequence goes on along the minus strand of OZ220696.1, from coordinate 542,560 downwards.
GTTGACCCTGGTCTGATGGTTGAACGGTCCGACTGCCATGGATATGTTTCTTATGGAACGCGGACCGAAACGCGCCCCGGTCCGGTGCACCACGCCGGCATCGAAAGGCACGCCGACCAGGGCGATGTCTAGCCCTTCCGGCGTCTCTTTGTAGGGAGCGTCACACAAGGTGGCGATGCCGCTAAGCATATCGGTGCCCCCGAACATGGCCTTTGCATGTTCAGGATCATCCACCTCGTAATGAGGCTGGTCCCGGTACTTGCTGCGCAGCGCTGCTAGTTTTTCCTGGTCCATATCACTCTCCCGGAAGTGTCGGTTACCCTGCTCATCGGGGACAGATTAAAAACTGTCCCCTGTTCTTCTGATTAATTATAGATTGCCGGTGCTGCCGGGGTTTACCCGGTCAAAAATAATGACGGCCAACAGCACCGCCGGCCACTGTATCCATGCTACCGCAGCATACCCCGTCTGTTCTATCAGGTACGCACCGAAAACAGGACCCAGCGCGGTACTGATAACGAATACGCCGCCGGCAATGGCAGCCCAGCGGCCTTTGTCATCGATGCCCGCCGCCAGGGTCAGCATCAGGGGTACCATTATAATGAACAGCACAGCCTCAAAAAAGGCAACCATTCCCAGCACGATAACAGAGTCAGTCCAGACTGCCAGCGTAATCGTCACGGCATGCAAAATTGACACTGCACACAGCCCCCTCACCAGACCGAACCTGCTGGCTACCGGCGCAGCAAGCAGCCCACCGATAATACCGGCAACCTGTACCGCGGCAATGATGCGACCGGTTTCAGCCGGACTGGCATCGATCTGCACAGCCAGGCGTTCCAGAAAAGCGTAATACGCCATCATGCTGATAGCGATGACAATCATGCCGACCATCAGCATAGTTCCGGCGCGGATACTGTCCGGAGGTAGTGACAGCGACGCCGGCGCATTGCCGTGATCCGGAATGAACCAGAGCAATGGCAGAAATACCAGCAACGTCAGCGCCAGGGATCCAAACACCATGTCGTACGTGACCAGGTCGTTGCCCTCCGTAATGACGACAGCCAGGATGGCGGTGAAGGTGTAGCCTGCCGCCCAGGCCAGTCCGTACAGCCGGTCCGGCGCACGCGCCTGAGCAATCGCGGCGTTGACCGCTGCCGCCAGGCAACCACAGCCCATCCCTGCCGCAATGCGCCATGGATACAGTTCGGCCAGGCCGGTTGCCGTTGCCGAGAAGGCATGCCCGGCGAGCAACAGGATGCCTCCCGTCAGGGCCAGCAGCCGGTACGGTATCCTGACGCTGACGGGCGCCACCAGGATGCTGGTAATACCCATAACAAGAAATTCGACGGTTACCAGGGCGCCTACCTCAACTTCCCCGATTTGCAGTCCATTGATAAGACCGCCGACGGTGAGTGGCGACAGGATAGCCGGTGAAAAGGCCAGTACCTGGGCTGCGCAGGTACTCAAGATATGCCGGAGAGGGTCGCGGGCAGTGTCAGACAACTTGAATGCGCAATGGTGTGGATTTACCGCAGATGGGCTCGATACCTTCAACCGGTAGATCAACCGAACAGGCCGTAACCACGACGACCACGTCCATTTCGGCCCTGAATTCAACATAGTCACCCGGCTTGCTCAGTGTCTGGCCGACGGCATAATCGCCGTCCGCTTTGGGCACGGTATTCTGAAACAGGTTGAAGGGGTCCGGCGGCGGTTCCAGGCTGATATTCAAGGACTTGATGGCCTGGTAAAAATTGTCCCGGCAATTTGGATGGGTCTCATCCGCCCCCAGATCGGCATAAAATCCGGGGTCACAGGGAGCAAATGTCATGTCATGCCGGCCCGGAGACGTGTCATCCAGGAAGGTCAACATGGGCCGGCGGCGGTTGCTGTATAAAATATCCCCGGGTCTGGGCGTTAGGCGAAAGATGACCTGGCGCGTCAGGGCCGGACTGAAATATTCTCCCGGGTCAGCCGCGCACAGGGTAAACATATCGCCAATCTGGCAACCTTCTACGTCGACAACACGAAAGACGCAACCTTCAACAAACCGCGCGGCACGACCCTCGTAACCGGGAATATCGATACCGGTATCAGTCATAGCCACACTCTACAGAGAACAGTCAGGACGGACAATGTTTAATTTCCGAGCACTTGTGCAGGCAGCCACAGCGTTACCTGCGGAAAGCATACCGCGATGGTCAACCCGACAAGTTGCAGCACCACGAAAGGAATAATGCTGCGGTAAATGACGGGTAATGTTATCCCTACCGGCGCCACGCTCTTCAAAAAGAACAAGGCATAGCCGAACGGCGGCGTTAAAAACGAAGTCTGGAGGTTGATCGCGACCAGTACCGCGAACCAGAGCAATATCTCCGTGCCGGACAATCCGAGGCCGAAATCCAGCCCTGCCACTATGGGTGCGAACAAGGGCAGGACGATGAAGCTGATTTCCAGCCATTCCAGGAAAAAACCCAGGATGAAAATTGTCAGCATGACAAGCGCGAGCGTGCCGTAAGGGCCCAGCGCCAGGTGAAACACGGCATCCTCGATCATGCGTTCACCCCCCAGGCGTTTGAAGACGACGCTGAAACAGGTTGCGCCGATGAGGACAAAGACAATAAGGGAGGTAATTTTCGAGGTTTCGAATACCGATTCCTTCAAGTCCCGTAACCGGAACTGGCCGGTAACCATAGCCAGTAAAGTGATTCCCAGGGCTCCCAAAGCCGCAGCTTCGGTTGGCGTAGCGATGCCCAGGGCGATGGAACCCAGGACCGCGAGGATCAGGAATACCGGCGCGAACAGGTCCCGTATCAATTGAAAAAACAGCCTGAAGCCCCGGACTCCGTCATCGACAGGCGCGGCCGGGGCCCTCTCCGGGTAAACGAACCCAACTGCCAGGATATAAAAGATATACAGTCCGCCCAGGAGCAGTCCGGGGAAGATAGCGGCGAGAAACAGGTCGCCGACCGATAGCTGCAATATATCGCCAACCAGCACCAGCATGATGCTGGGCGGTATCAGGATACCCAGGGTGCTCGAAGCAATCACTGTTCCGGTCGCCAGGTGCGGGTCGTATCGCTTTTTCAGCATCAGGGGCAAGCCCAGCACCCCGAGCATCACGACTGAAGCCCCGATAATCCCGGTACTGGCAGCCATTATTATCCCCAGGGCCGCAACGGAGACAGCCAGGCCACCACGTACCCGGCCGAACAGGCGCTCAAGTGACTCCAGCAGATTGTTTGCCAACCCGGACCGCTCCAGCATCAGGCCCATATAGATAAAAAGCGGGATCGCGATCAGCAGCCAGTTCTCGACCACGTTGGAATAGATGCGCGATACCACCACTCCGAGGAAACGAAACGGAATATCCCCGATATAACTGAACAGGATACCCAGTCCGCCCAGGAGAAACGCGACCCGGTAGCCGGAAAATATTCCAGCCAGGAGACTGATGACCATGGCGGCAGGCAGGGTGTATTCCGGCATGGTTATTCCGTTTTCACCTGTTTGTCATTCCCCCCGTGTATAACCTGTATTATTTCAAGTGTTGCAATAGATATACGAAGTAAGCCATTGATAAATAAAAAACCAAATGCTATAGGCAGAATAGATTTAATCAAGTAACGATCCATCAGCGCATCGTAGTCGGATCCCTCGCCTGCCAGGTACGAACGCTGTACCATCGCCAGGGAAAACCAGAATATGACGGCACAGAAAGGCAGTAAAAACGCAAGATCGCCAACCAGGTTCACGATATTCCGCCAGAGCGGCGAAAAGCGGGCATAAAACAGGTCGACCCGGATGTGCCGATCGTGTTGCAGGACCCAGCTGCCCCCGATCAGTACAAAGATACCGAACAGGTGCCACTGCAACTCAACTACACTGATGACCGTCAACTGCCGGCCCAGCAACGGCAAGTCCGTTTCCCACTGCAACAGACGGCTGAGATTGAACTGGCTGAAAATAACGGCAGCGATTACCGCCAGGGACATGGGTATCAACAACCAGGCATTGACCTTTCCAATCCAGTCACTTATCAGTAATAGGCGCTCAAGTAATCGTTGACATTTCCCGATAATCATATTTACTTCATCTGAGGCGGTTAGACCGACCTCAGCATTCTTTCATATAATCAAGGAATAATGAAACAGCCTGCCACTGATGACTTCGGCGCGTTAGTCCGGAAGGATCGCGTGCATCGCAGGGTATATACCGACCCGACCGTATTCGAACTGGAGATGGAACGTATCTTCAACCGGTCATGGCTGTTCGCGGCGCACGAGAGCCAGGTGCCCGGCCGGGGAGACTTCGTTACCACACAACTTGCCGGACAAACGTTTATCGTGGTCAGACATGAAGACGGTATCAGGGTGCTGTTTAACCGCTGCCCTCATCGCGGCGCAAAAATCTGCGAAACAGAAAGCGGCAATGCACGGCCGTTTCGCTGCCCCTATCACGGCTGGGTGTTTGATACGGACGGATGCTTGATCAACCCATCACTGCACAGTGATTACGGCGATTCTGCTGTTACCGAAGCCGATTTGAACGTGAGACCCGTTCCGCGCATGATAAATTACCGGGGATTTGTTTTTGTCAACCTGAGTAATGAGGGGCCGGGACTGGAACAGGCGCTTGGACCAATGATGTCCGCTATCGACAACCTGGTTGAGCGCTCGCCGGAGGGCGCCGTGGAACTCATTCCGGGCATTCACAGACATGTATTCCCCGGCAACTGGAAACTGTTGCTGGAAAATATTTCGGATGCGGCCCACCCGCCCTTTGTTCATGCAGCGTCCAATGAAGCAGGTTCAAAGGGGCGCCTTGAGGAATACAGGATGCGGGCAGAGGATGTCATGTCAGGGAATAACCAGGCGGCAGGCATGCTTGGCCAATCGAAACTGAAGGCTTTTCGCCACGGGCACAGCTACCTGGCCGCAATACCCATAAGGATTAAAATAAGTCCGGAAGCGGAAATGGAATACAAATCAGCCATGGCAGAAAAGCACGGTATCGACAAGACGGAAACGATACTGAATGACAGTCGGCATTTTAATATCATTTACCCGCAAATCATGTTGCAGTCGGTATTCCAGACCATGAAGGTGCTCAGACCCGTCGCCATTGACAGGACGGAAGTGTCCGTTTATGTATTCCGGCTGAAAGGCGCACCGCAGGAATACGACCAGGTTGCCGTACAGTTTGCCAATGCAACAAATTCATCGGCATCTGTCATATTGCAGGATGACCTGACTACTTTTGCAAATATACAGGAAGGGTTGGTGGCGGCTGCCGGCGACTGGGTTCTGTTTGCCAACGGCATCGGGAATGACGTCGCCGGCGAGCATGGCGCTTATACAGGCAAAGGCTTTTCCGAGTTGCCCATGCGCAGCCAGTTCACCGCATGGCGTGAGTACATGTCAGCCGGTCCTGCCGGTGATTAACAACCATTATGCCGGCAAATGACAGGCAGGTAATCGAGGCGTTTTTATATGCCGAAGCAAGGTTTCTTGACAGGAAACAATTCGATGACTGGTTTGCGCTATTTACGAAAGATGCTTATTACTGGGTCCCACTGAGACCCGAACAATCCAGACCGGACAGTGAATTATCTATCGTATACGATGACATTGATATGCTGAGGGTACGTGTTCACTGGCTTAAACACCCGAAGAATCACGCCCAGGCCATCCCCTCCCGCACCGTTCATTACATTTCCAACGTGCTGGTGGAGGATTTTGACGATGAAAGACAGGAATACCGGGTTTCCTCGGCATTACAGGTCGCTGAGTACCGGAAAGACATACAGACCGTTTATTCGGGAAGTTGCGAACACGTGCTTCGAGCCGCCGATGGTGAGCTGAAAATCGCAGCCAAGCGCGTTGACCTGATCAACAGCCAAGCAGTACTGGGTCCTATCTCCGTACCCCTATAACCACTTATGCAAACCACACCGGTCCGTGAAATTTGGTCGTCCCGCATGATATTCATTCTTGCGGCGGTGGGTTCGGCGGTGGGCCTGGCCAATATCTGGCGCTTCCCCTACGCTGCCGGGGCCAACGGCGGCGGCGCCTTCGTGATGATCTACCTGGTCTCCATCTTCCTGTTGACGATTCCCATCAACATGTCCGAGTTGTTGATCGGCAGACGCGGCAGAAAAAGCCCTATTGCCTCCCTGGCCGCTATCGCAAAGGAGATGAAAGTAACACCGGCATGGCGCTTTATAGGCTGGAACGGCATCATCCTCTCGGTTGTAGTGGTGAGTTTTTACAGCGTGATTGCCGGCTGGGGCCTGGCATATATCCCCAAGATGGCTGGAGGCGAATTCCATGCCGCTACTGCCGGCCTGGTGCAAGAAATCTTTAATGAACACCTGAGCAGTCCTGTCTCACTTATGAGCGGGCATACGATTTTCCTTGGAACGGCGCTGGCCATTGTTGCACTGGGATTGCGCCGGGGCGTAGAAAGGGCCTTTAAGCTATTCACCCCTCTAATCTTTGTGATCCTGTTATTGATGATTATCTTCTCCATCTTTAACGGGGGCTTCATGGATGGCGCCAGGTTTCTTTTTACGGTTGATTTCTCAAAAATAACAGGCACGGTAGTATTAAGCGCCGTAGGACAGGCGTTTTTTACCGTAGGGGCAGGCTCCTGTACGATGGCGGTCTATGGCTCCTACCTGCCGGCGCATGTTTCAATCCCCAGATCCTCCCTGGTCATAGTCTGCATGGACTCCATCGTGGCAATCAGCGCGGGATTGGCTATTTTTCCCATCGTATTCATGAACGGACTCGAGCCGTCAGCCGGTCCCGGTCTGGTTTTTCTGACCCTGCCGTTGGCTTTCGGCAAGATCACCGGCGGCACCCTGCTCGGCATGTTATTTCTCACCCTGCTGGTTGTCGCAGCACTGACCTCGGTGATTGCCATCCTTGAACCCGTAGTGGTCTACACGATGGAGAAAACCGGCCTGCGACGATCTGCATCGACGTTGTCAGTCGGATTTTTAATCTGGCTGCTGGGAATTGCGACAGTGTTTTCCTTCAACATTTGGGAAGACTTCCATCCACTGGGATTCACCGGCTATTTCGCCGGGATGACCGTTTTCCAGGTTATAGAGTTCCTGTCAATCAATGTCATGCTGCCGGTGGGCGGCTTGTTCATCGCGGTATTTGTCGGCTGGAAAATGACGGCCGCATCGACCCGGGAAGAACTGATGCTGACCGACGGACTCGTATTCCGTACCTGGCGCGCCCTGCTGCGCTACCTTATCCCCCCGGTAGTCTTTATTGTCATGATTACCAGCTTTTAGGGGTAGTAATTTCAGGGGTTTTCGGCAGGCTCCAGCTTGTCCTGGGTGCGGGTATCAAAATCGCCCGCATCATGGCGCTCCCGTAACTGCTCTGCCGGTTCGCCCCAGCTTCGATTCACCATGCGGCCGCGCTGCACTGCAGGACGCTCTCTTATTTCGGCGGTCCATCGATTAAGGTGGGTGTAGGACTCGGCATCGAGAAACTCGGCAGCGCTGTAGACCTTGTTAAGGACCAGGGCGCCGTACCAGGGCCAGGTGGCAATATCGGCGATGCTGTATTCATCGCCGCAGAAATACCGGTTATCCGCCAGGTGGCGGTCGAGCACGTCAAGTTGGCGTTTCACTTCCATGGCATACCGGTTGATGGGGTATTCGAGTTTCTCCGGCGCGTAGGCATAAAAGTGCCCGAAACCGCCGCCGAGATACGGCGCGCTGCCCATTTGCCAGAACAGCCAGGACAGGCATTGCGCACGCAGGTACGGATCCTGAGGGATCAACGCGCCGAACTTCTCCGCCAGGTGAAGCAGGATGGCGCCTGATTCGAACAGGCGTACGGGCGTCGTGCCGCTGTGGTCAACAAGGGCGGGGATCTTGGAATTCGGGTTAGCCCCGACAAAGCCGCTGCCGAACTGTTCGCCCGCCCCGATATCGATCAGCCAGGCATCGTATTCAGCCCCGGCAAACCCCAGGGCCAGAAGTTCTTCCAGCAGCACAGTGACTTTGACGCCGTTGGGTGTGGCAAGTGAATAAAGCTGCAGGGGATGTTGGCCGGCAGGCAATTCCTTTTCATGGGTGGCGCCCGCAACCGGCCGGTTGATCTTGTCGAATTGCCCACCGCTAGGCGCATCCCAGGTCCACACCCTGGGCGGTGTATATGTAGATTTACCGCACAGAATACTTGTTATAGTTGTCCATAAACGACTTGGCATATTGACCCCCTTGAGTTGGCTGATTTGCCGTTCCGCTGATATCTTATCGATTAAATTGTTAAGTGTATCAGCTAATCAAGTATTTTTATGACGTGATAATGTATCTACATTGGATACACTTCAATATAGATGCATTGCGACCCAATGAGTACGCTATGAAAGTTGAGACAGAAATCAAAAAATGGGGTAACAACCTGGCCCTGCGGGTCACCGGTATAATGGCGACCTTGCCAAAGTTCGAAGCTGGTAGCAAAGTTATCGTAGATGTAACTGATGAGGGGCTTATGGTCAAGCCAGCTACCAGGAGAAAAGACGGTTTTTGTTTTCCCTACACCGAGAGTGAATTATTGGCCGATCTGACCCAGGAAAAAGTACACGCAGATGAACTCGCAGAACTCACGGCCTCCGAGTTTGGGAGTTAGATGGTATCTTCGCAGTATATCCCTGCTCGCAGAGATATCGTATGGCTCGATTTCGAACCTGCCAAAAGGACTGAAGTCGGGAAATACCGACTTACACTGGTATTGAGTAGTCAGGAATATAATCATAAAACCGGATTGCTCATTTGCTGCCCGATCAGTACCAGCATTCGTGGCGGCGCTATGGAAGTGCCAATATCCAATCTTGAGAAACCATCCGTAGTCACGGCTGGTCTGGTTCAGACTCTTGAACCACCCTGGGTTTGTCGAAGACTTCATTTCTGGAGAGGATGGAGTCATGAGCAAGAGCAAGTACTATCCCCCTGGAGTACGGCAACGAGCCGCGCGACTATTACTGGCGCATCAGGATAAGTGTCCTTCCGTAACCCGATCGCGAGAGCGGTTCACGCGTACCACTCGCTCGCATGCCGTTCGGCGGTGGCCTGTTCCCTGCGAACTTGTGCACGTTCGTAGCTCGCCTGCATCCGCGTCCAGTGCTCGGCAGTGCCCCAGCCGATATTCTCCAGTGTCAGCGCCATATTCGCGCAAACCCCCGCTTTGCCGTTTAGCAGGCGCGACAGCGTTCCGCGCTCACAACCCAGACGCAATGCCGTCTCCGTAACGTTCCAGCCCACCTAGCCCGCATTTCTCACCAGGTGATGCGATGATCGCGCCGGATTTTAGATGTGCGCCTTCCGTGGCGCACACCCTCCGGGCGTCCTGCGGACGTCCAAATCTGCTCCTGGCAGATTTGTCCCGCCAGCGGGTGCCTGCGACCGAAAGCATAGCCGTAGCTCTGGTTGAGGGAGCACGTGCCCGCTGGCGGGAAAAAGACAAGCGAGGGCGCATCAAGCGCAGCCTGTAAATGGCGAGATAGTGAAGAATGCGTAGTAACTCATTGACTGCAAACAAACATCCGGTGGCAGACAGCGACCTGGTGAGAAATGCGGGCTAGTTCATGTCCTCGCGGATCAGTTCGCCCAGATGACGGGGATTCCGCATCGGGCCGACACGGTCGTTGGTAATGTCATTCATGGTCTGTACTCCTTCCGGTCAGTAGTTGTCCGCCACGGGCGCCTGGCGTGCACCGTCTACAGCATACATTGGGGTATTTGTTACGGCAGCGCTGACGATTTAGGGCTATTCCAAGCGCTTATGCTTCAAGGCTTGATAGCTGATGATAATCAACCTGGCGATGAATGTGCTAACTAAACGGGGTTAATTCGTACAATGTACATTGGGTTTTAACAGATATAGATAATCGTTTTGGTGTTGGCAGAACAATAGTGGGCAGAGCGTTCCAATGGTGTGCTACAAACGTATATTGTGCGACCTGACTCCCACGTCCTCTGAAATTCATGTTCACTGCATTGTCGTGTAATGTCAATCATGCAGGTTCATAACGCCGCACATTGACCTCGCTTGCGCGGGAACGCATCTGCGAGGCATCCCACCAGGCCTGCATTCGCAACAGCATATCCATACTGACGTCAAAGGCTTTCTCTATGCGTAGCGCCATATCCGGCGATAGCGAGGAGCGTCCGTTCAACAGGGCCGAAAGTGTCGCTCGTCGAACCCCCAGAATCTGCGCTGCCTTTGTCGTAGTGAGGTCCAGTTCTTCGATAACCTCTGTGCGTATGAACTCGCCCGGATGCGAAGGGGTCATATTCACTTTGATCTGATTGGTAGCCATCGGTGGTAATCCTCCAGGTTCAAGCGGTCGATATTACCGTCTTCTTCTTCGAATGTGATTCGCCAGTTTCCTGATACTGAAACGCTCCATTCGTTCTGCCGGTCGCCTGAGAGCCGGTGGACGCGCCAACCCGACGGTGCGAAGTCCAGATTATTCTCTAATTCATCCTGTGACCAGCGTTTACCGGATTGCTCGAGGCGTTTTGCCGCGCGTGAGGAATCCTGCAAATCCTCCTTGAATTGCAGGCTGGCCTCTTTGACATAAAATGCTCCGGTGCGGCCAGTGCGCTGTTTCACTTTTCGTTCACGACAACATCGCCGACCCGGTTGTCCACCAGCACCGGTATGTCGAGATAGGTGATTGTCGGGTCCACGCCGAAGACTTCACGGAAGTGTTCGACAAAGGCAGGTGAAAAGAATTCCTCGGCCTGTTCCTGTGATTCCCAGAGATAGACGGAGTGACCGTCACCTGTCGTCTCATCGTAACAAAACTGTTTGCTCATTAAACCCGGGAGGCCCTTGAAAATAGTATTGGCAGCCCCAACAAAATTTTTCGTAATCGCCTGGCGCGGCGGTTTACCGGGAAGGTTGTAGGTAATCAGGACAGTTTTCATGCGTCATCTCCGTTTTAACCAGTTGATTTTGAGTTTACAGTTTAACCCAATTGTGGGCAAAGACGCGCCGCGAGATGGTTCCGGTCCGTTGACTTCAAAATCCACCACCGATAACAACGACGCCGTAAACAGACGATGATGCGGCTTGCGCCAAACTTAAACCTGGTCCACCATACTAACCTTGACAACGCAGAAGGAGTGATCAGTGAACATGTATATAGCCAAAGTTTCACGCTTGATTTTTATCGTATTTTTATCAGTTATCCCCCAGTTAAACCAGGCAGGCGATACGCCGGACAAAGCCATGCCCAAACCTGTTCTGCTTGATAAAGATAAAATAAACGGCAAGGGACTAACCACCCTGGAAACACCCTGGCCAAAACGAATGCTGGTAAGCGGAATAGAAACCCATAGATTCGACAACCTGTTTACAGGCCAACTGGTTGTCTCTATATATCAGGCAGACGATGGCATGGTAAAGATAGAAGATTATCCATTTGATGAATTTGTACACGTTTTAAATGGACGCTCCATATTGACCGCGAAAGGCGCTGCACCACAAACTTTTGAAGCCGGCGACTCATTCGTAGTCCCGAAAGGATTCACCGGCACCTGGGAAATGCAGGATAATTTTCGCGAAATGATCGTCATCGAAAAAAATGCAAATGAGGCGGGATTGGAAAAACTGTTTGCCGAATGAGTTGCAACTTTATTTTTCAATCCCGCGCAAGCCTTTCGATCAGGTTTCAGTTCCAATGATACGAAACAGTGCCTCCGAACCAGCGCGGCGCGCCTACGGTTTCAATGGAAGAGCCGGTGAATGTACCCAGGTCAAACACTGTGGGCACCCATTCCTCATCGGTGAGGTTTTTGACCCACAGCGCTGCAGACCAGCGTCCATCACCGGTCATATAACCCAATCGCGCATTCAGGAGAAAGTAATCATCGGCAATGTAAGCGGGACTGGGCACAGCGTTTAACTGCCGCTCATCAACATAATTGAAATCCAGTTGTGCCGTCATGGAACCGCCGGCAAAGGCGTTCCAGGTATAACGGCCCAGCCCATTCAGGCTCAGTTCGGGCGAATTGGTCATTTCCACGTCGCTTTGCTGTCCGGCGCCGTAGTTCAGATCCTTGATCTGCGCATCCAGTATAGATACGCCGAACAGGAATTCCCATCCCTCCCATGGATTGGTAACGAGTTCTATTTCTGCCCCGACCACCTCGGAATCGATATTGAACACTACCAGTGACGGACCTACCTGGGTATAGGTCTGGAAGTCCGAGTAATCATAGTAGAAGGCGGTGGCATTCAGGCGCGTGGTTCCGTTAAGCAGTGTTGACTTGAAACCTGCTTCGTAAGACCACAGGGTTTCACCGTCAAACTCGGCCTGGGGAATCGTATAAAGCGCAAGTGCGCCGGAATTAAACGCCCCTGCCTTGTTGCCGCGGGTGACGCCTGCGTAAACCAGCCAGTCATCATTCGGCTTCCAGTCGATTTCGAATTTGAGCGAATAATCCCCTTCACTACGCTCCAGGTCGAAGCCCTGTTCCTGGGCCGAGTTACCGGCAAACCCGAGAAAAGGCAACAATACAAATGAGCAGTCCGGGTCGCCGACGATATTCCACTCGCAGGTGGGGCTCAGTACGGTGTTTTTCTCATCCTCCGTCCAGCGAAAACCGCCAATCACCGTCCAGGCAGGAGAAACATCATATTCTCCTTGTATAAAAAATGCATAGGAATCGGTTTCATTCGAGTAATTATTATCCATTCCAAACCCCAGTCCCTCAGGCGTGTAAACGCCGGAACGGTAATCGCCTTCAATGTGCAGGTAATAGGCGCCTGCCACCCAGCGGGACTGCTCGGTTTCCCAGTGCACGCGAAATTCCTCCGAGAACTGCCAGCTATCGACATACTGAAAGAAATCCAGCGAAGTAATCGGAGTGCCGTCCGTATCCTCAATATAATATTTATCGAAAGATTGGTAATCGATTATATTTACCACCTCGAAGTTGCCAAAATTCATATTAAGCGTTCCGGTTAAGCCCCAATATTCCCGGGTAAAGCTACCGAATTGGTTAACTCTCGCTGTTCTCGGGTCTCCGTCTTCAACATTACCGAAGCAATCGACAGCGCCGGGCCCGCCAAAAAAACCGACACTTAACGGGTGGCTGCAGAAATTGGCATATTCGGCGGAATCAGGATCAGAAAGGCGCACCAGTCCGTCTCCCTGCCCTATGGCAGGAAAAATGACCGACGGGTCATTGGGGATTCCAAGTAATTCCGATATGCCATTGGTCCCGGCCGCCAAATCGGCGCCGGAGAGTTGCGGAAAATGTAATGCCACGGGCCGGGCAAAATACCCTAAGGTGTTGGAATCCTTATCATCACTCCAGCGGCCCTGTAATAATAAGCTGGTATCCTCGTCAGGTTCCCATAACAACTGCCCGCGCAGGTTTCTACTGTCCATTTCCACAAGGTCCTCATCGGTATCTGTCAGGTTGTCGATATAGCCACTATGCTTGTTCCATAATCCGGATATACGGCCGGAAAGGTTTTTACCCAGCGGCATGCCGATTCCGCCTTCGGTTTTGACCATGCCGTATTCGCCACCACTGACTTCCAGGTAACCATTGGCCTCCTGCGAAGGTTTTTTCGTTATCAGGTGTACAAGACCCCCTGTCGCATTTCGTCCAAACAATGTGCCCTGTGGCCCCTTCAGGACTTCTGCCCGTTCGAGGTCATAGAATGCCATGCCCACACCACCTATAAAGCTGACGTAGGCGCCGTCGAGATAAACGGCGACAGGCGGTTCCTGGTGATCGGCGAAATCAAGTTGGCTTGAACCGCGCAGGGTGAACACACTGACATAGGAATTACCGAAGTCCGTTACCATCAGCCCCGGCACGTGCATATCAAGTTCGTCAGGCGTGCTGATGCCCAGGTCCCTTAACTGATCGCCGGAAAATGCCGTTATCGCAATGCCCACGTCCTGGATGCCCTGCTCCCTCTTCTGGGCGGTGACGATTACCTCTTCCAGTACCTGGGCCTGGGCATTACCCAGAACAAGTAACAGGCCTGAAATGAGAGCAAGCCTCATTACCTGGTTGTAATATTTTTGTAACCAGATTTTCATAATACTGTACCCCTTTGATTACACTGCTGTTTCACCCATGGGAGTGGACTTTATTCATATCTATTTTGTTGGCGCCGCGCGGTATGCTTCCCAGGCCCTGTCGATTACATAGGCTTGTATTGCCTCTGAATCTTCTGCGCTGAGCGTGTCCTTGTATGAAAGCATGCCCTTGTGCCGGTAGGCGCCACCCAGGACGATTGCTTCCCATGCCGCATGTTTGTCCTTCGTGAGATAACGCAAATCGGGAACCGAGCCACCGCCACCCGCAGCGTCGATGCCATGGCACCAGGCACAACCGATATCCAGAAACAGGAATTCACCCTTCGAGATCATGTCCTCATCTGCATATTGTTCCGGTGGTTCCGGGAAAGGCGCTTGCTCCAATGCCTGCACCGGTAGAGCTTGCTCACCATTCAGCTTAAAAGCGACCAAGCGGCTCTTGCCTTTGGCTTCGTCAGTAGCATTGTGTTGCGGGATCCACAGGCGTTGTGGACCACCCCATCCCACCGGGATAATGACCAGTTGTTCACCATTGATACGAACGGTTACCGGCGGCGCCTGGATTGCCGAGCCGGTCTTCATGGTCCACAGTAATTCGCCACTGTCGGCTGCATAGGCGTTGAACTTGCCTTCTGCATTGCCCTGAAACACAACACCACCCGCCGTCGACAGCACGCCCCCATTCCATGGCAACAGCTGTTCCTGCGACCAGCGTTCCGACTGGGTCGCCGGATCCCAGGCTACCAGCTTGCCCAACACATTGCCCTTGTTCAACCTGCCATCGCCGGTGCCGTAAGGATTGGTTTGCAGGCTGAAGCCTTTATCCAGACCAGGTAACTTTCGAAACTTTCCGGCAACATCGATTGCCGGGATATAAACCAGGCCCAGGTCAGGGTTATAACTCATGGGATGCCAGTTGTGACCGCCCCATATATAGGGGTAGATGACCGTCTCTCCGGTTTCGGCGTCCGTGTACCGGGCGGCAGGATTGACTACGGGCCGGCCTGTTTCCAGGTCAACGTGGCTGGCCCAGGTCACTGTCGTATAGTTGTCCGCCGACAGCAGTTCGCCAGTCGTGCGATCGATGACATAAAAGAAACCATTCTTCGGCGCCTGCATCAGGATTTTGCGGCTCTTACCTTCAATCTCCATATCGGCAAGGATCATGTGTGCAGCCGCGTTATAGTCCCACTCGTCAGCGGGGACGGTCTGGTAATGCCACAGGTATTCGCCTGTCGTTGCGTCCAGGGCAATAATGGAGTTGGTGAACAGGTTGTCCAGTTGTTCCGGGTTCCTGTAATCCGTGTCCCAGGGAAGTGCGCCATCAGTTCCTATGTACAACCGGTTTAATTCACTATCAAATGTCATTGAATCCCAGGCTGAACCTCCCCCACCGAACTGGTGCCACACGTCCCCACTCCATGTCTGCGCGGCCATTTCCAGGACTTCCGTTTCCTGGCCAAGCGCAGGCTCGCGGGGAACCGTGTAAAAACGCCACAGTTGCTCACCGGAGTCGGCATCATAGGCCGTGACATAACCACGAAGACCAAAATCAGCCGCGGCGTTGCCTATGAATACCTTGCCGTCGCCCACCCTCGGTGCACCGGTGATCCCGTAGCCGGCGCTGCTGTCACAGGTTTCAACGTCCCAGACGGGGGTTCCCTTTTCCGCATCGACAGCGACCAACCTGCAGTCACCGGTACCGACAATCACTTTGCCATTCCATACCGCCACGCCCCGGTTCCAGCGAGACACCCAGGAACCGGTGACGCTTAAACCCAGTTTAACCTGTGGATCATGAGACCAGAGAAGCTCGCCTGATACTGCATCGACGGCATGGATGACACTGAACGGCGCGCTTAAATACAGGGTTCCATCGACGATGATCGGTGTCGCTACAAGACCGTTCGTGCTCGGTATATCGAGCGCCCAGGCCACACCCAGGCGCTTGACATTGTCCCTGGTAATTTGATCGAGCGGACTGAAACGCTGCTCGTTATAGGTGCGCCCGTGCAGTAACCAGTTTTCCACGTCATTGGTTGCATCGAGCGCCCGTGCATGGGTTACCGATTGAAGACGGTCTGTTTGCGCATCTTCAATATTCCCGGGTCGAGCTGTTGCATTTTCCATATCACCTGCCGGCGGACCGTGTCCTTCCTCTTTTCCACATCCATGTAAGCCGGCGGCAACAACAAGCAATAGAACGGTAGCAAGGAAAGCTCTTATGGGATTGGCGCCTGATATATATTGCATTGTTTTATATAAGAATATATTAACAGCACAAATAAAGTGTGTCTTATGACGTAGATATTATAAGTCATCTGACGTAGAGTCAAGCTATAATTAGAATTACCATGGGGAGCAGGCACCATACAGGGCCTGAAACAGGACATAGAGGAATGAGTGTGATTGATAAACCATTACGTGCAAAACTGGAAGGAGCTTTGCCGAAACAGGCGCCTCCGGAGAAACTTTCGCGCAAGCAAAGGGAAATTCAAATACTGGAGGAGGCCCGCAACCTGCTGGCCGATAAAGGTTATGCCAAATTTTCAATGCGTGGCGTGGCTGCTGCCAACGGAGTCAGCCTGCGCACGGTGCAACATTATTTCCCGACAAAAAAAGACCTTCTGGTTGAGACCGTAAAATATACCCTGGCCCATTATTACGACGAACAAATCCATTTTCTTTTCGTGGAACTCAAGGCCAGGGAACCCGTAGACAGGTTTCTGATCGTGATGGACTACATGCTGGACGATTGGCGAAACCCGTTTACACTGCGGTTTTTCACCGAATTGTGGGCCCTTTCCATAAGGGACAAAGATGCCGCCACCGCAATGGATGTTATGTACACATTGCACCGGCAAAATTTCGAGGAACTTATCAATGCACTCAATCCCGGCTTATCGAAGAGAAAAGTCAAGCATCGCGCAATCATGGTAACTATGCTCATCGAAGGTATGTCCTGTTTAATTGGAGACGGCAAACCCTGGCACGAGGAATTTCAGGGAATCGAGAACGAGATTAAAAGCCGTATCCTGGATGTGGTGATGATGCCGGACGATTAGGGCGTGCCCTGTCACCGAGTTGTCCTGCCAGTGCATTGCCTTTTTCTTCATTAGTATCAAAAATCGCACACTTTGCGCCGTTGGCGACGAAACGCTTGACCGTGGCACGGCCAAGACCGGACGCTCCGCCCGTGATTACCGCAACTTTATCTCCTAAATCCATTCTATTTTACCTCTCGTTGCGCGCCATACCTTGTTCAGGTATGTGCTCAAAGTCTACAAACGCACATGTAGATTGGACCGCGTATGTAAATACTTGATGTATGAGTGCAGCATGTATATACTTGTGTATATACTAAATATATTCGACGGAATTTTTCATGCATGAGCAAATAACAAAAGTATTCAAAAGCGGCAACAGCCAGGCTGTGAGGCTACCCCGTGATTTTCGGTTGGATAGTGATGAAGTGCTGATTAGAAAAGAAGGAAAAAACATCGTTATCTCACCGTTACCAACATCATGGAAAGGTTTTATGGACGATACTTCCCCATTATCTGATGATTTTTCCACTGAAGGTGCAAAACTGCCTGATGATATGCCTCGTACTGTGTTAAAGGATTAAACATGGTTAAATATTTATTGGATACGGATACTTCCATTGCCATCATGAATGATTCCCCCGTTCACGTTCGGCGACAATTGATAAAAAATAGTGTGGACGAGGTGGGTATCTCGGCAATCAGTTTGTATGAGTTGCAATACGGTGTGAGCAAATCAAAAAAACGAAAACAAAACACGTACACACTGAATAATTTTCTCGAGTATATTCAAGTAATGGAGTGGACAAAGGAATGTGCATGTACAGCGGGAAGCTTGCGCGCTGATCTTGAGAAAAGCGGTAATTTGATTGGTCCGTATGACTTACTGATAGCAGCGCATGCCAAGACCCTGGGGGCAACGCTTGTTACGCATAACGTGAAAGAATTTATACGCGTTGGTGGCCTCAGGATAAAGGATTGGGTGGGAAGTCGTTAGGGTAACTATGTTGTTCCCTCAATATTTCCAATACTTCACTCACGAAATGCTTTATTGATTATCACAACCATCTCCCGAAAATTGCCCTGCATTTCCCAGGTCCCGGTGAATCCTTTTGGCACCAGCACACTGTCCCCGACTTCAAAATGCTGTGGAGAGCCTCCATCGGCCGTAAGTATCAGTTTACCGCTGATTACCATTACGAATTCATCAACGGGAAAGTCCCTTAAACGTAATTTCATTGGTTTCGCTTCGTAAATACTTACATCGATATCACCCGAATATAATGTCTTGTAGCGGTGTTCAGACACACCTGAAAGAATGTCTTCCTGTGGCCATAAGGGCAAATCAGTATTCATTTCTGAATAAGGAATTGTGGAGGGATCAAGTCTCAACGGTATTGGCGCTGACTTTCCCACTACTTCACTATCTGCCCTTAACGACAAAGATGTAAAAACAATTAAACTGCAAAACACAATTTGCAATAATTCGCGCCCGGACATTTTCTTTATCTCCTGATTTCAACAACATTTCACATTCCGGATAGTTCAATCAGCTATCCAGTTCAGGTAATTTACGCCGCATTATCTTGCCGGTGCTGGTTTTGGGGAAATCGTCAACAAACCGGATAGCGCGGGGTACCTTGTAAGCCGCGAGGTGTTCACGACAGTACTTAATAATCATTTCAGCATCCGCTTCAGCACCTTCCCGGGGAATGATATAGGCCTTGGCCAATTCCCCTTTTTCCTCGTCGGGAACACTCCCCACTGCTACCAGTGCGACATCGGGATGACCAGCTATCACCCGTTCCAGCTCGGCCGGATATATGTTGTAACCGGCGGTGAGAATCATGTCCTTCTTTCGATCGACAATAAAAACATATCCGTCCTCATCCATTGATGCCACATCACCCGTATGCAGCCACCCATCCGGCTCGATGGTATCCCTGGTTGCCTGCTCGTTACCGTAATAGCCCTGCATCACGATGCCGCCTTTGATCATCAGTTCGCCCACTTCCCCCGCGGGCAGGGTATTGCCGGCATCTTCGGTGTCGGCAATCCTCGCCTCAACGTAAGGCAGTGCCACGCCGATGGAGCCGTGTTTTATCGGACCGTTCGCAGCAAATGTGGTGCCGAGACCGGCTAACTCGGTCATCCCCCAAAGCTCGATCAAGGGACAACCAAATTTTTCTTCGACCTCT
The DNA here is from genome assembly GCA_965116495.1 of Gammaproteobacteria bacterium. Taxonomy (GTDB): domain Bacteria; phylum Pseudomonadota; class Gammaproteobacteria; order Eutrophobiales; family Eutrophobiaceae; genus JAAXHV01. Next base: position 523,215 of record OZ220696.1, on the reverse strand, counting down.
TCCATTTTCGGTACAGGCATCGTCTGGCCGCCCACAGTACAGCAGCGCAGCGACGACAGATCGTAAGCGTCGAGTTGCAGGTGATTCAGCAGAAACATGTACATGGTGGGCACGCCTTCGAACATGGTTGCCTGGTTGTCCTGAATGCTCTGTAAAATAGACTTTTCTTCGAATAAGGGATGCAGCACAAGGGTCATGCCATACTGAAAAGCACCATTCATTACGACATTGCCGTACACGTGGGGACACGGCAAGGCCGTGACCACCGTATCCTTTTCGCTTCTTTGATGCATCAGCGCCGTCATCTCCACATTCAGCAGGACATTGTAATGAGACAGGCAGGCGCCTTTCGGGTGGCCTGTCGTGCCGGAGGTGTAGCCTATTGTTGATAAAGAATGTGTATCAACCTCAGCCACCTGAAACTCATCATCGCTATCATTGAGCAATTCATTAAAGGAAAGCATGCCTTCCGGTAAGGGCCCATCACCGAACACAATGACTTCACGCACCCCGGACTTCTCTTTAACCCCCTGAATGGATAGTGCTTTTTCATACGATGCTATGATGATAGTGGCGCCACAATCGTTTGCGACAAACTCCACTTCTCCCGGCGTCAGCATTACGTTGACGGGATTGATGACAGCACCCAGTTTGAGAACTGCGTAATAACTGACAATCCATTCCCAGCTATTCGGGCTGTAGAGTGTTACCCGGTCACCTGTCTCTACACCCAATGAAACAAGCGCATTGGCCAACTGGTGTGATCGTTTTTCAAGTTCATTAAAACTCAAGGTGGTGTCATCAATAATCAGTGCCGCTTTATTTCCGAATCGTTCTGCGGCAATCGGCAGGATCTGGCCCAAAGTATTAAGCATGTTGGTCGTGTCTCTCTTTTTGCACCATGGCGGATGCTACGTTAGCTCCAATGTTTGGCGATTGTACGCGCCGCTGTGCGACCGCTGGCACAGGCCGCCCCGGTAGGGGCGCCAGAAACGTATTCACCGGCAAAATACAGACCACGTCGTTCCTTGCGCTGCTCTCGAAGCAGCTCAGCCATCTGCCTGACATAACCTACCGGCATGCGGTACATTTGAAATGCAGGGTAATGTACGAAAAATCGCTATTATGAATGGCGAATGTTATTCGCCGTTGAATAAATAGTGATCATAATTTTGCCTCCCTCACGGTCAGCCGTGGCCCATGTGCCATGACTTGACAATGTATCTTCATTGGACACAGTTCAATATCACTTTCAAGGAATCTCTTCAATGTTGATTCCCTTGATCGGGGCAACTGAAGTTCTGGAGTGAGGCTCAGTCCAAGAGTTTCCTACCGATCGCTCTGCCCGGGCTCAAGTCGCGGCATAACGTCAGGGCACGCCTTGCCTTTATTTTCACCCGTGGTGGCAAAGTCAAGATAGGTGGTCGGGGCAAAACTAGCGATGCCGAAAATACCGGTGCTTTCATCGATATCCGCCAGGATCGCATGTTCAACGAACAGGGCGTATTTCCTGCCCGCTTCCAGCTTATCCGCGCTCAGGGTGAATTCGGTATCCTGGTAATTGAGGTAAGGCGTGCCGTCACGGGGCCTTCCGCCAAAACCGATGCGGTTGTTGTCACAGTCATGCACCGCCACGAAGATAATGTCCTCCAGCACGGGATTCCTGTCCCCCCTGCCCTCGCTGAACGGCGGCCAGGTTATGCTGAGGTCCATATCCGGATTGACGGAATTCACTGGAACTGCTTTACCGTCCTGTTTCAAGGTGATTAGCGCCGTCTTTGGAAAATCCGCACCACTCAGACTCAGTGTCAGACCGCTGACATCACCATCCGGCGTACTGATATCGATCCGGTAATCGCCGTCAGGAAATGCCATGTCCATCCAGCGCCTTTGGCCGAAATGCATACCATAGGAAGATTTGCGCCCGTGCACTGCCGGGTAATACATGCGGGTGCCGTTCGGCGCGGTGAACGTCGCATGGTTCATCCTGCCGTCGCGGGTGAGCACGACATCGGTAAACAGGAAATAACTCAACAACTTGAGGTTGCCGTTTTCGTCCTGGCGGTAATGGTCCTTTTTGCCGACGACGATGAAGGTGACGTTATCTTCGGGTTTTCTCTGCTCTGCTGAAGACCCGGAAACGATAATCAGCCCCAGCAATAACAGCAGGATATGGCGCAAAAAGCTCACTCACCGTCAAAGCTGTATGACAATTGCACGCCAATTGTGCGCGGCCGTGGGATGACGGTGCGTATTGGCTCATTGTCAACCAGACGCGCCGCCATCGTGTCGTCATTGTCAAACAGGTTGTTGACGAATAACGCTGCATCCCAATTGTTGCCTGAAACACCTGCCCGTATATTGGCCAGATCATAACTGCCGTTGCGGTGAAAGCTGGGATTTCTGCTGCCATCCTGCAGAATATCGGTCAACTGGGTATTGGAACTGCTGACATAGTTCCAGCCGGCCCTGAACATGCCCTCGTAATTGCCGAATACCGGGAAGCGGTAGGCGGCGGAAACATGAAACTGCCAGTCGGGCACATTCGACAGGCGGTCCCCGTCCTGCAGATCCAGAGGCAATATACCTCCGGCCGGGATCCCCTGTTCGCCGTCCAGGCGCGCCTTGGAATAAGTCAGGCCGCTGTTGATCTCCAGACCGGTTACCGGCCGTAGCGTGGTCTCCAATTCAAAACCGTAGATTTCCGCATCGCCCGTGTTGCCGATATAGTCAAACGCGCCGGTGCTGTCCTGAAGCTGAACCTGGATTTCGGACCAGTCGATATAATAGACTGCGCCGTTGAGGATAAGCTTGTCCTCCGCCCAGGCGCTCTTCCAGCCTATCTCGTAATTCCACAGGGAGTCGGAATCAAACGGAGGTGCAGAGGCCTGAAACCCGCCCGGCTGATTCGGTCCGCCGAGGCGGAAACCCTCTGCGGCCTGGAAATATACGAGGGCATCGTCGGTAATATCATAGGACAAGTGAAACTTCTTGATTAACTTGTCTTCCGAAAAGACCTGGGTTGGCAAATACCCGGTGATATTACCGAAGAAAGGCTGCACCAGGTTCTGATCCTCATCGCGCTCCGTGTCGAACCAGCGTAAGCCCACTGTCGCAACCAGCCCATCCATAATTTCGTAACCTACTTCGCCAAAGAAGGCAAGCTGTTCCGCATGCCCCCAGTTCTGCCTGGAAAATATACGCCGCTGCAGCACGCGGTTTTCATCAAACGTAGCCGCGCCGGTGACTCCATCGACTATCCCCACCTGGCCGTTTCTGTGTGTGCGTTTTTTCTGGTAGAAAAACCCGGCTGTCCAGTTGAACGGCCCCCCGTGTTCGGACGTCAACCGAAACTCCGTCGACCAGGCCTTGACGGATTCATCCGCCATGGAGACTGTAGGCACGATGGGCGCACCGAAACAACTGATAAAAAAATTGAATTCATTACAGCCAAACACACCGGTAATAACAAACCTTGTCGTATCATCAAAGCGCGAGACCTCGCGCTCCATGTAGGAACCGGTCCAGGTTGCCGATACCCAGTCCAGGCCGTCGTAATCGGCGATGACATTGAACATGTCCACGTCATCGTCGAACATGTCCTCGACAAATATATTCGCAACAGGTGCATCCCCGGTGGCGAATTCCGGGAAAGTTTCGAACAGGCCGCCGGTATCCGTGCGCTGGAAATAATAGAGACCCGTCAGGCTGAAATCCTCTGTCGGAGTAAACAGGACGCTGATTCTGCCGCCCGTTGTTTCCTCGTAATTGGCATCTTCCCGGGGCTCCTGGGTTACTCCCAGCAAAGTCGCCGAAACATCGTCAATATAACCTTCTTCATCGCGATGGTAGATGGCCGCGCGCACCGCAAGAGTGTCCTTGATGATCGGGGCGTTCACCATGCCGTTCACGCCATAGTTAAAACCGCCGTAGCGCGTATCCGACAACGTGGTCTGTGCCGCAACCTGAAACTTCTCTGTATCGGGACGTTTCGAGATTACCCGCAGCGTCCCCCCCATGGAACCCTGACCGTAGAGTGTCCCTTGCGGACCTTTCAGCACCTCAACCCGTTCAACATCCCACAGCTTCAAATCCATCTGCGCAAAACCGGAATCCAGATTGTCGCCGGGAAGACCTGCTATAGGGATTTCATCGTAATAGAGACCGACCTGGGGTTCGCCGATGGACTGAACGTTACGAATGGAATAACGGCGGTTGCCGGGCCCTTCCCCAAACTGCGACAGGGAGGTTATCTGGCTGAAAAAATCAACAAAGTCATCGGCAACCAGTTCCCTTAAGGTATCGGCGCCAAGTGCCTGCACGCTGTACGCGGTATCCTGCAGCACGGTTGCGCGCTTGGTGGCGGTGACGACAATCTCTTCGAGAGTTGATGAGTCCTGGGCCGATACGTTTCCCCAGCCCAACAACAAAACGCAAAATGTGGATAGAACGAACCTCAAGTTGTTGTTATTCATTCCGATTTTCCCCGAAAACAGTAATGTTGCTATTAATGCATTCTGTGTACATAATGATTATCGGCCATCACCCTGCTTTTTGCAAGATGATTAAATCAGCGCATTTTCTGATGACACTGATCGTAGGAATTATTTCCGGAAGCAGTCTGTTATCCATGAACCTGGTCCAGGCAACTGACCAGGGTTGGCCCGTCCATGGCGCCACTCCGGAAGGAACGCGTTATTCGTCGCTTAGGCAAATCAACCGCGGCAATGTCGAAGACCTTGAAATCGCCTGGCGTTACCGTACCGGGGAAGTGGAGCGCCGGGGAGACAAATTTGCCCAGAGCAAGGACCAGAACATACCTGTCACCATAGCCGGCAACCTGGTCGTCTGTACGCCGTTCAACCGGGTTATTGCGCTTGATCCTGCCAGCGGGCAGGAACGCTGGGTATTCGACCCGGACGTATCCATGGACCTGCAACTGCCGGCCCCCTACGCCTGCCGGGGCGTGGCAGCGTGGAGCGATGAAAGCCTTGACGAGCATAGCGCCTGCCGCACCCGGATAATTTTTGGCACCAACGACCTGAGAATCTTTGCCATCGATGCGCGCACCGGGCTTCCGTGCCCGGAATTCGGCGGTCAAGGCTGGATAGCGGCGCCGGCAAACAAACCACTGGCCTATTCCGGGGAAATCCGCTACCTCATGCCGCCCGTCATTATCAACGATACGCTGGTGATTGGTTCGGCAATCATGGATTCCCACCGTTATGATACGCCCAGCGGCAAAGTCCAGGCTTTCAGCACCCGCACCGGCGCCAGGCTGTGGGAGTTCGATCCCATACCCAAGGACCCGGATGACCCGGCCATGGCAACGTGGAGTGATGACAGCGCCTACACCACCGGCAGCGGCAACGTGTGGGGCAATATGGCCGTCGATGAGAAACGTAATCTCGTTTTTTTGCCTACCTCCAGCGCCGCGCCGGATTATTACGGGGGGTTGCGCGAGGGTAATAACGAATACACGGACTCACTGGTTGCCCTGGACGGGACCACCGGCAAGGTAGTCTGGCATTACCAGGTCCTGCATCACGATATCTGGGACTACGACATCGGCTCGCAACCGTTGCTGGTCGACATACCGGTAGACGGGGAACAGGTCCCTGTCGTCGTTCAGAACACCAAACAGGGCATGGTGTTCGTGTTTCACCGGGAAACGGGCGAACCCGTATTCCCCATTGAAGAGCGGGCCGTTCCCCGGGGAGACGTCCCGGGAGAATGGTATTCACCCACGCAACCGTTTCCCGTTAAACCCCCTCCCCTCATCTCTCACAGGATCACCCCTGAAGATGCATGGGGATTTACTTTCTGGGACAGGGGAAAGTGCCGGGAAACCATTGAAAACCTGCGGCACGGCAGTATTTATACACCTCCCAGCCTGCAGGGTACCGCGGCCGTACCCTGGAATGGCGGAGGCGCCAACTGGGGCGGCCCTGCGTTCGACCCGGAGCGCAACCTGATGGTGATCAATACCAACCGCATCGCCGAAATACTGCAGTTGATCCCGATAGACGAAATAAAAAAGTCATCCGGGGATGGAGCGACCCTGGACCTGTATGCCGCCAAGCCGATGGAAGGGACCCCTTATGCCCTGAAAAAGGCCATGCTGCTGTCCCCGCTGGGGGCGCCCTGCAGCCCTCCTCCCTGGGGCGGACTCACGGCGGTCGATTTGAGCAACGGAACGATTAAATGGGACGTAACCCTGGGGTCCATTGAAAAGTGGCTGCCCATCCCCGTGCCGCTGAACCTGGGTATTCCCGGTATGGGCGGGCCTATCATCACGGCGGGAGGACTGATCTTTATCGCTGCGACCTTCGACCAGAACTTCCGCGCCTTCGATATAGACAACGGAGAAGAACTCTGGCGTTACCGGTTGCCTGCCGGGTCGCAAACCACGCCGATTACCTACAGCGTCAACGATCGCCAGTACATCGTGCTGACTTCCGGCGGACACGGACAGGTCAACAATAAACGCGGCGACTATGTGCTGGCATTTGCGCTGCCTGACAGGAGATACTGATTACTTGAAAACCCAGATCAATATCATTGCCGTTCCGTCATTTGCGGAAGCTCGTCATTCCCGTGCAAGCGGGAACGACAGTACGCTTGCAAATGATGGAACGGCAATTAATCAGAGCTTCCTTAAAATAATGCGTAAACAAAAATATGACGGGACTGGAACATGAGCATGCGTAACATCGACCGGATATTTATTCTGACTGGTGCATTATTTGCAGTATTTGGTTTATGCTTGGGCCTATGGATGGTCGCCGTGAATAATTTTGCTTACAGCAAAATCCATGCCCATGTCAACCTGCTTGGCTGGGTCTCCCTGGCAATATACGGCATCGTTTACAGGATCTACCCGGCCATGAAAGACTGCCGCCTCGCCCTGTCCCATCTGATATGTTCCGTTGCCGGCGTCATTTTCATGAACCTGGGCTGGTGGATGTTCCTGCAGGACATATTGGTCGGGACGAAAACGCTCGTTATTATCTTCCGCGGCGGGTCAACGCTTGGAATTCTGGGGATCGTTCTGTTTCTGGTTATCTTCTGGTTGAACGGCAAGGACAGGCCGGAAACGAACTGATCGTTTCCCGCACACACGAAAGTCATAATCCATGCCCACCGTCATGATCACCGGCGCCAATCGCGGCCTTGGCCTGGAATTCGTGCGCCAATACCTGCGTGACGGCTGGCGTATCATAGCCACCTGCAGGAAACCTGATCAGGCCCGGGAACTACAGGCAACCGGCGCAGACTGCCGGGAGGATTGTGACATTTACCCGCTTGAAGTGACCGACAACGATGCTATTCATGCGCTCGCCGCACAACTCGAAGGAACGGCCATAGATGTCTTCATTCAAAATGCCGGCATCGACCACGAGGACGGGTTTCGACAAACAGGTTACGCCGAGCGGTTGCAGATATTCCGTATCAATACACTCCCGATCCTGATAATTGCCGAGGCATTTATCGGTCATATTGCCGCCAGCAACCAAAAAAAACTGGTCTATATCTCCAGCCTGAAGGCCTCCACTGCTCTATCAGCCGGCCATACGGGCGGCGGGCAATACAGTTACCGGGCCAGCAAGGCTGCCGGCAATTCGATCATAAAAGCCCTGTCATTTGACCTGGCGGAACAGGGCGTCATTACCGCCGCGGTCAGCCCGGGCTGGGTGCGCACAGATATGGGCGGGCCGCACGCGCCGCTGTCGCCGGAGGAGAGCGTTACTCAGGTCCGGCAGGTAATATCCAGCCTGGCTAGTGAAGATTCGGGTGGCTACTTCAACCAGGACGGCAAGGCTAACCCATGGTAAACAGGATCTTCTTCGGCTGGTGGGTGGTGTCGGCAGCCGTTACCGGCATGGCGCTGAGTATTGCGCCCATAGCAATACTGTCACTCGGTTTGTTCATGAAACCCCTGGCCGCCGAGTTCGGCTGGGAACGGGGTGATATTTCCCTGGCGATCACCCTGGCGGCCTTGTCGCTCTCCTTTGCCATGCCCGTAGCCGGCCGCCTGGTGGACCGCTTCGGCCCCAAGCGGGTTCTGTACCCGTCGATACTGATCCTGGGTTGTCTTGTTGCGTCGCTGTATTTCCTGACCGAATCGATACTGCACCTGTATGTCAGTTTTATCTGCATAGGCATCGCCGGTTCCGGAACAGGCGGGGTCGCCTACGCCAAGGTAGTTACCAACTGGTTCAACCGCAGGCGCGGACTTGCCCTGGGCATGACCATGGCAGGTGTTGGGCTCGGCAACGCCATTGTTGCCCCCTATGCACAGTTCCTCATCGAATTAACAGGCTGGCGACTGGCATACGTCGGGCTGGCCGTCACCATGGCAGCGATTACCATACCGCTGGTATGGCTGCTGTTGAAGGAAACACCCGGTGAAATGGGCCTGCGCGCAGACGGCGACGACCACCCGGCGCAGCAAGCCGGCAGTGAAGACCAACAGGCTTACGGGCTGCTTGCTGCGCAGGCGCGCAAGACACACACATTCTGGGTAATGCTGGTCGCGTTCGTCGGCATCGGCCTGGGCGTGAACGGACTCGGCATCCATCTGGTGCCCATGCTGACCGACTGGGGCATGACGGCATCAACGGCGGCGCTGGTGTTTTCCGTCAGCGGCCTTTGCACGATTATCGGACGTGTCGGCGCAGGGTACCTGGCTGATCGTTTCTTTGCGCCCCACGTGGCCATTGCCTTTTCCGCCTGCGCGGTCTGTTCCATCCTGTTGATGTTGTCGGGTGTGGTGGGGCCTGCCGCATTCCTGATAGGCGTTATGCTGGGTCTAGGCAGCGGTGGTAATCCGAATATTATCGCCTACCTGATCAGCCGCTACTTCGGCACACGCTCCTACGGTGAACTATACGGCTCTGTTTACGGCATACACATAATCGGTTCCGGTTTAAGCCCGCTGGTACTGGGGCTGGGTTACGACGCAATGGGGTCTTATACGGGCGTCCTGGCCGCGTATGCCGCCTTGATCGTGGCGGCAGCCGCCATGTTACTGTTTTTAAGGGAATACCCGGACTGGAACAGGGACGCCGGGTAAACCGGCATAGAGCATATTTACCTGTTTCAGTAGATGGCTATGGGATTTACCACCATCTGCGCCGCACCGACAAACCTCGGTTGCCCCAGCACGAACAGAAATTCGGAAACCCCGGCGGCAGCCAGGTCCAGGGTCCACACTCCCTCGATAATATAAACACCGTTTCTGGCCAGCAATTCCTGGTGTACCCCGGAGCCAGGCGCGCCGCCCGTCCCGTCCCAGGCCTCCAGCCCGGCATTATCCGCTCCGACGGCAACGACACCAAGTCCGGCCAGGTATTGCGCGCCTTCGACATTCAATCCCGGCCAGCCGTGCCAGAGCCAGGCGCCGGCCCCCTCCTCGTAGTTTTTCATCCAGGCGCCATGTAACAGGACCACGTCCCCCTGTTCTATGCGCAGTCCCTGGCGTTCGGCTGCTCCCTCAATATCCCGGCGGCCGTACGCGGTTCCTGCCGGCACGATGTCATGGCCGAGGAATGCGGCCATATCCAGTAACACACCACGCGTAACTATCGGCGGTATCTCGTGCGTGCCGAATTTGGCCAGGCCGGAAGGGCGGACAAAATCCCTTGCATGGACGCCGTTGTAATAGCGGTGGTTGATGCCCGCGTGACCCAGTCCGTCGATCTGGGTCCCGATACCCAGCCAGGTTATCATCATGTCATCGTTTGAAGTGGCCTGCAGCGGGCCGCCCGGCGCGCCGGTCCCGTCACCCGGGTGCATGATGTGCATCTGGTAGGAGCGGAACGGTGGGGCCGGCGTATCCGCGCCGGTATCTATTGCCAGGGAAACAGCCTTGCCCTGTTTGACCAGCCTGGTTGCCAGAAGTGTTTTCTCCGGGGACAGGTTGTTGGCCGCGCCGATCGTGTCGGCGGCGCCATACCTGGACGGGTACCACTGTCCATCCTCCTCCCCTGCCGCACTTGCCTGCAGTGAACAGAACCCAGCCAACGTAAATACAAGATACATGAATTGCCAGCGCTTCATAGTGACTTCCCCTTAAAAAATTGTCGCAACATCACCCCGCTCAATGGCGGGAATTCACGATGCCACACTGTCGCGGTACTGTTCCAGCATCTGTTCTACCCTGTCCAGTAACTGTTGCAAGGCTTTTACCGCCGCAGCGGGTTTCCTGTCTTTGATCGCCACGCAGACGCTCCGACTGGACGATAACACCTTTACTCCTGGTCATGTATTACTTCCGGTGCAGTGTGTTGCCATGTATGTTGCAGCGCTGTATAACCAATCGTTTTGATTGATATTGTATACAATACTCACCTGTTGCGATAAATTAAAACCTGGTACTTGGAGCAAACATCAACTTTAGGAGACGCATATGTCCGCATTTGACAACGCAAACCGTTTTTTCCATGCATGTGAAGGGCTTGAGGGCTGGAACGGCTGCAAACAATATGTTGCGCCCGGCGCAGGCTTTGTTGCCCAGAGTGACGCCCTGGCTGAAGTAAATACGGTTGAAGGGTACGCCGAATGGATGGCTGGCCTCGGGCTTAACCTGATGCCGGGCTGCAGTTACGAACTGCACGCATCGTCCTATAATGAGGCAACGCGTACGGCACTGTATTTCGCAACGTTTTCAGGTACCCATACCGGTGAAGGCGGACCGGTGCCGCCGACAAACAAACGGACCAACTCGCACTACGTCTATGTGCTGACCCTCGATGAAAATGACCTTGTTTCCGGCATGGTGAAAATATGGAACTCAGCGTGGGCATTAGATGAGCTGGGCTGGACCTGATTTACGCACCTTGATTTTTACCCCGGTAACCTGACTGCTGTTTACCGGGTTCGCGGCGCGGAAGTTGCATCGTAGCCGGTAAGCTCCACGTAGCCGCGGCCGTTTACCTCGTTTGCGCCGAACGCGCCGTCGAATTCCACCGCGCCCTCCCAGTAACGGAACGACAGGGCCAGTTCCTGGCCGGCCAGCGCCGGACGGATGTTGAGGTCGAGCCCATGTGCCGGCACCCGCAGGCGCCATGCGGACGGGTAGATTACACCGCTTTCGGGGCTCGGCCAGGTATCGAGTATATCCAGCTCTACCTGGTCGAAACCGAGCGTGCGCATGCTCCCGTCCGGGAAAATAACCGCGCCGTAGCTGAACCGGTCAACCGCGTTGTCCGCGCGGCGGAAACGGTAGTACATCAGTTCATGATCGTTTGACAGTTGCAGCGCAAACCAGTCCCACCCGACCTGTTCCCTGCCCAGGGCGCTGCTGCTCCACTCCCTGTCCATCCAGCTGTTGCCGCGTACCGCGTAGGCCGTATCTCCAACGCTGATGCTGCCCGCCGTCGGCATGCGGGTGTAGGAGTAGTAATAGGAGGCATTGCCCGGTTCGCCGTTCTTCACGCTGACGCCGTCTTCACCGTGCAGGACGACAGCCTTGCCCTGCTGCAGGGTAAGGTCCAGGCCGATCCGGTCTTGCCTTGCGCGGATGCGCAGGGGGAATGTCTCCCGTGATGCCCCCTCTGCAGACCAGTCGTCAAGCCAGACATGCAACCTGTCCGCTCCGGCGCCGGCCAGACCCGCGGCGGCGCGACTGAAGCGCTCAAAGGCATGGATCCTTTCATTATTGATATCGCTCAAGGCGAAGTGGGCCATGTAGAAATGTTCAGTCCGCCAGCGGGAAGAACCGCTTGTCTCCCCTGCTCTCGGCCGGAACCGAAAAAAGGTGAGCTGGTAACCGAAGCGGTGTTCCTCGCCCGCGTCGATGTTGCCGGTGAAGTACCACCATTCGGTGCGATACTCGTTGTGGGGGCCATGGTCGGCCGGGAAGATGAATTCCCGCGGCTCACCAACCCGGGCAAAGGCCTCGGCAGGATCGCCGCGCAATACGTTAGCGACGGACATCGGTTCATCCCTGTTCCCTTCACTCCTTTCGGCACAGCCGGACATTGCAAGGACTGCCGGCAGGATAAATATTACCTTCACGAATTTCATGAATTTACGCCCTGACATCGGTTACTCCGTTCTCAGGGCCTCGGCCGGTTCCGCACGGGATATCTTCCAGGCGGGATAGATGCCGGCAAGCAGGGCCGCGGCAAGACCAAGGCCAATGCCCTGGAGCATGATGTCCGCGCTGAACTGCAGTTCCATGGTCCAGCCGAAGGAGCGCCGGTTGATGACCAGGATCAACAGGGCGGTGATGAGACAACCCACGGGGACCGCTAGCAGGCCCGCAACAAGACCCAGCAGGCCGGTTTCCGAAATTATCAGCCGCCGTACCTGCGCGGGCAGAAAACCCACGGCCCGCAGCAGGGCGTGTTCCCGGCGGCGCTCCAGTTGTAACGCCATGAGTGCGCTGAACACGCCGATAAAGGCGATGACGGCCGCCAGCACCCGCAGGATCTCGGTGACGACGAAGGTATTGTCAAACACCTCCAGCGATGTCTGCAGTATCTTGTCTCTGTCCTGCAGCCACAGGTCCCGTTCAGGCGCCAGTTGCCGTACCTGCCTGCGCAACGCCTCCAGGTCCGTTCCGGACTGTGTGTATATACCGAAACCCGAATAGCGGTCGTCGCGCCAGTGGCGTTCGTAGGTGCGCCGGCTCATGCTGACCACACCCTGGTCGGAACCGTAATCCTTGTATACGCCCAGCACCCGGAACGACCGGTTGCCGTGATCGGTGCGCAGTTCCAGCACATCTTCCGGTTTCAGTCCATGACGCCAGGCATAGGGCTCGGAAACAATGACCGTGTCTTGCTGGCGAAAGTCAGTCCAGATGTCATCCGCATCGCCGTGTTTGAACCGGAACCCTTCCCATGCGACCTCGTTCAGGCCGTAGGCAGCAAGTTCCGTCCGGCCCCGGGAGGATTCAATGTTTATGCGCCGTACACTGCTGACTGCACTCACCTGCGGCAATGCGAGGATAGCTTCCGCCATCCCGGCGTCCAGGGCGCGGGCCGAGGCCGTCGTGCCTGTCGACGGCAGCGATACGTACATCTGCGCCCGCAGCGCCTGTTGCAACCAACGGTCCACCGAAATACGGAAATTATTGACCATCAGGCCTATGCCGATGACGGTTGCGATGGCGATCATCAGGGCGGCGACGGCCGCCGTGGTGCGGCTCAGGGAAGCCGATACCGACTGGCAGGCATAGCGGCCTGATATGCCGAAGACCCCGCCCAGGAGGGGTTTTAAACAAGCCATCAGGGCAACGGTCACCAGGGGTATAAACAGGGCAACACCCACAATAATGATAAATATCCCGCTGAAACCCAGTCCGATACCGGGGCTGGACAGTTGGATAACCACAACCCCTGCGCACAGCGCAACAACGCCCGCAAGGGACGCGGGCAACACCACGCGCCGTGCAGACGTTTCAAGGTGGGAACGCAGCAGCGCCTGCCCCGGGGTGACCCTGGTTGCTTCCAGCGCCGCGGGACCGGCTGCCAGCAGTGTCCCTGCCGTGCCCAGCAATACGCCCTTGATCAATGAGAAATGCGACAGGGTGAGATTCGCATCCGTGAGCAGGTCATACACTTCGTTCAAGGTGCGGTTCACGACCTGTAACAGGCCGTGCGCCAGTGCGATGCCAAACAGCAGGCCAGCAGCAGTAGCCGCCAGCCCCACCAGCAAGGCCTCCATGGCAATCATCGCGCCCAGTTGCCGCCGCGTTGCCCCCAGGGCCCGCAACCTGCCAAGCAGAGGACGTCGCTGCATCACCATGAAGGTCATGGTGTTATAGATGAGAAACATGCCCACCAGCAGCGCCAGCAGGCTCAGTGCGGTCAGGTTCGTATAAAAAGCGCTGGTCATCTGCTCCAGGGAACGGGTCCTAGTGCTTGCCGGCAGCAAAGCCGCGCCGTCAGGCAACAGGGCTTCCAGCCTGTTTCTCGTCCCGTCATCTCCGTCTTCGAGCACCACGTCGATCCGGTTAATCCGTCCCGGCATATCGAGCAGTTCCTGGGCAGTGGCCATATCCGCCAGCAGGAGGTTGTCAGGACTGTGGGACGTTCCCGCTGCGGACCCGGCCAGGATGCCTTTGACACTAACCGGTATGCTCCTGCCGCCGATAACCAGGGTCGCACCATCATTCTCTACCAGGCCCAGGCGGTTTGCCGTGGCGGCGTCGAGGAGTACGGTGTTTCTTTCCGTCAACAGGGGGATGAACACCCCCTCTCCTTCCGGGTTCTGCAGGTTGTTGAACCAGGCGTATGCGCGAAATGTCCTTTCCGCGAAGGGATCGAGACCAAGTAAGACCAGGGCCTCCCGCCGTTCATCCTTCCGGAGTGTAACGTGGGCCTCGATCACGGGCGCCAGGTCGCGCATGCCATGGTCGACACGCAGCCGGGTGTACAGCGTTTCATCGAGACCGGCAGGTCCGCCAATAATCTGGTGGGTGGTCCTGCCGACGACGGTTTCGGTGGAACGTTCGAAAGCATGGCCGGCGCTTTTGTTTACCAGGTCGACGGACACCACCACGGCTACAGCCAGTGCGATGCCGGCTACAGCCAGTCCCAGTTGCCAGGGGTGGCGCAGAAAAAAATGCCGGCTCGACCGTAGCAGGATTTTGTTTGCGGTCAACAATTACTTTCTTCCAGCCGGCAATCACGTATCGTCATCAGGCGGTCGGCGAGGCCGATGACCTCCCGGCTGTGGGTGACCATGATCATGGTCCTGCCGGAGCGGCGCACCAGCCGGTCAAGCAGGTTCAACACGTCCTGCCCGGTGTCGTGGTCGAGGTTGCCTGTGGGTTCATCGGCGAGAATGATGGATGGGTTGTGGATCAGCGCCCTGGCAATCGCGATGCGCTGTTGTTCACCGGTGGACAGCTTGTCGGGGTAATAGTCAATCCGGTGCGCCATGTCCAACTCCTCCAACATATTCTCGAGTGCTGTGCGGTTGCCGTCATCAAGCCGGCCGGTCAACTCCAGCGGCAGCAACAGGTTGTCCCTCACCGTCAGTGTCGGGATCAGGTTGAAACTCTGGAACACGAAGCCAATATGACGGCGCCGGAATAAGGTGCGTTCATCCTCGCTCATCCCGGTCAGTGATTGCCCATTTACAAGTATGTCACCTCGGCTCGGGGCATCTATACCGCTGACGAGATTAAGGAGGGTGGATTTTCCGGATCCGCTCTTGCCCAGCAGTACAATAAACTCCCCTTCGTGTATTTCCCCGTTTACATCATCCAGAACGACATGCTCCTGATCGGCCTCCCGGTAGGATTTGGACAGGTGGCGAAATTCAATTATAGGTGCGGCCATGGATCGGAATGATAGCAAACTGTAGTAGGATCACACGTACATAACTTTTGGGGTCAGGTCGCACAATGCACACCTTCAATTGCAACTACACCACTCATTTCTTCAGGTGTGCATTGTGCGACCTGACCCCATTCTTGCATTTTTGAAGACAACGACCTGGGCGACTTGCTTCTATGCGTAGTGAACAACTTCCCCCCCGGGGATTGAGCACGGTTCTTCACACCTGCTTTTCAAAGGTGATGATTATCACCGGGATTTACTGCAGTTGCCTGCCTGCGCCGGCATCGGCACAGGCTACACATGGCGGGAATTTTCTTGAGGCAAGCGAGATTGCCGTGGACCTCACTGCCGGCTCTGCGGTCCCGGCGCTCAAATGCAGTGAACTTGGCCGCCACTCGGACTTTGATTTCGCCGTTATCTCAGCCACGGAGATTGAAGCCGCCGGCGGTTTGCCCGGGCTGTGCGCCATCTATGGGATTATCGAGCCCAAGGTCCAGTTCATGCTCAAATTACCCGACAACTGGAACCGGCGTATCTACATGCACGGCAACGGCGGATACGGCGGCCAGTCCGTCACCGGGTCCTACGGCGCCAAATTATCCGGTCCGGCGCTACGCCAGGGATTTGCCACGGTCTTTACCGATACCGGGCATACCCGTGACGACGGGCATAATGCCAGTTGGGCCCACAACGACCTGCAGAAAGAGATCGATTACGGCTTTCGCGCGGTCCATTTGACGATTGTCACGACAAAACGCCTGGTAGCGGCCTACTACGGCAAAACCGCCACTTACTCCTATTTTGACGGTTGTTCGGGGGGCGGGCGCCAGGGCCTGGTTGCCGCACAACGATTTCCCGATGATTTCAACGGTATTGCCGCGGGCGCGCCGTTTTACGACCTGGCCGGCATCATGATGCAATACTGGAACAACCAGGTAGCGCTGGCCGAAACGGCCCTGTCCGCGGCAAAGGTTGAGCAGTTGGGGAAGTTCATCATGGACAGGTTCGATGCGGTGGACGGCCTGCGGGACGGCATCATCAGCAACCCCCTGGAAATCGATTTCGACCCGGCACGCGACCTGCCCGCAGATGAGACAGGCCGGGATGGGTTTACCCGCGCCGAGATCAAGACCCTGCAACGCCTCTTTGCCGGCCTGGAGTTGAACGGTGAGCAAATCGCGCCCGGAATCGTGATTGGGGCGGAACTGCCGGGGAGACGGGACGCGGCCCGCACTGCAGACAAATCCCCCATGCTGTCATCGTGGAATTCCCGCCTCTACCCGGATATTTCAGGTTACAATCAGCAACTGGACATATTAGTCCCGTGGTTGCGGTATATGGCCTTCACAACAGACGATCCGGAATTTGACTGGCAACAACTGGACCCGGAAAGAGACTGGCCCCGGATGGCGGCGATGTCAGCCATATTCAATGCCGACAACCCGGACCTCTCCGCATTCAGGGACAACGGAGGCAAACTGATTATGTACCACGGCTGGGGAGATATAGGGGTCAGTCCCATCATGACCGCGCAGTATTACGACAAGGTCATGCAAACGATGGGGAGTGAACAAGCACTGTCTTTTTTCAGGACGTATATGATACCCGGTATGTTCCATTGCTACGGCGGCCGCAACGTGGACCGGTTTGACACCATGACGACCTTGATTAACTGGGTGGAAGCGGATGTAGCGCCGGACCGGATTATCGCCTCCAGAGTTGAAAACAACCGCGTTACCCGGACCCGTCCCCTGTGCCCCTACCCGAAGACGGCACGTTACCAGGGTTCGGGGGACGGCAACCGGGCAGACAGTTTCAGGTGTGAATAATCATGGCATCGAAAAAAAATATCTTGATCATCTCCGGTTTGCTGTGCCTGGCGCCTGCCGTAACGATTGGAGCGGATGTAAACGGCGCCAGTTTCGCTGATGCAGGTAACGGTCATGTTGACTACCACCTTGCTGCTACAACCGCGACGGGGGATTGCCGTGGCCTCCTGGGCCTGACGGATTTCAACCACAGCGTGATCTCCGCTAAAACCATCCCCGCCGATGCCAATTCGTCCGAGCACTGTGAAGTTTACGGCGTCATCACGCCGGAGATACAGTACGTCGTCAACCTGCCGAAGCATTGGAACGGACGCCTGTACATGATCGGCAATGGCGGGTTTGGCGGGCAATCCGTTTACGGTAATTATGCGAAGGAAGACAGGGCAAAGGCCCGGCGCCTGGGTTTTGCCACCGCGTTCACCAATACGGGGCATACCGATGATGCGCACTTTGCCTCGTGGGCGCACAATAATATCCAGAAGGAAATTGACTACGGTTATCGCGCCGTACACCTGACCGCCGTGGTCGCAAAACAACTGATCTCCCATTATTACGGACAGGAACCCACCTATGCATACTTCGAAGGATGTTCCGGCGGCGGTCGCCAGGGTCTGGTTGCGGCCCAGCGCTTCCCGGATGATTTTGACGGCATTGCCGTGGGCGCGCCGTTTTACGATTTGCCAACCATCGAAATGCAATCCTGGTGGAACCAGGCAACGGCAGACAAGATACCGCTCAGCGCCGAACGGGTGCACATGCTGGGGGAGATTATCATGGAGAAATACGACGCCCTGGACGGCGTTGCAGACCGCGTGATAGGCAACCCGCTGGCTGTCGATTTCGTGCCGGCCCGGGACCTGCCCCTGGACCCGGAGGGAGAAAACGGCTTCACCGATGCTGAGATCGAAGCATTTACCCGAATTTACCAGGGCCCCCGCATCGGCGACAGGCAGGTCGCACCGGGCCTGCCCGTGGGCGCGGAACTGCCCGGCGTGCGTGATGCCGGGCGTACCTATGAAAAGACCAGTGAAGCGTCACCCTGGTCGGCGCGGGTTTACCGCGAAGGCACCGGGTATAACATGACCCTGGAAATACTCGAATCCTGGCTCAAGTACATGGCCTTTACCCAGGACGACCCCGATTATGACTGGAAAGACCTGAATATGGAGGCCGACCTGGAAAAAATGCAGCCGATGGGCCAGATCATGAATGCCACGGCTACGGATATGAGTCCTTTTAGGGACAGGGGAAACAAGATCCTCATGTACCACGGCTGGGCGGACGTGGGGGTGAGTCCGATCATGACGGTGCAGTACTACGAGCAGGTCATGGAGACCATGGGCGAGCAGACACAGTCGTTCTTCCGCACCTACATGGTGCCGGGCATGTTCCATTGCCGCGGCGGCCGCAATGTCGATCACTTTGACATTATGACCACGCTGATTGATTGGGTGGAAGCAGGAGTAGTACCCGAACGGATAGACGCTGCACGGGTTGAAAAAGGTGAAGTTGTACGTACCCGGCCGCTGTGTCCGTACCCTGAAGGCGCTGTTTACAAGGGTGATGGCAGTACCGACGAGGCGGGAAATTTCACATGCCAATAAACAGTCTGGTGTGCGGGTTTAGTGACGTATTGAAAGTCGGGCCAAGAGGAGACATTTATAAATGATGACTAACCAGGTAGAGGTCATTGAAAAAGACGGCCGGCCGACCCATGCGGTCGTGCCCATTGATTTGTACCGCCGGTTGCTGGCGCTGGCCGAAGACGCGGAAGATATCCGGGCGGCGAACGAGGCACTGGATGAGTTGGCCGCCGGCGAGGATGAACTTGTTCCTGCAGAGGTGGCGCACAGGCTGCTGCAGGATGAAGAACCCCGTTTGCGTATCTGGCGTGAGCATCGCGGTCTGACCCAGACAGAACTCGGAGCCGTATCCGGCCTGCAGCAGGGCTACATAGCGCAAATTGAATCCGGCAGGAAAACCGGAAGTATTGAAACACTCAAAAAACTGTCGGCTGCGCTGCGTATAGACATCGATGACCTGGTGGTTGCCGATTGAATTCAGATTCAGGGAATTATGATTGATGAGTATCAAACAACATAATCCCTTGCATCCGGGAGTATTTATCAAACGGGTTTACCTGGAACCCTTCAACATCGGTGCGAAAGGTCTGGCTGAGAGGTTACGGGTCAGTGAATCCGTAATGAGCCGGATTCTCAACGCCAAGGGCAGCATCACGCCGACCATGGCGCTCAAGCTGTCCAAAGTCATCGGCAGATCCCCGGAAAGCTGGTTGGCTATGCAGGATAACTTCGATTTATGGGAAGCGCGGCAGAAGATCAACCTCGACGATTTTGAAAAGCTTGAAGTTGCCTGACGGGAGGCCGTAGTTCCAGGGAACTGTCGTCTGAACACCCTGGTGGTCCATGGCGACGATGAAAGAGATGTGCATTGCCATATGTCATTAAAACAGGGTCGGACTGGTCAAACCCCGTATTCCTATTACAGATGCGGGAAAAATGGTGCTTGAGGTCGCTGTTAACGGTCAGGCAGACGCCATCGTGACGTTTAACCTGCGTGATTATGCCAAAGTGTCGGATATGTTTAATATTGCAGTAATTAACCCTGCGGAAGCCTTGAGGAGGGTGAGAAATGGCTGATTTATCAACCTATCCATTGAGACTGCCGAAGTCTTTGAAAGACAAGGTCGCCAAGGTGGCCAAACGGGACGGATCCAGCATGAACCAGTTTATTACCATTGCGGTAGCTGAAAAGATTTCGGTGCTGGAAACCGAGCAATTTTTTTTGAATAAGATGAATGAGGCCGATATGAACGCTTTTCGCTCACTTCTGTTTCGATCCGGCGGAGAACCTCCACGCTCAGGCGATGAGTTGCCCTGAAGCTGCAGGTCTGCGTTTCAGAAAATAAAATCAGTCTGAGTCGAACGACACTATTCGCTGATCAAACCGCGATGAGCGCTGGTATGGACGGGTGCGCCTGGGCGGGCCGGAGTGGTCCGACCCCATATTTCTTAAGTTGAACCTATGGCATTTAAGTTAAGTGGAGCCTTTAATTTAAGTACTACAAACCAATCGGAAACTGGGTGTTTTGGGTAACAGGTTAGACATTAGCTTTAGTTCTTGCAGTGGGTGTGGCCGTACCGACGTGAGGTCAAATATAATATCTGAAAGGTGGTTCAGTTATGGGATAGATTGTTATGGGATAGATTGTTGACTTTAAGGGTTCAATGAACCACAATAGGGTTTACAGGATAAAGGATGCATGATGCAAACACTCGTTCCAATCGGTACGTTTGAAACCAAGGCGCGTGGATTACTGGGCAATGAAGGATTTGAAGCCATGCTTGAGCTTCTGGCCAGGCGACCCAAGGCGGGGAAACTCATCCAAGGTACCGGCGGTCTGCGTAAAATACGCATTGCTCGACCGGGCCAAGGCAAAAGCGGTAGTACCCGGGTAATTTATTACTACCACAATGCACAAAAACCAATATTGTTATTGTTGATCTATGCCAAGGCCAGGCAGGAAAATCTGACATCCGGCCAGAAAGCACGATTGAAAAAGTATGTTGATCAGATGATTGAAGTATTCGGTTAGGGGCTGAACGTGGACGACAAATTATTCAACGAACTCGAAGCCAACCTGAAAGAAGCAGTTGACGTTGCCAAAGGCAATATAACGCCTGGAACTGCATATTTTGTGATCACGCCTGCGACGATCAAGGCGATACGGCGAAAGGTAAACATGTCGCAAGCCGTGTTTGCGCGTTCTTACCACCTGAGCCTGGACACACTGAAAGGATGGGAACAGGGTAAACGCTCCCCCGATGCGGCTGCCTCAAATTACCTGCGACTGATCCAGGCTGACCCTGAGTTTGTACTGAGGACTATAGCTGCTTAGGAAACTCCTTCCCTGGGTCATACCGCGATAGGCGCCGGGATTGACGGGTGCGCCTGGTACCCCACCAGTTCAAAATCCTCGTAGCGGAAGCCGAAAATTTCTTTAACATCCGGATTCAGCCGCATCTGCGGCTAGACCGATATTGAACTTGCAAAAAGGGCATATGTATGATATAAGCATAACATGCACTTTGAATGGGATGATATTAAGGCTGGGAACAACAAGGACAAGCATCAAGGGGTGACTTTTGATGAAGCGGTATCATGTTTCTTCGATCCTGATCAAGTTGCATTTTATGACCCCGATCATAGTGATGATGAAGATCGTGAAATCCTCGTTGGTCATTCTGAGCAGGGGCGTTTGCTGACTGTGAACTATACACTTCGAAATAATGCCATCCGCATCATTTCGGCACGTAAAGCAACCCATCGCGAGGCAGAAGATTATGCGCGAAGAATATGATCTGAAAAAACTGAAAGTGAAGCGCCGCGGCATGTTGCCTGAACTCAAGGATGAAAAAGGGAAACAGGCAAAAGTCAGGATAACGATATCCCTGGACAGGGATATTGTGGATTACTTCAAGCAGTCCGCCGGCGGGGTTGGCTCCTTACCTTATCAAACCCAGATAAACCAGATGTTGCGCAGGGCTATTGAAAATAACCAACAGGGTGATATAGAAACTGTAAAGCTGGAGTTGCTGAAAGACCCTGATTTTATACGCTCACTCGCTAGTCAAATCAGCACTATTTCTCCCTCTAGACTGAGCTAGGGGAGGAGTTAATCCACCGGCAAGGCATAACCCAATACATAGTCACCCCTGACGCTGGGGACTTCACCGTGTCCCCCCGAGACCACGGCAATGTATTGCCTGCCGTTGACCTGGTAGGTTATGGGCGTTGTCATGGTGGTCGCCGGCAACTTGTCACGCCATAACTCCTCACCGGTCTCTATATCAAAGGCTCGAAAGACCTGGTCCATGGTTGCGGCGATAAAGATCAGGCCGCTGGCGGTGATGATCGGACCGCCGATATTCGTCATACCCAGGTTCCAGGGGATTGGCAGGGGAAGATGGTCCTCGATGGAACCTAACGGGACATCCCACTTGATCGTACCTTCGGCAAGGTCCAGCGCGGTCAGGCCGCCCCAGGGCGGTGTGTTACAGGGAGCGCCCCAGGGCGATACGAACAACTGGTCCTTGATCGCATACGGCGTCCCGTGCATTTTTTCCGCAGGGCCATAGTGAAAGTCATCACCTTTCGTGTCTTTATCGGCTTCCTCTATGGGCACCAGTTTGGAAACCTTCATGACCCGGCTGGTATTGATGATCATCAGGCCGCGTTCCGGGTCAAAGGCCGGACCGCCCCAGTTGGCGCCGCCGCCGGTCCAGGGGCTGATCACGCTCCCCTGCAGGCTTGGTGGTGTATACATATCCCCGTAACGCAGTGTTTCCAGCGTCTCGCGGCACTTGCCCTTGTCCCAGAAGGTGAATCCCCACATATCTTCCGGCGTTACAGTAGGTTTGATCAAAGGCGGCGGTTTTACCGGGAACGGTTGTGTCGGGGAGTACCATTCGCCCGGCACATCGCCCTGGGGCACCGGCCGTTCTTCAATGGGGAAAAACGGCTCCCCCGTTTCACGGTGAAAAACAAAGATCAATCCCTGCTTGGTGTTCTGCACCACGACCGGCACCATCTCCCCGTCACGGGGCAGGTCAACCAGCAGGGGCTGGGGCGCAAGGTCGTAGTCCCAGATGGTGTGGTGCAGGATTTGATAGTGCCAAATCATTTCACCGGTGCTGGCTTTCAATGCCACCAGTGAATTTGCGTATTCGTTATTGCCCGGCCGCGCACCGCCATAATTATCCGGCGCCGGCGTCGAGACCGGCAGGAACACCATGTCCCGCCCCTCATCCGCGGCCATGTTGGACCAGACGTTGGCGCTACCGTTTACCAGGGCGCTGTTATTACCCCAGGTAGCAAAGGCCGGGTCCGCAGCCGACTTGGGTATCGGTTCGAACTCCCACAGCTTTTCCCCGGTTTTTGCCGACAGGGCCTGTACCTTGCCGCTGGGTGTATCGATACGCTGGTTATCGCCGATCGTCGAGCCCAGTACGACAATACCGTTAACCACGATGGGTGGAAACGCGTACTGAACCTCACCACGGTACAGCTCAGGTTTGCTCGGCGGCAAGTCCACTACGCCGCCATCACCGAATCCCGCACAGCGTTTGCCTGTTTTCGCATCGATTGCGAACATGCGCAGATCATTGGTGCCGAACAGCAGGCGTTCATGGCACGGCGCCTCATCGGTACTGTTCTCGTCCCGCCAGTAGGCCACTCCACGGCAACCGTAGGTAGTGGGTTCCACCAGGTCTAGGGGGATCTCGGGGTCGAATACCCAGCGTTCTTTACCGCCGGCAGGGTCCAGGGCGATAATGCGGTTAAACGGGGTGCAGATGATTAAATTACCGGCAACCAGCAGGGGAATGCTTTGATCTTTACTCTGTTCAAATGCTTTTTCTCCGCGCCGCTCTTTCTCCCCGGTGCGGTAACGCCAGGCGACTTCCAGGTCATCCACGTTATCGGGGGTGATCTGTTTCAGCAGGGAATAACGCGTGCCTTTCTTGTCACCGCTGTGCACGGGCCAGTCACCTGCCTGCGCACGGTCTGAACTGCCCAGGATAATAACCGCCAGTAACCCGCAAATACGAATACCCATGTTCATAATTGCCCTCGACTTGATTGTCAATGAAGCTCTGACAAGACCATCCAGGACTTGTCAGAGCACGGAATACAAAAATGCGATTTTTGTATTCCTCACAAAATCAATGACCTGCAGTCATTGGTTTTGACGGCACATCCCTGTACCGCAGGAACCTCTGAGACTCAATCTCAGAGGTTCCTTAACGTTTGAACTCCTGTATCTCATGCCAGCGGTTCACTTTTGCGCTGAAGGCACGGATCGAATCATAGGCCTCCCTGAAATACGGATCTTTCGCCGCCTCTTCTTCCAACACTGTCCGTGACGTTTCCCGCAACACGTCCAGCACCTCATCGGGGAACCGACGTATCTGTACGCCCTGTTTTTCAAATTTGCTGAGGTAACCGGACTGGGAGGCAGCTCCGTTGGTGTAACTCCATAAAAAATTAACCCTGCACGCGGTTTCAAATATCAACTGTTCCTGTTGCGTGTATTCTTCCCATACATTCCTGTTGATCACCAGGGTATTCAGACTGGTCGGCTGGTGCCAGCCCGGGAAATAATAGTATTTCGCTATCCTGGGGAAACCCAGCGCATCGTCAATCTGGGGCAGGGCGTACTCGGTGGCTTCGATGCGGCCGCGCTCCAGCGCCAGGTAGACCTCACCGCCTGGAATAAGCTGGGTGGACGCGCCGATTTTATTGAGTATCTTCCCACCCAGTCCGGAAATCCGCATCTTCAAGCCGCGGAAATCTTCAATTGAATTAATCTCCCTGTTAAACCAGCCGCCTGCTTCCTGTAAGGTCATATGGCAAGGTATGGCCCACAAATCGTGCTTGTCATAGGCCCTCTGCAGGATCTCCCGGCCGCCCCCGGTATATAACCACGCGACAAATACACCTGGCGGCGGTCCGAACGGCATCGAACCGATAATGCCGGTGACCGGAACCTTATTTGCCCAATAGCCGATCCAGTCCCAACCTGCCGATACCGCATTGGCGCTGACCGCATCGAACACTTCAAAAGCAGGAACAATCTCGCCTGCCCCGAATATTTCCAGTTTCAGCTTGCCGGCGGAAATCTCCTGTATTGTCTCGTTCAGGTGATGCGCGCTTTCACCCTGAACGGCCAGGTCCCTGGGAAACGTACTGTGCACATCCAGCACCCTTGGACCGGCTGCAAAGACGATCTCCATAAACAGGGTAAGAATTGGAGCGAACGACAGGGCCCTGATGTATTTACTCATAGCTGATGTCTGTCCGGTTAGGATGTGAGCGAATAATTGTCAGCTTCCGGGGATAAGTATACAGTATGCAGTACCACCGCCGCAGCATAAAATGGTTAACACATAAAATGGTTAACAGACCCCGACATCCCGAAGCAATGCTCTATCCAGTGTTTAAACAACCATGAAAACTGTTCAATTCATGCAATGGCTGGTCCTCGCTTTACTTTCTCTTGGCCATGTGTCCGGGGGTAAACTGCACGATGCCAGACATTCGTAAAACACGGCGTTCCTTTCTTACCGGTCTTGGGGGTCTTGCCATAGGCGGCGCCGCTTCACCCCTGCTCCATGCGAAACAACAACACAATCCGGCCGGAATTGAGCCCGGTCCCCGGGTGAGTGGTAGTGTCTACCCGCGCACACACCCCGATTATGAGCGACGGCGGCAAAATACCGTGTGGCAGGCGCTGAAACCGGAACGTTATCCAGACATGATCGTACATGCGCTCAGTGAAGATGATATTGTCGAAACCATTCACTATGCACGCGCCCGGAAGCTGTCGGTGGCAGTGCGAGGCAGTGGTCATAACTATGTTTCCAGTTATTTGCGCGAGGGAGGGATCCTGCTCGATGTGTCAACATTACGTGAGATCAAAATTGAAACAGACGGGCAACTGGCCCAGGTGCAACCTGGTGTTACCAGCGCTGAATTCAGTTCTGTCCTGGCTGATCACGGGTTGGCATTTCCGGTTGCGCACGGCCCGTCAGTCGCGCTGGGCGGCTACCTCCTCGGTGGCGGCATGGGCTGGAATGGAGAGTACTGGAACAGGTTTGCCTGTTTTAATGTCACGGCTATCGACCTGGTCACCGCCTCAGGCGAAAAGCTCAGGGCCAGCCGGGATTCACATGCGGAATTGTTCTGGGCCGCGCGCGGCGCCGGCCCGGCGTTCTGTGGAGTAGTTGTCCGCTATCACCTGAACGTCTTTCCGTTGCCGCAGGCAATAACCGCCTGTACTTACATCTACAACGCCGGGCAACTCGATGTTCTCATGGAATGGGTTGAACAGGCCCGGCATCGACAGGCTGCAAAGATCGAATTGTCCTTCATCCTGGAAGGCGGGGACGGCGACCGTCAATGCGTTATATCGGCGGTCTGCTTCGCTGACGATGAAGGCGAGGCAAAGCGCTTGCTCACCACCCTCCTGCAGGATATTCCCGGGCAAGGCCGCCTGCTTGCCCGGGAATTTCAGCCCATGAGCTTCGCCGAAGTCCTGGCAATGACCAGGACATCGGCACCTTCAAGGTTGACGACCGAAACCGCGTGGGCATGGAAAACGGACGAAGCGCTGAAACTCGCGGCCAGGCACTTTAACCGGGCGCCGAGCGGCAAGATAGTGATCATTGCCAACTACCGTTCCAACACGGATTTACCGGAAGACACGGCCTACTCGGTGACCGGGCCGTTATTCCTTAACTGGTCTGCACGCTGGGATTCAGCATCCCGGGACGATGAACACCTGCGCTGGATGGATGATTTTGCCCGGTCAATCGAACAGGTAATGACCGGTTGCTATGTTAATGAAACGGATTTTATGCGCCGTCCGCACTGGATAGAAAAGTGTTATTCGGCAACCAGCCGGAAACGTCTCGCTGCCATCCAGGCGCGTTATGACCCTGGGGGCATCTTTCCGCCGCCTTTTAAACTTGTATAGTTAAAGCGCCTGTTTACTCGATTTGCTCGCCACCACCCTCACAGGCGGGGCCGGTTGTTGCGCCGGTTGTCCGGAATTTCATTTTTGTCGAGGTGTTATAGCTCACCATCGCAATCGCATCGCCTGCCTGCCTGGTACCCACGCCATTCACGTGTATGACCGTGACTTCATGCGCCAACCCCGGTTGCAAGCTACCGGCGGGTATGACGTATTTACCGGCGCGGAAGGTCAGGTACTCCGGCATGACAAAGGGGATGCCGCTATGGCTGACGCGGTTGCCGTGACAATCGCTGACTATGGCGAATACCAAGTCATCCAGTATACCCCCCGGGTCAGCCGTACCCTTGGAAAATTCACTCCAGACCAGGTGCAGGTCCTTATCGGAATCAACCCGTGTAAAACCGACTTCATCATTTTCCTGCTGTAAGGTAATACGTATCGGGTCAGGTAACTGCGCCTTGCCTTCCGGACCGGTGAACGCTAACGTTAAATCCGTTATGTCGCTGGTCCTGCCGCGGATATTGACAAGGTAGCCGGTATTGGGGTGCGCCGCATCCAGCGCGGCAAAATCCTCGTAGGAATTGGCATAACGATTGTAAAAGGAATCCGATCCCTTCAATTCGAATATCGGCTCCGCGCTTCCGGCACGTTTTATGGTGCCGCCAACGATTGCCCCGTCTTTACTCAATATGGTTTCGCTGACAAATTCATTCCTGACCAGGTGTAACTCACCGGCCTCATCCATCACATAACTTGCTCCCTTTTCCAGCAGGGTAAACTGTACGTCATCGGCTTGTACCGCCATTCCGGCAGATATTGCAAACAGGCCCGTAAAGATGAATTTATACATAGTGGTTCCTCCTCAAACTACTCTTGCCCGGCACATCAAAACCAGGAACAGCAGAAATGATAACAATACCAGGACCGTGCCTGCCCTGATCAGCAGGAAACCGCCTTGTTGTTCAAAAAACATCCACAGCCCGATATTAAGCGCCAGCACGGAAAGATTTGCCGTCCAGAAGTGCACGGCCGCCAGCGTCGATTCAGACACGCTCGGATAGATATGATAAAACACGCCGAACAGCGCCAGAGTCACCCAGCCGACCAGGTTGATGTGAGCGTGTACCTGGCTCAGGTATGACTCCCCGGCAAATACCATCCAGGCGCCCATCAGGGTGCCCCAGAGGCCATACACAATGGCTGCTATGAGAAAATTATAGGTCAGATTTTTCATGGTTTCTTGCTCCGCGTCATTGAACGCTCTGCCGGTTCCAGGCCGCTCCCCGATATAAATCAGTCGTGATTCTTTGCGGAGATGGAACTCAGGGTAAAGCGTGTATTAATCGCCTCGGGGTTAATTCTCAATTCGATCAAGGCAGGTCCGTCGGACTCCAGCGCCTGTTCAAAGGCCGGTTCGAACTCACCGGTATTGTTCACGGTCGCCCCGAAGATACCATACGCCCTGGCGAGGGCGGCAAAATCCGGGTTAGACAGGGAGGTCCCCAGGTCCCGCCCGCCGAATGCCGTCTCCTCGTGCAGGCGTATGGCGCCATACATATCGTTATTGATGACCAGCACGATAACGGCTATCCGGTATTTCACCGCGGTCGCCAGTTCCTCGCTGTTCATGAGGAAACACCCGTCGCCACCCAAGGCAACAACGGTCGCTTCAGGCCGGTGCAGTTTCGCGGCGATGGCGGCAGGCAGGCCGTAGCCCATGCCGCCGCTGATCGGGCCAAGCTGTGTCTGCGGCCGGTAATGCTGGAAGTAACGCTGGCTCCAGCCTGCATAGGTGCCGGCCCCGTTGGTCAGGATGGCATCGGCCGGCAAGCGTTCCCGCAGCCAGCGAAAGATGCCGGCCAGGTCGACCGGCTCGGGACAATTGTCGGTGGCGGTGAATGTTTCATATTCGGTACGGGCGTTCCGGGTCCATTGCTCCCACGGGACGCCGGCAATGGCCTCCATGCCGTTCAGGGCTGCGGACATCGGGCCCGGAGATGCAAGAATTGCCAAATCAGCCTGGTATACCCGCTGCAGTTCTTCAATACCGCTGTGAATCTGTACCAGGGTCTGTCTGGGTGCGGGCACGTCGAACAGGGTAAACCCGACCATGAACCCGGAACCGATGGTATTCATCTCGCCCAGACGCAGGCCAAGAGCAATGACCAGGTCACTTTCCTGCAGCCACGGGATAATTTTCGGGTTGCAGGCAATACCCAGTTCGCCCGCGTAGCACGGATGGCGCTGGTCAATAATATCCCTGCGCCTGAAAGAAGCGACTACGGGCAGTTTATTTTTTTCAGCAAAGTCCTGTAACTGCTCCCTTGCGGTTTCATCCCATCCGGCGCCACCGACCAGTAACACCGGTTTTTTTGCCTTGCCCAGCAGCCTGTACAACTGGTCGACCTGTTCCCGTGAAGGAGAAGGCTGAATTGTCTGTACCGGAGCCACGTTCTGCGGCCGGCATTCTTCGTTAAGTACATTTTCCGGAATTACCAGGACGACAGGCCCTGGCCTGCCGGACAGCGCGGTATGAAAAGCCCGGCTGACTATTTCCGGCAACCGGTGCGCGCTATCGACCTGCGCCACCCACTTGGACATGGGCGCAAACATGTTCGGGAAATCCTGGTATTGTAAAAATGCGTCGCGTTCGGTCTCAAACTGCCCCGCCTGGCCGACGATCAGGATCATCGGTGAGGAATCCTGGAACGCGGTATGGACACCCAGGCACGCGTTGGTCGCGCCGGGACTCCGGGTCACAAAACAGACCCCCGGCTTGCCGGTCAGCTTGCCGGTCGCCTCGGCCATCACGGCCATTCCCGTTTCATTGCGGCAACTGATCGCCGTTACCTTATCCCGGTGCCCGCTCAAGGCGTCGATTGCGCTGAGAAAACTTTCCCCGGGCATGTGAAACACGAAGCGGGTTCCATTACTTACCAGGAGATCTGCGAGAATTTGTGCGCCTGTCTTCATTACGTGCCAGCTTGATAGTAACTGCGTACAGTATACATAATAATAGCCCCGTGAAATACTGGGTGCCGGGAACCCCGGGTCCGGATTCCGTATAATCCCTTCAGTGATAAACAAATACTGCGACTGACATTATTGCCTGATGAACCAGACCGGACAGTTTCAGCTCGGTATCGATATCGGCGGCACGTTCACCGATTTCTCCTTATCCGGCCGGGAATTCAGACAACTGTATGTGCATAAACAACTGAGCACCCCGGACGACCCCCTGCAGGCGGTCCGTGAGGGCCTGGGGGTCCTGCTGTCAAAAGCCGGTGTGCAACTGGCCGCCATATCCCGTATTACCCATGCAACGACGATGGTTGCCAATGGCGTGCTGGAGCGCAAGGGAGACACCACCGGCATGTTATGTACAAAAGGTTTCATTTCAGCGCTCGAT
This sequence comes from Gammaproteobacteria bacterium, assembly GCA_965116495.1. Taxonomy (GTDB): domain Bacteria; phylum Pseudomonadota; class Gammaproteobacteria; order Eutrophobiales; family Eutrophobiaceae; genus JAAXHV01. Next base: position 493,122 of record OZ220696.1, on the reverse strand, counting down.
ATCGGCAGGGAGCAGCGCTACGACCTGTACGACATGCGCATTGAGTACCCAGAACCCCTGGTTCCCCTGCCGCGGCGCAGGGAGATCGATGAACGGATCAACAGCAGGGGTGAAATAGAAACTGATCTGCCGGAGCAGGATGTCCTGGAAGCGGTTCAGGAATTAAACAGCAGCCACAGGATTAATTCCGTTGCCGTGTGTTTCATCAATTCCTACCGCAACCCCGTCCATGAACGCCGGGCAGGCGAAATCATAGCCCGTGAATTTCCCGGTATGTCCGTCTCCACCTCCGCTGGCGTACTGCCTGCCATCAGGGAGTATGAGCGCTGGACGACAGCAGTGGTAAACGCGTATTCCCAATTCATATTCAGGACTTACCTGTCGGAACTTGATGCCTGGTTAACAAATAGCGGATTCGCCGGTACGCTGCACCTGCTCGGCTCAGATGGCGGCGTAGTGAATATGGACACCGCCCGTCAATACCCGGTACGCATGCTCGCATCCGGTTCGGCCGCGGCTGCCCTGAGGTGCGGCCAGGTAGATAATGCCACTGCCGGTTCCGACCTGCTTATGCTTGACATGGGAGGCACAACAGCCAAGCTGGGCATTATCAGCGGCGGCAAGGCGCAGAAACACTACGATACGGAGGTCGGCCTTGTCTACCGGAACAAATCAGGCAGCGGCCTGCCCGTCTCTACCCCTGTACTGGACCTGGCCGAGATTGCCGCCGGAGGAGGAAGCATCGCCGCCATCGATGAGCGCGGCGTCCTCAAGGTCGGGCCGGAGAGCGTGGGCGCAAAACCGGGACCCGCCTGTTTCGGGCTTGGAGGAGAACAGCCCACCCCTGCCGATGCCAACCTGCTGCTGGGCTATTACGGCACGGATACGTTTCCGGGCGGTAAACTGGGTTCGCCGTCCGAGCTTGCCGAACAAGTGATTGCCGGCAACCTGGCCGGCAGGCTCGGCACAACAGTACCCCGCACTGCCTGGGGTATTTACGAGACCGTCAACGAAAAAGTATCGGCCGCAATAAAAAATTATTCGGCAGAACGCGGCATCGACTACCGAAAGTGCCGGCTGGTTGCATGCGGCGGAGCAGCGCCGGCCCATGCCACGGCAATTGCAGGGAAACTGGGAATGGCGCAGGTGATCATCCCTTTCGCCTCCGGCGTGGCATCAGCGGTCGGCTTGCTGAGCGCGCCTGTGTCTTTTGCCTCCATGCAATCATACCGGACCGCGTTAAGCGGGCTTTCACCGGAAGGGTTCATCAAGCGCTTTACGGAACTGGAAAACAGCATCCTGCGGAGTATCTCCCATGAAGATGCGAGTGCCGGCAAACCTGAAACTGCCAGGCGACTGGACATGCGCTACCTGGGACAGGGTTTTGAACTGGAAGTCAGCCTGCCCTCCGGCGCCGACATGAAAAGCCTTTATGCCGCGCTGCCGGACCTGTTTCATGCGGCATACGAAAAACATTTCTTCACCCGTTTTCCCGACAGGGATATTGAAATCATCAACTGGAAGGCGGAGGTCACTGTTGCCGGCACATCGCCGGTTGACGGCTGTAGACCTGCCGCTCACAGCAACGGTGGCGCGTCGACCGGTGTCCGCAACGTCTATTCACACACGGATGACCGCTTTGTTGAGTGGCCGGTAGTTAACCGTTATGCCTTGCGGCAGGGAGAGAAATTTACCGGGCCCATGTTGATTGAAGACGATGAGTGCACAGCCGTCATTCATGAGGGTGACTCGGTCGAAACAGATGGCAGGCTGAACCTCATTGCCGCACCGGTTTTAACCCGCCATGAAGCATAATACGCTGGATATCATCACCCTGGGGCTCCTCTGGGACCGTCTCATCTCCATTGCAGATGAAATACTCCTGGCGCTGGTCCATACCTCTTTTTCCATGACCGTGAGGGAGGCATGGGACGCAGGCGCCGTCATATTCGACCGCTCGGGACGCCCCATTGCCCAGGGTTCGCAAAGTACGCCCGCGTTTACCGGTACCGCCTTTTACACCATCGAAAAACTGCTTGAAAGCTATCCCGCGCACAGCCTGGAAGACGGTGATGTCATCATTACCAATGACCCGTGGATCGGCACCGGCCATCTTGCGGATGTCAGCGTATTGAGGCCCGTATTCCGCAACGGAAATCTTATTGGTTTCGTCATGACCATTACCCACCTCGTCGATACCGGCGGCAGGGGCGCGTCCGTATCGAGCAGGGATGTTTACGAAGAGGGCTTGCTTATCCCGCCCCTGAAGATCTACCGGCAAGGACAGTTGAATGAAGAGTTGCTGGATATCATAAAGGGAAACGTGCGTGCGCCGGAGCAGGTGGTCGGAGATATCATGGCCAATATTTCAGGTACTTATGCCGGCGGCGTAAAACTGAACGAGATGCTGGATCAGTATGAACGGGAAGATTTGCAGGATATTGCCGACGGCATCATCAGGCAGTCGGATACGGCCGTCAGGGAAAAGATCCTGGCCATGCCGGATGGTGTCTACAACAATCAACTGCAAGCTGAAACGCGGGGCAAACAACCTGTTACCCTGGCCTGTACCCTGGAGATAAAAAGCGACCGCGTAAAAATCGATTTTGCCGGCACCAGTCCCTGCGTGCCCTACGCAATAAACGTCCCGCTCTGCTATACCCGTTCCTGGTGCGCATACACCCTGAAATGCCTGACCACGCCGGACCTGCCAAACAACCTTGCCAACGTGTTGCCCCTGGACGTAACGGCCCCGGAAGGCTGTATCCTGAATGCTCAACACCCGGCAGCCACCCTGGGGCGCAATACGGTAGGCTGGTATGTCGTGCCACTGCTGATGGGCGCCTTTGCCAGGGCGCTGCCTGAAGCCGTCCAGGCCGAACCGGGGATGGCGACGGCGGTCGTGTTCAACGGTATGCTGCGGAATGGACGCAAGTTGCTTGACCAGTATTTCGCCACCGGCGGGATCGGCGCCATGACCGGGCTGGACGGCCGGCAAACCACGCCCGCGCCGACAAACTGCGCAATGATATCCAGCGAAATATGGGAAGACGAAACGGAAGTTGCCGTGCTGGAACGGCGCATACTTCCCGATTCCGGCGGGGCAGGACAATACCGCGGCGGTCCGGGACAACAGGTCGTGCTGAAAAACAACACGGGCCATCCAATATCGCTGTCCCTGTTTGGAATACGTACGGAATACCCCGCCAAAGGCTATGCGGGCGGCAGGGACGGCGGATTGCGCGCCTTCAGGATCAATAATGAAACCGTCCAGGGCAAAGGCACGCATACGTTACCTGCAGGGGGGCTTTTTTCCATCCGGGAAGCCGGCGGCGGCGGCTTCGGCGATCCCGGAAAACGCCCCGGTGAAAAGGTCCGCGAGGACTATCGAAAAGGCTTTATCACGTCAACGGGGGCAAAACAGGATTACGGCGTCGAGATACCACAGGAGAATCACAAATAATATTTGGGGTCAGAGTAAAAATATCTGGTAATAAACAAGTATCCCCATTTAAATAGTTGAATTTTTACTCTGACCCCAAGAATAAAACCACCGTTTTTTGCGTTCCAACACTTTCCTTTACATGCCATAACTATCTGATATTATTATAAATGCGTTGTTGACAGGTATTTTCCCTTCCTGTACAGTTCCGTGTGTATCGTTGGACAAATCGTAGGAGCGGGAGAACATACCATGCAACAATTTACTGACGCAAAAGCCCGCAAACTAAGCGCCCCCGGTTTCCATACGGTGGACACGACATTGTATCTGAGAATCACGGACAGGAGCAAATACTATACTGGGTACAGCGAATCACGATTAAAGGCAAGCGCCACGATCTGGGCCTGGGTGCGTTCCCCGTCGTGAGTGTGGACGAGGCCCGGGAGACGGCGTTTCTCAACCGGCGGCGGGTCCGCGCCGGCGGGGATCCGCTGGCAGAAAAGCGCAAGGCGCTGAAACCGGACTTTGAGGCGGCAGCCACGGCGGCCCTGGACAGCGTGCGGCCGACCTGGCGCAACAGCATGACTGAGCAGGAATGGCGGCGGTGCATGAACACCTATGTCCTCCCGCGTATCCGGCATAAGCGGATAGACCTGATCGACCGGGCGGACATTCTTGACATACTGGTTCCTTTGTGGACCGATAAGAACGCAACGGCGCGCCGGTTGCGGGGCTGCATCAAGGCCGTATTTTCCTGGGCGCAGGCGTTCGGCCATATCGAGACCAACCTGGCCGGCGACGCCATCAGTGCAGCGTTGCCGAAGCAGGCCGGTAAAACAAAGCACCACCGGGCATTGCACCATACCGAGGTCAGGGACGCATTGAACCAGACCGACAAGGCGACGGCTTGCGATGCTGCGAAACTGTGTCTGCGGTTTATCGCATTAACGGCTACCCGGAGCGTTGAGGCACGGGCCGCACTGTGGAGTGAGATTGACCTTGAAGCTAAAACCTGGTCAATCCCCGCGGGGCGCATGAAATCGAACCGGGAGCACAGAGTGCCGTTATCAGACCAGTCGATAGCCATACTGGAAAAGGCGGAAGTGCTGCGCGACAAGTCCGGTCTGGTCTTCCCGTCACCAAGAAACAACGGCAAACCGTTAACCAATGCAACGATGATGGTGTTTCTGCGGCGGGCGGCACTGGCAGACCGGGCAACCGTTCACGGCCTGAGGTCGTCATTCCGTGACTGGTGTGCCGAAAGCGGGAAGGACCGGCAACTGGCGGAAATGGCCCTGGCGCACATGGTTCCTGGTGTTGAAGGCAGTTATTTCAGATCGGACCTGTACGCACGGCGTGAGCGTCTTATGCAGCAGTGGGCGGATTATATCACCGATGCGGGTGCAGCGAAGGTGGTGAGGTTGAACTCGGGTTGAAACCCTTGACGGGAAGACTTGATAACAGGCGGCACCTGCGAATAATTTGAGATAATCCAATATGAAGAGCAAGTACGATACACAGGGCGAATACCTGGTGCTGGAAGTTAACAGCGTACCGGCATGGCGCGGCCTGCAAACCGTGTGCCCAACCGATATCTCGAACCTGCTGGTTAAAGACATGATTTATGGTCAATCCATAAACTCAGAACCACGAACAGTTCAGATTTGACTAAATTATCGAGTCTTTTCTCTTTTAGTCTAATTCCGGCTCAAGTAAAATGTCAAAGTGTCTATGAAACAAAAAATAAAATGTACACAGAGTGACATCGATGGCTCGGGTTACCGAATTTATACCGGTAACTGTATTGAAATTCTGACCGATTTACCGGAAAAATCAGTCAAGCTCATCTTTGCTGACCCTCCCTACAACCTGCAACTCAAGCAGGAGTTATACAGACCTAATCAGACTCTGGTGGACGGGGTTGACGATAACTGGGACCAATTCTCATCTTTCGAGAGCTACGATGAATTCACCCGGCAATGGCTGAGCGCCTGTCGGAGAGTACTGGCGGATAATGGTACTATTTGGGTGATCGGCTCATATCACAACATCTTTCGTGTAGGCAAGATCATGTTGGACCTAGGTTACTGGATACTCAACGACGTGCAGTGGCACAAGACCAATCCTATGCCGAACTTCAGGGGAGTAAGATTCACCAATGCAACAGAGACCCTGATCTGGGCAAAAAAGTCGGAAAAACAGAAGAAATATACGTTCAACCACCAAGTGATGAAACAACTGAACGATGGCAAGCAAATGACTTCCGTCTGGCAGATCCCGCTCTGTACCGGATCGGAACGCATCAAGGATGAAAACGGGAAAAAAGCCCATTCAACGCAGAAACCGGAGGCCCTGTTGCAGCGGGTGATCCTCTCCAGCAGCGAAGAAGGGGACTTGGTACTGGACCCGTTCCTGGGTAGCGGCACCACCTGTGCGGTCGCAAAAAAACTGAACAGAAGAAGCTTCGGTATAGAACAGGAACCCCGTTACGTGGAAATAGCAGAAAACAGATTGAAGTCGATAAACTCCGATCTTTTTCAGGATATTAGGCTAACAGAACCTCCACCAAAAAGATTACAGCGAGTAAGTATGCAACAACTTGTAGATGCCAAGTACATACGGGAAAACCAGTGTCTTTACTCAAAAGGCAAAACATATTCGGCTACTGTTTTACCTGATGGGAGAATACAAAACAGCATTGGTATTGGTTCTATTCATAAAATTGGTGCTCTGCTTAAAGATACCGAGGGCTGTAACGGCTGGATGTATTGGTATTATGAGGATGAAGGTACACTGAAACTTTTGGATGAAAAACGGAGTCTTTACAGGGAAAACAATGGAATACAATAAATTCAAGCAAATTTTTAACTCCACGATTTTTGAAAAATCAAAACCGGACTTACTGGAAAAAGTAGCCAAATATCCAGAGAGATACGTCGGTTTATTCAGACCCAGCAGACCAAGAGCGAAAATAATTCAAAATCTTTTGCAGTCGCACGAGATTAGATTTGGCGATGCGTTCGAATCTTTAATTGAAGAATATCTAAGAGAGGCTGGATTTGCCATCCTGGACAAAAAGTTCTATGCCGCAAATAACGACAGACTAGAAGTTGATCAAATTTTTTCTATAAACCATGAATTACATTTTGTGGAACAGAAAATCAGAGATGATCATGATTCTACAAAGAAAAGAGGACAGATTGACAATTTTGAAAAGAAATTAGAAGTCATTATTGAAACATATAGCAATCGGACAATATTTGGATATTTCTACTTCATTGACGACAGTTTTAATAAGAACAAGAAATTTTACGATGCAGAAATTTATAAACTCTCTCAGGATTATGGATTGTCCCTTAAACTAGTATATGGTAAAGAACTTTTTAATACTCTAGATTTGGAATATACCTGGGATGAAATACTTAATCACCTGAAATATTGGAAAAAAGAAATCCCTGAATTACCTGAAATAAATTTTGATATAGACCCCGTCCAAAGCTTTAAGGAAATAAAAAACATACAAGGCAGTACATACAGAAAATTGCTTACAAATCCAAATTTGGACGATTTGCTTTTGGTGCTTTTTCCAAAACAGGAAACATTGCAAATTCTGCATGAATATTTCCAAAAATCATATAAAGGCGGTAAAGGAACGATATATCGAACACTGCAAATTCAAACGGCGGAGACTATTAGGCGTTTGAGAAATTATTGACATGCCCCTTGCTTACTGAATGCAGGGCCAAGCTATCGCGGAATGACGAATTAAAATATTCTTAATCCGGCAACACTTCTGCCGTAGCAACGCGACCGTCCGGACGCCCCGTCAACAGTTTGCGCAGGTCGAACACCAGGCTCAGCATGGCGGGGACGATGAACAGGGTAAACCCGGTGGAAACCAGCAGGCCGCCGACTACCACCCCGCCTATGCCCCGGTACAGTTCCGATCCCGCGCCCGGCGCCAGGATCAGGGGCAGCATGGCAAACGTCGAGGTGCCGGCGCTCATGAAGATGGGCCGGATGCGGCTGTGCACCACCTCCCTGATGGCGACGTGAGCTTCCATGCCCTCCTTCCTGATGTAGTTCAGGGACTGGTGCACTATCAGAATGGGGTTGTTGACAACAGTGCCGAGGAGGATGAAAAACCCCAGCATGGTCAATACGTCCAGCGGTTGATAGGCGATGGTGGCGCTGACCACGGCAAGGCCGAGAAGACCGCCCAGCATGGCCAGTGGAACGCTGAACATGATGACGAATGGATAAAGGAAACTCTCAAACAGTGCGGCCATCAGCAGGAATGTAATGATCAGCGCCAGTATCAAGTTCCACTTCAGCGCATTGGCTGCACTGACCAGTTTGTCAGCCGTACCTGCCAGTTCTATCCGGTACAGTCCGCTGAATTCATCCCGTTGCTTCATGGGGTCGACGATCTGCTCCTGGATAATCCCCATGGCGGTCTCAATCGGCATACGCGTGTCGGGCACAATGCGGATGGTTATGGTCCGCTCCCGTTCCCGGTGGTTAATCTGCACCGGACCGTAGGTTTGCGACACGTCAGCGATAGCGCCGAGCGTCACGAGACGGCCGTCCGGCGTAGCGATGGGTAATTGTTCCAGGGTATGGGTGTTATATGCAACGCTCTCCTCCGCTTTCAGCCGTATATCGACTTCCTTGCCCTCGTTCTGGTAGTCGCTGATCTTTTCCGGGATTGAGGCAATCATCGGCGGCGATTTGCCGCCAAGCGCATTTACCTGGCGGGAGTGGTGGGGTAACGACGTCACGCACAACCAGGCAATGAGCAGCTGGCTAGCCGCTGACTGGCATTCTGTGCTGATTGATGTACGCGGCAAGGCAGTCAAATTCAGACGCATGGGCAGGCCGTGCCGATGATACGCCGAATCCTCCCGGCGGTGGTATGCCTGGCGCTGGCCGAATGATTCAATGGCGAGCTTCAGCCGGGCAGTCTGCAGAAAAGCTGAGACCCCCCGATTCGGCTGCAACCGTCCATGTCGGCCTGTTCCGGCACCATCCGACCGCCGTAGAGGCGCTGTAAGCGATTTATCGGAGTGACCCTAAGGGTTGTGTATGGCCTGACTACGGCGGATACAAGCCCGGCGCCGACTGTCCCCGGGGCGCAACGCAGCACGTCAACGCCGGTGCGTGGCTTGGCTTTGTGGTCTGCATCGTTCTCCAGGTATGCAACAGCCGCGGCCCCGGAGGCGCAGCCACCGTAAAACCCAGTCATCAGGGAAAACCGGATTCCCTGACCCCCGCTCAATGTCGAGGAGACGGCGCAGCCGCTCAAGCTCCCCCGACCATTGCTCGCGGTTTGCGCCGCGACAATGTGTGCCGCCCGGCGCCCGCAGCAACCCGGCACCGGCATCGGGTCCAGTTGTGGAGCGGCAGACTGCGGCCTGCGCCAGGCATGTCCACCGGGACCGGGTCTCCGTCGCCACGCGCAGGGTAACCATCCGGTCCAGTGGGCGCGGGAGATGTGGTGCATTCAGCCATTGGGACTTGTCAGTGAGTCGGGGAAATAGCGCTCCCTTCTGTCATGCAATGAACCGTCAGACCCGGCTGGACAACCGTGAACAACATGAATGATGATGAACTCCATCATCAGCCCACCTGACATCAACATCCCCGTTTCACTGCACTGAAACAGGTTCTCAAATAATGTATACCGGCCAAAAATAGCGTCCTTAAATCATTCTAATAGGAGTGAGGCGAGATAGGCATTGTGTGACACAATGGCCGAGAAATAGACCCCCACAACCGCAACCACAGTTACCGCCCTGGCCATAACAACAATTCAGCACTGACCGCGCCCTCACGCCGGGCAGCCACAGCTATAAAGGTATGGAATCCATCTGCCGCGGACTGGACCGGCAAACCCCGCGACATGCAGACCTGCGGCCTGTGCCCGGTCCTGCCACTCATCACGCGTCAACGTATCCATGCGCAGGGTATCCGTCCGGTCCGGCGGCGCCCGCGATGTGGTCAACTCAGCCATCAGGTTATGCCAATGACTCATTTGGCCCCGTTGCAAACGGGGGGGGGTCAATGGGGGTATCCTCCTCTTGCGAGATTCCTGGTACAGAACGAAGTTTTGTATACAGGAGTAGTCTCGCCCCTGCCGTTACCGACAGTCATCGACCGTGTGCGCGTTGTTTCCTGACAGCCTGAGCCGGTGGTCTGTCGGATAACACATCACAAGGCGTATCCGGTGATGCGGTTTGCCGGTATTTATCCATCACCATCCTCCCGCCCAGGCGGTGAACCCAATCTTGCATGAGCACGGACCGGCTTGCGCATCTGGCCGGGTTCATCCTGGACAACCTGACCCAAGCAACAATCAGGGCACCCAGGTCAACCCCTCCCAATCGGCCCGAAATCCTCAACCCAACCGGGTATATGAGTGTATTTCACCATAATTCAATCTGTTAGGATAAATAACATGTGCCAAGACGAAACTGTTACCATCCACGGACTAGGCGGAAAGAAAACGGTTGTTTTAAAGAACGAGTTTGACAAGCCTTACCGGAAGGCAGGAAAGATGAACTCATGGCAAAGGGTAACGACGGAAATTATCTGCAACACTGTATCGAAGTTGAGGCAGCAGTACGTCTCGCTGAAATGGATACAGCGGGCAGGCTACATATTGCGCTTACGCATGGGATGAGGCCATTTGAACCGTTTGAGAAACGGAGGCCAAGGACACGCGATGAGCTTCTTTTGAAAAGGTTGGAAGATTCAAAAAGACAGCCGCAAGCCGAAGAACCAGCCTTGGTTAAGGCATACCGAAAAACAAGGGCGTCAGATACACACTACCCCAACTCCGCTGAGTTGTTGAGGGCAGTAATCGGAGCAGAAAATTTATCTGGTGGAATTACGGAAATATGCAGCAAGAAACGTAAGTGTCTTTCTGAGGCATGGCTCAATACGAACGTCAAAATAGCCTGCACGTCATGGCGCAAGGAAATACACTCCGAGGGAATATTGGCGTGTCCTGATGACCTGCAATCCTCCTGGTTGTTTTCAATGGACCCGATGAGCTATTCGGAAAACGGCGATGAGGACGACAACAAGCTGCATTGCTCAGATTTGGAACGGGTCGTAGATGCCCTCAAGGGATATTTTGAAAGCGGACAACCTGGAATTGCATGCTTATTCGTGTATGGAGTAAGGAAGAATCAGAACCGAGAACAACATTATAGAAATTTTGTGGAAGATTTGAAGGAGCAGGTTGCAGATAATATTACCGCGCCTGTCGAGTTAACTACGTCCTATTTTTCTCTACAACATAGTCGCGGAAACCGAAATATAGCAGGATTGATCCATTCTTCTCAAATCGATCTTGCATCCAAACTCAGGTCAGCGTGCATAGACATCGGATTGGAATAGCACCCGGATAAAACTTTGGTGCTAAAATATAAAATCTTTTTTCTATAGTATGAAGGATGAGCAATTGTAAGCCACTCAAGTTCAGGTGCCTGTTATTGAGCCTGTTGTTAAGTGTTTGTTCGACTGCCATGGCAGATGAATTTGAGATTACAAAAAAGGCCGCCGAGCAGGGAGATGCTACTGCACAGTTTAATCTCGGTATCAGGTATGACAACGGAGACGGGGTGTCTGAAGACGATGCAGAAGCGGTGCGTTGGTATCGCAAAGCCGCCGAGCAGGGGCATGCTGGGGCGCAGAACAATCTCGGTCTCATGTATGACAACGGAGAAGGAGTACCCAAAGATGACACCGAGGCTGTCCGCTGGTATCGCCTGGCCGCCGAGCAGGGAGATGCTGGAGCGCAGTTTAATCTCGGTCTCAGGTATGACAGCGGACTCTGGTGGTCTGTAGACTATGCAGAAGCGGTGCGCTGGTATCGCTTAGCTGCCGAGCAGGGACATGCTGGGGCGCAGAACAATCTCGGTCTCATGTATGACAACGGAGAAGGAGTACCCAAAGATGACACCGAGGCTGTCCGCTGGTATCGCAAAGCCGCCGAGCAGGGACATGCTGGGGCGCAGAACAATCTCGGTCTCATGTATGACAACGGAGAAGGGGTGCCCGAAGATGACACGGAAGCGGTACGCTGGTATCGCCTTGCCGCCGAGCAGGGAGATGCTAAGGCACAGAACAATCTCGGTCTCATGTATGCCAACGGAGCGGGGGTGCCTAAGGACTACGTGCAGGCCTATGCTTGGGGCAGCATCGCAGCTGCACAAGGTGATGAGTTTGCTAAAAAGAACAAAGAAAAAGTTGCCAAAGGTATGACACGCGCTCAGATTACCGAAGCACAGAAACTGTCACGTGAATACTGGGATGCCTACGGCCCCGGCAGGCATGATCAATAGAAGTTGTTGATAGTTCAGTGTAAATTGCCGAGCAAACACGCTTGATCAGCTATTGGCTCGGAAGAGTACTAGTTGCATCCTCGCCGTTCTTTTTCTGCGGTTCAGTCTTTGCGATCTTTTTCAGTGTAGCGTTAAAGCGGTTTTCGTCTTCGTCACAGCCTAATTCTTTGGCCTTTTATAGATCTCGCGCGCTGTCTGTCTTTTGGTTTTTCTATTTCTCTAGCCATGGAAATTCGATTCCTGTTGTGAATAATCGGGCGACCGACCCACCCATGCTGCGCCAAGCCTCGTCCAGACGCGTTTTACTGTATAATATCACCTTAAATTCTCTGTAATATCTGTGGGACGGATTGTGTGATATTGAGTCATTTTATTTTATCAAATGTTATATAAAACAAAGAGTTAATAAGCGATTATTGCTCTGACCCCAAATTATTGACAACGCCGGCCAGCTTATCCTGTTCCCGGTGTGCAGCGCTGCGCTGTCCCTTGTCGCCGAAGCCGCCTCCGCCTGGCAGCAGCAGCTCCAGTCGTTGTCCGGGTTCTATGAGTTGTACGCCCTTCGGGTTCAGGGTTTTTCCGTGCTTTACCCGGACTGTTCCCACCTTGCCGTCCTCGCCGCCCATACGGCCGCGGGCCGGATTCGCAGTCCTGTCAAACATGGCGAACAGCAGGAACGGACTCTCATCGATGGTCCCTACTTCCACCACCTGCCCCAGGCCGCCGCGCCATTTGCCGGCGCCGCAGGAATCGGCCAGCAATTCCTTGCGCCAGATCACCACGGGACCCATGTTTTCCACAACCTCAACCGGCATGGCGCGCACCCCGCTGGGAAACCCCGTGGCCGACATACCGTCCTGGTCCGGCCTGGCGCCGGTTCCGCCACTGTTAAAAATCAGCATTTCGTAACGCCTCCCGTCCGCATTCGGGTTGTCAAAATTGCACGAGGCATCCACCTCCGGGCCGCCGCGGATTTGAATGCCCCACAGGGATGACGCGCCTTCCGCCGGGACTTTCTCCGGAAGCAGTTGCGCCAGGCAACCCATTACCGCGTCCGGCAGGAACTGCCCGATGATGTGCCTGGCACAGACCGGCCAGGGTCGCTGGACGTTCAGGATGGAACCCTTCGGCGCGCTTATTTTTATCGCTGATAACGAGCCGCTATTGTTGGGAATGTGGGCGCCCACCACACAGCGTATCCCGTAGTTGGCATAGGCCTGGGTGTAATTCAGGACCAGGTTGATCCCCTTGGTGCTTGCCTCGGTGCTGCCGGCAAAGTCGATCCTTATCTCGTCATCTGCAACGGTCAGCGCACAGACAATTTCAACCGGCTTGTCATACCCGTCCAGGGTAATGGTGTTATGGGTGGTCCCTGCCGGTAGCTTACGGATTTCTTCCAGCATCCCCTTGCGCGAGCGTTCGATGATCTCGTTCCCGGTATAATCGAGATTATCCAGTCCGTATTCCCGCATCATATCCAGCAGTTTCACCCCGCTGGTCTCGTTTGCGGCGACATAGGACAGGATATCGCCGCGCACTTCGTACGGTGTGCGTACGTTACCCTCAATTATCCTGAGTAAGTCCTGGTTTACCTCACCCCGGTCCACCAGTTTCATAACGGGAATATACAGTCCCTCTTCATACACCGACTTGCCGTCAGGCCCCTGCCCCAAGCCGCCGATATCCAGTTGGTGACAGGTGCAGGCAAACAGCGCTATTAACCTGTCTGCAAGAAATACCGGGGACACAACCGTGACGTCGTGCAGGTGCCCCGACGCAATCCACGGGTCATTGGTAATCAGGTGATCCCCGGGTTTTAGTTCCGCCGGCGGGTATTCCCTGAGAAAATGCGGTACCGCGGCAGCGGTTGAATTGACGTGTCCGGGCGTGCCGGTAATGGCCTGGGCCAGCATGCGCCCCTGCGGGTCGAACACGGCTGCGGACAGGTCGCCGGATTCCCGTACCACGGGGCTGAACGCGGTCTTCATCAAAGTCCTGGCCTGGTCTTCTACAATAGAGATTAAGCGACGCCATATCACTTGAAATTCAATATATTGCAATGATGACTTAAAGTTATTGTTAATCATGATGGCGATTATTCCCTTTCGATGATCAAACTATCGTCCCCGGCCACCGTGACACCGTGACCCTGCGGCACCATGACAGTTGTGCCCTTGTCGCGCACCAGGGTTGGCCCCGGTATGTAATTCCCCGGTTGCAGGGCATGACGTGAATACACGTTTACGTCCGCGTAAGCACCGGCCTGCGCATCGAACACAGTGGCGCCATGATCGATTTCAGGCGGAATGCCGGCGGCAGTCACGGCAGTCTCTGCAGGCTGCGCGAAAACAAGATGGACGGAAACGGAAACACTGACGCCGACAATTTCCACGTCAACCCCCTCATGCAGCTTGCTGTAGAGGTTGATATAGGCCTTGTCGAAAGCCCGCTGCAGTGATTGTGCGTCAGTTTTCAGCAACTCCCCGACCGGCATATCGACAGGAATACTATAACCCTGCCCGATATAGCGCATTTGTGCCTGCCGGATTTCCGTACGCTCCCGCCCGGGAGCGCCTGATACGACTATTCCGTGTGCGTATTCACTCATTTCCTTAAACAGCTTGTTCAGTACTCCAGGCTTGAAATCAGTCAGCCTGACGTGACAACTGCGGGCAAGTTCATAAGCAACGGGCGCCAGTAAAAACCCAATTGCCGAACCCACCCCTGCATGGGCCGGAACGATGACCCGCTTGATCCCGAGTTTGCCTGCAAGGGAAAGAGCGTGTAACGGCGCCGCGCCACCGAAGGCAACCAGGGTTCGCCCCGTCAGCGATTTCCCGCTTTCCGTTGCATGCTCACGCGCCGCGTTGGCCATATCTTCTTCCACAATCTCAGCCACACCGTAGGCGGCCAGCGGAATATCCATGTGCAGCGGCACTGCAAGCTTGTCCCGGACTGCCTGCCTGGCAGCCTCGCTGTTGAGTTGCATGGAACCGTCGGCGAATCCCTCCGCCTCCAGCCGCCCCAGGATGAGATCGGCATCGGTTACCGTTGCCTCATCGCCATCAAGGTCATAACAGGCCGGTCCCGGTTCAGAACCGGCGCTGTCAGGACCTGTGGTTATACGGCCAAGACTGTCGACCCGGGCAATGGACCCGCCACCGGCGCCGATCTCGACCATTTCAATCACCGGTATCCTGGCCGGCAGGCCGCTGCCCTGTTTAAAACGATGCGCCCGCGCCATCTCGAACAGGGTCGCTTTCTGCGGTTCCGCATTGTCGACCAGGCAGATTTTCGCAGTAGTGCCGCCCATATCGAACGACAATATGCGATCCTCCTGGTGGATACGGGCGACATGGCTCGCAAAGACGGCGCCGCCGGCAGGCCCGGATTCAACCAGCCGGATCGGGAACTGCCTGGCCACGTCCACTTCCACCAGTCCGCCGTTGGATACGAACATGTAAAGCGGACAACCAAATCCTGCCCGTTTCAAGCCCTCCTGCAGGCGCTTGAGGTAGGAATCTATCAACGGCTGGATATAGGCATTGGCGACCGTCGTGGAGAAGCGTTCGTACTCCCTGATCTCCGGCGCCACCCGGGATGACAGGCTGATATAGATACCCGGCAAGTATTTGCGCAACGCCTGCGCGGCCCGTTCTTCATGTTCGGGGTTGATAAAGCTGTGCAAAAAGCAAACCGCGACACTGTCTATTTCGTGTCTCTTTAACTCTTCGGCAACCTGTTCGATGGCTGAAAGGTCAGGCGGCAGCAATTCGCTGCCGTCTGCCGCCAGGCGTTCGGAAATGGTAAACCGCAGTTGTCTCGGCACCAGGGGGGCGGGCTTGGTCAGGCCGAGGTCGTATTGATCAAACCGGCTTTCCGAACCCAGTTCCAGGACATCCCGGAACCCCTCCGTCGTAAGCATGGCCACCCTGGCGCCCTTGTGCTCGATGACGGCATTGGTGGCCAGCGTGGTGCCATGGATGATCAATTCCGCATCGCCAGGGCGGCAACCTGTAGCCTTCATCAGGTCATCCAGTCCCTGCATGATCGCCAGTTCCGGCGCCTGGTGGGTGGTCAGTATCTTGGTCGTGTGGAAAACAGCGTCCCTTGACAAGGCAAAATCGGTAAAAGTGCCCCCGGTGTCAATTCCGATTCTTATTCCTTCACTCGACATGAGATACCCTGGTTTGTATTAAACTGCACAATATTCCGGAAAGGTTCCGGTGGAACAAAACTGAATGCTGACCCCGTTTCCGGCATATGTTGATTTGACCATAATACCTGTTTTTTACATATCAAATAAACCTGACACCCGGCCGGGGTGATGGGGTCACGGGTGATGGGGTCAGGTCGCACATTGCACACATTGCATACGAAGGAATGAATATGAGCCTTTGAGAATGTGTGCAATGTGCGACCTGACCCCTTCACCCCAGGACAGAGTTGAAAGCAGGATTCCCAAAGCTTAAGATATTAGCCATGAGATTTCCCTGCAAGCTTACCATCCGGTCCGTCGCGGCGGCGCTTGCAGTGCTTTTTTTCACACCTGGCGCGCCGGCGACCCCGACCGCGAACGGTTCGAGCTTTCTTGATGCGGAACAATCCCGTATCGATTACACCGCACCCGAAGTAACGCAACCACGTATAGGCTGCGGAGACCTCATCCATGTTTCCGACGCGGATAACAGCGTAGTATCCGCCACCCTGTCACCGGCAGCAGCCGGCAGCCCGGATCTGTGCGTGGTGCGGGGGGTGATCAGCCCCGAAGTCCGCTACATCGTCTACCTGCCCGCCCGTTGGAACGGACGTCTGTACATGCACGGCAACGGGGGTTATGCAGGGGAAGCGCTGGATGACGAGGCCGGCCACATGGCGCGGCTGAAGGCGGCGCGGCATGGATTTGCGGCGGCGTTTACCAACACCGGTCACGACGCGGCCACGGAGCGAGGCGGCACCTGGGCGCACAATAACCTGCAGAAAGAGATCGATTTCGGGTTCCGTGCGGTGCATTTGACTGCGCTGACGGCAAAAAACCTTGCCGCGGCATACTACGGGAAGGCGCCGGGGTATTCTTATTTTGACGGCTGCTCGACCGGCGGTTTGCAGGGGTTTAACGAGGCGCAACGTTTCCCGGCCGATTTCGACGGTATCCTTGCCGGCGCGCCTGTGTTTAGCCTCAGGGAGATGATCTGGCAATACCGGAATGTCCAGGAGGCGGTTGCCGACGCTCCCCTGTCCCGGGAAAAACTTGAACTGTTGGGTGACATTATCCTCACGCGCTATGATGAAGCTGACGGGGTAACAGACGGCGTTATCGGGAACCCGCCGGCCGTGGACTTCGACCCGCAACGGGATTTACCCCGTATGAAGGAAACGCAGCAGGGGTTCACGCAGGATGAAATCAATACCCTCGCAGTCATCTACGGGCCCACCTTTATCGGGAAGACGCAAATCTATCCCCGCACCGTCATCGGCGGCGAGTTTCCGGGCCTCGCCTACACCGACGGTACCTATACACCGGTTGCGCCGCAATCGGCGTGGGACGGGCGCGCAGTCCCCGACAGTAAAGGCGGACTGGGGCAATCGTATATCGTCAAGTCCTGGTTCGAGTACCTTGCATTCGAAACGGATGACGCCGACCGGGACTGGCGGGAACTGGATCCGGAACGGGACTACCCGCGCACGCTGCAATCAGGGCTGATTTTCAATGCGACCGACCCCGATCTCAGGCCCTTCCAGCGGCGTGGCGGAAAAATGATAATCTACCACGGCTGGGCCGATTTCGGCATCAACCCCATGCGCACCGTCGAGTATTACCATGAAGTAGCCGCACTGCTGGGCGATGAAATTTCCGGGTTTCTGCAACTGTACCTGGTCCCCGGCATGCACCATTGCAACGGCGGGGTGAACGTGGACCGGTTCGATTTGATGACGCCGCTGATCAACTGGGTGGAAGGCGATGCCATACCGCGGGACCTTACAGGCCACCGGGTAGAACAGGGCAAAGTGACCAGGACGCGCCCGTTATGCGCCTACCCCCAGGTTTCCAGGTACCGCGGGACCGGCAGTATCGATGCGCATGAGAACTTTGCATGTGTTGATCCGGAATAACCGGCAACAGGTAAAAAACGATACAAAAATATCAATTTCTGGATTATATTGTGCGGAGTCCACTTCCTGGTGTAACCCTGGTGCAGAAAAGACATGATTAAACTCAACATTAATGACCGGCAATATGAAGTTGACGTCGAAGCGGACACGCCGCTGTTGTGGGTGCTGCGGGACGAGATCGGCCTGACCGGCACCAAGTTCGGTTGCGGAATAGCCCAGTGCGGCGCCTGCACCGTTCACGTTGACGGCAATCCCATGCGCTCCTGCGTGCTCCCCGCGAGCAGTATAGGCCGCAAGAAAGTTACCACTATCGAACACCTGGCCAAAGACGGTTATCACCCCGTACAGCAGGCCTGGCTGGAATTGCAGGTGCCCCAGTGCGGTTATTGCCAGTCGGGACAACTGATGTCCGCCGCCGCCCTGCTGACGGATAATCCTGCGCCATCTGACTCCGATATCGACCAGGCCATGTCCGGCAATATCTGCCGTTGCGGGACGTACCAGCGCATCCGCGCCGCGATTCATCGCGCCGCTGAAATACAAAAGGAGACGTATTGACTTGGAGTTATCCGGCCGGGTAGTAACCGGGACAGGACAAGCCGCGGGTTTTACCGAACTTACACACGCAAAACAGCAATTCCTGGAGAAACTGGGCATTGAGGCGTGGCCCGGCACCCTCAACATAAAGATCGATGACAAGCGGACCCTCTCGAACTGGCAATCGCTGAGGGACAGGCACGGTATCGACATAAACAGCCCTGACGGGAATAACTGTCATGCGCGGAGTTATCCGGTGCATATCAACAGGCGTGTGACCGGGGCGATTATCTTTCCGCAAATCAACGGTTACCCTGAAGACCAGGTGGAAGTTATTACCTCCGTCTCACTGCGCCGGCACTTATCCCTGGACGATGGCGACCGCCTGCGCCTGGATGTCATCGAGCCTGTCAGGACAAGCAACATTTTGTTCGACCTGGACGGGACGCTGGTGGACACGGTCGGCGCGTTTTACCTGCTTGCCAAAACGACCGGAGATGAATTCGGCCTGGAAGTATCCAAAGCGGTCATGTATGAGACGCTGAATAACGGCATCTCCTATTGGCATCAGGTAGTACCCGCCTCCGTTGAGAACCGCCCGGCCATGGTCCATAAACTGAACGACAGGGCCATGCAACTCTGGCCTGATATATTCAAGGCCCATGCGCTCGCATTCCCCGGCGTGTCCGAGACATTATCCGGATTAAAAAGCGCAGGATACCGGCTCGGCATTGTTACGGGATCCGGAGAAAGATCGCTGGATTTACTGTATGAACAGGGCGTAGCCGGGTTATTCGACGCAGTGGTTACCGGCGCTGACGTCGAACAACGCAAGCCCGATCCGGAAGGCATGCTGAAGTGCCTGGGTCGCATGGATGCCGATCCGGCCGATACGATTTACGTGGGCGACAGTATGATCGATATGCAGGCGAGCCACGCTGCGGGTGTCGTGCCGATAGGAGTGCTCACGGGCGCCGGCACCTCAGCCAGTTTATGCGGGGCCGGGGCCTACCGCATTATCGGCAGCCACCAGCAACTGGCAGGGCTACTGGCCCGCTGAGCGATCCCTGGGAGAATCCATCTCGTAACCGCGCCCCTCGTAATCGAAGCCACCCAGTTCCAGGCGTTTCAGTTCTGCCGCTTGCGGCGACGCATAATAGGCCCGGATTTCCTGCATCAATCCTGATGCTCTGTCAAAAACCACCCATTCCGCCCCGCGCAAAACGGTCCCCTGCCCCGTTTTGAAGTGGCTCCACTCGATCACCGCCTCGGCCTTATCCGCATCGATCAACAAGGCATCAAGGGTCCAGTAAGAACCGCCCTTTTCCACGGCTGCGCACCAGCGTTCGGCAATCTTCCCGGCGCCGCGGAACGGTCCTTCGTACATGCCGGGTGGAAAATAGTGCACCGCATCGAGCATGAAACAACCCGTTATCTTCTCCCGGTCGGCCTCGTTGCAGCCATCGTAATATTCGCGCATTACCGCTTCCATCCTGGCTGCGTCCAAGGGTTTTGCCGACATAGTCATCACCATGTAAAATTCGTCTTAACCTGCTCCCCGGCAAGCCTGTTCCAGCCGGATTTGGATCGGATCATACGCCTGTAAAACTCTACCTGCTATGATAACGCGATGAAACGGCGGGAATTCATTATCAGCTCTACCCTTGGACTGGCCGCTGCACAGGTTTCCTCACCGCTTGTTGCAGAGGCTCGGTTTGGCAGAAACCCGTTTACCCTGGGTATTGCCTCCGGCGACGTGACGCATGACTCGGTGGTGTTGTGGACCCGGCTCGCGCCGCAACCGCTCGCTGCCGATGGCGGACTTGGCCGGGACGTCATACCGGTGCACTGGGAATTGTTCCGGGATGAGGACATGCAACAACTTGTCAGGAGTGGTGCAGAACCGGCTGTCCCCCAGCTTGGCCATTCGGTACATGCCGACATCCGGGACCTGGAACCGGGGCAAGTGTACTGGTACCGGTTCAACGCAGGCTCATACACCTCGGCAAAGGGCCGTACAAAGACCCTGCCCGCTGCCGGTAGTCATCCCGCTTCCATTCGCTTCGTCACCGCATCCTGCCAGAACTACACGCACGGTTCTTTCGTCGCTTACAACCATATCATTGCGGATGACCCGGACTTCGTGGTTCACCTGGGCGACTATATCTATGAAACATCCTACGGTGAGACCTTCCGCAGACACGAGACCGAAGACATGCCGCCGACGCTTGACGGTTTCCGGCGCCGCCACGCGCTGTACAAAACCGATGAAAACCTCCAACAGGCTCATGCCTGGTTGCCCTTCTTTTGCACCCTTGATAACCATGATGCGGTAATTGATGCCGATCCGGCTACCATGGCGATACGGGCGGCGGCCTACCAGGCCTGGTATGAGCACATGCCGACCCGCGGTTACGGCAACCCCGGTGATAACCGGTTTCGCATCCGGCGCACTATCCAGGTAGGAGAACTTGCGCAGGTCAATTTCCTCGACACCCGCCAATTCCGCGCCAGGCAGATGCCATGCTCCGGTGACAGATCCCCCCATGGATTCGGCAACTACGTGGTACGTTGCCCTGAACTGTTCGCTGACCAGCGCAGCATGCTGGGTGAGGAGCAGGAGAACTGGCTGACGCATAATATCCTGGCAAACAACACTCCCTGGAACGTGATCGCCTCCTCCAGCGTGTTTTCACCGTTCAACCTGGACATTGACGGCAAAACCTATAATTTTGCAGGTTCCTGGGATGGTTACCCGGCCAACAGGGACAGGGTCGTGGACGCAATCAAGCGCAGCAAAGCCGGCCAGGCAGTAATCCTCAGCGGCGATATGCACTCTTTCTGGGCTATTGACGGCGCCCTGTCAACAGCGCCGGGTGAACGGTTCCCGGGAGTGGAGTTTGTGTCTTCCTCCATCTCGGCCAACTGGCCTCACCAGATGGGCAAACCCATAGCAGACAACCTGGTTCGCAACCCTCAGATACAGCTTTATGAACCGGACAAACGCGGCTACCTGTTACACGAAGTCAGTGCAAAGGAGTGGCAGGCGACCGCACGCGCAGTAGATAATGTCAGGGATGCGCAATCCGGAGTCTTTGACCTGGCGCGTTTTGTCGTTGAGTACGGCAAACCCGGTCTCCGGCGCGTCTTATGATGTCGTTCATTAATCTGATACCCGTAACTAAGCTTACCGCCATTCCTGCGCAAGCAGGAATCCAGTATTATAATCTCTACATCATCAAGCAAATTTTCAGACTGGATTCCCGCTTGCGCGGGAACGACGGTAGAGGTTAAAAATGCCTGATTTTACATACGAAATTGAAGATATCGAACTGGCGCAACGAGGGTTGGATCGAATAAACTGGGTACGCGAACGGATGCCGGTATTGGGCCGGATCAAAGAGGACTTCAGCAGGACCAGGCCTTTTACAGGCATGCGTATCGGTATCTGCCTGCATGTGGAAGCGAAGACCGGCGTCTGGATGGACGCACTGACCAGCGGCGGCGCGGAGGTCGCAATCACCGGCTGGCCCGGAACCACCCAGGATGAGGTGGCTGCCGCGCTGGTGGCAGAATACAACGTCCGGGTATTTGCCAAAAGAAGTGAAACCACCAGCCAGCACCTTGATTACGTGGCAAAGGTGTTATCCACCGAACCCGACCTGATTGCCGATAATGGCGCAGAATTGCATGTGTTGGCGCATACCAATCCGGACTTTTCCGGCGCCAGGGCGAAGCTGATCGGCGCCACCGAAGAAACTACCACCGGCGGTTTCCGCTTACGGGAAGACATTGATGAACATATCTTCCCCACCCTCATAATTAATGATACCCGGGCAAAACGCATTGTCGAAAACCGCTATGGCGTCGGCCAGAGTGTTGTCGACGGCATTATGCGCTGTTCCAACCTGCTTATCGGCGGAAAGCGGGCAACTGTCATTGGTTATGGTTATTGCGGCCAGGGTATCGCCCGCGCCTTGCGCGGCTTGGGGGCGCATGTAACCATAGTCGATATCGACCCCCTGACGCGCTTGGAAGCGCACCTGGAGGGTTATCATACGGCTGAACTGGAGCAGGCGTTACCGGTCAGTGACATCGTCATTACCGTCACCGGCAGACCGGGAGCACTCAAACAGGGTCACCTGGCGCTAATGAAGGATGGCGCCGTAATATGCAACGCCGGGGCATTTGAAAACGAGATCGACCTGCCCGGCCTGCGCGCACTGGCCTCCGAACCACACCAAATCATGCCGGATATCCAGAAATTCAAACTGGGCAACGGTAAAGTCGTTTACCTGTTGGGCAGAGGTAACAGTATTAACCTGAGCGCCGGCGACGGCAACCCCATCGAAATCATGGACCTGGGCCTGGCCCTGCAATCCCTGTCCCTGGCCTATCTCGCGACAAATAGTCAATCATTGCCGGCAGGTCCACAACATGTCCCCGAGGAAATCGAAAATGAAGTGGCTGTCAGGACCCTGCGTGCCTGGACCGGGAGTTAGTGATGAAATTATCCGGTAATACCATCCTGATTACCGGCGGTTCGAGCGGTATCGGTTTTGAGATGGCCAGGCAGTTTTTACTAAAGGGCAATAAGGTCGTTATCACGGGGCGGGATGAGAACAAACTCCAGGACGCGAAACAACAACTGGGAGGTGTGACGATAATCAGGAATGACGTCAGTAACCCCGGCGACGTAGAAAAACTCCACCAAGAGGCCGTAAAAGACTATCCCGATCTAAATATACTGATCAATAATGCAGGCATCATGCAAACGCTCAACCTGCGTAACGGCAACCTTTCCGCAACATATCTGACGCAGGAAATCGATATTAACCTAAAAGGGACCATGTTGATGAACAACGCCTTTCTGCCGCTATTACGGCACAACAACAACCCTGCAATCGTCAATGTTACCTCCGGGCTGGCATTTGTCCCCCTGCCGATTACTCCGGTATATTGCTCGACCAAGGCCGCCATTCACTCATATACATTGTCATTGAGAGCGCAATTAAGGAATACAGCAATCAAGGTCTTCGAACTGGCCCCTCCTCTTACCGAAACAGGGATGTTAGGAGGCTTTGATGAAGAAGATATTAAAGGCGTTCCGATAATGCCCGTAGAAAAAATGGTTGCGGCGTTCCTGAAAGATTTTGCAAAAGATAACTACGAAATTCGCATTGGCGTGGCTAACCAGCTCTGGTTCATGAGCCGGTTTTTCCCCAAGTTTATATTCGCACAATTAAGCAAAAGTATTAATAGATTACTTTAATTATATATATTATATATTTGATATTTAAATATTAATTACCACTATTCAAGAATAACACTCAACTTCTAACATGCGGGGGCATGCTTAAAATCCGTCCCCAGTTGGTTGTGGTACTTCCTTGAACTCCAGTTCCCCGGGGTTGATGATCTTGCCATTTTTCACTACCAGTTCGACATTGCCCAGGGCAGACAGGTCCTGCAACGGGTCGCCGTTGACGACGATGATATCAGCCAGCTTGCCGGCCTCGAGAGTGCCCAGTTCCTCTCCCCGGCCGATGACCTCCGCCCCGTTGCGGGTGGCAGCCATGAGCACCTGCATCGGCGTCATGCCCGCTTCGTTCATCAACTGCAGTTCGCGCAATACTGTCGCGCCGTGCAGCATCCCGGCATTGCCCGCATCACTACCCATTGCGATCATGACGCCCGCCTGCAGCGCCCGCTCCAGGTTTGCCATTGAGATTTCCAGGCTGCGCTCCCTGTCATTGAGGAGACCGGGCACATTCCGGGAAGCCAGGACCACGCTGCCCGGAGCGGTGATCGACGCGAGCAGGACATCCCATACCTTGTCATGAAGATGTGGGGAAGCAAAAGAGTCGGGTTTCCTTGTATAGCCGCCTTCAAACACGGCGAGGGTCGGAATATAGGCAACTTCACGTTCGGCCATCAATTCGAATACGTCCCGGGCGCCGGTCTCGGCCATATGTATGCTATGCACGACAACGTCGCCGCCGGCTTCAACAAATTCGCTGGCCTCGCTGGAAAATGACGTATGCGCATAAACCTTCAGACTGCGGGCGTGGGCTTCCTCAATCAATGTGTGGAGGATATCGGGCTTTAACTTGTCCATATCGGCGTCAAACCGAGTGGTCCCGGCTTCGACGCGTGAGTGGAACAGCTTGATGCCATCAACCTGCTCCGCACTGATACTGCGCACCGCCTCTTCAGCATCTGCCACGCTGTCAACCTGGAAATAGAAAGGGCCCAGGTAGTCGAGGAGTCCGAGTTCAGTGATCAGGCGGATGGGATGCGAGCCGGGGGCGGTGATACCAAACCCGTTACCGTACAACCTCGGACCCGTCAGCTCACCGGTCTCCAGCGCTGTTTTCATGGAATTGAGGCTGGGATGCGCGGCCATATCGTAAACACTGGTCACGCCGAACTTCAGGTAACTCTTGAGGCTGTTTTCAACAGCAGTGGGGGTGAATTCACGCGGGTCTGCCGACCCGCCACCGCTGCCGCCGATGTGGATATGCGCATCAATGAGACCCGGCAAGAGAGTCTTGCCGGCAAGGTCCACTACGCGCGCGTTTGCCGGGACGACGGATGCGGGACCGATTGCGGTAATCTTCGAACCCTGGATAACGATTGCAGCATCTTCCAGCGGGGCGCCGCCGTTACCGTCAATAATCCTGCCGCCGGTCAATGCCAGGACTTCTCCGGCCCATACCTGGCCGAAACCGGTAAAGAACTGGAGAACGCCGGCAAACAGTAGCCAATGTAAGAGGGATTTCCTTATCCCAAACCCGGCAAAGGGGGACAGATTTAAATCTGTCCCGGGAAGAGCTTGGACTTGTCCCCGGAAGAGCTTGACCACACTTTCACTCACACCCATCCCAGGCTTTACATCTCGTAACGCAACTCTATACCGTAGGTTCTCGGGTCGTTGATATCGCCGTTACGGGGGAAACCACCACTGGCCAGGCTGATATAATTGGTAATATACGCATCCTTATTGGTCAGGTTGTTGACCCAGGCCGAGATAGACCAGTTCTGGTTGCGCGGTTGAAAAGTACCCCTCATGCTGACATTTGAGTAGGAGTCCTGGGAGGCTACATCCCGCTTGTAGGGGTCAAAATAAGCCGTATCCCGCCAGCGCCAGTCCACCCTGAAGTCGAAATCACCAAAGCTGC
The DNA here is from genome assembly GCA_965116495.1 of Gammaproteobacteria bacterium. Lineage (GTDB taxonomy): Bacteria > Pseudomonadota > Gammaproteobacteria > Eutrophobiales > Eutrophobiaceae > JAAXHV01. Next base: position 467,497 of record OZ220696.1, on the reverse strand, counting down.
TGGGGTATGTGTGGCTTGCGCTCAGGGTAAACATGTGTTTGGGTGAATTGGGCAGCGGATTGCCTTTCAGGTTCAACACGCCCAGTTCTGGAAAAATCGGATCCTGGGTGAAAAATTCGGTAAATTCATTATCCAGGTAGCCGTAGACCAGTTCCAGTTGCGTATTTTCCGTCAGCAGGTAGGCAAGTTCCGCCTCAACTCCGATAGCGTCGGCCGCCGCGGCATTGGTAAGCGTAAACGACAGGCCCAGCAACTGGCTCACCTGCAGATCCGTGTAATCGTAATAGAAGGCCGACAGGTTGGCTTTCAGCCTGTCATTAAACAGTACGGACTTTATCCCTCCTTCGTAACTCCAGATAAACTCCGGGTCGAGCGGCGGCGCTGTGTTGCCCGGCAGTATCTGCCCGCTTTTAAAGCCGCGTGATGCGGTGAAATAAACCATGGCATCATCTGTCAGGGCGTAATCAATAGAGAACCGCGGCGTCCAGGCGTCATATTTGCGCTGGTTGTTCAGCGGGATGAACACATCCAGGCCAAACAGTTGAATCATGAGCTGGAACGAGCTTTCCGTGGTTCTTTTTTCGTCGCTGTACCTGACTCCCGCCGTCAGGTTCAGCCTGTCCGTCACCGCCCAGGTCAAGCTGCCGAATGCCGCGTAGGCTTCAGTTTTTGCATGTCCCCGTTCGTCAAAGATGTCGCCTGGCAGGTTGATCGCGAACTGGAACGGGACCGTATTGGTGACAAATACATCGTCATCGAAGTAGTACAGTCCGAATACGCTGTTGATCCTGTCCATGTCCCAGTTTATTTGAAACTCCTGGCTGAAATGGACGCCGGAATTGTGATTTGTCGAAGGCCAGCCGGGATTATCGGTACCGTCATACTGTGATTTTTTTACGCTGTGCTCATCACGGTATCCGGTCAGGGATTTGAAGGTGAAGTTTTCATTCAGTTCATAGGTAATGTCCACGGAGTAACCATAGGTTCTCATGTCCCTGCTTTCTTCAGTTTCGCTTGCTATATCCCTGAAACTCGGCTTGCCGTTACCACCCTCAACAACCCCCTGCAATTCGCCGAATGCCGAGCCGAAAGTATGCACGACCGCGCCCGAGTCATCCGCATCCCAGTAATCAATCGCCGCAACTACGGTCAACTCGTCCGTCACCTGCCACTTCAGCTTGCCGCGCGCCGCGACCTCATCGCGGTCGTCGATATCCTCACCGTTAAAACTGTTTTCACCGAAGCCGTCCCTGTCCACCTTGTAGAAAGCTGCACGCGCGCTTAACTTGTCTTTTACCAGGGGGCCGCCGACGCCCAACTCGAATTCCCGTGCTTCATAGTTGCCGAAGTTGGCGCGGGCATTGATACTGACCTCTTCCGTCGGCCCCCGGGTAATGATATTGAGCGTACCGCCCGTTGCATTCCTGCCGAACAAGGTGCCTTGCGGTCCGCGCAATACCTCTATCCGTTCAATATCGTAAAACGAGGTGCCCTGCGAGTTCGGATAGGCAATAACGACACCGTCCTGGTGCACCGCGACTGCGCCTTCCGAGCCGGAATTATCCAATGTGAGGCCGATGCCGCGGATAAATACCTTCACCCTGCCGTTATTCTGTACGATGTCCAGGTTCGGGGCCAGGGACGTGAGGCCGAACAGGTCATAGACGCCTTTATCATTAAGGTTCCTGGCAGAAAAAGAGGTGATCGCCAGGGGAACATCCTGCAGGTTCTCGGTGCGCCGCTGCGCGGTGACTATCACTTCTTCCAGAACGCCCTTATCTTTCTCTTGGGAATAAGTCGCTGCTGAATCGAACAACAGCAATCCGAGACACGAACCGATGAGGAGAAATTTTACATAAACTCTTGTCTTGAGCATCACGCTGTGCCTCCAGAGGAATTCAGGTTTTTTGTAAGACTGCACAGGGACAGGCAGATATCGGGTATTCGGTTCTACCTCCCCCAGTCCAAATGGTATCATATAAGCTACAATACTCAAACTGAATTTTGTTTCTGATGTTTTTTTACCACGATTATTTAATGTATCATTGTTGATTTTAGCGGTACTTACCAGTACCGTAGAAAATCCTGAACAGGCATACCAACACAGTACAATTTATCAGGGGATGAGGTAATGAGTTACGAAATTGGCATCGACGTCGGGGGGACGTTTACCGATTATGTCGTACGCAGCGCGGATGAGGTCATCAGCGGCAAGGTGCTGACCACGCCTAACGACGAAACCGTCGGTATCATGAATGCCATCCGCACATCCGCAGAGCATTTCAGCCTGGATTCACAGGACTTTCTCAAAAATGCCGACAACCTTGTACTGGGCACTACGGTGGTGACCAATGCCATGCTGGAGTACGCCGGCGCCAAAACCGGGCTCATCACCACAAAAGGCTTTCGCGACATTATCGAACTGCGGACCGGGTACAAGGAAGATCATTTTGATATCCGCCTGCCGGCGCCCTACCCCATCGTACCCAGGCAAAGACGCCTGGGTGTCACTGAGCGCATCAATCACCTGGGAGAGATTGTACTTGACCTCAACGAGCAGGAAGTGCGTGACGCGGTCCGTAATTTAAAGCAACTGGAAGTCGAATCAATCGCGGTATGCCTGTTATTCTCATTCAAAAACAATGAACACGAATTCCGCATCAGGGAGGTTATCCGGGAGGAATACCCGGAAGCCTATGTTTCCCTGTCCTGCGAAGTCCTGCCCCAGGTTCGGGAATTCGATCGTTTCAGTACGACCATACTGAACGCTTACCTCAGTCCGAAACTCGATAATTACCTGCGCCAGTTGGAAGTCAGCCTGAATGAAGCAGGTTTCGGCGGCCGCCTGTTTATCAAGCTTTCCAACGGCGGCGTCATGGATACTGACTTCTGCTGCAAACGCGGGGTCGAACTCATCCAGTCAGGGCCGTCCGGCGGCGTCACCGCGGCGGTTGCGGTGGGTGAATGGTCCGGGTACAAGGACCTGATCGCAGTTGACATGGGCGGAACCAGCTATGACGTCTGCCTGATCAAGGATGGCCGGCCCGATATCGGCGTTGATTCCTGGGTCAGCCGCTACCGCGTCGCAACGCCCATGATAGACATACATTCCATCGGTACCGGCGGGGGTTCCATAGCCTGGATCGATGAAGGCGGCGCACTCAGGGTGGGACCCAGGAGCGCGGGGTCCGATCCGGGACCTGCCTGCTATGGTCGGGGCGGGGTCAAACCCACAGTCACCGATGCCAACCTGGTACTGGGCTACCTCAATCCGGGCGCTATCGGCGGGGGGGAAATCAACCTGGACACAGCCGCCGCCCACAAGGCGATAGATACTGAGATTGCGCAGCCCCTGGGCATGTCGGTCGAGGAAGCGGCAAGCGGTATATTCCGTATCTCCAACAGCGCCATGACCAACGCCATCCGTTACGTTTCGGTTTCCCGCGGGCGCGACCCCAGGGACTTCGCCCTGATGGCTTTCGGGGGCGCAGGTCCCGTTCACGTGGGAGTACAGGCCAAGGACCTGGGCGTCAATACGATCCTGGTGCCGAAGAACGCGGGTGTATTCTGCGCACTGGGCTGCATCATATCGAATTTCAAAATATCCAAGGTCAAGAGTTTCATCAGTCGTTCCAATACCATCCGCATCGATGATTTGAATGCCATCTACGAGGAGCTTGAGAACAACGCCCTTGAATTGCTCAAACAAACGCCGGGCATCGTCGAGACCCAGACCCACCGCGCCATAGACATGCGCTACGTCGGCCAGACCCACGAAGTCACCGTTCCGATCCGCTCGAGGACAAAACGGGTAACGGAACTAAACCTGAACAAGACCTTTCAGGACTTCCATGAGGCCCATGAGCAGCTTTACTCTTTCAAACGTCCCGACCAGACGGTCGAAGTGCTCAGTGTCCGTGCGGACCTGGTCGGCACCCGCGATACTCTCAAATACCACAGTACGCCGTTCGAATCCGAGGATCCGTCTGCAGCGTACAAGGAAACGCGCCGGGTGGGTTTTGACGGGGTCGGGTTTGTCGACACACGCGTCTACGACGGTACGAAAGTAAGGCCCGGAAATCTCATTACGGGTCCTGCCATAATCGAAGAACCGGAAACGACGATAGTCATCTATCCGCAACAAGAAGCTATGCTCGACCACTATCAGACTTACATTATCGAAAGCTTTCAGTAATGCCATGGTAGATAAAATTACCGGCGAAGTCCTGCGTAGCAAGTTCGACGCGGTTGTGGCGGAAATGCGCGCCACAATGATAAACACGGCCTGCTCGACTACCATCAGTGAGGCAAATCAATGCTGTAACGGCTTATTTACCGAGGCAGGATCACTGGTCACGATCGACAACCCGTTATACCTTTCATCCATGGCGGATACCGCTGCCGCCGTGCTTGACTACTTCCAGTACGACCTGGGAGGAGAAGATATCCTGCTCACCAATGACCCCTACGGCGGAGGTTCACGCCTGCAGGAATTTACCGCTTTTGCGCCGGTGAGTTTTGAAGAGGAGATAGTCCTGTACGTGGGCGTGCGTGCACATACGGAGGATATCGGCGGTGATTTGCGTGGAAACTACAATCCCAGGGCCACTGAAATCTGGGCAGAAGGTGTGCGTTGCCCTCCCGTCAAGATTTACCGTGACGGAAAATTGCTCAAAGACACGTTGAACACCATCGCCCTGAACAGCCGCAATCCAAAGGCTTTCAGGCTGGATCTGGAAGCCATGTTTTCTGCTGTCAGGGTCGGCCAGGCGCGTATGACAGAGTTGCTTCACGACTATGGCGCCGGGGTGGTACTGGACGCGCTGGACTGGTCGGTCGATTACGCAGAAACCCGTTTCAGTTCGTTGCTGAAGGGTTGGGGAGACGTCAGTGCGCTAGGCAGTTGCAGGCTGATGCATGATTGCCAGGGACGAGAAAACCTCAATATCCGCGTCAAACTGGAAACGACAAACGGCCGGCTGCTCCTGGACTTTTCAGAAACCGATGCCCAGTCCACCGGCTTTATAAACACTACGCCGGCCCAGGCCCTGAGTTATGCGCTGTTACCTGTTTTTGCTTCGCTGGGAGGCGATATTCCGAAGAATGCGGGGAGCCTGCGTTGTGTCGACCTGGTTGCTCCGGAAGGTTCCCTGGTGAATGCCCGCATACCGGCGCCGACGGGCTGGTCGGCATCCCATGTCGGCACCGAACTGGCGCTGGCGGTCACCGATGCCCTGTCCGGCCTTGTTCCGGAAAAAGTTGCCAACGTGGCCGGGAATTCGATGCTGATATACATGATCCGGCGCGGCATACGCAACGGCTTTACCGTCGAGCAATTGGCATTTACCGACTATGCCCGCTTTACCCAGGGCGGCTGCAGCGGCGCGGCCGGACGGGATGGCTGGGGCATGCCCGGTATTTCCTCTACCACTCCCCTGCCGTCGATTGAGATGTTTGAAGCGGAGGTCGACGGGGAAATCCGCAAGCTGGAGTACGTGACGGATTCGGCCGGCGCCGGGCAATGGCGTGGCGGTCCCGGAACCGAGGCGTGCATTGAATTGCCCGATCCGGACCCGGATGAGTTCTACCTGACTGCCTGTGTCATCCCGCGCCAGCAGGCAGCCGGATTTGCCGGAGGAACCGCAGGCATGGACAATTCCGTGCTGGTACATTCCGGTGATGCGGAGATAAACGTTGAGAACGCCTATGTAGACCAGTTGCTCGGACAGGGATCCGACCTCAGTATCAGGATGGGCGGCGGTGCAGGCTGGGGCAATCCCATGGCCAGGAACCCGGAGCAGGTACTGGCAGACGTACTGGATGGTTACGTATCCCTGGAAGCGGCAGAGGAACAATATGGTGTCATCGTCGATCCTGAGAAGTTGCAGATCGACACCGCCCGTACCGCCGAACTAAGAAAAGAGCTGGATGTGAATGGCTATCGCCCGGAGAAATACGACAATGATTGACGTGATCACGGCTGAAATCATACGCGAATACCTGGAAACGGTATCGGAGGAAATAAGCAAAACCATGGAGAACACCTCCGTTTCCACTGTTTTCAGCGAGGCCCATGATTATTCCACCGGCGTATTTTATTCAGATGGCAAGGAAGTCAGCCTGCTGGCCAGGGCAAACTCGCAACCCATCCATATTTATGCGTCCGTCCATTCGGTTGAAACACTGTTAAAGTCGTTTAAATACAACCTCAATGAAGGGGACATCGTGCTGGCGACCGACCCCTATTCCGGCGGCAGTCACATCCCCGACTGGACCCTGATGAAGCCCGTTTTCTACCATAACAAGCCCGTTTTTTTTCCCGCCGTACGCGCGCACTTTATCGAAGTGGGTGGCCCCGTGCCGGGGGGGTACAACTCGTTGGCCACAGAAATCTGGCAGGAGGGTTTTCGCCTGGCGCCCGTCAAGATCTGCGAAAAAGGGGAAATGCGCCGCGACATCGTCAACCTGCTGGCAGGCAACAATCGCCTCCCGGACACCATGGAGGGGGATCTCAATGCGATGATCGGCGCCTGCAAGGTCGGCGAAGACAGGATCGTCCGGCTGGTGGAGAAGTATGGCCTGGATACGGTGCTGGAGTCGGTGGATTACATCCTGAATTACAGTGAACGCCAGGTGCGCGCCGAAATCTCTTCCTGGCCGGATGGCGAATACAAGGGGAGAAGTATCCTCGAACACGATTTCAACGGCGGCATCGATATCAACGTCGACGTCACCATCAATGTTGAAGGGGACGCATGCACGGTGGATTTCACCGGTACTCACCCCCAGACCAAGGGGTTCGTCAACAGCGTCAAGGGCAACACTTTATCCTGGGTGTTTACCGAGTTTTCCGTAGTGATGCCGGATGTGTCGCTGAATTCCGGGTTTTTCAGACCGATCGAGGTGATCGCTCCGGAGGGTACCGTGATTAACCCGTTGCCGCCGGCGCCGGTGGGCAATTCAACGCTGTGCATCGGCAGTGATATCGGCCAGGCCGTAATGAAAACCCTGGAAAAGATTGTTCCGGAAAAAACCGGCTCGGCATTCATCGACCTGACCATCAATACCGTTTTCGGGTTGAATTCGCACTATGATAACCAGATGTACGTCAGTTTTGACTATTCAACCACACCGACCTCCAGCGGCGGCGCCTGCGGCACGGACGGTTGGGGCGGATACTCTGCGCCTCATGCCTCCCTGCGCATCCCGTCGTTCGAGCTGCAGGAAGTGATGTATCCGTTCCTGTATTACCAGAACGAATACAGTACCGACAGTGCGGCGCCCGGTAAATGGCGCGGTTCGCCGGCCCACCAGATGCTGCGCATGAGCACCACGGACCCGGTGATCAATTTTATCCAGGTCCAGGCCTGCCGGCGTCCGTTGATGGGTTTTGCCGGAGGCAAGGAAGCGGCGGGCAATCATGTTGTCCTTGACTATGGAGGCGACAACGAGGAAGAGGTTCGGGTGGCCAAGGCGGACTATGCGCAACAACCCGGCGAGATCATGTACGCGCAAAGCGGCGGCGGCGGCGGTTGGGGAGACCCGCTCGCCAGGGACGCAACCGCGGTACTGCAGGATGTCGTGGATGAATACGTTTCCATCGAGGGAGCGGCGCGGGACTACGGCGTGGTAATTAATCCCGCGACAATGACCATTGATGAGATGGCTACCGAAACCCTGCGCACTTCTCTCTCCGCTGACCCGACAACACAAGGGAGCACACCGGCATGAGCAAAATGCAATTCATCGATCCGGGCTGGGAATGGGATGAGAACTTTCCACTGTCCCAGGGTATCCGGGCAGGCAACCTGGTATTTCTCTCCGGACAAGTCCCGTTTGATACGGACGGCAACGTCGTCGGCGTCGGCGACCTGCGCAGGCAGACCAGACAGGTCTTTGAGAACATCAAGGGTATTTTGCAGGAAGCAGGCGCAGGCTTCCAGGACGTGGTTAAAATGACCACGTTTTTTACCGTGGATATCACCGACCACGATAAAGTCTCCGATTATTTTGAGGTACGCAAGGAATACTTCGGTGATCACAAGCCCTGTAGTACGGGGGTGCAGGTCACCGCCCTTGTGGACCCGGACCTTATGCTGGAAGTCGAGGTCGCCGCCCTGATCCCTGATCCCTGATCAACACCTGCACAGATGCGTGTTTTAAGGCATTATCAAAGTGGTCCTCTGAAACTGGCCTACGAGATGGAAGGAAGCGGACCGGTTGTCATCTTCCTCCATGGTATCGGCGGGAACAGGACCAACTGGGATGAACAGCAAACCGGTCTGAGCGACAGGTATTGTACGGTTGCCTGGGACGCACGGGGCTACGGTGAAAGTGACGACCCGGTTGAGCCACTGGAATTTTCGGATTTTGCCGGGGATCTCAATACATTACTGGATCATCTCGGCGTACGGGCAGCGCACCTGGTTGGCCTGTCTATGGGCGGCATGATTGCCCAGGATTTTTATGGCCGCCATGCAGACCGGGTTGCTACGCTGACGCTGGCGGATACGTCCTGCGGCTTCGGCGCTGCCAGCGAGGAAGACAGACGGGATTTTCTTGTTCCCAGGCTGGAACCGTTACAGGCAGGACTGACTACGGCCGATCTTGCGCCGAAAATGATAGCCGTGCTAACAGGTTCCAAAGCCTCGGAAAATGTACGTCAACGCCTGCTCAAATCTTTATCAGCGGTTCGAACAGAACCTTATATTCAAGCACTAAAAGCAATTGTAACCACTGATTTCAGAAAAAACCTGTCCGGAATAGACGTACCCACACTAATCATAGTAGGCACTGAAGACAAAGTGCTACCCGTATCGGAAAGTCAGGTTCTGGCAGATGCAATTCCGGGAGCGGAGTTGGCCATCATCGAACAGGCAGGTCATTTAACCAATATTGAAGCGCCCGAGCGGTTTAACACGATTGCTGGTGACTTTCTCTATCGCTATGCAAGCAGGGCAGACAGGCTTTAAGCGGCGGGGCCATTACCTGTTTCCCTCGCTTTTTCCCACTTCAAGACAGGGCAACACATGCCGGATTCTCGCGCTCTGCGTCATATTGATGTGCATATCACCGGCGCAAGCACAGGATAAAGCGAGAGAAGTTGTCGAAGAGATTGTTGTAATAGGTTCCCATATCAAGATGGACCCGGAAGAGGCTTTGAGCCCGGTCACAAACATCGATCGGGAGGAATTACGCTACCAGGGGTCGCCCAATGTCCTGGATGTGATCCTTAACCTGCCGTTCAGTCAGGGCGCGGACGGTGAATCGGACCGATTCCAGGGTGGTGGTGGCGGTTCCGGGGTGGGACCGGACCGGGCAACTATCAATATTCGCGGCCTGGGCCCCAGCCGCTCGCTGGTACTCATCAACGGGCGCCGCACCACCTGGTCACCCATACCCATCGGCGCGGACACGCAACTGCTGGTGGACGTCAACATGCTGCCGTTTATCGCCCTGGAAAATATTGATTTCCTGCGCGACGGCGCGGCAGCCAGTTATGGGTCCGATGCGATAGCCGGTGTCATGAACTTTAAGACCCGCAGTGATTTTAGCGGCATTGAAATCAGCGCCAATCATAAGGTGATACGGGGTTCCGGGGGCGATACCGAAGTCGGCTTCATCGGCGGTATGGGTTTCGCAGACGGCAGAGGGCATCTCACCACCTCTGCAAGCGGGATACAGCGCAGTGAACTCGAGATATACCGGCGCAACTGGGCCATCCTGCCTTACGCGGAAAACCCGAAAGGAGGCTGGTCATCAACCGGGCGGCCTGCCACGTTCATACCCGGCAGCACTACAGACGTGAATACGAATGGCATTATCGATCCAAATTGCGCTGCCCTGGGTGGGGCGCCGACCAGCAGCAATAAACGTTGCCGCTTCCAATATACCCCCTTCGACAACCTGGTCGAGAAAACCCGGCGCTGGCAGAGCTTTACCGAGGCATCCTGGAACCTGAGTGACTCCGTGACCCTCAGCACTGAATTCCTGTACAGCGAAAGCAGCGTGCCGGACTGGAATACTTCGCCCTCATATCCGCCAAACAGCGTGATAGACCCGGAGCGTTCGCTGCGGGCCAACAACCCGGCACTGGTCGATATGGCCATGAAATACCCGGAAACTTACGGCCCGTATGCCTTCTGTGACGACAAGACCCGTTGCAACTGGTCCGGAGATGCCTGGGACAACGTGGGCTGGGTACTCGGCCGCTCTTTCGGTCAGGACGGCCCGTTGCGTGCCGAACCGGTGAAATCAAGGCTGGCCCGCTGGGCAGTGGGCCTTGACGGACAACTCGGGGACCTGGATTTCACCACCTCCGCGACCTGGTCCTCATCTTCCCGCCGGATCAACAAGGCGGACGTCATGAGTTACCGAGACAAACGCGCGTTGCAGGGCCTGGGGGGGAACGAATGTGAGCAGGATGTGCCGAACCGGTATGTCGACGGCAGGCTCGACTTCGATATCGAGACCCTGCAACAGCACGCGGGCAAGGGGAACTGTATGTACTGGAGCCCATTTTCCAACGGCATGTACGGCGCTCATCCCCAGGTGCCGGAAGCGGTTTATTATGAAAACCCTGACTTCAACCCGGACCTGGACAACCGGCGGCTGTTCGACTACCTGCTTACAGATCGTGTCATCAGGGGCAGGACGTCATTGCTCGTGCTTGAAGGCATCGTCAGCGGCAACGCACCGTTTCAGCTCCTGGGAAACGATATTGCCTTTGCGTTGGGTGCACAGTGGCGCAGGGAGAACTTTAAAAACGGACCCGTACCGGGCGCCTTGAATGACGGCAATGCCAATCCCTGCCCGGCCGGTCCGGGTATTACCGACTGTCCCGAAGTGGAACGCAGCGGGCTGTTCGGGTACCTGCCGCCGCATTTTACCGTTGATGAAAACCGCGATATCTATTCGGCCTTCGGCGAACTGCATGTACCGCTGGGCTACGACATAGATACGCAGATCTCGCTACGCTATGAAGATTACGGTGCCGGCACCGGCTCCAGCCTGGACCCGAAAGTCGCCCTGCACTGGCATATGTCGGACAACCTGGTGCTGCGGGGTTCCGTCAGCACTGCTTTCCGCGGACCGACACTGAACCAGACCGTCAGCGGAAATTCCATACATTCACTCCGCTATGTGGCCGCGACCGGGGCATTCAAAAGCCTTATCATCAAGGGCAACCCGGACCTGGCTCCGGAATCGGCCGTCACCTTCAACGTGGGACTGTTACTTGACCGCGCCGACCTGCTGGCCGACAACGACGGCCTCAACCTGTCACTGGATTACTGGTCGTACCGGTTCTCCGATCCCCTGGTGGTTGAGCCATTCCCCCGGGTGCTGGCCTTGGCCTGTCCAGTCGGGAATTGCGCCGCGGGGGACCCTTCCTACCTGAATCGCGTCCGTTTCGGCAAGGCCACCAGCCTGGCAGACCTGCAAGCCATCGAAGTCAATATCGTCAACGGCCCCGACATAGAGACGGACGGTATCGATTTCAGCGGCCGTTACCGTTTCCCTGTGGGGTCCGGTGATATGGAGTTCAGCCTTTCCGGCACCCGTATCCTGTCATTCGACATCGATTCATGGGAACTTGGCGCCGCCTATAACGCACTGGGGCGGCTGAACTATGAAACTCCCCTGGCGCGAACCCTGACGGAGTGGAAAGTCCTGTGGCACGCCAACTACGCCTGGCGGGATTTCAACCTGCGTTACGGGGCAAAATTCGTCAACAGTTATGACAACGTAGAGGACAACATCAGGATCGACTCCCACCTCACCCATGACCTGCATCTCCACTGGGCCGCGAAGGGAGACAAATTGAGCCTGTGGGCAACGCTACTCAACTTCACCGATGAAGACCCGCCCTACGCCGGTGAAGACCTGAACTATGACGCATTTACCCACAACCCCCTGGGACGTATCCTCAAGCTGGGTTTCACTTACGCTTTTTAGCAGGACAACCACATATTCTAATTTGGGACAGCCATAAATTGCGGAACTCCAGCAGCACCCTGAGCCGTATTATTAGTTTCCGGCAACGATATCATCCAGCGTCTTTTCCGCATCCTTGAACATCTTTTCCAGCAACATCTTGCGGTGGTGTCTCAATCGCTCAATCTCCTGCCATAACACGGTTTTTATCCTGGTGGTTGCAACACGACGTATCTCGTCAGAGAGGACTGTGTCATTGGTGAATTCATACTTCTCAAGGGTAAAATTGGTAATGTCCTCGATGTTGTCCCTCACGATTACGTAATCGACTGCTTCCTTAACCTCGATTTTAACTTCTTTCTTTTTTACTTCCTCTACCTCGTCCTGCTCCAATTCGGCTATCGCATCAGTCCGTGTGCCGATAACCGGGATGGCTCGTTCCAGCCCGCTCATTTTGAAAATCTTCCTGATCGGGTCTGACAGCGCACAAACGCCAAATCGCTTGTACGGCCCCTTGAATTTCTTGGCCATTATCACCATGACACGCAGGCCGGCGCTGCTGATGTAGGAGACTTGTTCAAAATCCATGATTAACACCCTGTCTTTGGGGGCAATTTCAGCCTCCATCATCTTTTGAAATTCATCAGCGTTGGTACTGTCCACGCGACCGATGAGCGTAGCGATCAGGATTTCGTCTTGTCGTTGCCAGTCAACACTAATTCTCATTTTGAGTTTGCTCCCATTAACCCAAGTTTACCAAGATTCACTGGCATTTAGTTGGATGTTGCTATTTTCTGCCGGGTTCGTCATCGTAACGCATTGATTTTTGGTGAGTGACGGGTTGTCTGGCCATTGTAGTGCCATAATATGAATATTTATATTGACATCGGTGTGGTAGAGCGGTATCCTCTCCCCCTATGTTCATCCGCCGTACCCTCACCCGCCGTACCGACGGCCAGGCCTATTACTCCCACCGCCTGGTGCACAGTGAGCGCGCGGGCACCAAGGTGCGCCAACGCACCCTGCTGAACCTCGGCAGCGAGTTTGCTATCGATAAACAACACTGGCCGACCCTGTGCCAACGTATTGAGGCGTTGCGCCAGGGCCAGACGTCGCTGCTGGCGAGCCTGCCCGCCGGCGTGGAGAGTGCGGCACAACAGATTAGCGCCCAACTGCTGGCCCGGTCTCGACCGGACGAGACGGGAACGGCGCCGGCGTGGATGGCAGTCGATCTGGACTCGCTGGCCTTGACCCGCCCGCGCAGCGTGGGCGTGGAGCAGGTGGGGTTGTGGGCCCTGGCACAGGTGGGGCTGGACGAGTTACTCGCGGCACAGGGCGTCAATGCATCCCTGCGCGCCGCCACCATCGGCTCCATCGTGGGCCGGCTGGCGTGCCCGGCCTCGGAGCGGGCCACCCATGCCTGGTTATGCGAGCGCAGTGCCCTGGGCGAGTTGCTGGACGTGAACTTCGAACGCATGGGCGCCATGCAGTTGTACCGGGCTTCCGATGCGCTGCTCAAACACCGTGCGGTCATTGAGACACACCTGTTCGCGCAGGCCATGGACTTGTTTGACCTGGCGCCGACGGTCACCCTGTATGACCTGACCAACACCTACTACGAGGGCGAGGCCCACGGGCAGCCGCTGGCGCAGCGCGGCCATTCGAAAGAGAAACGCAGCGACTGCAAGCTGCTCACCCTGGGGCTGGTGCTCGATGCGAGCGGCTTCGTGCGCCGTTCACGGGTGTTTGCCGGCAACGTGCGCGAGGAGACCACCCTGGCCGGGATGCTGGAGGCGCTCAAGACCCCGCCGGGGGCCTTGGTCATTCTCGACCGGGGCATCGCCACCGAGGCGCAGGTCACCTGGCTCAAGGATAACGACTACCGTTACATCGTGGTGAGCCGGGAACAACAGCGCCGGTTCGACGTGGACGCCGCCCTGGCCCATCGTACCCGTGGGGGCGAGACGGTCCAACTGGAGCAGGTGGCCGATGCCAAGGCCGGTGAGGTGCGCCTGTACTGTTACTCGGCGGCGCGGGCCGAGAAAGAGCGCGCCATCGCCGAACGCTTCATGGCGCGCTTTGAGCAGGGCCTCAGCGCGCTGCACGAGGGCCTGTCCCGGCCGCGTACGCGCAAGCAGCCAGGCTACGTCCGGGAACGTATCGGACGCTTGAAAGCCCGCAGCCACGGCATCGGCCAGCACTATACCATCGAGGTCGACACCGATGCCAAGGGCCAACGGGCCGTGGCCGTACGCTGGCAGCGCCAGCCGGTCACCGGCTCGATGCTCACCCACCCCGGCATCTATTGCCTGCGCAGCAACCTCACCGACTGGGATGAGGCGCGGCTGTGGCAGACCTACACCCTGCTCACCGACATCGAAGCAGTGTTCCGCGCCTTGAAATCCGAGCTGGGATTGCGCCCCATCTATCACCGCACGCCCCGACGCGCCGAGGGCCACCTGTTCATCACCGTCATCGCCTACCAACTGGTCCAGGTGGTCCGCCGTCGTCTGGCCGCGCACGGCGATGAATCCTGCCGCAACGCAAGTTGGACCACGCTGCGGCGCATCCTCGGCGCCCGTCAGCGGGTGACCGCCACGGTCCGGCGCAAAGACGGACGTACCGTGCACGTGCGCAAGGCCACCCGTCCGGAACCGCCGCAACAGGCCATCCTGGACGCCTTGGGAATTCGTGGACCACCCGGCGGTACGCAGAAAGAGATCGTCTGAGTACAGCGTCCGCAACATGGCGCGAATGTAGTGCCATAAGCGGAATTATGTCAATCTAACCCATTGACATATAACGATTTATTTTTTAGATTGGTAAACTTGGGTTAAGACAGTTGAAGATTTACCCCGGGATAACCTTCTCAAATCCGTGCAGGGCAACAGTGTCTTGTAATCCGTAAACGGGTGAAGGTAATTGTCGAGAGCGGCCTGTTGCCATTCATTTGTGCTTCCGGCAAGCTCTGTCATATGGGGTTCACCTAGTTAACCGTGATCGATTATATTTCCATATTATAGGTACGACAGCACAACCTGTCATATTCCTGATTTCCCGCTTATCCCATACCACGAACTACATGTAACAAAATCACACGACGTCGACTTCCAGTAAAGAAAAGAAACTGGGCATGGAACCGGGCAACCCATGGATTTTGCCGATGCCTTAAAAGCCGCGGGCGTGGACGCCCACTACCTGTTGCTTGAGGGTGAAGACCATGCTGATACGGCCCTGTTGCTGGCGGACGAAAACAGCCGGCTATGCAAGCAGGCCATCAACATGATACTCAGCCCGGAATAAACAGAGCATCACGGGCTAAATATCATCCGGTCTTCAGCGAGGATCACCGGGCCGTCATACTGCTGTTGCATGGCATACTCAAATATATTCATCCAATTCTCCCAAAAACATTTCCACAGGAACAACCTCTATTCCTCCTTCATGGAAGCGCCGATCCCCTGAGTAGACGAAAATCAATTCCGCTTCAGGGTATTCTTCCTTGAACTGCTTGAGACCCTTGAAATCTTCCCGTCGGATGCGATCTGAGTGCTTTACCTCAATTGCCTTGAAGCCGCGCGCTCCATAAAGCACAAAGTCAACCTCCGCCCCCTGCCGGGTGCGCCAGTAATGTATACCGTAATTCCAATGCCGGTAATCATTTCGAGCGGCAATTTCCTGCAGAACCAGCGTCTCCAAGGCCGCGCCTTCAGCTTCAGCATCCGAGTCGTAGGGACCCGCAGGCCGCAATACGCGGAAAACGCCCGCATCGAAAAAATAGAACTTGACGCTCAGAATTACACTACGCTTCGCCCTTTTGGCGAATACCGGAATTTCATACGATACCAGGGTGTCTCTCAGGATTGAGAAATAGTTTTCCACGACCTTGCGGTTTACCGCGCAATCTCTGGCTATGGCCGATATGTTCAGCGGCGAACCCTGAGAAAAAGACGCCGCTTCCAGAAACCGGCTAAACGCAGGGAGGTTACGCGTCAGTCCTTCCAGTTGTATTTCTTCCTGCAGGTAAGTCCGCACATAACTTTGCAGGAACATTTCCGGGTCAGTGGACGTGCAGGCCATGGGCAAGTGTCCATATTTCAGCGCACGCGCCAGGTTGAAATCCGCGCCCAGTTCCGTGGCGGTCAATGGGTGCATACGACAGGTCAGAGCCCGTCCTGCAAGCAGATTGACATTATCCCTGCGTAAGCGGCGCGCGCTCGACCCGGTAAGCACAAAGCGAATACGCCGGCTTTCAATCAGGCGATGTACCTCGTTCAGTAACGCGGGAACCTTTTGCACTTCATCGATAATAATCCAGTCGTCGAATCCTTCCGGTATTCTGCGGGATAACCTTCCCGGTTCAGCCATGAATTCATTGTAGATTTGTGAGTCCAGGAGGTCGAAAAATAGTCCTTGCCTGTAGAAATGCCCTGCAAAGACACTCTTTCCGGTGCCCCTCGGTCCGAAAAGAAAGTAGCTTTGTTGCTTCGGAGGAATGAAAATTCTCGGATACATGCCTGTATTATAGTACTTTAAATTCCATTATTCAATAAATACTGGAATTACATATTCCAATATTATAAATATTTTGGAGTTTGTTAAGGCGCGCTACAGCATAACTCATGCTTCAAAAGTATTTAAGGAAACCCTGAGACTAAGTCAGGGTTTCCCGTGCTTTGACAAGTCCCGCGCGGACTTGTTCAGAGTTTCATTGATATTATTTGTCCAGGTCAAATATCATCCGGTCTTCAGCGAGGATCACCGGGCCGTCATACTGCTGTTTCATGGCATGAACAAACTTGCCCCAGATTGAGTGCCCCGGGCTCGGGCCGAGATACATGCTGGACATTTCGATCGCCGCCGGGACGCTGGTGTAGGGCGCAAGGTGATACGCTACCAGTTTCTTCGCGTTTACCTCGCTGGCCAACCGGCCTAACTGAGACGGGCTGGTATGACCGGTCTGGGGACGTTCTTCCATCAACTCCTCCTTATGGAAGTCCTTGAGGCTGAACTTGCCGCCGGGCGTCATGCCCAGGTCCGGCTTGACGCACTCGTGTACCAGTATGTCCACGTCCTTTGCAAGGATTTTCATTCCTTCGGACACGGCCGTATCGCCACTGATGGCGACGGAACCATAGTCGGAGTCAACGCGGTACCCCAGACTTTTCACACTGGGGTCGGGAAGGTGTTTTGTCTCGCGACAGGATACCTTGAAGCTATCAGTCTCCAACACAGTCCCCGGCCCGATATCATGCACTTCGTAGGGGGGCGTACTGCGCGGGCGCCTGGCCATATGGGGCGGCCAGTGCTTCAGGATGGTGCCTATGAAATCAACGTTCATGGCGTGCATGTACTGGATGGCGCCCTCAGACATCCGTTCCGTTCCCGCGGGACCATACACATGGACCATCTCCTGCCTGCCGGCAATCCAGTTGGTTATCGCGTAATAGTCGTAATCGGCGATATGGTCAAAGTGCATGTGGGTAAAGAACATGTGGTCTATTTTCATGGGGTTAATCCCGACCAGCATCAGGTTCTCAAGTACGCGGCGGCCGCAATCGAACTGCAGCACCGTACCGTCTACCACGACCGCGCAACTGGCGCCGCCCCGCAGCGGGTCCGGCAACGCCGATCCCGAACCGGTGATGATCAACTGCATCCCCTTCCTGTCCAGGTCCGCAAGCGCGTTGGCGGGCAGTCCCGGTGACTCCACCGCGCCGGTGGCTGCTGCAGCCTGTTTGACGGCAAGGGCTGACACCCCGGTAAGCGCTCCTCCGGTCAGTGCGGTCAACAACCTGCGGCGAACCTGGTCAAACTTGTTTAACGTAGTATGTATAGGCATGGCTGATATCCGTTAATTTGAGTCCGTATATTGTATATTATACGGGATATGAGACTTCCTTTGTTTCCATGTACGATTGCAGGCAGCTATCCATGACCAGGAGAGAGCGGGTTCTGTCTCATGTAAGCAAGGAACGCGTCATACTGGCGCCGGACTGCGGCATGAAATACCTGTCACGGGAGTCTGCATACGGTAAGTTGCAGGCAATGTGCGAGGCAGCCGGACAGTTGCGCGAAGAGTTTTCGTAAAACAACCTCAGTCCTTGCCAAACCCCCCTCCTCCGGGTGTTTCCATCACGAACGTGTCGCCGGTGTTCACCTCTACCTCATCATTACCTTTAAGGTGTACAACATCGCCATCTGATCGTATTACGAAGTTATTGCCGCATTGACCCGGTTCTCCCCCAGCCAGGCCAAACGGAGGTACCACCCGGTGAGAGCTCAACACGGTTGCTGTCATGGGTTCAAGGAAGCGCAATTTCCGCACCACGCCGCTGCCCCCGCGGCATTTTCCCGCGCCCCCTGACCCCCGGCGAATGGAAAATTCATCCACGAGTACGGGAAAACGTAATTCCAGCACTTCGGGATCGGTCATACGGGTGTTGGTCATGTGACTGTGAACGGCGCTGGTTCCCGGATGAGCCGGACCGGCGCCGGTGCCGCCACAGACGGTATCGTAGTTCTGGTAGCGGTCGTTGCCGTAGAAGATGTTGTTCATGGTGCCTTGCGATGCCGCCATTACACCGAGCGCCCCGTATAGTGCATTGGTTATCGCCTGGGATACTTCTATATTGCCCGCCATCACCGCCGCAGGATATTCCGGCGTGATCATCGAACACGCCGGCAATATCAGGTTGACGGGCTTGAGACAGCCCTCATTCAACGGTATCTCATCGTTGACCAGGGTGCGGAAGACGTAAAGTACCGCAGCCTTGCACACCGCAGTCGGGGCGTTGTAATTGTTCGGGTTCTGTATTGACGTGCCGGTGAAGTCGATGGTTGCCTCACGTTTGTCCCGATCGACCGACACCCTGACCTTGATGCTGCTGCCCTCGTCCATGGGATATTCAAAATCGCCGTCATCCAACACGTCCATGATCCTGCGCACCGACTCCTCGGCGTTGTCCTGAACATGCTTCATATACGCGTTGACCACGTCGGCGCCGTAGTGGACAACCATTTTTCGCAGTTCCTGCAGACCGGTCTCGTTGGCGGCGATTTGCGCTGACAAATCAGCCAGGTTCTGGTTGATGTTTCTACAGGGATACCTGCCGGAACCCAGCAGTTTACGGATTTCTTTCTCACGCAAGCGGTCGTTCTCCACCAGCAGGAAGTTATCAATGAGTATGCCTTCCTCGTCAATATGGGTACTGTCCGGGGGCGCAGAGCCCGGGGTGCGACCACCGATATCGGCATGGTGTCCTCGTGAAGCCAGGAAAAAAAGAATGGATTCACCTTTCTCGTCGAACGCAGGCGTAATTACAGTGACATCAGGCAGGTGGGTGCCGCCGGCATAAGGGGCATTGAGCACATAGACATGGCCGGGTTTGATTTTGCCCTTGTTGGCGTTGATTACAGACCTCACGGATTCGCCCATCGAGCCCAGGTGGACAGGGATGTGGGGCGCATTGGCCACCAGGTTTCCCCCGGCGTTGAACAGTGCGCAGGAAAAATCCAGGCGCTCCTTGATGTTGACGGAATACGCGGTATTCTGCAGCGTGACACCCATCTGCTCGGCAATGGACATGAACAGGTTGTTGAATACTTCGAGCATTACCGGGTCGGCTCCGGTGCCCACTGTTTCGCTGTGTTCCCGTTCGATGTAACGCTCCAATACCAGGTGGCCGCGCCGGTTCAGCGCGCCGCGCCAGCCCCGTTCCACGATAATTGTGCCTGTAGCCTCGATAATAATCGCCGGTCCAACTACGGCCTGGCCGGGTTTCAGATCCGCACGATGATACAGGGGAATATCATTCCATTCCCCGGCTCCGTACATCTCTACATGATCCCGGGCAATCGGGTCTCGTGGAGACCTGGGTGAGTCTGTCTCCGGATCAACCTCAACTTCGGTGGCGCCGATGCCTTCCACGGATAAGGCTTCAACTACCAGGCTCCGCTCCCGGGTAACGAAGCCGAACCGCTGACGGTGTGCGGTTTCGAAATCAGACAGCATTTGCTCAACGCTGCTCACATCGACCTGCAAGCTGGCGTCGGTGCCCTGGTAACGTATGTGAACCTTGGTGACAATTGAGATATTTTGCTCTTCCACACCTTGCTCCTGTACAGCCCGGCGGGCTGAGGCGGTCAATGGCCGGGAACTGGCTACAATCTCTTCCTCTATGGAATCCGCGGCAAAATCAATTCCCAGTTGTGCTTCTCGCACCACCCGAATTTCTGCCAGCCCCATGCCGTAAGCGGACAATACCCCGGCAAATGGGTGTAGAAAAATACTCTCCATACCCAACGTGTCCGCCACCGCACAGGCGTGCTGGCCGGCTGCGCTGCCGAAACAGTTCAGGGTGTATTCCGTCACGTCATAACCGCGCTGCAACGAAATCTTCTTGATGGCATTGGCCATGTTTTCTATGGCAATACGCAGGAACCCTTCTGCCACTTCTTCGGCCCTGACGGTTTTGCCCTGTACCGCAGAAACCCGTTCGGCCAGGCCGGAAAACTGCTGCACTACGGTTCCCCGGTCGAGCTTTTCGTAGCCGGTGGCCCCGAAAATGGCAGGGAAATAGCCCGGCTGTATTTTCCCCAGCATGAGATTGCAATCGGTTACCGTCAGCGGGCCGCCGCGCCGGTAGCAGGCCGGGCCGGGGTTTGCTCCTGCGGATTCCGGTCCTACCCTGAATCGGGAGCCGTCAAACTGAAGTATGGAACCACCGCCCGCCGCCACGGTATGGATATTCATCATCGGCGCGCGCAGGCGAACGCCGGCTACCACAGTCTCGAAGCTGCGCTCATACTCGCCATCGTAATGGCTTACGTCTGTTGAGGTGCCGCCCATGTCAAACCCGATCAGCTTTTGGAAGCCACTCATCGCCGCGCTACGGGTCATGCCTACCACGCCGCCGGCGGGACCCGAAAATATGGCATCCCTGCCCTGGAACTGGTGTGCATCGGTAAGACCACCGTTGGATTGCATAAACATAAGACGCGCGCGGGCGTCATCTTTCATACCAAGTTCATCGGCAACCTGTTGCACATAACGGCGCAATATGGGAGACAGGTAGGCATCCACCACGGTCGTATCTCCCCGGAACACCAGTTTCACCAGGGGACTGGCCTCATGACTGAGGGAGACCCGGGTAAAACCGATCTGCCGGCAGATTTCACCCACCCTGAGTTCGTGAACCGCATAGCGATAGCCATGCATAAAGGCGACGGCTACCGCCCTGATACCCGTATCGAACGCTTCCTGCAGATCGGCCCTGACCCGTTCCTCATCAAGCGAACGCAACACTTTGCCGCAGGCATCGACACGTTCGTCCACTTCGATTACCTGCTCATAAAGCATGGCCGGCAACACGATATGGAGGTCAAACAGGCGCGGACGGTTCTGGTAGCCGATGCGCAGTGCATCGCCAAACCCCCGGGTGGTGACAAACAGGGTGCGTTCCCCTTTGCGTTCAAGTAACGCATTGGTGGCGACGGTGGTCCCCATCTTGACATGCTCGATGGTGTCCGGAGGTATGGCGGTTCCCGGCGCCAGTCCGAGCACATCGCGGATACCCTGGACCGCCGCATCCCTGTAGCGCCCGGGGTTTTCCGAGAGCAGCTTATGGCTGATTAATTTGCCGTCGGGAGACTTGGCGACAATATCGGTAAAGGTGCCGCCGCGATCAACCCAGAATTGCCACATGTTTGAATGTCCTTGTTCCGAAATGGTTTTTTGATTTTAACTGATTTATATCGATACGGGGTGAGACCTGGGATGAATTTTGGGTTATTCTTGGTTACGACATTATCCCGGGGGTAATCATGAAAAACAGGTATTCCATGCTGGTTGCATTCTCCCTCATCCTCGCCGTATTTGCCGGGCCGGCGCCTGCAGAAGATGCGCCGACGCTGGCAATCAGCGGCGGTATGCTCGTTGACGGCTATGGCGGTTTATCTGTGCAAAATGCCGTAGTACTGGTTGCCGGTGATCGAATTTCCGCGGTCGGCGACGTGAATTCGGTGAACATCCCCGACGGGGTAAAAACACTGGATGTCAACGGCATGACCATCCTGCCGGGGTTATGGGAGTCACACGGGCACTTATTCCATATCGGCGAGGGAGACCCGGCGTCGTTTCCTGTAAAGTTCAAGTCCCAGGCACAATCCATCATGGCGGCCGTCGCCAGGACATCACTGCTGGCAGGCATTACAACTTTTCGCGACACCGGCGGCCCGATTCAAGAGCAACTTGCACTCAAAGCAGATATCGAAGCAGGCAAGTTGCCCGGTCCCAGGCTGTTCCTGGCAGGCCCCATACTGCACCAGCGCGATCCGGACAAGCCCAATATCAGGAGAGACTACCTGGTTGGTTCCCCTGAAGAGGCAAAACAGATCACACAGGACGTTATCGAACTGGGAGTCGACCAGGTAAAGGTATACGGTTTCTGGGACCTCCACATACTCAAGGTTATCGTGGACACGGCCCATGAGGCCGGTCTCGGCGTGGACGCCGACGTGCGCCACATCAACGCTTACCGCACCGCGATCGAGGCTGGCGTCGACCGTATGCACCACGTGTTTACCGCCGATCCGTTATCGGATTACAAGGACGAGGATATCCGCCTCATGATACGCGGAATAAAACCCGTCCCGACCGGACCTCGGGCCAATATTCTGCGCGGGCCGTTCATCGTGCCGACTATCGAAATGCGCAATGCCTACGTGCGTGTGTTTGCATTCCCGGAGTTCACGGATCATCCACGCTTCAGGCAGCAATATTCTGAAGAGGTGTACGCGCACCTGCGCTGGTCCTGGAACAACCCGAACGCGGTGCCCTGGGGCATCGGCGCGCCGGAACGCATCAAGGTGGCCAAGCGCAAGTTGAAAACATTTATTGCAGCCGGCGGGCGGGAGCAGATCGTTGCCGGAACGGACGCAGGCGCACCGTTTAATGTGCACAGCCCCCTGACCCGGGAGATGCAGCATTACCTTGGGGCCGGATTGACGCCCATGGAAGTGATCCAGAGCGCCACATTGCGGCCTGCACAGATGCAGGGAGTGGAAAAAGACCTGGGCACGGTAACCGCAGGCAAGCTTGCCGACATGGTGATCGTGGACGGCGACCCGCTGCAGGATATCACCCTGTTGCAACACAAAATCGTCCTTATTATCAAAGGTGGAGAAGTGTATACTCCCTGATTGTATGCCATTCTGGTGAATACTGTGTGGTGAAAAAAACAAACTGCAAGGAGATAAACTGATGTTGAAAATAAGACTACCAATACTTGTTTTCCTGCTGGCGTTTTTAACTGGTGTCACAAATGCCCAGGATATGTCCCAATACTACACGGTGCAGAACCCCGATGATTTCACCATCGACTGGACCGGCTTTTATCACCGCATGAATGACCATACGGCGAGGGTAAGAGAACAATTCCCGCATCACCTGGACCTGGCCTACGGCACTGATCCAAAACAGGTCCTTGACCTTTACCTGCCTGCAGGTGAGGTGTCGAACGCCCCGGTGTTTCTGTTCCTACACGGCGGCGGCTTTCGTGAAGGAGACAAGTCGCATTACGGTTCGGTTGCCGAACCTTTTATCGAAGCAGGAGTGATTACGGCCGTTGCCAGTTATCGGTTGACCGGCAGCGGCGCGCATTATCCGGACCAGCCGGATGATGTAAAAAGCACCGTCAAATGGTTATTTGAAAACATCGGACAATACGGCGGCAACTCTGAAGCCATCTACGTAGGCGGCCATTCGGCCGGCGCCATTCTGTCTGCCGATATCGGTGTTGACCGCGCATGGTTGGTGGAGATGGGTATGCCGAAGGAGATAATTAAAGGCATTATCCCCGTGAGCGGGCCTTACGATTTACGCGCCAGGGGCCGACCCGGTGAGGTATATGCCTATGCCCCGACTCCGGAACTGCGGGAGCAGGCCAGCCCGGTACTGCACGTCACAGACCCGGTACCCGTCGCACTGGTCGCAGTCGGCTCTGAAGAGGGGTACCAGGAGTCGTCCATGGCAATGACCGAAGCGCTACAGGCAGCCGGTGTCGACGCCCATTACCTCCTGCTGGAGGGAGAGGACCATGCCGACACGGCGCTGTCGCTGGCGAACGGAGAAAGCGAACTGTTCAAGAAGGCTCTGGAGATGATTCAAGAAGCAGAATAACTGTAGAATTTTCAGGTGAAAAAAAACATCTTGATGACCAGGGCGAGAATAAACGGATACATACTGAACACCGCAAACTTCAGGACTTTCATATCGGCACACAGTTCAGCCAGACCTTTATCCAGATCTTGCTTGGTGCATAAATCCTTTCCATGGGGTACTACTGCCGCGGCAGCCCTGGCCTTTGCATCAGCAGCCCCGGCACTGATAAGCGCATCATATAGTTCCATTAACATACTGGTCATATTCCATACTCCTTAATCACGTTTAATCTAACCTGACTCCAGGCTCCTCTGAAGAGTAGCACATCCTGACATAGACTCAACACTCATTCTCAATAATCTGTGCCGGATGTGGGGTTTTCTTCCGGAATTTCATCCCTGCGGACATGGCCGTACCAGTGCGGCCATGTCCGCGTATCAGATAATGCTGTGAGAAATCCGAGTCAAGCTCGGGCTTCCTTAAAAATCAAACGATTTACGCACTGTTAAAGAAACCATGCGCGGCCAGGGACGGACCATTCCCGGGGGGACCCACCCAGGTAAGCCAAGCCGGGACGGCTGATTGCCACCGTTAAAGATATAAGCCAGGGTTTCGTCCTCATCCAGCACGTTGTCCAGGCTCACCACCGCAGACCAGCCAGAGCCGTTAACACCGGCTCTCAGGTTTAGAACGGAATAACTGTCCATCTCACGATAAGTGATAAAGGTCGGCCTCAATTCATTGGTCTGTTCATCCACCCAGGAAAAATCACCACCGACAAACCCGGTCCAGCCGGCCCACCCCAGGGGTAGTTCATAACGGCCGTTCAAGCTGAAGGTGGTTTCCGGCACGTGGGGGATTTGATCGCCATCCATCCCATTGCTCGGTATGGGCGCGTCCGCGGTCAGTTCCGCATCGCTGTAGTTAAACGTAGCGCCGAAAGACAGTCCTTCAGCAGGATGTACCTGGGCTTGCAGTTCAACCCCGAGGACTTCCGCGGTACCTCCATTTCCCCGGTAAGAGAAAGTCAGCCCACCGGGAGCGGTTGCCTGTTGCCGGGCCTGTATATCCGTCCAGTCAAGATAGTAAAAGGAACCATTAAAAATGAATTTACTATCCGCCCATTCACTTTTGAACCCGACTTCATAGCTGTCCACCGAGTCGGAACCAAACCCCGCGGGAATGGTGACGCCGGCGATACTGGCTGCCGTCTGGTCGTTCGGCCCGCCGGAGCGGAATCCCTGGGCAAACTGGAAGTAGGCCAATACGTCATCAGTGATATCCATGGAGACATTCGCCTTGAAAATGATGTCCTTTTCGCCAAATGCAAGTTCCGGGCCGGGGCCGGTGCCGGGCCTGCCCGGAAAGCCGGTCACCGCTGCGGCGATTTCTGATAACTCGAAATCAAACCAGCGGAAACCGCCCGTCACATTCAGCCGTTCCGTAATGTCCCAGGACAACTCGCCGAATAACGCTTTCTCATCAACCGAGGTGTCCACTGTGCGGTCCAACAACGAAATTGACTCAGGTGTGACCCTGCCGCTCACCGGGTCTACCGTTATCACCTTGCTCCTGAAGAAACGTTCTTCCGACTGGCGAAATCCGCCAAGCAATAACTGAAAAGGACTGTCCCAACTGGAAGCAAAGCGGATTTCATTGGTGAATAACTCGCGATTCTGGGGCTGAACAATAAAAGACTGTCCGGTGCCGTCAGCAGGAAAAGACAGGCGGGTGATAATCTCAATCTCGGCAGAGGCGTCCCGTCTGGAGTATGTATCCCGCTGCATCATGGATGATGTGAAAAGCACATTGCCCCACTCCGGGTCATATTCAAACTTGACGTTGTACATGTCGGTCTCGTCATCAAAGCTGGCGTCGGACATATCCGTGTTGTAATACTTGGTAGGCGTTGGACCGCCGTTGAGTGTCGGGCTTACGGGAAGATCGATCAACTGGTCCATCCACCCGGCCCTGGCATTAGTCCTTGCATCCTGGTGCATGCCCAACACCGAAAATTTCAGATTATCCGTCACCTGTACAGCCAGTATGCCGCGCAGGGCTTCGGTGTCATCGTCATTGCCGTCTTTCCTCCACTGATCGTCGATATAACCATCGTTATCAATCTTTATCCCGGCAAACCTGAGTGCCACCCTGTCCTTGACGATGGGTATGTTGACCATTGCATCGACCGTGTAACCGAGGCCGTCCGAGTGGCGGGTGGAACTGAACCCCGCGCCGACGTCCATGGAGGCCTGGCTCATATCGGGGTAAGCAGGTATCCACCTGATCGCACCGGAAAGGGAACTGGAGCCGAAGGTGGTTCCCTGAGGCCCTTTCAGCACCTCGATACGGTCCATATCGAACAGCCTGACGTCAATTGAGCGCCCGCCGGCCGCTGTCAGCATGTTGCCGGTAACGACGATTTCATCGAAATACAGACCCACGGTACCGGCGCCGGCCGAGTTGATGCCGCGTATGTTGTAGCGCTTGTCACCGGGCCCCTGGTCGACGGCACTCAAACCCGGCACCTGGCGGAAAAAATCGTTGAAGTCCAGCGCCCCTGCTTCCTGTAGGCTGTCCCCGCTGATCGCCTGCACGGACAGGGGTATGTCCTGGATCAACGTGTCACCGCGCTTGGTGGCGGTCACCACGATCTCTTCGATCTGGGACTGCGCTACCGGTGTAATTCCGAACAGCAAAATGAGCAGGCTGACGGGTAGAATATAATGGATCTTGTTGACTGAACGACAATCTTGATTTTTCATTTTTTACCTCACTCGTTCGGGGGTTGATAGGCAAACTCCATACGCGGGTAGGCCTTGCCTTTGTAGATGATGGTCTCAATCTGGCGAATGTTCTCTATGTCATCAAGCGGGTTAGCGGTCAGGATCAGGAGATCGGCCAGTTTCCCAGCCTCCACCGTGCCCAGTTGATCCTCAACGCCGATTACCCTAGCGCCGTTGAGTGTGGCCGCCACCAGGGCTTCCATCGGGGTCAATCCTGCCTGCACGAACAGCTTGACCTCCCAAGGGAGATTATAGCCCTGGAAGTTGAACCCCACCGGTCCGCCTGCGTCGGTCCCGGTGGCGACAATTACTCCGGCCTGGTGCGCCTTCAGGATATTCTCACTGAAGACAGGAATCTTATCTTCAGCCCACTTGTAAACCGGCATGTCGGCCACTGCCAGGAAGCGGCGGGTCTCCTCGGCGCGATAGTCCGGATCCTGCATATAGTCCAGGAGAAAATGGGGAACGCTGTCACGCAGTATCGGATCATTCAGGTCGGCTGCCGCCTCGTCGTGGCGCAGGAACGCCTCCCAGAGGCTATGGGTGGGAACAAACATCACGTTGTTGTCGACCATGTCCTGCAGAATGGTATCGCCGGGCGGGATGGGGTCTTCAAGCCCATGGACGATAGCCGTTGATAACATTGCCACCGCCGAATGGAATTCGTCCAGGTTGATGGCATGCGTATAGATCGGGACATTGTTCTCATGGGCGATCTTCGAAATGGCCATCATCATCTCTTCGCTCATTCTTTTGTAGGTGCCTGATGCTCCCAGACCGTCTTCGATGATCACCTTGAACCCATCCGTGCCACGGCTGATGTACTCCCGGGCGCGGGCCACTGCATCATCGGCATCGGCAAGGGCGCCGCCATGCCGGCTGCCCCAGCCATCTACCGGCGTAAAAGAACGGCCCATTACGTATAGCCTGGGCGACAGCAGCCTGCCTTCCCGCTCGGCCTGGCGCTGTTCGAAGATCCAGTCCACCTTCGAGGATACGTTGAGGACCGCGGTGACGCCGTTGTACAGAAAAGCCCTGGGGTTGTTCTCAATGACCTGGGTTTTCTCCTCGGGTGTAAGCTGGAAGACAATGGGAGCGTCCATGTGGACGTGGGCATCGATTAGACCGGGGATGACATATTTCCCGCTGCCGCCGATAGTCTCTGCTCCTGAAGAAGCCGACAAATCCGGACCGATTTCAACAATCCGGCCATCGGCTATGCGGATATCGACCCCAGCCTGCGGCTCAGACCCGGTGCCGTCGATCAAGGTGACATCTGTAATGATGAGTTCGCTACCAGAACCTGGCTGGTCGCCCGAACAACCCGACGACCACAACAGCAGCATAAGGATGATGCATGTAAACTTCCTCAACGTCACCCCCCCCATTCCCCCGTGAGATTATTGGAAGACTTAGATAACTTCCCTAGGATTATGTCAGTAATTCGGCATGTTTTCAAATATTAATACCCCGGGAAAGACTCGAGCGCTTTTCGAGATTATCACGCTATCTCAACACTGGTCGCAGCTATCCAGCCTCCGTCTTTTCTGACTCAATCAATATCTCACGCGCACGCTGGAGTTCGGCGAGCGCGTCCCGGGTAAGATCGCTGCGCGCGAATGTTGCTTCCCGGGCGCTGTGTATGATCTCCTCCGCCCTGCGCAAGCTCCCCACCGCCAGCGGATGGAGGTTCACACCGTCAAGAACGATGATGGCGTCTTCCGTCTCGTAGGCCGCCCGCCGTATCAGTTCGCGCGCCCGCACGCTCTCGAAGAACCCCTTCTCAAGGCTGGACTCCAGAAGTTCAGTGGTTTCCCGGATGTTTTCGAGTGCGTTGATGACCCTCATGAACGCGCCGATAGCGAGAACCTCGCTGGCGGATAAATCAGTCTCGGTTCCGAAGCGTTTGGTGAGCGCGACACCTACTCCCGAGTTCCTGAACGCATCGAGATTGTAGATGTCCACCGCCTCTTCGACCGACTTCACGAACCCGCTGTGGAACAACGGCCCGGCGTCCGCCGCCTCGACCACCGGCGGGGTATTGAACTGGTGCGTGTCCTTGTAGCCACCATCCAGCGGAATGAGTTCGGTCGGCTTCCCCGGTGCGAACTCCTCGCCGGTGGCATGGACAATGCTGCCGAGATTCACGATGCGGCCCTGCGGCAGTACGCTTGCCTGGAGCGAAGACGCGCCGGCATTGATATGGCAGACATTGCAGCGGCCGTTGCTGTTATCCCTGTCAATGAACAGTTCCTGCCCGCGCAGCGCCAGGTCCCCCTTCAACGGCAGGGGCAGCGAGAGTTCCTCCTGGCGTCCGATGGTGAGCATGAACGCTTCCAGCGCATCCAGTTCTGCGTCGGTGGGAAGGCGAAAGTCAACCCCGGGCTTGCGGGCAAGCGTCCTGGGCATATGCTGGAGGACGGCCCCGAAGGCGAATGACCGGAGGCTGCCGTCGCCGGGCGCACCGTCCCCCGCCCACCCGGTGAGCGGCTCCATGAAATCGAGCTGGTTCTCCATGCCTTCGTGGGGCATGCCCTCCACGCTGGTGCGGACGGAGCGCAGGGAATTCACGGTGCGCATCACGTAGTCATTCTCCAGGTCGACGAAGCCATCAGGGTTGATCAGGATCAGGCCCCACTCCCGCAGGAGGTCTGCTTTCTCGAAGTTCTCCCCTAACGCCGGCATGAATTCATGGGCGAAGAGCGGATCATCCTCGGGCAACGTGGCAATGAATGCCGGTGTGATACGCCAGTTGTCCTCCGGACGGTGGCAGGTCGAACAGGTGCGGCCGTTCCCGGCAAACGTCTCGTTGAAAAAGATATCCTCTCCCTTTGCCACGAGATCCGCCTCGGTGCTCGCAGGCAATCCCGGGAAAAGAGCGTATAAACACATGAACAGGACGACGACTGCCAGTATCGGCTTCACGTTTCCTCTCCTGGTGGTAGCAGAAAATGTCTTATATCCGGGGGTTGTGTTTCCTGAGCACGTAAACCGTCGCGCCGGGAAACATCAGTAATTCAAGTATTCAATATCAATCCTGCACTGTCAAGACGCAGAATCTTCAAATCAGGTTCATTTCAGAACTGGAGAACCCCTGTTGCCGGGAACTCCCAGGAGGCATTGTTCAGCAATGACTTTGCCGTTTATTCCTGGCATCGAGAAGCTCACGATGGGTTTGCAGAATTTCTGTAATAGTGACGGGGTCAACCAGTCCTTGCTCTGCGGCCTGTACGAAGTTGCCCATGAGACCGGAGTACTCGGCTTCTTCCCGTACTCCGGGGCGCTCTCCCGAGAGAACAACTGAACGGGGCTCATCTTCATCCGGCCATTCCACCGTAATTTGCAGGCGATAATCTGCGTATCCTCTCATATCCACCGAGATTCCGAGTTCCGTTTCTCCCAGCCGGCCCATAAGTGAAACCCGGAGCGGGAAATCACCCTGTAATTTGTCAGGCACAGCAAGATTCGTCAGCGCCCTACCCCGGGCCCGGCAGAGCCAGCGGACCAGGTCATGACAATGGCTCCCCAGTACAAAAAAAGCTCCCCCGCTACGCGCAGGGTCGCGGATCCAGCTTTTCCCGGGCGCTAACCGGTCAATTCCCAGTTGATAGCTGCAATGTACTCTGCGGGGAACAACCCCGTCGCCTTTCGGTCGGCGCAAACGTCGAATCTCGTCGTTGAAACGAAGGCGATAGCCGAGGTGAAAGAGAACGTTTGCAGATGGAAGAACAAGTTCGAGCTGTCTCAGTTCCTCACGGGTTATACACAGCGGTTTCTCGACCATGACTGACTTACCCGCCTGTACTGCCTTCAACGCCATCCCGGCGTGAAGATCATTGGGCGTGGCAATCGTGAGCGCATCCACCTCGGGCAGGATATCTTCCAGACTCCTGAACCAGGGGAAATCCGAATCCGGCGGCCTGCGCGAGACTACGCCGACCAGGCGCGCGCCGTGCGCCGCCAGGTGTTTTGCATGAATCCTGCCGGCATCTCCCCAGCCGACGACACCTACCCGTAGACTCATTTAGTCGTCGTCAAAGTTTGCCTTGACGATGTCAAACAGTAACAGAATGCGGCAGCCAGCATGGAATCAAAGGCGGATACCGTCGTAATGGTGATATATCCCTTCACGCTCAGCAAACCTACCAGGAATCCCGCGCCCCATGCCAGAAATGCCGGCAGGTTATAGGCGGGGAGCGTCTCGAGTTTTTCAGGTGAGTAATTCTGCCTGTTAACATAAAAGAAATCACAGATATAGATACCGCACAGGCTCGGAATACAAATTCCCAGTACGCTGATATACGGAATAAAGTAGGTAACGATATCAAATATGGAAAGCAGTGTGGCCAGCAGGCCGAACAGGGCGACACTGCGCCAGAATGCTACCTGTTTGAATGAAGCGGCAATTGACAGGCCTACCGAATACAGCATTCCCACGTTGCTGGACATCGTGGAAAAGATCAGGACGATCAGGGCGCCAACCCCGACACCGAGTGTGAGCATGATCCTGATCAGGTCCTGTTCGCCTGAAAGCACACTGGGTATGGCAGTGACCGTCAACACAATGGGAAATGAAACTCCCAGTGCGAAATACACGGCGCCCAGTGCGCGTTCCGGGTGGCGGGCGTAGCGCAGGTAATCGGGCAGGGTCACAATGCCGCCGCTGTACGCACCGATGACAACCGATATGGCGCCCCCTATCCCCAGGACGCCTGTTCCGGGGCTGCCGAGCAATCCGGCATCGCTGGATACGACCGACCTGTACGCCCCATACAACAGGATGACCGCCAGCAGGGGAACCATGAACAGCGCCATCTTTTGTATCGCACGAAACCCGTAGATGGTCACACCTACCATGATCAAACCACCCAGGACTCCGAGCCATTGCCTGGAGAGTTCCATCCCGGTAACGATGGATACGATTTCCTCCGCTGCCGCTCCGAACAGGTTACAGAGGATAGCAAACCAGAAGAACATGACCAGGGCAATCAGGAAATTCGCGAACCGGTAACCGGCCACGCCGAAGGAATAGCGCAGGATCAGGTAGGTGGACAGCTTGGAACGGGCCCCCACCATGCCGGCAAAAACGCCGGTTATCGCCAGGACCTGGCACCCCAAGATAAAGCCGATCAATCCCGGATAGAACCCGGCGCCCTGGCTGATATTAGACGCCATCAGGAAACCCGGCACGGCGATGGTGCCGCCGATAATTATAACGGCAATATAATAGGCGTCGGTCCTTTCATTTTCCGGAACCGGTTGGTGGGAGTAATCGTCACCTGGCTGGAAACGGGCCATCCCTTATCCTGATACGGGCATCAGGGACACCTGTCCCCGGTGCAGCACATTCTTTCGGGAAACATCAGGTCAATCACCGGTTGTTTTCCGCAGTGCAGACGTCGCCCGCGTATCGACCTTCCCGTCCTTTATGACAACCTTGTAGATTTCCTCCGCGGCCTCAACGGATACGTAACCATCCAGCACGTCATTGAGGACCAGGCCGGGATCCCTTAGCCCTGGATTGCCGTGACCCCCTCCTCCAGCAGAAACGCTGAGGATATGTTCGCCCGGGGAGACAGCGGTCCTGTACGTGCCTACCTTAGTGTTCCGCGCCGTATCCGGAAACACATGAAACTCATTCGGTTGCGGTCTGTGACCTCCTTCCAGTGACCAGGGAGACGTTTTACTTTTTTTGGTGATGGACAGGAAATGTCCCGGCCAGACAAACCGGATGTCCCGGTAAATTCCCAGGCCGCCCCTGAATTTACCGCCGCCGCCGCTATCACAGCGCAATTCGACGCGGTCAAACTGCATGCCCGTTTTTGCTTCCATGACTTCGATAGGAGTGTTGCGCACCATGGTCGTGGAGACATGATTATGCGCATTGGCGCCGTCATGGCCAGCCGCGGCGCCCCACCCCACCGGTTCATTATTGCTGATCGCATAGGGCCGGCCGCTTGCCGGTTCCTTACCGTACATCATAAACCCAGGAACATCCCCGCCCGAACAGGCAGGGATCCTGTCTGGCATCGCCACTGACAGTGCTTTCAAAACCAGTTCCAGGGCCACCATCGCCGGCCATAGTGTATATGTTGCGGCAGGATAAACCGCATGGAACAGGTTGCCGGGAGGCGCGATGACTTCAAGGGGACGGAAACATCCGGCGTTGCTAGGATGGTTCGGCGCCGTCAGCATTTTCAGTACCACCTTGCCTATTGTCTGAGTAAGACCAAAAGGAATGTTGACCGGCCCGACCGCGGCACCTGGAGATTCGCTGAAATCCACGATAAACCTGTCATTTTTCACGGTAACCCTGACCCGCAACGGGATAATTTCATCATCGATACCGTCATCATCCACGTAGTCCTCGGCTGTCCAGCTGCCGTTGGGAATTTCTTTCAATGCTTTTCTCGTGATCCTCTCCCCGTAATCGAGTATGCCGGTGATCGCCCGGGCCAGGACGTCACCACCGAATTTCCTGCGCACCTGTTTCAGGCGATCGATACCCGTCTGTGTCGCCGCCACCTGTGCCTCCAGGTCCCCCAGGACGTTCTCCGGCATGCGGGAATTGAAGCGGATGACATCAAGCAGTTCCTTGTCCGGCTTACCGCGCTTGTAGACCTTGACTGCCGGCAGTATCAACCCTTCCTGGTGAATATCGGTTGAATCAAGCACGTAGCCAGGGTCCTTGGCGCCCATATCGAGCCAGTGCGCGCGGATACAGGTATAGGCGAAAGGCCTGTCCTCTCCATCGTCAAACACAGGGGCAAACAGAGCTACGTCCGCGGCATGGGCCGAACTCCAGTACGGGTAATTCAGGGCGATGATATCGCCAGGTTCCAGGTTGTCGACTCCAACCCGCTCTATGCCGGTTTTCACGGCATAATCATTGGCGCCGAGAAAGAACGCAAGTCCCGGCGCATCGGCAATTAGGTCGAGATCGCTACTGTATATGGAAATCCCGAAGTCCAGCACTTCGTAAATGACGGGGCTGAATGCAGTGCGAATCAAGGTACGCCGCATTTCTTCCGCCGCTGAACACAGGTAACTATGGATGACTCCGATCGTTGCGCTATCCATCAGGTTAAACCCTACGTGGTGATTAACAGGTGCCCGAAATCGTCAAGCGTGCAGACCTGGCCGGTATATATAACCGTGGTCGACGTTCCTTCATCAATGATCGCCGGGCCGGAAATACAGTCTCCGGGAACCAGTCTGTGCCGTTCGACAAGTTGAAATACTTTCATCTTCCTATCCCTGAAACAATAGGCCTTGCGCGTTCCAGATACGTTTTCGAAAGACCCGGTTGAGGTTGTGGCCGATTGCCTTGCCAGTCCGGGTTTGGCGACACGCCCGAGACCAGTCACGCGCAGGTTCACAAGTTCCAGGGGCTGTTCCGTCCTGTGTCCGTAGCGCTGTTCATGGGCGGAGTCAAACAGGGAACGCATAGCCTCATACGCAGGCATGCCCTGCACCTCCAGTTTCAGTGTATGCTCCTGACCCAGGTAGCGCATTTCCATGTACCTCACCATGGCTTGCTTATCCGTCTCCACTCCCTGCTGTGTCAGGCTTGACGATGCTTCTTGTTCCAGTACCTGAAACAGTTCGGCAATCCCCGGCAATTGTGACTCTTCCAATTCGACAATATACGTCCGCGCAACGTCCGTCGCCAGGTCCGCCATCAACATCCCCCATGCAGAGAATACAGCCGGTACGTTTG
Organism: Gammaproteobacteria bacterium; assembly: GCA_965116495.1. Lineage (GTDB taxonomy): Bacteria > Pseudomonadota > Gammaproteobacteria > Eutrophobiales > Eutrophobiaceae > JAAXHV01. The sequence goes on along the minus strand of OZ220696.1, from coordinate 432,894 downwards.
GGATGATCGTGCTGGGTATACCCATTTCCAATGCCAGCAACGGCGCAACCAGCGGTCCGGCTCCGCCGAATGCAAGTATCGAGAATTCCTTCGGATCCTTACCCTGCTCTATCGTAATTTCACGGACTGCGCCTTCCGTCTGCGCGACCAGCACGGAGAAAATTCCCGCAGCGGCTTCCAGGGCATCAGCTCCCATGGGCGTGGCTATTTCGGATTCCAGTCCCTTGCGCGCTTCGGTCATGTAGAGCGGCAGTTCTCCATTCAGAAAATTGTCCGGGTCGATATACCCCAGTACCAGGGCCGCGTCCGTCAACGTCGGCTCCTTCCCGCCCCGGCCGTACGCGATGGGTCCGGGTTCGGCGCCTGCGCTTTGCGGCCCGAGCCTGAGCATGCCTTCCTCCAGCCAGGCGATAGAACCACCGCCTGCGCCCAGGCAACGGATATCAAAAGTTGGGATTAACACCGGCATGTGCTGCAACCGAGTTTCATGGATCACGTCCGGTGCGGCATTCTCGATAACGCAGGTATCCAGGCTGGTGCCGCCGAAGTCCATGGTCAGTACACGGTCCAGCCGCAATTGTTGTGCCAGGTATGAGGCGCCGATGATGCCGCCGGCAGGACCCGACATCACACTGTCCAGGGGTCGTTGTTTTGCCGCCTGCGCCGTCATTGCCCCACCACTGCTGCGCATCACCAGGAATCTTCCGGTAAATCCCTTGTCTGCCAGGTCCGAGTAAAGATCGTCTATGTATCTCTCGAAAATGGGCCGGATGTAGGCATCCAGAACGGTGGTGCAGGTACGCTCATACTCGCGGTATTCACGCACAACCTCATGGGAAACCGATAACCATATGTCAGGGAACAGTTCGCGCGCGATTGCAGCAATTTGCCGTTCATGTTCGGGATTTCTGTATGAGTGCAGACAACAGATAGCCATTGAGGAAACATCCTGCTTATGCACCAGATGGTTGACGGCATTGACCACTGCATCTCCATCCAGTCTGACATCTACCTTGCCGTCCACATTGAGCCGTTCAGGGACACCGGCAATCCGGCGCCTTTGCACCAGGGGTTCCGGGCGCCGGTAATGCATGTCATACATGTGATCTGCGGGCAGGTCGCCCCTACCCAGTTCGAGGATATCCCGGAAACCCTCCGTGGTGACTATTCCAACGCTTGCACCGCGCCGTTCGAGCACGGCATTGAGACCCAGGGTTGTGCCGTGAACGATCGTGCCGACTTCACCGAGGTCAATCCCCAGCTTGTCAACGGCACGCAGCACACCGGAAGACGGGTTTTGAGGAACAGTCGGCGCCTTTTCCAGCCTGGTCTCGCCTGTCTTGCCATCAAACAGGATTGCGTCGATGAATGTCCCGCCAATATCGATGCCCAGGTTATATGAGCCCATTAACGGTCATCCCTGATTATCCTGCCGCCCTGCATAACAAAAAATATTTCCCTCAACCGGCTGATATCTTCCATAGGATTGCCGGGTGTCGCAATTAAATCGGCCTTCGCCCCAGGCTTGATTACTCCCAGTTTTTCGTCATTAATCAATGCCGCCGCATTGACTGTGGCTGTCTGGATGACCTGCAGGGGGCTTAAACCTGCCTCCAGGCAATGTTCCATTTCACGCACCGCGACCGGCGCGCCATCATCCGTGTCACCGGGTGGAATGTCCGTCCCGTTCACCAGGGTAACGCCTGCCCTGACCGCAGTCCTGATGCTTTCCAAGTGGTCCGAGGCCGCGGCTACGGCCTTGCAGATTGTCCATTCTTCAAACCCGTGTCTGCGCATCCAGTCCCTGGAGCGAGTCACGCCGAGCGTAGGCACAATATAACCGCCGGCTTCCCTGATGGCCGAGGCCGTGGAGAAATCCAGGTTATAGGCATGTTCAAATGAGCGCACCCCTGCCCTGACTCCTTTCATGATGGGCTCGGAATCTCCCACGTGGGCACACACGTAAGTCCCCTTGCTCCTGGCGACCTCGACTGTGGCCCGGATCTCCTCGTCCGACATTTGCGATTCGGAGAAGGTTTCATCCTTTTGCGCTATGCCCCCGGTCATGAAGATTTTTATATGGTCTGCCCCGGCCAGTAAGTCCTCCCGGCATTTTTTCCTGAAATCGTCCGCGCCGTCCGCCTCCGCCGTAAACCCGTGACCGTGGCCGCCGGTAACGGAAACGCCCAGCCCCGCAGAATAGATGCGCGGGCCGGTTACCCAGCCTTCAGCGATAGATTTACGCAACGCTATGTCGGCGCGGTTCAGTTCGCCCACCGTGCGAACGGTGGTCACCCCGGCCTGCAATGCGTCCTGCCCCCTGCTGTAGGCGCGATAAGCCGACATTGCCGCGTCTTCCCCCGGGTCGCTCAAACTAAATGGAAATACAATGGTCAGGTGTGTATGGCAACTGATCAGGCCCGGCAACAGGCAGGCGCCTTGCATATCGATAACCTGGCAACTTCCGTCCTGTTCAACCCCCTCGCCAATGGAATGGATTTCACCGTCACTGACAGTAATTGCCGCTTCGGTTATGGCGCCGCTTTCCACATCCAGGACGCTGCAGTTGTTAAGTATTGATATCATAATCGGGTTATGCCTTCTATATTTGCATAATATATCAGCTAAAATAAAGAATGTGCCGGATGAACAGCAGTCTACCGCGATGGGCACCGACGTATTCGGTCCCGGCATCCACCTGAGCAAGCCGAGCAGGCCCGCGTCCTACGGCGGCGGCGTCAAGTTTAATTTTTGAACCTGATTGGACATCACCGCATAACCGGGGGACGGATTTAAATCCGTCCCCTGAATCGCTTGTTGCTACAACTTGTTACGGTAGACCTTGCCGCCTTTCATCACCAGCAGGATATTGCGCAGCGCCTTGATGTCCTGCGTCGGGTCCCTGTCCACAGCCACGATATCGGCATATTTACCCTGTTCCAGCGTGCCTGTCTCATCCCCGGCTTCCAGCATCCTGGCGGTTTCTACGGTGGCGGAGCGCAACGCCTGCAGCGGGGTCATGCCCGCTTCCACGTAGTATTGGGCCTCGCGGGCGGTCGCGGTGGTGCCGTCATTGGGTTCGGCAGGCATCTGGTCGGTGCCCAGGGCGATATTCACACCTTCCTCGATGGCCATCTGAAGCGCCTTCCAGTGGGCCTTGCCCGCGGAATCGCGCCGTTTCAGGTACCAGGGCGGAGAGCCAATCCGCTCAAAAAACGGCGCCGTGGCCGGTTGGCTGACGACGATGGTCGGCACCAGCCAGGTACCGTGTTCCTTCATCTTCTTCAGGGTGGGACGATCCAGGAAATAACCGTGTTCCACGCAATCAAGCCCGTAGTCTACGGCAATGCTTGTCGCAACCGGGGAGCCGGAGTGGGCCGTCACCTTTACGCCGAAACGGTGGGCCGCGTCGATCACCGCCTGGATTTCCTCGGGCATCATCAATGCTTCGGCAAGACCGCCGCCGTCTGTGGCTATACCCCCGGAAATCGCTATCTTGATCCACTTGGCCCCGGCGCTGATCTGGGTACGGGCTCCTTTTACCAGTTCGTCAGGCCCGCTGAATTTTTTTCTGCCTTCCTTTTTCGACCCATGACCTGCGACTATCGTAAGCGCTTGGCCGGCGCTGAAGATACGCGGTCCGTCCGCCTGACCCTTGTTTATCGCCCGCATCAGGGCCAGGTCGGCCTGATGCAGATCTCCCGTCAAACGAATGGTTGTAACGCCGGCTTGCAGGCTCTCACGCGCGTTCATTGCCATGCGCAACGCCAGCGCCGCTTCGCTTTCATTGTGCAGTTCGGCCTTCATCTTGCCGGGCAGAACCAGACCAAGGTGAACGTGCATGTTCATCAGGCCGGGGATCAGCCAGGCGCCCTTGACGTCTATCTGCTCAGCGCTATCAGGAATTTCCACACTTCCGGCTGGACCGATTGTCGCTATCCGTTCCCCTTCGACGACAATAACGGCGTTTTCTATCGGCGCTTTACCCTCCAGGTCCACCACTGTGCCACCGACGATGGCGGTAACTACATTCGTATCAACTGCCTGGACAGATAGCGCAAGGAATATCAGTAATAGAGCGCTGAACCGTAACCGAGTATTTCTCATTTCAATAACCCTCCTTCTGTGCCCGGGGACGGATTTCAAATCCGTCCCCTTCGATGTTTCGCTACAACTTGTTGCGGTAAACCTTACCACCCTTCATTACCAGAAGGATGTGACGCAAGGCCTTGATGTCTTGTGTGGGGTCCCTGTCTACGGCAACAATATCGGCGTACTTGCCTGCTTCCAGGGAACCGATCTCGTCCTCCGCCTCGAGCAGTCTCGCTGTATCGATGGTCGCAGAGCGTAACGCCTGCAACGGCGTCATGCCCGCCTCCACGTAGTACTGAGCCTCACGCGCGGTCGCCGTGGTCCCGTCGTTAGGTTCGGCAGGCATCTGGTCGGTACCCAGGGCAATATTCACGCCTTCTTCAATGGCCATCTCAAGAGCCCGCCAGTGCGCCTTGCCGGTGGAATGAAGCCGTTCCAGGTACCACGGCGGGGATCCTATACGCTGGTAAAACGGCCGTGTCCCAGGCGCGGTGACAACGATGGTCGGCACCAGCCAGGTACCGTGTTCCTTCATCTTCTTCAGGGTGGGACGATCCAGGAAATAACCGTGCTCCACACAGTCAAGCCCGGCATCTACGGCAACCTGTGTCGCCGCCGGGGAACCGGAGTGGGCCGTGACCTTGGCGCCGAACCGGTGGCCCGCATCGATCACCGCATGGATCTCTTCCGGTGTCATCAGCGCCTCGGCAAGCCCGCCGCTGTCGGTGGCTATGCCGCCCGATATGAGGATCTTGAGCCACTTCGCCCCGGCGCTGATCTGCGTACGCGCCGCTTTCACCAGTTGGTCAGGGCCGTCGTAATTGGTTTTGCCGGGCAACTTCGACCCATGTCCTGCAGTAATAGTGAGTTCTTCGCCGGCGCTGAATATGCGCGGCCCGTCGGCCTGGCCCTTGTTGATCGCCCGCATAAGGTCCAAGTCGGCATGGCCGCGGTCACCCGTCAAACGGATGGTGGTGACGCCGGCCTGCAGGCTGTCACGCGCGTTCATGGCCATGCGCAGCGCCAGCGCCGCCTCGCTTTCATCGGACAATTCAGCCTTCATTTTGCCGGGCAGGACGAGACCCAGGTGGACGTGCATGTTCATCAGGCCGGGGATGAGCCAGGTGCCGCTGGTGTCTATCTGCCTGGCGCCGTCCGGAATTTTCACGTTGCCGGCTGCGCCTATTGCCGCGATCCGATCCCCATCCACGAGAATAACGGCGTTTTCAACCGGCGCTTTGCCGTCCAGGTCGACAACAGTACCGCCGACAATGGCTGTAACGCCGGTAGCATTCGCCGTAATGACAACTGCTGCGAGTAAGATGAGAAAGACAATTCTTACCAGCACCCGGTTTATGCTCATTTCATTCGCCTCCATCAAGTATCGCGTCCTCTCCGTTTCTGTACGCTTGATCGCTTACTGTTTAAGTAGATTACGGTAAACCTTCCCGCCCTTCATCACCAGCAGGATATTACGCAATGCCTTGATGTCTTCCGTGGGATCCTTGTCAACGGCAACAATATCGGCGTACTTGCCCTGTTTCAGGAAACCAATCTCATCCTCGGCCTCCAACAGTCTGGCGGATTCTATGGTTGCCGAGCGCAAGGCCTGCAGCGGCGTCATGCCTGCTTCCACGTAATATTGCGCCTCGAGCGCGGTTGCCGTGGTCCCGTCATTGGGTTCGAAAGGCAACTGGTCGGTGCCCAGGGCGATGCTGACACCTTCTTCAATGGCCATCTCAAGTGCCTGCCAGTGCAACTTGCCGGCGGAATTACGCCGTTCCATGTACCACGGGGGCATACCCATCCGCTCAAAAAACGGTTGGGTTTCAGGCGCGGTGACAACGATGGTCGGGACCAGCCAGGTTCCGTGTTCCTTCATTTTCTTCAGGGTCGGACGATCCAGGAAATAACCGTGTTCAACGCAGTCCAGCCCGGCATCGATAGCAACGTCAGTAGCTGCCGGGGAACCGGAGTGGGCCGTCACCTTTACGCCGAAACGGTGCGCCGCGTCGATTACCGCCCGGATTTCCCCGGGAGTCATCAATGCCGCGGCAAGACCGCCGCCATCGGTGGCTATTCCGCCCGAAATCAGTATCTTGAGCCATTTAGCCCCGGCGCTGATCTGGGTGCGCGCCGCTTTTACCAATTCGTCCGGGCCGTCATAATTCTTCTTTCCCGGCTTTTTCGAACCGTGCCCCGCGGTAATGGTGAGCGTTTCGCCGGCGCTGAAGATGCGCGGGCCATCGGCCTGGCCTTTGTTTATCGCTCTCATCAGAGCCAGGTCGGCATGGGCCCGGCTGCCTGTCAAGCGGATGGTGGTGACGCCGGCCTGCAGAGTCTCCCGCGCGTTCGCGGCCATGCGCAGTGCCAGGGCCGCTTCACTTTCATCGGACAGTTCAGCAGTCATCCTGCCGGGCATAACGAGGCCGAGGTGGACGTGCATGTTCATCAGGCCGGGGATCAGCCAGGTGCCCCTGGCGTCTATCTGTTCGGTTCCGTCAGGAATTTCTACGTTGCCGGCTTCACCGATTGCCGCGATCCTGTCCTCTTCAACGAGGATAACGGCATTTTCGATGGGCGCTTTGCCCTCCAGGTCTACCACCGTGCCGCCGACGATGGCGGTCATTCCGGCTGCATTGGCTGTGAGGATAAACGCCGTGAGAAACGTCAGAACTACCGGAATCCACCCGGGGCAGATTTGAAACCTGTCCCCTGTTTTTCTGGACAGTGCCCGGTTGATGCTCATTTCATGGCCTGCTGATCAGGGATGGCCCCTCTCTATGCAATATCGCCTTTTTTGCGATTCCGGTGATGGATTAAATGCTTTTTCTACAGATTATTACGGTAGACCTTGCCGCCTTTCATCACCAGCAGGATATTGCGCAATGCCTTGATGTCTTCCGTGGGGTCACTGTCCACGGCAACGATATCGGCATATTTGCCCGTTTCCAGAGACCCGATCTCATCCTCCGCTTCCAGCAGCCTGGCGGGTTCTATAGTTGCCGAGCGCAACGCCTGCAGCGGGGTCATGCCGGCTTCCGCGTAGTATTGCGCCTCGCGCACGGTCGCTGTGGTGCCGTCATTGGGTTCGTGCGGTAACTGGTCCGTACCTACGGCGATATTCACGCCCTCCTCAATAGCCATCTGCAGCGCCTTCCAGTGCGCTATGCCGGCGGAATTACGCCGTTCCAGGTACCACGGCGGTGAACCGATCGCCTTAAAAAACGGCTCTGTAGCCGGTTGGCTCACGACGATGGTCGGCACCAGCCAGGTGCCGTGCTCCCTCATTTTCCTGAGGGTCGGACGATCAAGGAAGTAACCATGTTCTACACAATCCAGTCCGGCATCAATGGCAATGCTTGTGGCTGTCGGGGAACCGGAGTGCGCCGTCACCTTCACCCCGAAGCGGTGGGCAGCGTCGATCACCGCACTGATCTCCCCGGGTGTCATCAGTACTGCATCAAGATCACCCCCGGCGGTGGCTATCCCGCCCGATATGAGGATCTTGATCCATTTCGCCCCTGCGCTGATCTGCGTACGCGCCGCTTTTACCAGTTCATCCGGGCCATCGTAATTTCTCTTGCCGCCTTTTGACCCGTGTCCGGCGGTTATCGTAAGTGCTTCACCGGAACTGAATATGCGCGGGCCATCAGCCTGTCCCTTGTTTATCGCTCTCATCAGGGCCAGGTCGGCATGTGCCGTGTCCCCGGGTAAACGTATGGTAGTAACGCCTGCCTGCAGGGTTTCCCGCGCTGCCGCAGCCATGCGCAGGGCCAGTGCAGCTTCGGATTCGTTGGCCAATTCCGCTTTCATCTTGCCGGGCAGGATAAGACCGAGATGAACGTGCATATTCATCAGGCCGGGGATGAGCCAGGTGCCCTTGGCGTCTACCTGCTCGGCGCCGTCAGGGATTTCAACGCTGCCGGCCGCGCCGATTGCCGCGATCCGCTCGCCCTCAATAACAATCACGGCATTCTCAATTGGTGCATTCCCATCAAGGTCAACCACGGTGCCGCCGATAATGGCAGAAATTCCGGCTGCATTTGCTGTCAGGACAAATGCTATCAGGAAAATCAGAAGTATAATGCTTAACAGTGCCCGGTTTATGCTCATGCCAGTTACCTCCCCCATCAGGTGTGACACTTATCCCTTAGTCGTTCAGATCCAACTGTCATTCCGGCGGATGCCGGAAACGGTGATACAGTGTGCCGCATTTTGCGGCACACTGTCAGAATAGATTCCTGCACCTGCTCAACGCCATGCAGGCGTAAACTTGCGCAGTGCCTGCCCCTGCGACAGCAGGGGAGTGACGGGCTACCTATTTATAGATTTCCAGACTACTCGCCGTACGTATATTTTACACGAATGCCGTAAGTCCGGAATGACGGTTCAACGGACATACCGCTGGCCCAGGCTTTGATGTAGGCATTCGGGTAATAATTACTATCAAACAGGTTCTCTGCATACCCTGTAATGGTAAAGTTCTTGTGGCGAATGCCGGCGCGCAGGTTGAAGAAATCGTAGCTGGGCGAATAATAGGGAAAACCATCGTGTATCAGGCCAGCAACATTGGTCTTGGTCCCGTCCCGGTACGTCCACTCGACGCGGGCGAAACCATCGTATGTCGGGCTGACGTTGAACGTATATTCGGCGTCCGCAGCCAGAGTCCACTCGGGGGCCAGGGGTGTCCTTACACCATCCAATACATGATTCTGTCCTTCAATAAAGATAACGGCCTTGTCAAATTTTGCACTCAGGTAACCGACGTCAAAATTCACAATGAGATTTTCGATGGGTAGGGCAGTAAGCGATACCTCTACACCTTTCGAGGTTGCAGATTCTGCGTTACTGACCACATCGAATCCCGCCAGCGCGCCGTCTATCACTACGAATTGCAGGAAATCCGCCTGCATATCCGTCCATTTCATGTAAAATACGGCGGCGTTGAGTCTCAGCCTGTCATCGAAAAGGTCCGCCTTTACACCCAGTTCGTAGTTCCACATAATCTCCGGCTCAAAGAACTGTGTCAGTTCTTCAGAGCCGGTCTGGAGCACAACTATTGCGGCATCCGTATTTATGCCGGCAGATTTGATGCCTTTCGAAATCGTCCCGTACAGGTTGATGTCTTCGGTAACGCCATAGTTAACCGCAAACCGGGGAGAAAAACTGGTAAATTTCTGCTCGACCGTAGCGATCTGACTTAAAGTAGCGGCAATATAGCTGACATCTGCACCGATCGTTTCTTCGCTGTATCGACCCCCCAGGGAAAGTGTCAGTTTGTCCGTGAAATCCGCGTCAAACTGCCCGAACAGGGCCCAGCTTTCAATCTCATCATGATCGTCTGTAGTACCGACGGGAATGCCCGCTGGCGCGCCAAATCCATTATCCCTGCCGGTCAAAGTGGCACTTCTGTAATCACTTTCATCCTTGGCATACAGACCACCGACACTCCACTGGAAGCGGCCCTCGTTGGTATTCTGCAAGCGCACTTCCTGGCTGAAGCTCTGGCGTTCAATATTCCTGAATTCATTCCAGGCATCGATACTGGCGCCATCTACGTCGCCATTCAGGTAAAAATCCGAATTGATATGGCCGGAGATGCTTGTAAACAACACATTGCCCAGTTCATAATCCACACGGCCCGTTATCATCCGGTAATTGGTGCCTACCTGTTGGGGGAAGTTAAAATTTACTCTCGTTCTGTTTTCAGGGTAGAAACCGACTCCGTCCCGAATTGGTTCCCGAATACCGTCGTTATTGGCATCAGGAAACCTTGTACTGTCTCTCTGATATAGAAAGTTACCGAAATTCGAGAAGACTCCGGTCGGGACGCCTTCGCGCATGCCTGCTGTCTCGGAGGCAAGCGTTCCGGTGATATCCACGGTCAGGGCATCAGTTGGGGTAAAACGTATTGCGGTCCTGACGTATTTGTATTCCGACTCATTGCCGCCGCCGACAGGATTGATGTTCTTGATATTCCCATCCGATTCCGAGTATTTGATGTTGCCGCGCATGGCCAGTACGTCTTTCACGACCGGCAGGTTCACAATACCTTCGACATCTATGGTGTCGAAACGTGAATAATCCACCATTACCGACCCCGCCAGGTCGTTATGGGGTTTTTTCGAGGTAACACTGAGACCGCCCGCAAGTGCATTTCTGCCGAAGTAAGTCGCCTGTGGTCCGCGCAGAATCTCAATGCGCTCTACGTCCATGACCGGCGGATTACCCGTACTCCCGTTGACACTGAAATCATCCTGGTAAAAAGCGAACGTGGAAGTTCTCAAACCACGGTTGATATTCAGGAGGTTTGTCGCGCCCCGGATAGACAGTTCCCGTCTTGACTTGGAACCGACCGAGGTCCAGGCGGCATTGGGGGTGCGGATAAGATAATCCGTCACGTCATTGAACATATATGCCTCGACGTTATCTGCGTTGAACGCGGAGATGCTAATCGGCACTTCCTGCAAGTTCTGCTCTCGACGCTGCGCGGTGACCACCACCTCTTCAATCCCGACGCTGTCCTGGGCGACGATGGCGCTGGAAAAACCCAGCAGCAGGATTCCAAAACTCGTGACTAACAGTCGCACAAGACTGACTGAATTATTGTTAATATTTTTGCTGCTCATATCTCCCCCTTTTGTGATCTTGCATTAGCTATTGAGGATAATTGGATAAAGCCACCGCATCAGCGGCAGCCGGTCGATCGTATCTCACAAAATTGATCAATGAAATTCTGCCGTCATCGACAGCAGCATAACCCATTAAGTGAGAAAGCCGGTCTGCACCGTCTACACGGGTGCGTACCAGGTGATAGGTAAAGATGTGGTCACCGGATTCGGACTCGAATTCTTCTTCGAACGGCAGCACAATTTCCACTGATTCGATGCGCGCCCGGGCGCCCCTGAAGTGTTCGACCATGGGTTCAATACCGCGTACCAGTTCATTGCCATTGATGATAATGGCCGCATCCTCGGTGTAATACTCACTAAAAGCCTGTTCCGTCAAGCCGTCGGGTGTTTTCATGGCGGTATTCCACCAGTCAAACATCCGTACCAGCACGTTGGCATCACCCTGATCTGCGAAAACAGGAGTTCCCAACTGGCATAGCAAAATCATGAGTATTATTTTTATAAATTCTTTCATCAGCAGGCATCCACTCACCAATGATGAACGGGGCTCGTCTGCCAATGCCGCTGACATAGTAGCCCCTGTCCCCTACCTGATATTTGGATTACGTGTAAGTTTAACCCACACATATTGTTGTTTCAATACATAACACAATAAATTTTTGTTGGTTGTTCACAACAATATACTCCGGTGGATGAACCCGCACCATCAGCGAAAGGTTAACGTAAGGACATCAATGGGTATCGGCCCAGCCTGTAAAACGCTGTCGACAAATTCACGGGTTGTGAAACTCTCGCCTAGCCGGGCCTGTTCTTCCTGCCACAGTTTCCTGAAGCCATGGAAGCCGAGGAAATAACTGGGAATCTGCAACGGGTTGTTCATTACCCGGACCCATAAATTGGCCGCAAACTGCGGCGGCAGCAGACCGCGCGTTACCGCGAATTCCATTACCTGCTCCTTGTTCCAGTCATGAACGTGCACCATGACGCTGACGTAGGCGCGCGTCGCATTTTCCAGGCGCTTCCTTAAATGCGCAAGGCGCGTCAACCTGTTATGGTCATCCCAGCCGGCATCCAGCATCAACTCTTCGCTGAACGTGCCCCAGCCCTCGACATACACACCGTTAGCAAACAGCGTGCGCAAGGCCGGCGCCGCGCCGGCCCCGACCTTGAGTTGCAGGTAGTGTCCCGGGTAGATCTCATGGGCGATGATCATCGTGTTGAAGTGGTCGTTGAAGGAACGGTAAAACCCGTTTTTCTGTTCCGGCGTTGAATCATCGGGAATGGAAGGCAGGTAAAACAGCGTATCGGCGCCGGGATTGAACGGGCCTGCCGAGTAGACCCCGCCATAGGCTGCGCCGGAGAAGTGATCGGGTGACAGGCCAACGTATATGGTGCGAGGCAAGGGTACCGTCGCCAGGTCGTTTTGCACCAGGAACGTTTCCGCCCTGTCGGTCAACTCCCTGAAAAACTTCACGAAATCGGAACGGTTGTCCGATCTCGCCCGCTCCATTTCCGCCATTACCGCCTCCAGCAGTTCATTCTCATCCGCAGGCATCGGCGAGTCTGAACCTTGCTCATTCCACCAGGCCCCTGCCTCGATCGCCATCAATCTCCGCACTTCCTCGATCTCCGCCGCAGCGCGGTCCCTGAGTTGTGCCGGGGTGAGGTCGCTGTCCGTATAAATCCTTAATTTACGCGCATAATCCCGATCATCAAGGCGGTCCGGGATGGAAGTGTCCGGCAACACGGTCTCTCGGATGTGGCGCAACAGGGCATCCACCGTGTTAACGGTATCACTGATGACCTGCGTTACCTGTTCATGCTGATTACCCCCGGACCAGTCATGCATCAATCCGGGCAGGCTGTCATGATAAAAAGTCTTTGTGCGCTCCAGTACTTCCACGGCTCGCTGCGTTCTTTCCCGGCTGCCGTTTTGCAGGTTTGTCATGCCGAGTTCGCACAGGGACTGCACCCCCTTGAGTCGTTGCAGGACGGCCCCGAGCTTGTCTTCAGGGGTGAACTGTTCGCGTACCAGGATATAGGTCAGGGCCTGGGAAATCACCTCGGCATACCAGGCGGGCTGGTTGACCAGCGCGCCGTCATGCACCCAGCGCTCCAGCTCCCGCCTGGCCTGGCGCCGCAATACCCGCGCATCAACCTGTTCATTGACGGACAGGGCCGGCAGGGAGTCGAGCAACTCCAGGGTACGCCGGTTATAGGCAATCCATTCCCCGACCCTGTCGCCGGAAAAATCCTCGAATTGCCGTGCAGCCGGTCTGAGCCCGTTACGAAATGCATTGCTCGGATAAAACCCGGTCCACTCTTCTATGTAGGCGTTAACAAGCTCATTTAGGTTCGGTTTTGTCTGAACCGTCCCGGCAACCAGGCAAAACGCGGCCGTCAATACGAATAAAAATTTGTTAGATTTCATCATTTAGCAGTCTGTTTCTCCCAGTCCGGATATTTACCAAGGAAGCCGGTCAGGATAACGGCCAGGATATTGAGCCCCACGCAAATCGTCAGGATGCCGATGTAAGACCCGGTGGTATCGAAACCGATGCCGAAGGCGAGCGGTCCCATAGCCGTGCCGACCAACACCGCCGAGAACAGGAAACCGAAGGCCGCACCAAATGATTTCAGGCCGAAATAACGGCCGACCAGGTAGGCCAGCAGGTCCCCTTCGGCCCCCAGGCTCAGGCCCACGCAGATGGCGCCAACGAAGGCCATGGCATCCACCGCACCCAGCGCAAAGACGGCTATGCCGAGCGCGGACAAACTGAAAGCCAGCATGGCGACGTAAGGCGCAAAATAATGGTCGATCAGGTAGCCGATGACGATACGGCTGACAAATACGGTGATGCCCACCGTCGCCGCCACGGCCGCGGCGCTGCCGGTGTCCATGCCCCGGTCCGAAAGCATGGGCACCAGGTGGGACAGCATGCCGTTCAATGCGAACGATAAAATCACAAAGATCGCTACCAGTATCCAGAATTCGCGATGCCTTGATATTGCCTTCACATCCAGTCCCACATCTTTCCTGGTCGCCTCGGGCACTTTACCCGTGGTCTGCCCATCGGGTTTCAGGTCCATTTCCGCGGGTGATTCCCTCAGGAAAAAGTAGACCAGAGGCAAGGCAACGAACAGGACAATTCCGCTCAAGGCGTAGTAGCCGTAACGCCAGCCTACGGTATCGATCAGGAATTGAAGCAGCAACGGCACATAGGCATAACCCAGGCCGATGCCGGCGTCGGAAATGCCGATGGCCAGCCCGCGATACTTGAAAAACCAGGCGGACAGTACCGGCATGTAAGGCACACTGTTTGTGCCTGCGGCAATGGTGCCGATGAGCAGGAATACCAGCACCAGGTGCCAAAGTTCGGACACGAATGTGGGAATAGCCGCCAGGCACAGGGCAAAGATAACCAGGGAGGGAAATAAAATAGCCCGCGACCCCAGTTTGTCCACGCAACGGCCGATGATCGGGACGGAGACGGCCGTCGCCGCAACCAGCAGGGTGAGACAGGCGCTGATCTGGGTCCGATCCCAGCCGAATTCCGTCTCGAACGGGATGATGAACAGGCCCAGCGCGGCAAAGGCAAACGGACCGGGACCGGTTGAGATACACAGACTGGTGGCGCCGACCACGAACCAGCCGAAGAAAGGCCCCTGTCTCTGCTGAGTCATGTTTTCTCTCTCTTTGCCGTGAAAATTCGGGGACAGAATCAATTCTGTCCCCGGTAAGCTGTGCTACGTGCTGTCGGGGTGTGCTGAGACCTGATCATGCGGGTTTAATCAGGGAGTTTCTTTAATCCCTGCGAGAATCAGGTTCGGCAGGCGAGTGTCATTCCATTCCCATGCGAGCACACCGGTCCTGACGATGACCAGTTGTGCCGACGGTATCACGTATACCCGTTGTCCTCCCAGGCCGTCGAAATAGATGATGTCGCCGGCGTCAAACGGCGTTTGTGCGACTGCGGCAAAACCCTCGAAGGCTTCCAGGGTGCGCTCCTCCACGTAGTCCGTACCAATCCAGGTCAACAGGCCGTAGCGGGGATTGGTCGGTGACGGTATGGTCAACGCTGCCAGCCAGCGTTCCGGGATGACCTGCCTGCCGTTTGCCCTGCCCTTGTTGAGCAGCATCTCTCCGATGCGCAACCAGTCCATGGGTTTCGCATACAATGAGGTAGCACCCCGCGCCAGTCCACCGGGACGATCAAGCCAGACACTGGCGTCTTCATTGCTCAGGGGTTGCCACAGCTTCTCTGAGAGGTAAGCCGCGTAGCGCCTGCCCGTTGCCTGCTCCAGCACCATGACCAGCAGGGTCGGATTGACGCCGTTATAGTCGAATTCGCTGCCCGGCTCTTCGTGCAGGCGAAAACTGAGGGCAGTGCCGGCGAGGTCGGTGCCGATCTGCCGTTTAACGTGTTTTGAAAACGGATTTGCAGGGAAACTCATGGGTTCGAGACCGCTGTTCATTTGCAGGGCATGGCGCAGCGTGATCAGCTCACGCGGGTCACCCTGCCATTCCGGCAGATACCTTGCCAGCGGGTCGTCAATGCCGCGGATCAGGCCCTCATCGATGGCTATGCCGATCAACAGGGCGACAATACTCTTGTGCATGGAAAAGGAGTAGACGACCTGGCCGGCCCCCTCTCCGTTCCAGTACTTTTCCAACTGGATTACGCCCTTATGGGACACAATCAGCGAGGTGGAGTCGCTCGCTTCCGCGAAGACAACCGCCTCGTCAAGTGCGGCAGCAGTGATAGTCCGGGATGCAACCTCCGCACGTGGAATAGTGACGGGGTTATCGGCGCCGGGCACTGTCTCCTGCGGATACAAGCGTTCCAGGGCCGGGAACGGATTCTCAACAAATGTTTCGAACGTGTATGCGCGCAGGTAGCGGTCCCAGTACAACACGTCGGAGAATATCCCCAGTATAAATACCAGCAACAGGCCGGCTCCGACCATCAATGTCGCCTGGATGTTACGGCTGTCGGTTTTTTTCATGTTGTGTACAAGCGCCGGTTGGATACGTGAATTTATCTTAAACGGGCAGGGAAAGACAGCAATATTATTTGTGATATTATTGACGACTGTAATCGGTACTATATCAATCATCAGCCATCGCCGGATGTGCCGGAGGTTCACAGGGACAAGACCATGACATACCAAACCATTGAGGTAGCCCCGCTGACACCCCGGATCGGGGCAGTCGTCACGGGCATCAACCTGGCGGAACCGCTGAATGACATCCAGCTTGAAGACCTGCACAACGCCCTGGCGGCGCACTTGGTGATTTTCTTTCGCAACCAGGCGCTTGATGCCGCCTCGCTGAAGCGGGTCGGCCTTTACTTCGGACCGTTGCAGAAACATGCACTTAAAGGACTTCCCGACCATCCGGAAGTACGCAAACTGCACGCGGACGAGAACTCCAAACATGTATCAGGAGAAGAGTGGCATACCGATATGTCCTGCGCCGAAGTGCCGCCGATGGGCAGCATTCTCTACCTGCATACGCTGCCGCCCATGGGGGGCGATACTGTCTTCTCCAGTATGTATGCCGCTTACGACGCGCTTTCGGACGGCATGAAGGACTACCTGGATGCACTGACCGCCACCCATGACGGTATGCTGGCCTTCGGACGGTTTGACCCGCACGGCAAGTATCCGAGAGCCGTCCATCCGATTATCCGGGAACACCCGGCCACCGGGCGCAAGGTGATTTACGTCAACCGCGGTTTTACCAGCCATATCAATGAACTGAGCGACCGGGAGAGCCGGCATATCCTCGCATTCCTGTACCAGCATATTGAAGACCCGTATTTTCATGTCCGGTTCCGCTGGGAGCCCCACTCCGTGGCATTCTGGGACAACCGCTGCACCCAGCACCTGGCCGTGTGGGATTACTTCCCCCACGTCCGCTCGGGTCTCCGGGTACAGGTAGAGGATAAACGACCAGGCTGAGAGGAGACGGTAATGGCATTTAAAGATATGCGTGAGTTTCTCAACCATCTTGAGGAAAGCGGTAGACTGGTGCGTATCAGGGATGAAGTGTCGCTTGAATTCGAACTGGCGGCATACCTGCGCAAGGCTTCGAACATGGGAGACAAGGGCCCTGCCCTGTTATTTGAGAAGGTCAAGGGACATGACGTCCGGGTTGCCGGCGGACTCTATGCCAACCGGCAACTGATGCTCGAGGCCCTGGAAACCACCGAGCAGGAAGCCAACGCCAAATATCTCGAGGCCATTGACAACCTGGAAGAACATAAACTGCTCGACCGGGGACCGTGCAATGAAGTGATCCGGCTGGGCGATGAGGCTGACCTCACTGCGCTACCCTTCCCGACTTATTGCGAACTGGACGGCGGTCCGTTCATTACCCTGGGTGTTGCCATCAGCAGGGATCCCGAGGACGGCGGCAAGAATGCCTCTATTTATCGTCACCAGGTGCTGGGCAAACGGCGCCTGGGCGTGTTGTCACCACCGCCCCATCACCTTGGCGTTCATTACAAAAAAGCGGAATCGTTGGGTAAACCACTGGAGCTTGCGATTGCACTGGGTGTTGCTCCCAGCACGTTAATAGCAACCCAATGGGAAGCAGGCTATGGCGTTGATGAACTGACCCTGGCAGGCGCGTTCCTGGGAGAACCCCTGGAGGTAGTCAAGTGCCAGACGCTGGACCTGGAAGTACCGGCCTCCGCGGAAATCATCATAGAAGGCAGGATGCCTCCGGGGGTACGCGAACATGAAGGCCCGTTTGGCGAGTATACCGGCTACTATACCCAGGCGTCGGACAAACCCGTCATGGAGGTCAGTGCCATCACCCACCGCCATGATCCTGTGCTGCTGGCCGGCATGAGTGGCGTGCCGACGACGGACAATCACGTACTGAAAATGATCCCCATGGAGGCTTCCTGCTACGCTATGCTGAGGCGCAAGTTTGCCGGTATCAAACGCGTCCATTTTCATGGAGCCGGCGGTGTCGGACTGATGTGTATAGTCGCCATGAAGCAGTATGCCCGCAATGAAGCCAGGCAGGTGCTGGCGACCCTGCTCGGTTCCCAGGGCAGCAAGCTGGCGGTCGTCGTGGACGAAGACATCGACATCCACGACATGGACAAGGTGATGTGGGCCATCTGCACCCGCGCCCAGGCACAAAAAGACGTCATGATCCTGCCGAATATGACCCTGTGGCAACTGGACCCCTCGGCCCCGGATGACGGTAGTTATTCCGTCATGGGCATCGACGCTACCCGGCCTTTCGGCGAGGAGTTTGAAAAAGTAGCGCTGGTGCCGGATGTGGAGAAGGTGCCGGATTTCTGACCAGCATTACCTGCTGTCGTTCCTGCGCAACTCCGCCATTCCCGCGCAACTCCGTCATTTGCGCAACTCCGTCATTTCCGCGCAACTCCGTCATTCCCGCGCAAGCGGGAACCCAGTGATATAACGAGTCGCCTAAGGCGACACCTTTCCTACTGGATTCCTGCTTTCGCAGGAACGACGGTGGGCAATTCAGGGTAGCGTCCCAGCGTCAGGATCAGGAATACCGCGAGCAGATTGACCAGCGCGCCGGCGACGAACATCTCCACGTAAGAGCCGGACTGATCATAGCTCCAGCCTGCCAGCGGCGCCGCCACTCCAACCGCCAGGCTGTAGACCGCGAACAGGATGCCGTAGATCTTGCCGAACGAGAGACGGCCGAAATACTGGCTGCAAAAAAACCCCAGGATGTCGAACTCGGCGCCGTATGCCATTCCCAGCAGGACGGTGACCATCACTGCTGTCCATATGGACGGCTCAAGGGCAAACGCAATGAATCCGAACACCGGGGCGACAAGAAATGCGCCGGCAACAAACGGGGCAAAGAATCGATCCATCAGGTAACCGCAAACGAGACGGGAACCAATTACCGCAACACCCAGCAGGGACGCGGTAGTGGCCGCAGCAAACTCCTCGAGTCCCACGTCTCTCAGGATCGGGATTAGTTGCACAAACGGGCCTGTCTGGGACAGGGAAATAAGGAATATCCCGACTACGATTTTCCAGAACACCCCTTGTCTCATGCTCTGGCCGAGAGTAAAGCCCTTGCGCATGTGTAACTGCCGATCTTCGTCAGCCCCGGTCGTTGGCGGAATACCATCCGGCCAGGTATTTTTTTCTGCCGGCGAGTTGAGTACGAACTTATACAGCAGCGGGGCCACTATGATGAGGTTGAGCGCACCGAGCGCCAGGTAGGCTCCACGCCACCCGGTTGTCTGAATAATAGCCTGTATCAACGGTGGAACAATCATTGCCCCCACACCGGTACCGGTCAGGGCGAGCCCCAGGGCCCAGCCTTTTCTTTTTTCAAACCAGGACACCAGCAGGCGTGAATAGCAAATTGCCGTGGTGGCCGTGCCGGATAAACCCAGCAGAACAAACATCGCATAAAAATGGCGGATATCGGGAGTCAGCAGGCACAGCGAGGACAGGAACAGTCCGAACAACAACGTGCCGGTCAACAGGCAGCGGCGCGCGCCATACCTGTCCAGCAAAACACCCATCAGCGGACTCACAAGAAAAACGGTGGTCACCATAAAGCTGAACGCAAGACCGATATCCCGACGCGACCAGCCGAACTCCGCGGACAGCGGCAGAATAAAGGAACTGAACCCGTATATCACGCTGCCGGCATAACCAAAACACAGCCCCACCCCTGCCGCTGCCGTGATCAGCCAACCATAAAAAAACCGGGTAGAGTACCTATTCAATGTTGCCAGTATAAATTTGGGATATAAATTTGGGACACCCATAAATTTCGGGCCGGTGTGAATTTGGGACACCCATGAATTTCGGGCTGACCATCAATCCATGGGCGGCTGAATTTTGAACCAAATTTATGGGTGTCCCAAATTTGCCGGTTACTGCGTGTACTTGTCGAATACTGTCCGCATTTTTTCCATCATCGCTCTATCCGGTGACGGTTGTGTGTATGACTCGCCGATATCCCGCGTTGCCAGTATGCCCAGTTTTGTGACACGCCAGTGGCGGTCAATCTCCGGATCCATTTCCCAGGTCGGCATCTGCGGTGAGATGATGAAATCTTCCGGCCGGCGTCCGGCGCGGGTTGCCTTGGCCCACTCGACCTGCTCGCTGTTATGGGGGTCGATATCATCATCCACTACCGTCACAAACTTGAAGTATTGGGTCGCCAGCAGGTACTGGAGCACCTGCCTGTCTTCGCCTTCGTAGGTCTTCTTCATGGATACCACCGCATGAAACGCGTGGGATCCGGCGGCAATGCCGATATCCACCACGTGCGGAAACTGCTTTTTGATCAATTCCAGCGCCATTTGTTCATAGCCGAAGAAAGCCCAGATACAGCCCACCCGGTGCTCCTCGGAGTTACCGGACATACAGGTATGGAAAATGGGGTTCTTCCTGTAAGTCACCGCCGTGACTTCCATGTACGGTATCGCCTCGACGACCGTACCGGAATAATCGGTAAACTCCATCATCGGGCCTTCATCTATCTTGTTATCCGGTGGCGGTGGCGATAACCCTTCGATCACGATTTCCGTATTGGCAGGCACCTCCAGATCGATGGTCTTGCACTTCACCAGTTCCAGCGGCCTGTTGCTGATGACCCCGGTCATGTCAAACTCGCTGTATGGCGGTTCCATCCAGTAATGGGGCGATGAGTAGGTGGAAAGTACCGATGTAGCCGGATCGGGCCCCAGGCAGATAGCCATCGGACAAGGCTCGCCCCGGTCATGGTATTTCTGGATGATCTTCCCGCCGGGCGTCTGCGTGCCGATCTGCACGCCGACCTGGTTCGGCGCGTAGCGCTCATGGCTCACCATGTGGCGCCGGACGCCGATATTGAGCAGGCCGTTATCGGGGTCCTTCTGTACCAGGCCGCCCGGTGTGATGTAGGGGCCCGCATCTTCCTTCAGGTGCCAGACCACGGGCAACAGGCCCAGGATATCGATATTGTCCCTGACCACCACCTCCTGGCAGGGCGCATCTGCCGTCATGACATAAGGTATTTCCTTGTTATAGGCCCTGCGGTCTGCGTCCAGGAACAGTTCCTTGATCAGGATCAGCTCCGCCCGGGAGCGGGGGTCCATGGAAAAGCCGTTCATCTTGCGGCCGGACATGCCGGCCAGTGATCCGGGACTGCCGCGCGGGTCGTCGTAATATTTTTTGATCTGCTCATCCGTCGGCACTATGCCCAGGGCCAGCGCCGTCCTGTGGATGGTGCCGTACAGGTTCGCCACCACCGGCATATCGAAGCCCTTCACGTTTTCAAACAAAACCGCCTTGTTCGGTCCGTTCTCACTGTGCTGGACTATGGCCGACAACTCAAAATTTCGCGGATCGACCTCCTCCTTGATGACGATGATCTCATCCTTCTCCTGCAATAATTCGAGAAACCCGCGCATGTCGGGCCGGACCAGTTCCGGGTGATGACTGGCTTTCAACTCACTGACGTCTGATTGCGTTTTATCTTCGGCATTCATCAATAATCTCCTCTGGTTAGTACTCTTTCAACCTGATATTGCCATGTTCAGAGCCACACAGCGGCGTCAAGACAAGGCGCAGCCCGCAGAGAATGACGCGCCCTTGTCAAGGGCTGCAACGCCGTATTGGCGTTGCTGTGTCGCTCCCTGCGGGCGGGCCGGGAAGCGGTCGCCCGCGGCGTTACGCCGCTTGGCAAGGACGCGCCATTCCCGGCGCGGCGCGCCTTGCGCTCAACCGCTTCCCGACCCGCTGAACATGGCAATATCAAGTTGAAAGAATACTAGTTCCCAGGCGGATTTGGGACAGGACACCTTCAACTATTTACAATATTATGTATAATTTTACCGGCAAGTGCTCATTTTACACAGTCGCGTATTGAATTGTGCAGTTTGCAGGATAATTTAACAACCGGGGAACGAAATGAAATTTTTCAGTAAATATTCCATCATTGCACTCTTACCTGTGCTTTGTCTGTCTGAAGTCCACGCCCAGGGCATTGAAGAAATTGTCGTTACCGCGACCAAACGCGGCGAAGTATCGGTACAGGACATTGCAGGCGGGATCACCGCCATAACCGGCGATACCATAGACAAGCACGACCTGCGTTCCCTGGAAGATTTCTCCCGCCTGGAACCGGGGCTGCAATACGCTACGCAGGGTGTGGGTGACACCCAGTTGATCATCCGCGGCATTTCCTCACCCGGTGACAGCACCGTGGGTGTTTACTTCGACGAGTCTCCTATCACCGGCGGCAACTTCCAGGACGGCGGCGGCCGTACGCCCGATATAGGCGCCTATGACATAGCCCGCATCGAGGTGCTGAAAGGTCCGCAGGGTACCTTGTTCGGGGCCAGTTCCATGAGCGGCGCGGTGAGAATCATCACCAACAAGCCGGATGCGTCCGCGTTCGAGATGAATGTTTCTGCGGGATTTGAATCGACCGAGCATGGTGACGAGGGTTACTCCGTCAACGCCGCGGTCAACGTGCCGCTGATTGCGGACACGCTTGCCCTGCGCCTGGTGGGCTGGCAGAAAGAACAAGGCGGGTATATTGACCAGTACGCCGGTTTGAACGCTCCCACCGAACTGAAAGACGTTAATGATTCGGAAATAACCGGCGGCCGCATCATGGCGCGCCTGACACCGAACGAGAACCTGACCATCGATGCGTTTTACCAGATGCAGGAAACGAAGGTGGACGGCGCCCAGCACTATGCACCTGTTGCCAGCGGCCTGCTTACGCCGACCCAGGTGATCGTCGTGCCCTTCCCGCATTTTATCCCGGCATTCGACGGCACGTTCGGCGACCTGAAGACATCGACCGCCCACCAGGAACCTTACGGTGACGATATCGACATGTACGGTATCACCATCGATTACGACCTGGGGTTCGGTTCGCTGCTCGGCTCCATTTCGAAATTCGAGCGTAACGTGGAATTTCTGGAAGACACCTCGGCCACCGCCATGTCATTCGGCTTTCCACCGGCGTTCGGTCCTCCGCTCGGCTCCTACGGCATTCACCAGTTCCAGGACCGCGATGTATTCAACGCGGAAATCCGCTTCAGTTCCAACCTTGACGGTCCGGTCAACTTTGTCGGCGGTTTCTTCTACGAAGACGATGAGACGTACTCCGAACTGGATATCCTGGCCGGCGACATAGTCACAGGCATACCCGTTTGCCGCAGCAGGGATGAATGTATCACGGACCCGGCGCTGGCCGGCGCTTCCCTGGCGTTCGCCCGCAGCCAGGATATCGATTTTGAGTTCTTCGCGGTATTCGGCCACGTTGATTTCGAGGTAACGGAGCAGATTACCCTGGGCGGCGGCGTGCGTTATTTTGACTCGGAACAGGATAACCTGGAGCAGACCCTGCAGGCCTTCCAGGGCAGTATCGCTTTTACCATCCCACCGTTGTTCGGCGGTCCGATCCAGACTACTCCGACAGTAACAGTTGATGATGTCGCAAAGGAAGACGAAATAACCTGGGATGCCAGCCTGTCCTTTGCACCCACTGACAGCCAGATGTACTACGTACGCGCTGCGACCGGTTTCAGGCAGGGGGGGATAAACGATGCTTCGACAGCATCCGCTTTCGGTATCAGCATCCCCGCTGCGTTCACTTCAGACGAAGTCCTGAGCGTCGAGGTTGGTGCCAAGACCTCCTGGAACGACGACCGGATCACCCTGAATGCGACGTATTTCAAGATGTTCTGGGACAACATGCAGGTGCCCGGCGTGGAGCCCACCGGCGCTGTCGAGTTCATTTCCAACGCGGCGGAGGCTGAGGTGGACGGGCTCGAGCTTGAACTGTCCGCGCGGCCGACGGATCAATTTTTGCTGCACTTCGGCGCCACCTGGCTCAATGCGGAACTGACCGAAGATCAAGTTGTAGACCCGGGCCTGGCTGCACCGGGGTTTACCCCTCCCCTGGGTGTGGACGGCGACAATATACCAAAAGTGCCCGAGTGGGCTTTCTCCGGCACCATGGAATATACGTTCCCGTTTACCATGCTGGATAACACGGAAGCATCACTGCGCGGCAATTTCTCCTACACGGGTGAATCCGACACGTTCTTCAACGACAACTTTCCCGGCTTTGTTGAAATTGGAGATTATTTCCTGTTGAACCTGAGCGCCAATTTTCAGCATGGCGACTGGGGCCTGCGTTTCTTCGTGGACAACATTACCGACAAGCGGGCAAAAATTGACATAGACGGTTCCTGGGGACCGGATACGTACAGGTTGTTCACCGTGACGCCACGCACCTTCGGCGCACAGCTAAGCTGGGCTTACGGAGAATAGTCGCGCGTTGTTGATGCCACCAGCATATTCAGGGAAGTAAATTTGGGACACCCATAAATTGATGGTCAGTCCAAATTTATACTGGTCCGAAATTTATGGCTGTCCCAAATTTGCCGGGCAAACAACTGCGTTGACGCAACCTGTAGAATCAGGGAGAATTCCTGCAAATGAGTGTGATTGACTACAGCAATGCTCCCTGGCCGGTGCGCGAGAATTTCGCTGCAAGCCATAACCGTTACTGGCAGCGCCTGGCTGCTCCGGGTAATTGGTTCACGGGTGCTGAACGGGTCGACATAGCCAGGGAAATCCGCCACTCACAGCAATGCAATCTCTGTCGCCGGCGCAAGGAAGCGTTATCTCCATACACGGTTGACGGGGCCCATGACACAGTCAGCGATCTTCCCGATGTGGTGGTCGAAGTCATCCACCGCGTGACCACCGATTCGGCGCGGCTCACGAAAAGCTGGTTTGACGGGATCATGCAGCAGGGTCTCAGCGTAGAACAGTACGTTGAAATTATCGGCACCCAGGTCGCGGTGTTCTCCATAGACGAATTCTGCCGCTGCCTCGGCCTGCCCCTGAATGAACTGCCGGAACCGCAACCGGGCGAGCCTAGCCGTTACCGTCCCGACAATGCTGCCTACGACCGGGCCTGGGTCCCGATACTCCCGATGCGGGTAGATTCCGGGCCTGACGCGGACCTGTGGGAAGGCGACATGCGCGGCTACGTCATCCGGGCGCTGAGCCTGGTCCCCGACGAGGTGCGCACCCTGCTTGATACTTCCATAGCGCATTACCTGAAGGTTGACGAGGTGTGGAATGTAACCAAGTCCCCCCAGGGAACCCTGTCCCGCCCCCAGACCGAGGTAGTGGCCGCCCGGGTGTCCGCACTCAACGGCTGTTTCTACTGAACTGCCTCACATGTGGTGATGCTCCGTGAGAGCGTCGAACTGACAGGCGGGTCCATCGACTTCGACGGCCTCACTGATCCGTCCTGCACCGAGATCAGGGGAATACCTGATTCCCGCGAACTGCTGCAGTACACCAACGCCTGCATGGGAGTTGAAGGCGCTGCGCTGGAGTCGACGCGTCAGGCCCTGGTGGACAAGATGGGGTCCGCAGCGATGGTCGATGCGGCCGGGGTCATTTCGAACTTCCAGCGCATGGTGCGTATCGCCGATGCGACCGGCATCCCGTCCGACGGCCCCATGCAGGCCATGTCCGAGGACCTGCGCGAGCAACTAGGCATCAACCAGTATGTTTCCGCAGCCAACACGGCCCCGCCTTCCCTTTTTAAAAGTCTGATGATCAAGCTCGTCGGCGTACGCATGCTACGCAAGATGATCCGGGAATCGAGCAGCTAACCCATATTTCTTACCGGAGACGGCACGATGACGAAAAAGTTATCGGCCATGAGCGTTATCACCAGCTACCAGTAAGCCCGGGCGATTACGGGGATGCATAACAAATAATCATCACTTGTAAACAATAATTATGATTGGAAGACTCTGTATCCTGCTAAAATAGCAGTCGGTTAAACGGGCTTAAACAGAGGTATCCACAGGAGTCTCATGACACTCACCATCGACCAACTCCCCACCATTGATATCACCGCAGCCTTTGCCTCCAGTGACGATTTTGATGCTATTGTCATGTCGGCCCACGAACGGGGGCCCTTCGCCCGCAGTGCCCGCGGGCTGGAAGTGCTGGGACATAAGGAATGTGTCGGCTTGTTAAGGGATCGGCGCTTACATTCAGATCATATGGGCCTGGTCGAGGCCATGAACTTTCCTGAAGGACCGGCAAAGGAATTCAAGAGATGCATGTTATTAAGCCACGGCCGGGATGCATACCGCACGCGTATCCGCCAGGCATTGACGCGGGCAATCGGCGCCTCGGTTATCGAAGAACAACGCCCCATGATCCGGCAACTGGTCAAGGACCTCCTGCAGAACATAGAGCCGGACACAGAAACCGATCTGCTGCACGATTTTGCTTTTTCGGTCCCATCCAGCCTGTTTTGTCTATGGTTTGGCGCACCGCTGAGTGATGCCCCCTGGATCGCCGACCTGTCTGACCGGCTTCTGAAGATATTCAGCAGAAATCCTGAATTTACCCCCGGTATTATCGCCGCCTACGATGAATTGTTTCCCTATGTCCAAAGCCTCATAGACAATGCAATGGAAGCGCCGAAGGAAAATCTCCTCGCCAATTTCATTGCCCAGCACCAGGCCGGTCATTTCAGTGAGCAGGAGTTGTTCCACATTGTCTCCATGTTCAACGAGGCCAGTACCGACAATACCGCCCATGGCATCGCCACGGTCATCGGCCGGCTTGCGAGTGACAGGCAACGCTGGCAACAAGTCATTGATCATCCTGAGCTGATTCCTGCTGCTGTCGATGAAACTATCCGTTTGTCCGGCCGTATCAATACGCTGATGCGCTATGCTTCAGAAGACCTGGAATATGGTGGAGTCCTGATCCCTGAAGGCACACCGGTCCATCACTTGATACCCGCGGCCCACCGCGACCCGAGGGTTTACGACGATCCGTTACGCTACGATCCGACCCGGAAAGTTGTCCACCATCTGCTGGACTTCGGCGGCGGCCTATACTCCTGTCTCGGCCAGCATGTAGCATTAATCGAGACCCAGGAAGCCGTCGCAGAACTGGTAGGCAGCTACTCCAATGCCCGGTTAAAAAGCTTCAAGATAAACACCAATATGTTTGTCAGCGAAGTAAGCGAACTCAGAGTCCAGTTAAATGGGTAGAATGTAGAATGGGGTCAGGTCGCACAATGCACACTTGAGGCTCATTCTTTCAACGTTCGGCCCGCTGCAGTTCTGCTGATTCCAAAATACAACGTCACTTCACCTACAACGTGTATTGTGCGACCTGACCCCATTCTATGATTACAACGTGCATTGTGCGACCTGACCCCATTCTATGATTACTTACACCCCCGCAAAGGCCGCTGACAGGATACCGGTTATTGACCTTACCCCTTATTTTTCCGGTGATATAGAGGCGAAGAAAGCCGTGGCATGGGAGGTGCATAAAGCCTCCAGGGAAACAGGATTCTTTTATATCAGTAACCACGGCATTCCTGTTGAGCGCATGGAGCAACATCTTGAGCTGGCAAGACTATTCTTCGCTTTGCCTGCAGCGGATAAGAACAGAGTTCATATCAACAACTCATCCTGTACTCGCGGCTACGAACCTATCAAGGCACAGACGTTAGACGAAGGTTCGCCACCCGATTTAAAAGAAGGCTTTCTTATCGGTAATGACCTGGATGAAAACCACCCTTATGTGAAACAAGGAGTGCCCAACACGGGTTCCAATCAATGGCCGGAACAACCAGAGGGTTTTAAAGATTCATTTAATGAATATGTTGATTTGATGCGGGACCTGGGCAGAACGCTTTCAAAGATACTCGCCTTGTCACTGGATCTGACCGAGGCTTATTTCGACGAGGGCTTATCCGAACCTGTGATGGTTGGCCGTCTGCTGCATTATCCGTCCCAGGAATCCGAAATTGTTGC
The DNA here is from genome assembly GCA_965116495.1 of Gammaproteobacteria bacterium. GTDB lineage: Bacteria > Pseudomonadota > Gammaproteobacteria > Eutrophobiales > Eutrophobiaceae > JAAXHV01. The sequence continues at coordinate 405,317 of OZ220696.1, read as the reverse complement.
CAATCAACTTGGGGCAGGGGCACACACGGACTGGGGTATGTTAACCATGCTTTTGCAGGACGATATTGGCGGATTGGAAGTGCAAAACTCCGCAGGTGACTGGATCAGAACCCCTCCAATAGAAGGCACGTTTGTCGTCAATCTGGGCGAAATGATGCGTGTGTTCACCAATGGTGTATATCGCTCCAATATGCACCGTGTCGTTAATAACCAGAGTGGCAAAAGCCGCTATTCCTGCCCCACTTTCTTTGATCCTGATTATTTTTACAAGGTCAAATGTGTCCCTACCTGCATGCCTGAATCCGGAGAGCTGGATTTCCCGGAGACGACTGCCGGGGAACATGTTGCTTACATGTATGAGAAAACGTACGGAAAATCAGCTTGACTCTATTAAGAAATAAAATGAATAAATATCCATTATTCTATGTCAATGTGTTTGCAAAGAACATGGTTGCCCTTGCTGAGTATTATCAAACACTATTTAATCTTGAAGAGATAACGGCAAGTCGTTCAGATTATTTCAGAGGCTTCGAAACAGGCGCATGTTGTATCGGCATAAGTAGCCTGGATGCCTACGGGCTTTTGTCACTAACTAAACCAGATACCCAAACAGACACGCTCTTAATAACCTTTGGTGCATCAAGCCGGGAAGATGTTGATGCTCGTTGCAATTATGCAGTTGAACTGGGTGGAACAATGCTTAAACCGCCGTTTGAAACCTACTATGGTTGGTATCAAGCGGTATTAAGAGACCCGGAAGGAAACCCCTTCAGAATTAACTACATGCCACAATAGGGTACCGGTGCCCAACCCGGGGAACGCCGGGCATCCGGGTATTTGCCCAGGTAGAATGGGGTCAGGTCGCACAATGCACACTTGAGGCTCATTCTTTCAACGCTCGGCCCACTGTAGTTCTGCTGACTCCAAAATGCTCCGCCACTTTAACCATAGTGTAATGCCCTGACCGATAGGCAGCAGACATTGCGCTTTGACGCGTCGTAAATGCTGATTCGTAGTAGTCAAGCGGTTTAGGAGGAGCCAGCGTTTGCGGCTTCGGGATATCCTTAGAAACCTTATCCGGTTCTATATGATTCAGCATTTCCTGCACAAAGGAATCCGAGCCCAGGTAAATTTGATTTTTGAGATTCTCCCAAGGTGAGGGTTGGTTTTGATCGGTGTTAACAAACTCCTGATACTTCGCTCTTGCACTGTCACACCTTTCCGAAAATTCGGCTAATACCCTGTCAATTGTTAAACAAGGTTCGGGGCGTGCCAGCCCTGCCGTGGCCCGGTAACTGCTCCAAGGCCATTCTTGAGCCTGTCTCACCATCCGGGCTCGAACGGGGTTTAAAACAATGTACCGTACCAGCTCTAAAAAATAGGCGTCACTCTCTACCAGGATTCCTTTGAACCGGCCCTGGAACAAGTGCCCTACTCTGGCATGTCGTTTATTATAGCGTTGCGTATAAACGCCGTTGAGGAAGCGCATTCCCTTAGACAATCCGGGCTGGCCGATTTCGATGAGCAAGTGATAGTGGTTGGACATTAAGCAGTACGCATGACACAACCAACCAAACCGCTTGCCTGCTTCACCCAGCAGCTTGAGAAATTGATAACGGTCAAAATCATCTGAAAATATATCAGCACGTGCGTTACCGCGGGAGGTGATGTGGTAGAGTGCTCCTGCAAATTCTATTCGGAGAGGTCTTGCCATAAGTTCATCCTTGAAAGCTGATTTATACAAAATCCCTGTTACGGAATGCTGACTTATTCAGAGGTTAGTTGAAATCCTACTAATAGTCTACCTGCTTTTCAAATAGATCAGGCCAATCTGGAACCTGTTACGGGCGATGTGCATTGTGCGACCTGACCCCATCCGCACTAAGCCTATAAATTTGCTTATTCTCCCGGCATTAGATAAGGTTATTTAGATTTCTCCAATTCTCAATGAGGAAAACCACAATGCAAGACATGGCCGAATTTACACTAGACCTTGAACAGACCGGCAGCAATACACTGGACGACCTCGGACTGACCAGCAAATACTCAATACACCTCGATGTAATCAACAATGAAACCGGCTTCGCTCTCTACATGGACTTTGATCATGATGATGGTGATTTCTATCAGTTGTACGAAGGGCAGGGGCAACCAGAGTCAGACATACACCATACCGACTTTGACCCAACGACTGAAGGGCCAATCTCTAAACAAACCTGGCCAATATATGTACAAGAGATGGTTAATATGACCTACCTACTAATCCGGGAACTAGATGAAAATGGCAATCCTGGCGAGTGGCAGCGAATAATACATATCAACTATGAAGAGATTGTCCTGAATAATCCCAGCGATACCTTGATAGAATTAGGCTTTGACCGCTTCGGAAGCGTTACCTGGTTTTCAGGCCTGGAGGAAAACAAGCAATATCAAATAAAAATGTGGATTGACACAAACCAAAATGGAGAGATGGATACAGAAGGATACTATACTCGCGAAGCTCCTATCAGCGAAAACGCCGACGGCACCGGCCGTTCCCCCGTTTATGATGAAAACGGCCTCATCATTACCGAAGAAAGCGAATATTACCGCTGGATTGAACCCGATCTCGTTTCCGATATCCACGACATCAATACCAACCCCGACACCTTCGATCTCGATATCGACGGGGACGGTACAATGGATTTCTTCGCAAACATCGATGTGGTAGAAGTGGATACCAACGCGGATACCTCATCGGACCAAGTTAATACTGACACTGACGCGGACATCTCATCAGACCAGGTTAATACTGACGCAGGAATCTTTATAATCTGAACCCTTCAAAATAGATAAATAACCGATACACCAATGAGCAAAATCATTACACTGGCCAGGACAAACACCACAGACGATTGGGAGAAGAAAGCGTGAATGAGGTCAGGTCGCACAATGCACACTTGAGGCTCGTTCTTTCAACGTTCGGCCCACTGTAGTTCTGTTGACTCCAAAGTACTCCGCCACTTCAACCATGGTGTAATGTCCTGACCGATAGGCAGCAGCCATAGCGCTTTGACGCGTCGTAAATACCGATTCGTAGTGGTCAAGCAGTCTGGGTGGAGCCAGCGTTTGCGGCTTCGGGATATCCTTGAAAACCTTTTAATGTGGAACCAGTTACGGGCGGTGTGCATTGTGCGACCTGACCCCATCACGGGGAACGCCGGGCATCCGGGTATTTGCCCAAGCTCAGGTACAATATGATCGACAGGAGCAATAATCCGATCGAGCCGTTCAGTACCATACCGTAGCCATTCCAGGTCGCCGCGCCCGCGCCGAACAGTGGTGGAGCAATACCGGCGCCAACCGTAAAAAAAGCAAAAATGCCGCCGAATACTGCCGGGTAATGTGCAGGTCCGAAGTAACGGCCGGTAAGATAGGCAAGCATGTCCAGTTCGGCGCCTGCGGCAAGTCCTATGGCGATACCGATGACTATACCGGTCTGCATTGACGGGGCGCCATATTTCATCAGCAGCATTGCGATGATGGGCATCACAATAAATACCGCTGCGACCCCAGGCGCCCAGAATTTGTCAACCAACACCCCGACCAGCAATCGGCCAATGATTACGGTCAACCCCATTGTCGCCGCGATACCTGCGATATCCGCGCGTGCCAATCCTTGGGCCACCATGATTCTCTCGAAATTCGAAAGCAAACCGACAATGACAAAAACAGTGATAAACAACACACTGCCGAGCACCCAGAAACGGTAGCCGCGCAGCGCTTCCGCGCGCGTCACTCCCCAGCTTGTATCCGGCGCTGTCGAATTTGCTTTGCCGGACCCCGCTTCCGGGTTTTCATTGAACAACAAAACGACTATCGGCAAGGACACCACCAACGCACCGATACCGATACCCTGGTACGCCGTCCGCCAGCCATAGTTGGAAATCAGGAACTCAGCGATCGGCGGTAACAGGAATGCGCCTAACCCGGTACCCGCCATGGTAATTCCGATTGCCTTGCCGCGATTCTTCTCAAACCAGCCGTTGAGGACGGCCGTCCAGATGACCGGCAGCGTACCCGCTCCGAGAAATGCCAGGGCTGCGAATGTCAGGTACCACAGCGCCAGCGAACCATTGTTCAGCGACATCAATACATACGCCAGCGCGTGCCCGACGAGTCCGAGAATACCCATGCGCTTGATGCCGTACTTCAATGCGAGCGAACCAATGAGCGGGGCAGTAATTAGTCCCAGACAGGCCGAGATCGTGAACGCAAAGAAAAACTCTGGCACCGACCAGCCAAGGTCGGCCGTAACGGGACCGACGAAGAAGCCCTGTGAGTAATTGGTTATTGTGAGCAAGCCGCACATCATGCCTACCATTGCGGCCAGCAAGGGACCCCAGCCTTTCCTGAATTCGTTCATGCTGTTTCCCCATGTAGAATGGGGTCAGATCGTAACTGGTTTGCTGTGCGGGATGAAGCCGCCGGAAAGGATGCGGCGGCTTCGACAGATAACTGCAAAGGACTTTAATTGTAGCGGAAATTGAAGGACAGACCGATTGTGCGTGGCCGCAGGGTGAAATAGTACTGGTGCACGCCGCCGGCTGCTGCTGCGGTATTGCCGGCAGATAAATTCTGTTCATTCCCTATATTGCGCACAAACAGTGATGCAGTCCAGTTGTCATTGGATTCCAGTGCTACTGATGCATTAAACACGGCATAGGAGTCGATTTCGAAGAAATCCCGTCCCAGATTCACATTTTGATTAAATGTCGATTGTGTGTCGCTGGAGTATTTTCCATCCACGTGCCAGGCAAGCGACCAGTTATTCATCTTGAGTGGTTGCAGGTAATCGAGAGCGAATGCAAAGGTATGGTCAGGCACACTCGGTAACGGATCGCCATCTGAAACCGTAATAAGGGGGAGTACCGTGAAGGGCGGTATAAAAAAGGACCCTGTGGTTCCGGCAACATAGTCTGATACGACGAAATCCTTTGTGACCTCCGCATCGACGTATGAATAGCCGATATTGTATGTCATGCCTTCACCCAGGCTGCCGTTCAGTTCCAGCTCAATACCTTTTGTTTCGGCTTCAGCCCCATTCAGCACAACCTTAAATCCATTTATTACCAGAGATTCAAACTGGAAATCGTCCCATTCGACAAGATAGGCCGCGATTGAATAGTTTATACGCTCCGAGAGAGAACCTTTCAAACCTACTTCCCAGTTGGTTGTCGTATCCGGTTGAAACTGCAGCAATGACGGCAAAGAGGCCTGGCGGCCACCTTGCGGAAGCGCATTGGCGCCGCCATGGCGGAACCCTTCGGCCCAGGTAAAATAAGCCATCATATCGTCGTTGATATCATATGACGTGTTGACCTTGAAAATCTGGTCTTCAAAATCCCGCTTTGCATCATTAACGGTCGTGCCGCCTTCGAAAAACCGGGGCTGCTCGGGGCTTGAACAAAACAGACCGCAAAACGGTATTAACGATTCAAAGTCGTGGGAAAATTCCTGCCAGAATGCCCGTATACCACCGGTAACCTGCCATTGATCGGTTATGTGCATGGTCAACTCACCAAAGACGGCAATATCTTCAAATTTGAAAAGCCTGTCTTCCGCGAAGGTGACGTCCGGGTGATTAGCGTTGTTTCTGCCACGGGGAAATCCGAGGTTTGCCACATTGATGGTCGTATCAAATTCACTTAACCCCGGTTGCGTGGTAATAGTCTTGCCGACCGATTCCCTGTCTTCATAATAAGCGCCGATAACGTAGTCGACCTTGTTATCTCCATTTGACGTGAAGCGAATTTCCTGCGTAAACCGCTCGGTTTCATCAAAGGAAGAGGTAACACCGGCAGCCCGCGGATAAAATGAATTAAATGTCGCTACACTTGACCCCCCCGGCGCCCTGGTAGGCAAATCGAAGCCGGTAAAATCAGGGGTATTGAAATAGCTGACTTCCGAATAGGAAGTCGAAGATGTAACCGAAGCTATACCAAGATCGATATTCACTTCCGCGTTAAAAATGTCAGCCTTACTTTCGCCGGCTGATTTGACGAACATGGTGTGATCGTAGTCACCTGCATCAGGGATTGTTACGCCACTGTTCGCATAGAGCGTATTCCCGCCTGCGCCAAGACAAGTCTGGTTTGGGGTGAAAAAATCCCTGGAGAATGCGACGCCTCCATTACAGGCATTTGCGTTGGAAAAGAATGACCCGGGGAAATTAGCGAGACTGGCGTCAACCAGCCCCCCGTCAAAGCCGGGGTTAACCCCGGAAAAATCATCTACTTCACTCTCCTGGTTGAGGTAGGTCAACTGGACATCGACCGTGTCCGACGGCACCCAGTGCAGGTTGGCGCGAATCATGTAAGATTGAGTATCGTTGGTATCCTCTTCCGGAGCCAGCACATATCCACTCGCAAGGTCTCCGGCTACACTTGGGACAGGCTCGCCGCTGCTGTCACGTTGTACAAGACCGACCCCATCCACAAAGCCACCCAGGTCATCCCAGCTCGCCACCAGCCTCAAGGCCAGGGTATCTTCCACCAGGGGAATGTTGACCGCAACGTCACCGCCATAACCAACCTCATCGGATTCCCACATCGAATCAAGATGCACATTGGCATCCATTGAAAACTCTCCCAATTCAGCCGCTTTCGGTATGAAGCGGATTGTCCCGCCGAGCGATCCTGAACCGTATAAAGTACCCTGCGGGCCGCGCAATACTTCCACCCGCTCGATGTCCTTCATAACGATGGGAAAAAATAATGGTGTCTCGCCGAAATACATTGAAACTGCACCGGAACTGACATCGGTGCCGAATATGAGCCTGGAATCATTGGCATTAATGCCGCGCAGAATAAAAGAATTCCGGCTTGAACGCAGCGCTGCGCCCTGGTCCTTGAAATTGAGCCCCGGAACGAGCCGAGAGACGTCGCCTATATCGAAGGCCCGGGCGGACTTAAGATACTCATCCGAATAGGCTGAAATATTATAAGGGATATCCTGGATGCTCTGCTCCCGGCGTTGTGCCGTGACTGTTATTTCTTCAAGGGCTGATTGCGCCAAAGCCGGAGATGAAAAAATACCTGCCGCACATACAAGCATCAGAGCCGAAGCAAAAGGCCTTGTTTGCCCGTTCCGAGTGGAGTTAATTGCCTTTGTACCTGATTCCAGTTTCTTTTCCACGATTTTGCCTCCAGTTCGAAATTAACAATTCTACCAAGTTAAATATATTAGATATAGTCAATTCAAGTCCCGGAAACCAATAGTTTTTGCTTTGATTGTCATGGGAAATAGTTGCGTAACTGTCTTTTAAATCAAACTGTGAATTTCCTCGGAGACTTCGGTGTTCCTCTCTTGTATCTTTCTATCCATCACGTTCAATAATTTCAATACATCGTCCTACTCTTTCTTTTCTATTCGACTCTGCCAATAATGCAGCTTGTACATGATCACCACACCTGCCCCACCGACAAGCATCGCTTGTAACGGATGATAAAGATCGTTCCCTGCTGATGCAGCAATAATGCCTGCAAGCCCACTGGAACTCGCATTTATTCTGGATGCCACAAGCAGAAATTAATTCGACAGGTCATAATGTATAAAGATTCCGGCTCACCCGGAACAGCAGAATATTTCCGGACGTGCCAAAAAATAGAATGGGGTCAGTCCATGATGGACGCTGTGTAGATACAAGTTACGTTGCACTGGCTTATACAGCAACTTACGAAGGTCTGCGAACAGGAAACGAGCCGCTAATATGATAAATTTAGAGGTTAATAATGAATATCCAATCTGAGATACAACGATATGTAATTAAAATACTAGTGCTATTAATTCCACTTACGGCAGTTAGTAACTCATATGCCGACGAGCAATCCACGAAGGAAGTTATATCACCGATACGAATTAATACAGACATGGTTAGTGGACTTGGTCTAAAAGTAGCACCATGGGACGATGCAACACGCCTGGCGAAGTGGAGTTTTCTGTTCACGGGCGAAGAGCTTTCTGTATCTATATTCGAATCGACACCGAAAAAAACGGGTGAAGTAGGGCATGTTAAAAACCGTGTGAGAAACTACCCGTATGATCAATTTGTTGTTGTGCTCAGCGGTAAATCAGTGCTAACCGATGCAGCCGGTAATGCACAATCCTTAACAGCGGGCGATTACTTTGTTGTACCCCGTGGTTTCGATGGTACTTGGGAGGATTTTGGCGTTTACCGGGAGCTTATTGTGATTCTGGAAGAAGCCGTACGCACGAGAAAACTTGAAATTGAACGTGTTGAGTAGATTATCTCACTGGTTAGATAATCTAAAAAGTCGGAATGAATAAATCAATCACGAAAATGAAATATAGTGATCATCCTGATGAAATTCTGGATACGACCATAGTCGAAAAATATAAATTATACTAACTTTTCGTTCTACTCTTTCGATAAAATTTTTCAGTCCATTCTTGAACTCGCAACTTGGGTGGATCTATATCGAGTAGCACCTCAAATAAATCCAATACTAACTTACATATCGGTGTCTGGGGCATTTCTCGCCCTTTTTAAGAAGGCTTTTATAATTGGTTCGCTATAGCATAAATTCGCGTCAATTTTCCAGGTAAGCGCGATTTGCAAAAGTGACGATTAGTTTCTGGGAGCAATGCTCTCCTGAACCAATCATAGAATCATTCTCTCGAGCGCTTATCGAATATACCAATTTACAAAAAAAGCCTGAGTCATTCGGTTCTGCAAATAAACAATCACGCTTGGCGCAAAAATTTACCATCAATGAATTAGATTATTTGTCTCGTCCAATTAATAAAATCTTGATAATCCATCGAGCACGCGTCATATTAAAAACAATACAATTGACATGGTTTTATGAGAAAAAATCTAAATCCTATGCAGAAATATAAAAAGTACGATAAGAAGGCAAGAGAGTTAGGTCTTGACCGCCTAATAAGCCGTCGTGATCTGCTACATGGTATAGGTATGACTACTGCAGCACTCGCCACATATGGTAGTTCTCTTCCCAGAGTTTCTTTTGCCACTACGAATCAGCTTCCTTCATATTCTCCTGAGAAAGATCCGGATTATTATCCCCCAGCAAAAACAGGTCTAAGAGGTAGTCATGTTGGTTCTTTCGAGTCCGCTCATGCCCACGCATGGACAGGAAAAACTTGGGGCAAGTCAATCGACCTGAATGAGGAATATGATCTTATCGTCGTTGGAGGTGGTATTAGCGGCTTGACGGCTGCTTATGCATACCAACAAAAAACCAGTGACCCCAATGTAAAGATTCTGATTATTGATAACCATGATGATTTCGGTGGCCATGCCAAGCGTATCGAATTTACGCACGATGGGAAAACCTACATGGGACCGGGCGGTAGTGTGATGATGGAAACTCCCTATTTTAGTGAGCAGTCAAAAAAACTATTGCGTGACATAGGTGTGAGTTTTGAGCGTCTCGAGCCAGGACAAGTAGGAGATTTTCGTTTACGTGCATTCGATCTAAATCCTTCAATTTGTTTCGATAAGGAAAAGTATGGCAAGGCAGTTACATTGACTGACGATATCCAGCCAATGAATCGCAAAAATAAGGATGGCGAATTTAACTTGGTTAAGCATATTCCTGACATGCCAATTCCTGAGGCGGCAAAAAAGGAGTTGCATGACTTCCTCACGTCCACGAGGGATGTGTTTGAAGATTTATCAGAAGTTGAGCGCAAATCTGCTCTTCATTCCATGAGTTACAATACTTTTGTTACAAAGTATTGCGGCTTGTCACAAGACACAGCCGATCATATTTTTACCCGACAGTCATCTGCTTTGATCGGATTGACCACCGAGTGCACGCCACTTTCCCAAGCATTTCATTGGGCAGGGTTACCTGGATTGCATGTGATGGGAGATCAAGGAAGAAAAATCCAGGAAGAAATTGACAGTATGCCACCGCTTGAAGGTCACTACGGACCTGATGGAAATGCAATTATTACTAGAAACCTTGTGAGGCAATTGGTGCCTGCGGTTACTGAAGCAAAAACTATGGAAGAGTTAACCACTGCACGATTGAATTATGCAAAGCTGGATGATGAGGAATCAAACGTTCGTATCAGACTAAATTCAACAGTTACCAGTATCAAAAATGTCGATAAAGGCAGTCGAGTAGCAGTTAGCTACGTACGTGGAGATGAATCATATCGCGTTAAAGCTAAACACTGCATCTATGCCGGATGGCACATGTATTTACCGCATATTTGTCCCGAACTCCCTGTAGAGCAACAACATGCTCTCAAAGCCAATGTCAAAATGCCCTTCATTTCAGTGGGTGTTTTTCTACGTAGCGGTAAACCTCTTCTTGAACTCGGTTCTGGAAGTTTTTATTTTCCTGGGCGGATTTTACATGAATGTCTGGCTTATGGTCGTTCGTTAGGTGACCATAAACAGGGTCTTAATGCAGAAGAGCCTGTGATTATATACATGATTGGTGGGATGGTTAATCCGCATTCCGGGCTTAACCCTCAGGATCAACATAGTCAGGGACAGACAGAATTATTATCAATGGAATTTGAAGATTATGAAGTTGAAGTCAGGGAACAGTTGGCAAGCCTGTTTGATTCAACAAGTTTTAATGTTAGAGAAGACGTTATTGGTCTTACCGTAAACCGTTGGCCACATGGCTACTCACGTCAGTATAACTCCCTATTTGATCCAGATTATGAAGAGGGAGAACGGCCACACGAAATAGCCCGTAAACGATTTGGCAGAATTGCGATCGCTAATTCTGACGCCAGTTATGTTGCACTCTGTAACACAGCCATCGACGAAGGTCTACGAGCAGTGGACGATCTGGTGAGTTAACCAAATAGCATCAACTTACGTACGAATGTATTGAAAACAGCAAGGGGGCAGGTCAGCGGGTGTGGCCACTAACGTATGCGTGGACTCTACCATAGGGACGGTTTTATGCGTGGTTATAATATTGTTGTTCCGGAAGAGTGTGTTGGCTCTCCGGCGGTAGAGCTGCATGAGGCGGCACTACTGAACATTCATTTAATGTTTGGTACGGTTTACCATAGCGCGGCGCTTATGAATTCCTGGGGTTCCTGACGAAGGCACAGCAGGGCTGGCGCACTGCCTAGTCTTTAAATTCCGGTGAATTTGGAGGATTTATGAAAACCGTGTGCATTTTTGGTCTGGGCGAAGCCGGCTCAATCATCAGTTCAGACCTGCTGTCGGCCGGTATTTCCGTGCAAGCCTACGATCCCGCACCCGTGATAACGCCGGCTGGAGTAAGCCGTTTCGAAGACCCGGGAGAGGCGGTAGCCGGTGTGGATGCGGTCCTTGCGTTAACGGCGGCCTCGGACGCTGCCACAGCATTGTCACAGTCCTTCGAGCAGATACCCCAAAATGCACTCTATGCCGATTTTTCTACAGGTTCTGCGGGCTTGAAACGCCAACTGGCTGAGAAAGCAGACGAACGCGGTATCGCTTTTGCCGACATTGCCCTGGTGGAGATCGTGCCGGGCAGGGGCATACGTACCCGGGCACTGGCAGCAGGTACGGGGGCTGACCGGTTTGTAAAGTCTTTTTTGCCCCTGGGCATGCCGGTAGAATCTCTGGGAACCAGGGCGGGTGACGCAGCCACCCGCAAGTTGTTACGCAGTGTATTTACAAAAGGACTGGCCGCTGTGGTTATTGAGGCCTTGCGCGGTGCGGAACAAGCGGGTTTGTCCGAGTGGTTGTGGCAAAACATCAGTACAGAAATTACACAGGCTGATGAACGCTTGCTGGAGCGCCTGGTTACGGGCTCCGACGTGCACGCAAAGCGCCGCCTGCATGAAATGGAGGCGTCTGCCGTGTTATTGCGGGAACTGGGCATTGAGCCATTGATGACTGATTCCACAGTGGAAAATCTGAAAAATCTCATGTCCGAGGGCTTGCCGGCTATTCCCTCGATTCAAAACGCCGGAACTACTGACGGAAGCAAGGCCGGTAAATGATGGATCCCGATTGGTTGCCATTTCACCCGGCGCCCGGCGCACCTGGATTCGTAGTGCCTGATGGCGCCGTGGATGCACACTGCCACGTATTTGGCCCCGCGGCAGAGTTCCCTTTTGCACCGGAGAGAAAGTACACCCCTTGCGATGCAGGCAAGGACAAACTATGGCAATTGCGTGATCACCTTGGTTTCTCCCGCAATGTGATCGTGCAGGCCACCTGCCATGGCGCAGACAATCGTGCTCTGGCGGATGCCTTGCAATCCTCCCGCGGCAAGGCTCGGGGTATCGCCACGGTGCGATCGACTGTAACTGGTGATGAATTGGCACAATTGCATGCAGCCGGTGTACGCGGCGCACGCTTCAATTTCGTAAAGCGCCTGGTGGACAGCTTGCCCATTGACGAACTGGCCGGCATCGCAGAGCGAATCGTACCTTTGGGCTGGCACATCGTCATCTATTTTGAGGCAGCGGACCTGGCAGAGTATTACAATTTCTTCACATCCCTGCCTGCCACGGTGGTGGTGGATCATATGGGCCGCCCTGATGTCAGCCAACCGGTCGATGGCCCAGGGTTCAATCTCTTTATCAAACTGCTGGCTGAGAATGAGAATTTCTGGTCGAAGGTCAGTTGCCCGGAACGGATTTCAGCAGTTGGTCCGCCAGGATACGAAGATGTCATCCCCTTCGCCCGGCGTGTGATCGACGCTTTCCCGGACCGCGTGTTATGGGGAACCGACTGGCCTCACCCCAATATGAAGTCTCACATGCCGGACGATGGTAAACTGGTAGACTACATACCCCGTATTGCCCCCACGGAAGAACTGCAACAAAAACTGCTGGTAGATAACCCCATGCGCCTGTATTGGCCGGAAGAAGCCAGTTGATGATATTGCAAGTGATGGGGTCAGGTCGCACATTGCACACATTACATGTGCAATGTGCGACCTGACCCCATCACTGTTACGCTGTGCCCTGTTTGTGAATTTCCTCTGAGACTTCCCTGAGGTATCCCAGGAACAATTCAGCCGCGGGCGAGGGTTGGGTATGGGCTCGCAGCGTCAGACCAATGGGGCGATAAGTGTCCTCCAGGACGACCGGCAATACGTCCAGTATGCCGAACTGCATGTCATAATAAATCTGGTGTTCCGACAACAGGGCTACCCGGTCACTGTCCATCAGGAGACCTCTTACCATGGACAGGGAACTGGTCTCAACCGCATGCTCCGGCACGAGCATGTCGTGACGTGACAGCGTCTCATCGAACAATTGCCGGCTGGGGCTTCCCCTTGCGGGCAACACCCATTGCGCATCCTGCATGTCCTTGAAGTTGATTCTTGACCTGCCGGCCAGCGGGTGGTCCTTGCGCGCAATCACAGACAGCCGATCTTCAAAGAGTTTTTCGGTAACGATATCAGCACGGTTTTCGATATTGCGAATGGCGCCCACAATGAAGTCGATATCACCACTTCGTAAGGACGACTCCAGTATATCGTAGGGACCCTCCCGGGTGACCACATCAATCTGGGGATATTTTTCCAGCAGCCTGTTGATGGCTACTGGTGTCAGGTAGGTTCGGGTATAAGGCAGCGTTCCGATCACGACACGTCCCTGGGTCACTCCATCCAGGTTGGCGATGTCGTCGATGGCCTGATGAATTTGTGAAAATGCCAGTTTGGTGTGTCGAACCAGAATCGTGGCCAGCCCGGTCGGTGTTACCCCGTGGGGTTCGGTCTGGAAAAGAGGTAATTCCAGCAACTCCTCAAGATATCGCATGGAGTTATATACTGCTGTTTTGCTTATACCGAGTGTTTGTGCAGCGGCAGTGACGTTACGCTTCTCATAAAGTGCCACAAAGGCTGCCAACCGCTTGTAACTGATATCCAGTGAGAAAACCGGTATTGAGTGGTAGTGTCGCCCGCCGGGTTTGAATTCCTGGTATGATTTCCCGGCCTTGTCAAATTCATCAACCACCAGCCTTACCCTGCGAGCCAGGGCTTCGCCATATACGGTGGGCATCATGCCCGTTGCGGCCCGGTCGAATAGCCTTGTGCCCAGTGTCAATTCCAGTTCACTGATTGCTTTAGTGATGGTGGTCTGGGAACGGTTCAGTTTGTTGGCAGCGCGCGTCACGTTTTTGTATTCTGCTACGTACAGGGCAGATTTGAGATGGCGGAGACTGACCCCTGGAATGCGAAAATTATCGTTACTCACTCTGTTCCAACATGATGTTTTTTCAGTAAGATAGCAGTTTTTATACAATTATTCATGAGATGAAACAGGCATGTTGCATTGGGGACGGACTTAAGCATGCCCCCGCATGTTGTCAGCGGGGGTCCGTCCCCGGATGGACCGGGGCATGGTTAGGACGGCCGGATTACTTTTTCGCATGATTGGGTAATTAATTCCCATTGGTTAGCTGAACGGATTAGAAATACGCTGTTATTACACAAACCAGAAGCGCGAACGTGAAACAGTCAGCGATTCCGTATATGCAAATACGCGGCGGGAGTTCGAAAGGATTGTATTTCCTTGCTGAAGATTTACCCGCGGACCCGGCACAGCGCAACGAAGTGCTGCTGGATGCCATGGGCCGGGGTGAACGGCAGATAGACGGCCTGGGCGGCGCCGATCCCCTTACCAGCAAGGTGGCTATCGTGAGCCGTTCTTCCCGGCCGGACGCAGATATCGACTTCCTGTTCGTACAGGTCGTGGTAGGTCAGGACAAGGTCGATACCACGCCAAATTGCGGAAACATCCTGGCGGGCGTCGGGCCCTTTGCCATAGAGGCCGGCCTGGTGCCGGCACATGAAGAGACAACCCGGCTTACAGTGCACCTGGTCAACAGCGGAAGATTGAGCGAGTTGGAACTGTCTACGCCCGGCGGTAAAACGGAGTACGAGGGAGAAGTTCAAATTGATGGCGTGCCGGGCAGTGGGGCACCGGTGCTTTGCTCTTATAAGGATCTGGCCGGCTCGATCTGTGGAGACCTCCTGCCCACGGGCCGGGTACTGGACATTGTAGACGGTGTGGAAATGACCTGCGTTGACAATGGCATGCCTGTAGTGGTTTTGCGGGCAACTGATTTCGGCATCAGCGGCTATGAGTCACCGCTTGAACTGAGCGCGAATGAGGATTTAAAGGCGAGACTGGAGTCTATTCGACTTCAAATCGGCCCCGGTATGAACCTGGATGATGTGAAAAACAAGACCATCCCGAAGATGTGCCTTGCATCGCCTGCGGTAAATGGAGGGCTGGTCAACACACGAA
Organism: Gammaproteobacteria bacterium; assembly: GCA_965116495.1. Classification (GTDB taxonomy): domain Bacteria; phylum Pseudomonadota; class Gammaproteobacteria; order Eutrophobiales; family Eutrophobiaceae; genus JAAXHV01. The sequence goes on along the minus strand of OZ220696.1, from coordinate 390,059 downwards.
CATTCATTCCTCACAAATGTCATGCGGCTGTCGGTGTGCTGGGAGCAGTGTCGGCAGCTACCGCTTGCATATTACCCGGATCGGTCGTAGAGGGAATGGTCGAACGGCCTGGGGGCGAAGTCAAAACCATATCAGTGGAACACCCTATCGGAGAGTTTTCCGTCGCTCTGCAAGTGGATGATTCCGGAGAATTTCCGGTAATTGAAAAAGTGAGTTTGCTGCGCACTGCACGCCTGCTGAGCAGGGGTGTAGTGTATGTCCCCGCAAGATGAGGAAAGTAAGCTGATGAGAACGGTAGCAGTTCGAAACATTGAACGGGCAAATGCCGCGGTCGTGGAAGCGCTGGGAACCCTGGGCGTCGCCACGGTACATGAAGCGCTGGGACGGGTCGGGTTGTTAAAACCTTATATTCGACCGATTTACCGACACGCCCGGATCGCAGGCAGTGCCGTTACGGTATTGGCCCAGCCTGGCGACAACTGGATGTTACATGTGGCTATCGAGCTTTGCCGGCCTGGAGATGTCCTGGTTGTTGCCTGCACCACGGACAATACAGACGGAATGTTCGGTGATTTATTGGCCACTTCGGCCCGCGCACGAGGTGTAAAAGGCCTTGTGATAGATGCCGGCGTACGCGATGTGGCGATACTGGAAGAGATGAGTTTCCCCGTTTGGTCCAAAGCGGTATCTGCCCGGGGCACGGTTAAAAACACGCCTGGTTCGGTAAACGTACCCATTGTCTGTGCCGGCCAGGCCGTCAATCCCGGTGATGTAGTAGTTGCGGATGATGACGGCGTGGTAGTGATTCCGAGACACTGGGCTGAGCCTGTTATGACTGCTGCCCGGACCCGGGAACAAAACGAGACGGGCAAGCGTGAACAACTGGCGAACGGCATTTTAGGTCTGGATATTTATGACATGCGCCCGCGCCTGGAAAAAGCCGGCCTGGTTTACCTGGATTCACTGGACGATCTGAATGACTGAGCATGGTTATTGATTGCCACGGGCACTACACCACGGCGCCGGCTGCGCTGGGCGAGTACCGCGAGCAACAAAAAGCGGAACTGGCCGATAACCCACACTTTCACCATGAAAAAGGGGTCGTTGATATCAGTGATGACCAGTTGCGGGAGAGTCTTGAAGGGGCACAGTTAAAACTGCAACGGACCCGGGGTATCGATCTCACCATATTTTCGCCGCGCGCCAGCTGGATGGGGCATCATGTCGGCAATGAGAGCACCAGTAAATTCTGGTCTGAGCACTGTAACGAGTTAATCTATCGCATCACGCAGTTATACCCGGATAACTTCGCCGGAGGTTGCCAGTTACCCCAGACACCGGGGGCAGGATTAAGTAATGCCGTTCTGGAACTGGAGCGTTGTGTGCTTGAGTTCGGCTTTGTCGGGTTTAACCTGAATCCGGACCCTTCGGGCGGCCACTGGGACTCCCCTCCCCTGGGAGATCGCTACTGGTATCCGATATACGAAAAAATGTGCGAACTGGATGTCCCCGCCATGATCCATGTGAGCGGGGCTTGTAATCATGCCTTTCAGACCACCGGTTCCTACTACCTGAGCGCCGACACTACTGCCTTTATGCAGTTAATGACATCGACTGTGTGCCGGGATTTCCCGGATACCAGGTTCATCATCCCCCATGGTGGCGGCGCAGTACCCTATCACTGGGGGCGATTCCGCGGCCTGGCCGACATGATGGGACTGCCTCCGCTCGATGAATTGTTGATGAACAATGTCTACTTTGATACCTGTGTTTATCACCAGCCCGGGATTGATTTGCTGGTGGATGTAATCCCCTCCAAAAATATCCTGTTTGCATCTGAAATGATAGGTGCAGTACGCGGCATAGACCCTGAAACCGGCCATTATTTCGACGACACCAAACGTTACATCGATAACAACAATGCACTGAACAAAGACGAGAAAAAGGCCATCTTTGAGGGCAACGCCCGCAGTGTATTTGCCCGCTTAAACGAATATAATCCGGACCAGGAGACAAGACAATGCATGTACCAGTCGTGATAGTGGGCGCCGGCCCGGCAGGTTCGCTCCTGGCCTGGATATTACGCCAGCGCGGGATCGAAAGTGTCGTCCTGGAAAGGAAAAGCCGTGAATACGTCGAAAGTCGCATTCGCGCCGGTGTCATGGAGAAGAACGCGGTAGAACTGATGATCAAGGCAGGTGTCGGCGAACGCCTGGAAAAGGAATGCATGTATCATCCGGGTGTGGTCATCGGCCTGCATAATGAGCATCACTTTCTCGATTTCGACAAGCTGATAGGGGTTGGCGTCACGATATACGGTCAGTCAGAGCTTACCAAGGACCTGTTGGGTGCGCTGGCAGCGGAAGATCACAAGGTTTTCTATGAGGCGCCCGCCACGGCAATCGAAGGCATCGAGGGCGATTCCCCGACAGTGAAATACACTCACGAGGGCGTGGATAAGGAAATAAGCTGTGATTTCGTTATCGGGGCCGATGGTTTTCATGGTCCTTCGCGTCATTCGATCCCGGCCGGCGTCCTCAAGACGTACGAGAATGTTTATCCCTACGGCTGGCTCGGTGTGATGGCCAAAGCGCCTCCGTCGAAAGATGTAGCGATGTTTTGCCATCATGAACGCGGCTTTGCACTGTTGAGCATGCGTTCACCGAAAATATCGCGGCTCTATCTCCAGTGCGCACCGGATGAAGATCTCAACGAATGGCCCGATGAGCGGATCTGGGAAGAACTCGATACGCGTCTGGGCGCACCCGGTTGGGAGCTTGTGCGAGGGGAGATCTTCCAGAAAGACGTGACCCCGTTGCGGAGTTTTTTCTCCCAACCCATGTCCCATGGCCGTTTGTTTCTGTGCGGTGATGCCTCGCACATCGTCCCGCCGACCGGCGCCAAGGGTCTTAACGCGGCCTTTGCCGATGTGAGTGTCCTGTCCACCGCGCTGATCGAATACTTTACAAAAGACGATGCTACGATTTTAGACCGCTATGCCGCCGTCGCCCTGGCGCGCAACCTCCAGTGCCAGCGTTTTTCCTCCGGGAACACGGCCAAGTATCATATCCACCCCGACAGCAATCCTTTCGAACGACGTATGCAGGTGGCGGAACTGGAATACCTGGTGTCTGACGAGACCTCCCAGATATCCTATGCCAGGCAACATACAGGGCTACCGTTCGATTACTGGCCGGAGATCTGAATGCGAACCCCTACCCGTACATTGATCACCTGTGCCGATATGCGCATACTGCACAGTCTGGCGGGGTCCGCGTCCCTTCAACTTTTCACAAACCAGGTAGAGAATAATGAGTAGAGAAACCGGTCACAGTGATCATATCCCGGGCACATGTGTGTTCACCGGGCAAAGGTCGCAGCAAGGGCTGAAGCTGAACAGTTTTGCCTTTTCTCTTCACAAAGCCGAAAACCGGGAGGCTTATCGTAAAGACGAGGAAGCCTACATGAACAACTACGGTCTTTCCGCGTGGGAGAAGCAAAAGGTTAAAGAGAAGGACTGGAAGGCACTGATAGAAGAAGGCGGCGGCAACATCTATATGCTGTTGAAAGTCGGCGCCATGACCGGTGATGGCCTGGTCCCCATCGGTGCGCAGCAGCGTGGCGAATCGGTGGAAGAATTCATGAAAACCCGCAACGTGCCATTGCGGCAAAATATGTAGCGGCAAAACACAGTGGAGCAAAAAAATGGGTAGACTAGTTGCGGGTATCGGTTCGTCCCACGTTCCTTCGATTGGCGTGGCTTTCGATCAAAACCAGCAGGAGACGCCGGGGTGGAAGCCCCTGTTTGACGGTTATAAGCCTGCAAAAGCCTGGTTAAAGGACGTCGGTATAACTCACGCCATCGTTCTGTACAACGATCATGGCACCGATTTCTTTTTCGACAAGTACCCGACGTTCGCGATGGGTGTTGCCGATGAATACCCTATCGGTGATGAAGGCTGGGGCGCGCGTCCGCTGCCGGCGGTAAAAGGTGATGCCGTATTTTCCTGGCACCTGGCCAACTCGCTGGTGGTAGAGAGTGAATTTGATCTCACCATTTGCCAGGACATGGTGATGGACCATGGCATCCTGGTGCCATTGCCGTTATTGTTTGATCATGAGCCGGACTGGAGCGTCAGGACCGTGCCCTTCCAGGTCAACGTGCTGCAGCATCCGTTACCGACGCCGCACCGGCTATGGAAACTTGGACACGCACTGCGCACTGCCGTAGAGTCCTATCCCGATGATGCGCGTGTTGTTGTTGTGGGCACCGGTGGACTTTCTCATCAGTTGCACGGCGATCGTTTCGGCCATATGAACTCGGACTGGGACGAAGAATTTCTTGACCGGATCGAAGACGATCCGGAAAGCCTGGTCGATATCCCTCATGATGAATGGATGGAACGTGGTGGCGCCGAAGCGGTGGAAATGATGGTGTGGCTCGGGATGCGCGGCGCTTTAACCCCGAAGGTCAACAAGATCCACCGGAATTACTACCTGCCGATGTTATCAGGGATGGGATTGACCGTTCTGGAGGATACGCTCACAAGCGCTGTGACCTGACCTCGCACGGAAATGGGGTCACGGAAATGGGGTCAGGTCGCACAATGCACAGCTATAGTGTGCATTGTGCGACCTGACCCCACATACTGGAGAATTACATGACCAAAGCGAAAACAAATGGCCGGTTTATCAAAGAAGAGACCTGGCGTCACTTCTGGCATCCTGTCTGTACCTTGGAGGAATTGTATTCGGCAGACCCCTCCGGTAATGGCCCGCTCCAGGTGCAGTTGCTGGGGGAGGCCCTGGTTATAGCAAAACTGGACGGAAGTGTTTCCGCTTTCGCTGACCGATGCGCGCACCGTTCAACATCCTTGTCCAGGGGATTCATAGAAGACGGCAGAATACGTTGCCGCTATCATGGCTGGGCCTATGACAGTAGCGGAAAATGTGTCGATATTCCTGCGTGCCGGGATTTAAAAATACCGGGCCGCGCAAAAATTCAAAAATATGCTGCTGAAGTAAAATACGACCTCGTCTGGGTTCGTCTTGAAACCGATGCAGAGACAGAAATCCCTCCCTGTCCCGGATTTGATGACGACGCGTTCAAGGCAGTTATCGGCAAACCCTATAGCTGGCCAACTTCCGCAGCCAGGCGCCTGGAGAACTTTGTGGATTTAGCCCATTTTCCCTACGTGCATCCAAATACACTGTTTGATCCGAACATGACGGAAGTATCACCCCCATCAATCGAACGTAATAACGGTCAATTGGTTTTTCATTTCAACCCCCAGACTGATGATATGCCTATCCCGGACGTATCTTTGATGGGAAAAACGAACTACCAGATTACCATGCCGTTTACCGTCAACCTGGAATTTGAACTCATCAGCAAAGCCGGGAAAGGTAATCGGGCCATCTTATGGATGAGCGCATCACCCCTTGACGAGGGTCATTGCCGCAGTTTCTGGTTTACCTGCCGTGATCACAACAAGGATGAGCCCGATTATCCCCATCTGGCATTTCAGGAACGTGTACTGGAAGAAGATATTGTGGTGATCGAAGCACAGAACCCGCCGCAAATCCCATTCGACATTAACGAGATTTCCGTCCCGACTGATATGGTATCCATCCAGTACCGCAGGTGGCTGCGTGAAATTGAAGGAGCCGTAGATAACGACAGCTTGTTGAAAAATCTTGCTACCAATGAAATATGTGCATAGGGGGGCAAGTACGGGCAGTGCGTTGGGGCTTGAATTAATAAGATGCAAAATCACAGCTCAGCCTGACGCCGGTAGCTTTGGCAACGGGCAAAATCGCTCGACTGCCGGGAACCTTTCGCAGGTCAACCAAGCCATATCGCTCAAACGTTTTTAACGTTCTACTCAGGTTACTGCTCCTCCGTCCGCTTAGTTTTTCCAGTTCCTTGATACTGGAAGGCTTCTGTTCCGCGATCATTTTCAGTAAGCGGACATTGTTATCACTCAACACCTCGCTGAATGATTTCATCGAACTGAACCAGATTTCCGGTTCTCCCCTTCCGGGTTTGATACGACCGCCTGCAATGTCCAATACGCGCTGCTGAAACCGTTCTCTTGGCATAATACCGACGTGCAAATTAGGCATGATCTTTACCTCTTCAATCAAAGACATCAGACTGTATTCTTGCCATTCAACTCCAACAGTACTTGTAGGCCGATATCCGTGGTATCCATGTATTAACTTATCAACTGCTGATAACCGTACTATAGTCTGAAATCTGAGAAAGTAAAATCTTATTTTCCCTAATTCTACTTCGGAAAACAAAAAAATAAGCCGGGAGCGATCCATTATCCCGCGGGATTCGGGCTTTCGCGGGAGCCACAGGGGCGTAAGCCAGAATAACGGGAGGGCGTTATTTCATGTGTTCAAGCTGGGCAATAAATTCTTCCTCCCTATCCAGACACCGCAGGTCCAGGAAATAGGCGCCCTTGTTGATGCGGCCGATGACCGGTACAGCCAGCCGGCGCATGGACTCGGCCAGTTGCCTGATCGCTTCATCCGACTCATCCGCCGCGCCGATCCTTAAACCATAGCTGGGTAGCGTATCAACCGGCAGTGCGCCGCTGCCCACCTGGCTGTGACATTCGCTAACCGCGACTTCATAACGGGGCGCCAACGTTTCTGCTACCTTGGGAGCAAGCCGTCCTGCCTGGGTGCGTATCTCGGCAGCCGGCCGGGTCAGGAATGTAAGGGTCGGCAGTTTTTCCGCCAACCGGGACGGGTCCTGATAGAGCCTGAATACTTCCAACAGGGCAGCCAGCGTCATCTTGTCGACGCGCAGGGCCCGTTTCATGGGGTTCTTCTTGATCCTGGCTATCAATTCCCGTTTACCGGCGATAATGCCACACTGGGGACCGCCCAGCAGCTTGTCGCCACTGAACGTAACGATATCCGCGCCGTTCTTCACCGTGTGCGCCACGGTGGGTTCATCGGGCAGGTTGAATGCGGGAAAGTCGACCAGGTTACCGCTGCCCAAATCGACAACAAACGGCAAACTGTAGCGTTGGGCTAATTGCGCCAGCTCTGATTCGGCAACGCTGCGGGTAAAGCCCTGGATCTGATAATTGCTCGCATGTACCTTGAGCAACAACGCTGTTTTATCGTTTACGGCATTTTTATAATCCTTCAGGTGGGTACGGTTGGTCGTACCGACCTCGACCAGGACACATCCTGAACTCTGCATGATCTCCGGGATGCGAAATGAACCGCCGATCTCGACCAGTTCGCCCCGGGAAACTAGGACCTCCAACCCCTTTGCCAGCGTATTCAACACCAGCAGTACCGCGGCTGCATTGTTGTTCACCACCGTTGCCGCTTCCACGCCGCACAGTTCACGGATAAGGCGTTCGACGTGTTCATCACGATCGCCCCGTTTCCCGGTCTGCAAATCATATTCCAGGTTGGACGGTGACTGCGCCACGACCTGCACCGCTTCCAATGCATTGTCGGGGAGTGATGCGCGGCCCAGGTTCGTATGCAATACCGTACCGGTTAGGTTGAATACGCTGACCAGACTGCTCTGCGCGGCATTTTCCAGTTCAGTTTCAACGGCAGCCACGACATGGCTTAATGATGATGTCTTGTCGGCAGTGTCCAACGCTTCCGGGTTATTTCGCATCTGTTCAAGCTCATTGCGGATTGCCGCCGTGACACGCTCATGTCCCCATCGTTCGGTAAGATGGACCGTCTCGCGCAGTACGCGATCTACCGACGGCAGGCTTCTCAGGTGTTGCTTGTCACTGTTCATTCCCCAATTTAATCCTCAAGGTGATAAATATCTAATATTGAACATTCAATGTCTTTCTTAACTTATTAATATTAAATTAGTTTTTTAATATACCGATCCGGCACAATGTCCCTTCTTCAAATTGAGAGCCCCAGAGTGTGAATGCAACCGGGACTTTTTTCTTCTTGCCGGAAGGCACATCATAGTATTCAAGATCATTGAAAGGACCGCGCCGTATAGCAACTAATTTGAAGAAAGCGCGCAGGTCCTGAAGCCTGCCAGCACGTCGCGCCGGTCCGGGGTGAAAAAATTACGGTACCGGCCCGTGATCATGCGGCTTCGGGTTACCCAGGTGCCGCCTTTCAATACCCTGGTGTCATAAAACAGCGGCTCTGAGTATTCCTTGTAGGCATCCGGCGAGAACCCGGAAAACGGGGCAAACGTGGTCGCGGTCCATTCCCATACGTTGCCGATCATCTGCCGGCAGCCGAACGCGCTGTCCCCCGCAGGCAAGGCAGCCACGTCGATACATCCCAGCGCACGGCCATCAAGATTGGCCTGCCGTCTATCCGGCGACTGTTCTCCCCATGGATAGCTGCGTTTGTTCAAGGCAAGTTTGCTATTGCCTTGCGCAGGTTCGCCCAGTGCTGCGGCTTCCCACTCCACTTCGGTCGGCAAACGCCTGCCTGCCCAGCGGCAATACGCGTCGGCCTCGTACCAGTTAACATGAATGACAGGTTGATGCAGCGGCATTTCCACGGTCTCATTAAACCGCCTCAACCGCCATTCTCCCCGTTCACCGGCAGTCCAGTACACCGGATGTTCTGCATTTGCCTGCTCGCGCCAGGCCCAGCCTTCGTCGCACCAGAATTCCCGGCATCGATACCCCCCCGCATTGACAAATTCCATGAACCCAGCGTTGGTGACCGGCGCTTTTGCCATGTGAAACGGTTCGACGGTTACTTCATGCGCCCATTTTTCGTTATCGAAGACAAACGGCGTTGTTTCGGTAGCTCCCGGGAAAAATACCCCTCCCGGGACAGCCGCATCCCCGGGCCAGGCTCCGGTATCCGTATCTTCCGGTCTCAGCGCATTTGCAAACGAAGGCTTCGGATAGGCCAGGGTCTGGCGCGACCAGCAATAAGCCTCGGTATGCATATCTTCATGGTAGGTGGAAAACCGGTATATGTAACTCTGCTCCGGGTCCGCGTCACCGTCCGGCAACAGCGACAGGCAGTCATCGAGGACGTTCTCGATGTAATCCAGCGTCTCCTGCATGCTCAACAACGGTAGGTCCCAGCGCTGTTCATGATGGATGGCGATGGAATCATAGATGGCGTCACCGTTTGCCAGCAGCGGGGCGCGGCCATACAGGTCGCGCAGGATGAACTTTTCATGAAACCAGGCCACGTGGCCGATCTCCCAGCGTAACGGATTGACGATGGGCAACTTCGGCCCAATCAGTTGCTCTTTATCCAGGCCGGCGACCAGTTCCAGGGTCCTGCTATGGGCGTCCGTCATGATTTCCTTCAAATAATTACTGCTTACCTGTTGCATCATGGTTTTTGTCGCTTAAAGTGTGGAGAGCACCCGGGGACAGACCCCTGCTTACTACATGCAGGGGCATGCTTAAATCTGTCCCCTGCCCTGTTCTGTTTGGGGGTTGCATCATGAATATTGTAGCTTAAAGTAAGAGTATGAAGATCATCCTGATTACCCCTGCAAAAAAACAATCGAAAACGGGAAATCGCGTGACCGCCACCCGTTGGGAGCGGCTGTTACGGCATATCGGCCACAGGATAACTGTTCAATCCGACTGGGACGGGACGCCGGGCGATATAATGGTAGCGATACACGCGTGGCGCAGCGCCCCATCGATAGCACGATACCGCCAACAGTTCCCCGGGCGCCCCCTGGTGGTTGCCCTGAGCGGTACGGATATCTACCGCTTCCAGCACAGCCATCCGGAGGAAACCCTGCGTTCCATGGAAATGGCTGATGCACTGGTATGCCTGCACGACCTGGTGTACCGGGCAATACCGGAACCATACCGGGAGAAACTGCACGTGATCCATCAATCGGCAGTGCCGTTGAAACGCGCACGCAGTCCGTCAATACTTACCTTCGATGTCTGTGTGGTCGGTCATTTACGGGAGGAAAAAGACCCGTTCAGAGCTGCCTATGCCGCCCGGACCTTGCCGGAACAGTCCCGCCTGCGCGTGATCCATCTCGGCAAGGCCCATAACGACGAATGGGCCGCACAGGCGCGCGCCGAGATGGAGATAAACCCCCGTTATCACTGGCGCGGCGAGGTCGGCGTCTGGCAGGTAAGAGAGCAGTTTTTGAAGACGCACGCACTGGTGCACAGCTCGATCATGGAAGGCGGCGCCAACGTCATTTCCGAGGCTCTGGTAGCAGGTGTGCCCGTCATCGCCTCAGATATCGACGGCAACGTCGGCCTGCTCGGTGAGGATTATCCCGGTTATTACCCGGTAGAAAACACCGGGGGATTATGCGCCCTGTTACAACGGGCGGAAACCGACCAAAACTTCCTGCAACGCCTGCACGAGCATGGAAACGAACGCAAATACCTGTTCACCCCGGAACGGGAGAGCAGGCAGTGGCAAACCCTGTTGGATAATCTTTGAATACAAGTATTTACAACACGTATTTGCTGACAATTTTCCATACTCCTTAATTCTAACGAGAGACTCGGATTTATCCTTGCATATTCGGCATAACATGCCATAATTGCAAGGATGATAAATCGCCATAAACTACAGACAATATTATCCCGCCTGAAACAATTTCCGGCTGTTGCCCTGCTCGGTCCGCGCCAGACCGGTAAAACAACTCTGGCTGAGCACATCGCGCAACTGGGTCTTACGGACCGTGAAGCCATATACCTTGATCTTGAAGCGGGACACGACCGCGAAAAACTTGCCGACCCCGTCGCGTACCTGACAGCGCATGAAGACAAACTGGTGATCCTGGATGAAGTCCAGCGCAGTCCTGACCTGTTTCAGGCACTGCGCGGCCTGATAGATAAGGGAAGAATGAGAAATCTGAATGCAGGGCGTTTCCTGCTATTGGGATCAGCCTCCATCGACCTCCTGCAGCAATCAGGTGAGACTCTGGCCGGCCGCATTGTCTTTGTAGAACTCAGCCCTCTGGACGTTCTTGAAGTTGACGAAGTTGATTACGGAAAACTATGGACCAGGGGTGGTTTTCCCAACAGTTTTCTGGCAGATAGCGATGCCGACAGCGCCATATGGCGGGAGAGCTTCATCCGCACTTACCTTGAGCGCGACGTACCTCAACTGGGACCCAGGATTCCGGCAGAAACCTTGCGCCGCTTCTGGACGATGCTGGCACACTTACAAAGTGGCCTGTTTAACGCGGCGCAACTTGCCCGCGCGCTTGCAGTCGATGGAAAAACCATAATGCGCTATCTCGATTTAATGGTCGACCTGCTGCTGGTACGACGCTTACCACCTTTCCATGCAAACTTTGGCAAACGACTGGTCAAATCTCCGAAGATTTACGTGCGTGATAGCGGTATCGTTCATGCGCTGCTGCGACTGGACAACCAGGAAAGTGTACTCGGTCATCCCGTTGCTGGCGGAAGCTGGGAAGGTTTCGTGTTGGAAAACCTTCTTAACCACGCCCCTGATCGGGTAAGAGCGAGCTTCTACCGTAGCGCGGCAGGCGCAGAAATCGACCTGCTTCTGGAAATGCCCGGCGGTCACTTCTGGGCTGTTGAAATCAAGCGAGGCCTGGCGCCTCGGCTTGAAAAAGGCTTCTATCACGCACGAGCGGATATTAAACCCGAACGCTCCTTTATCGTTTATTCCGGACAGGAGCGCTACCTGAAAACAGAGAGCGTTGAGGTAATCAGTGTAGGCGATATGGCGCGGGAGCTTGCCAATCATACCCAATGAACTCGACACATACCACCCAAGCTTGATTTGTGCCCTTATCCCCTAATCTTAACCTTCTACAATAGTCTTTGACTTCAGAATACTAACTTCACCGGCTCCAGGTGATCGCTCTCCTGCAGCACCCTGCCGATAGTCGCAGTGCGGGTGTAGCCCAGCTTGCGCAATTCGCCGAGACAGGCATCGGCCTGCTCTTCCGGGACACCGGCAAGCAGTCCGCCTGAAGTTTGCGGATCGAATATCAACGGGTAGCGCAGATCCCTTGATGCACTTTCAACATCCTGGATGGCGCGGCGCAAACGCAGGTTCTGGGGCTGTAATGAACTGAATACGCCGGCTGCAACCGTCTCCTCCGCGCCGTCCAGGAATGGGATAGCGCCCAGGTCTATCTCGACATCAACGCGGGATGGTTTAATCATTTCCACCAGGTGTCCCAGCAGGCCGAAGCCGGTCACGTCCGTGCACGCAGTTGCCCCGTGCGCGAACAGGCACCCCGCTGCTTCATGGTTTGATTGCAGCATACTGTCCAGGGCGGCTGTAATCCATGGCCCTTTTGCCTTGTGACGCATGTCGGCAGCAAACAGGGTTCCGGTACCGATGGGCTTGGTCAACAGGATTCGATCGCCTGCGCGCAGGCCGCTCTTGTGCAGGATTTTGTCACGATCAATCAGGCCGTTCACGGAAAAACCCAGGGACAACTCCTCCCCTTCGCTGGTATGCCCGCCGACCAGCGCGGTGCCTGACTCATTCAATACCTTGAGGGCGCCCTGCAGCATTTGCGCAAGCAGTTCCTCAACCTTCTTTTCATCCGCGTAGGGGACGGTCACGATAGCCAGTGCCGTTTGTGGTTCCGCACCCATCGCGTATAGATCACTCAGCGCATGATTTACCGCGACCTGGCCGAAGATATAGGGATCATCGAGAAACGACCGAAAGGAATCGACCGTGTGCACCATTACCTTACCGTCAGGCACACTCGCCACGGCAGCATCATCAGGCTCGCGCAGGCCGATGAGCACATCATCCCGGGAAACCGGTTCGAGGCCTGCCAGTGCGTTTTCAAGCACCGTAGCGCCCACCTTTGAACCGCAGCCGCCACAACGCATGGCAATGGCAGATATCTCCCTGATCGCGTCCTCGTCAACCAGACCGCGTGGAATATCCTGCCGAACCTGTTCTTTCATATCCGGAAGCTGGTTGAACTTGCGCATGAAGCGGCGATCTATCCAGTCTTTCCAGCGCCACACCCAGTGTCCTTCCAGCGCCCACCAGGAGCGTGATGCGACGGCATATTTATCCCCGGTGGAAATCAGGCTGAGAAATTCTTTTTGCGGGAAAAAGGGTTTCAGGCGCCGGCCCAGTAACCTGCGCCGGACATTCAATGACAGGGGCGGCCCCTGACGAACGGCAAACACGCCGGATTTGGGCCGGGGATGATTGACCATGTGGGCGATATCGCCGGCCGCAAAGATGTCCGGATGGGACACGGACTCAAGCGTATCGCTGACCTTGATAAATCCCTGTGCGTCAACATCAAGACCGGCTTTTGCCGGCCACGGCTGGGCACGGGCCATGGTCACCCACAGGATCTCATCCAGGTTAAAGGTTGCGCCGTTGGCGCATTGCAGCGCGCCGGGCCGGACTTCGACCACCTCGTGTCCCGTATGGACGTTGATATCCCGCTCGGCAAGAACGCGTCGAAATTTGGCGCGCACAAATCGATTATGTGTGACCAGGACATCAGCGGCATCGGTAAACAGGTGAAATTCTGGGTCGGCGTTGTCCGGCCATTTCCCGGCCAGTAGCTGTTTCAGCCGGTACTGCACCGCAAGCGTCAACTCAACGCCGCCCGCTCCCGCGCCGACGATGCCGATCCGCACACCACCCCGGCGTGTCAATATCCGCTCACACAGGCTGCGCCAGTTGTCGACAAAACCATCGATGGGCTTGACCGGCGTTACATTGGCAACAGCGCCGGGGACGGCAGAGATATCAGGGGCTGAGCCGACGTTAATTGACAGCACGTCGTAACCCAGGTCCGGCCGGTCACGGCAGAGCAGCCTTTTATTTTCCGTGTCCAGGCCAACCACTTCATCGTGAAAAAACCGCGCGCCGGCAAACCGGCATAAGGGAACCAGGTCAATATGCGCTTCGTCAAACGTATAGTGTCCGGCAATCAACCCCGGCAACATGCCGGAATATGGCGCCTGCAAATCCCGGCAAATCAACGTCACGCGTACACCCGGCATGGGTTTCATGCCCAGCTTTTTCAACACGGTGACGTGAGCATGCCCACCGCCTACCAGCACCAGATCTTTCAGGACGGGGACATGGTTCCCCTTCATAAGCCTGCCTCAACCAGTTTATTGTCTACAATATATGGCAACACCGCCCGCAAACCTGATAAATTACAGTATTGCAATCAGGTTTATCGTAACTTGGATATGAGGTTTCTACCAGTATAATTCAGAGTTGGATTTCAACTGAAGAACCGGGAGAAAAATGGATATGAGCGCAATGCGACTTGGTTTCTGGCCGCCGGTTTACGGTAACTGGATCATGACCGATGCCCATGATCAGGGTACGGCCTCCTACGAATACGTGAAGGAGACGACCCTGCTGGCGGAACAACTGGGATTTGACACCCTGTTGCTTGCCGAGCACTTCATACATCCCATTGGCGCGACGCTGGATATGGTCGATGCCTGGACCAGCGCGGCCGGGCTGGCCGCACTGACGTCAAGAATCGAAATCATCGCGGCGGTAAAACCCGGTCTGCGGGCACCCGGTGTTATCGCAAAAATGGCGAACAGTATCGACCAAATCAGCCGGGGCCGCTTCGCGATAAACCTGGTGTCTGCCTGGTGGCCACCTGAATACGAGATGCTTGGCGTGCCGGTGCTGGCGCACGATGATCGCTACGCCCGTGCCGCTGAATACATCGATATCCTCAGGGGCCTGTGGACCCGTAACAATTTCAGTTTCGACGGTGAGTACTACCGGATAAAGAACGCCTCCATTGCCCCGCGCTCGGTGCAACAGCCGCACATCCCGATCTACATCGGCGGCGAATCGGAACAGGGCCGGGCCCTGGGTGCGCGGGCCGCCGATATTTTTGTCATGAACGGCAGGCCGCCGGATCAATTTCCGGAACTCGTGACCAACATGAAGGAGCGGGCGCAAAAACACGGCCGTACGATTCGCTTCGGGATGGGCGGGTTTGTCATCTGCCGGGAAACGGAGACCGCGGCAAACGAGGAATTCCAGCGCCTGCTGGCATTACGCCACATGCAAATCAAGGGGGCAGACAAACAAGTGGTAATGCACCAGGTACAGCCCCATGACCAGGAAAAAGTGGGCACCAACGGCGGCACGATGGCAGGACTGGTGGGCACACCGGAAATGATTGCCGAACGCTTGCGGCAGTTTGAGTCGCTGGGCATCGAGACGTTCCTGCTGCAGTTTCATCCCACGCTGGAAGAACTGCAGCGGTTCGGGGCTGAGGTCATGCCATTGCTGAGAAACTGAAGTGTCCGTATCCGGACCATCCACTTCATCGAGGTAACCCGGCATGGGCATCACTTTCAACGCACTGAGCGAAGCGGTAGGAACAGAAGTTTTGGGTATCGGCCTCGCTGATAAAATCGATGACGCCACTTTCAGGAAAATAAAAAGAACCTTTCACGAGCGCGGCATGGAACGAGCGGAGTTGCAGGACAGAGATCGTAAAAAAACCCCTCCGGTTTCGCCCCACTCCATACCCTGCTCTATGCTTTACGACATCAAGTTTTAACTTTCGTCCAACCTGTCAAGATTAGCATCGATCTTATCTAATATGGCATAAAGCTTATTCAGATCTGTCAACTTGATGTTCCGGACTAATTCACGTTCCCAGGCCAGTGCATTTTCCTCTATCTGACCGAACGTTCGCTTACCTTTGGCCGTAAGTTTTAATTTGATGAGTCGACTATCCGTTTTGCTTCTGGTGCGAGAAATAAACTTCTTGTCGATGAGACGGCCGAGTGCCCGGGTAATGGTGGCTTTATCCATTCCGTTTATCTTATTGATCTCTCTGGATGAAACGTCATCATGCTCCGATAAAATAACCATAATGTTGAATTCCGGAGCGGATATCCCCAGGCTTTCATGTGTATCGGCAAGCAGCCTTAAGTTTCGCTCATTAATCGCCTTGAATCGACAAGGCAGAAAATTTTGAAATACCAACCTCTGTGCTGCTGATGTAGTTGCAACGGATCTTGCCACGATAAGCTCCTGCTAAATGTTAAACATACTTCCGATACGAATGATAAACCAATCCGGAATAACGCACCAGCAATCCAAAGGAAAAATTCAGTATTTCCCTATATGGGGAACCTGCCTGGCGTTTACAGGCGGGGATAGATCATGTGAGGAGATAACGCAGACCTTTTGATAATGCGACAAGTGTAATACTGCTGTGATTTTCACCCTCGAAAATGACATGCCTGTAGCGTAGGTTTTCAGGCGCAAATTGCTCCAGCGATTCTATCAGTAGAGGAAATCCGGAACTGATATGAGGAAACTTTACAGCTTCGTCGGCGCCGAGACTGCAAAATAATTTTACCTCTTTTGTGATTGCGATATTGCGGACATGCTGATCTATTTTTTCCAACACCGTGCCGAGGATGGGTGGACTGCTTGCCAGAAATCCGTCAATTCCGGCTTTTTTCGAACCCATTGCAAAAAGGGCGAATGACCCTCCCATGGAATGACCTGCCAGTATTTTCTTGCCTGGTACAATGCCCAGTTCACTTTGTAAAAAAGTCAGGACATCCTCAACAATAAATGTCAGAAATTGCCCGACATTGTTGATATTATCCGGTTTCGGATCCAGGTCACGTTTTCGAAGTCGTAACAGCGTACCGGTATCATCGGTGGGGTAACCAATTCCCACGATGACCGGGCCTCCGATTGATGGGTCAAAGATAGAAAGCGTACGCAAATATTCATACACGGATGCAAACAGCCAGTTCCCATCCAGCACAAATATCAGTGGTCGAGGGATAGCTTCCACCTGGCCGTATCGAACGCCTCCCGCGAATATCCGGTAATTCCGGTTATTTGCTGCAGCACAAAGGTCATGACAGGAACTGTCTGGAAGAGTGACTGGATTTAGTGATTTCAACATTTTTTATGTATACCGGGAATAGTCGACTTACGCGATTTCAGATAGAATATTTTATACAAAATGATATATGCTATAAGACAATTATAAAACTACTATTATTGGTATAGGGAGAGTTACTGTTATCACCAGACCATGACCTGTCAAGGTTATTGGAGCTTAAATTTCGGGGCTAAACACTAGCGGGGGGTTTAAAATCATGAATAGCATCTATTGCCGGCTTGCAACCATTCTGAATTTATCTTTCAAAGGTCTTGGGGCAGGCCTTCTCTCCATTTTGTTTGTATTTCCCGGGTTTGCGCAGGAGAGCCAGAGTGGGATCGACGCATTAATGGATGAGATTGTCGTGACCGCCAGAAAAAGGGAGGAAAATGTCCAGAATACGCCCATAGCGGTTTCCGCTTTCAGTGGCGAAAGTCTTGCGGCACGGGGCATAGACCAACTCGACCGTATTGGCACAATTACGCCGAATATGACCTTTTCCAATATCAACACCAATGGTGGCAGCAATAACAACGTATCAGTTTATATTCGTGGCGTCGGGCAAACCGACCATGTACCTACTACAGACGCTGGTGTCGGACTCTACGTAGACGGCAACTATCTGGCGCGCAGTGTAGGTTCAGTACTGGATTTGATCGATATAGAACGTGTGGAAGTCTTGCGTGGTCCACAGGGTACCCTGTTCGGCCGCAACACCATCGGCGGCGCCGTGAATATTCATACCGTTAAACCCCACGAGGAATTTGAGGTCAAGCTGCGGGGAAAAGTGGGATCGGATGATCGTATGGATTTGACGGCCAAAGTGAATGGCGCTCTGGCAGATAATCTTTTTGCCTCTGTAACCCTTGCTACCTTGAACCAGGATGGCTATGTCGTCAACCCGATAACGGGTCAGGATACCAATGACGATGACACTCTGGCCTTTCGCGGTGCACTGCGCTGGCTGGTGAATAATAATGTGGAAATCAATATTACCGGCGACTATTCCCGGGACAGGGAAAATGGCCAGGGCAGAGTGACTGATTCGGATACCAACAACCTGATCACTTTCTCAGGGCCAACCAGCCCCAGCAGCGTTGGGAGTGCTCCATTTGGCCATAACGTCTTCCTCGGGATAAACAGCCCTATCCCTCAATTCGCGTTACCGCCAGGCCGGGCGACAGGTTGTGATGCAACATTTCGCAACCCCGCCGGCACCAATGCGAATTGTGTCAATTTTGATACTATCGGCATTGGACAAAATACCTCAGGGCATCCTCAATTTTATGATGCAGACACTTATGGTATCTCCGGGACGATTGACTGGGCAATTACCGATAACATGAGCATCAGATCGATTACAGCTTATCGTAATCTTGACAGTAATTTTTCCCAGGATGGTGACTACAGTCCTTTTTTTCTCTCCTACATCAGGGACGAATTCAAACAGGAGCAGATATCGCAGGAGCTGCAATTACAGGGTAATTCGTTCGGCGACAGGTTAAAGTGGATCCTGGGGTTTTACTACTTCAACGAAGATGGCGTTAACAATAATGCCGTTGATTTTGTAAGCCTGGATATTGAAAGTGGTGGTTATTATGATAACGAAAGCAAGGCCGGTTTTGCCCAGGCCACTTACGACATTACCGAAAAACTGCACCTGACGGCAGGTATTCGTTATACCAAGGACAACAAGGAATTCATCGTGGTCGATGGGCAACAGGTTGTTGTTCCCATATTCGCGCCGGGTCAGCCGACTTTTCAGATTATTCCCCTTGGCACCTATAAGGCCAATGCAGATGATTGGACACCCATGGTGAACCTGTCTTACGACTGGAACGACAGCCTGATGACTTATGCCACTTATTCGGAAGGTTTCAAGGGCGGTGGCTTTCAACAACGCATTGCCGGAGAGTTGCCCGGCGCGCCCAGCTATGACCCGGAATTTGTGGATTCTTACGAGATAGGCTTTAAATACAGCAGTCCAAATGATAGCTTCATATTGAATGCCGCCGCGTTTTATGCCGATTATACCGACATTCAACTGGAGGTTTTCCGGGGTATTGCACCGATACTGGAAAATGCCGGTGAGGCCGAGGTCAAAGGTTTTGAACTTGAAGCGCGTTGGGTGCCGGTTGATACCTGGTTTGTTGAAGCGACCATCGGTCACCTTGATGCCAACATTACCAAAGCCGATCCTGCAGCGACGGCCATTGGCGGACCTGCCGATGGCGATCGGCTCCCACATGTGCCGAGATGGACAGGGAGCGCCTCTATCATCAAAGAATTTGGTTTGGGTGATATGGGCACATTGACGCCGCGGGTAGACTGGACTTTTCGCAGTAAAGTATTTTTTGGCGGTAATAACGCTGACCACGAAACCCAGAAGTCTTATAGCCTGTACAACGCCAACATCGCCTGGAATAGCGCTGATGAGAAATATGCGCTGACTTTTTATGTGAATAATATCGGCGATTTACGCTACGTACATTACAACGAACTGGCAAACTCAGCGGGTGTTGGTTCAGAAGTCCTCGCGCGTGATCGTGAATGGTACCTGACCGGTGAAGTGCGATTTTAATCGAAGGACAGGAAATTCAATTCCAGTCACAGCACTCACACGGCCAACCAATCCCAGAGAAATTGCGCCACGCTACGGTCAACCAGGATACGAAAGCGCGGGGTATCATCCAGCCGGTGGAGAATGACCGACAGGTGCTGCAACCGGGTCAATGCATAGCGGCCGGCGGGGAATACGCTGTCATGGAGATCGACCGAACACCCTTGCGCCAGTCTTGCTACGGCATCCTCACCGGAGATGTCGATGATGCTCCAGGCATCGCTCATGTCGGTGACAACGGCCGTGGCGCCATCGACTGCATCCCGTAACGCGACTTTAACGCTGTCTGCATCGGCTGCCGGGTTAACCAGCAACCAGTCATTTGGCGCCAGCCAGTAGGCTGAAGGCACTTCACCTGTCTTTTCCAGTGGGTCTGCCGGCAGAGCGATACCCAGTAACTCTTCAAGCCGGCCCGGATCTATCCCGGCGTGCGGCCGCACCTGCAGGCGCAGCTTACGGATACCGTTAACCGCTTCCAGCCGCAGACTCTCTGCCTGTGACAGCCGTGACCGCTCATCATTTTCCTTCAGCGCAAATGAAGGACTCCCATCAAACATGCAACCGTTCTCCTTCCGGGTCCCATGCTGCCGGTTTACTGATTTGCGCGGCATGAACCTGGCCGTTGTCATACACGTTCACTGTCTCACCCAGCCGCTTGCTGCCGTCCCGGACCAGTCCGAGGCCGACATAGCGTTGCAGGTTGGGACTGTAACAGGCGGAAGTCACATATCCCTGGGTGGGAGCAGGTGCGCTGGAATATCTCGCATCAATAACATGCGCACCGGCGACCAGCACACCCCCTTCTATCGCAGGGGTAAGACCGACAAATTCCAGACGCCCACTGCTTGTATTAAAAGGACGGCTCAACGAGCGTTTGCCAAGGAACTCACCCTGCTTCCGTTCTGCCACATGGCCCCAACCAACGTCTCCCGGCGTGCTGTAACCGTCTGTATCGCTGCCTACGTGCAGGTAACCCTTCTCAGTGCGCAATATCCCCAGTGTTTCAATTCCGATCGGCATCACCTGCAGGTCTTCACCGAGTTGCAACAAGCGATTCCACAAGGACTCTCCCCAATCAGCAGGGACGTTGATCTCATAACACAGTTCACCCGTATAGCTTGCCCTGAGCACGCGTACCGGCACCTCATCTATCCTGCCGGTCACGACAGCCATATGCGGCAACCCGTTGTCACTGAAGTCGATATCGATCCCCAGCCGCTCAAGCAGTTGTCTTGAACGCGGGCCGGATACGGCCATGTTAGCCCACTGGCTGGTAACCGGCGTCAGCAACACATCCAGGTCCGGCCAGTCGCCCTGCAGCAGGGCCTCCATCCAGGCATGGATCCGGTTTGCCCCCGCGCTGGTGGTATGCACCAGGTAGTGATCCCCGGCAAGACGGGCAAAGATGCCGTCGTCGATGATGATGCCGTTTTCATTCAGCATCAGGCCATACCGGGCCCGGCC
The DNA here is from genome assembly GCA_965116495.1 of Gammaproteobacteria bacterium. Lineage (GTDB taxonomy): Bacteria > Pseudomonadota > Gammaproteobacteria > Eutrophobiales > Eutrophobiaceae > JAAXHV01. The sequence goes on along the minus strand of OZ220696.1, from coordinate 369,123 downwards.
TGTCTTCAGTGAGGTGACATTGTTGATGTAAATGCGATTCAAAAATTCGGCGGCATCTGGTCCGTACACTTCAAATTTGCCCAACGGCGACCCGTCGAAAACGACAACGGAGGTACGGGCAGACACGGCCTCCCGGGTAATGGCCTGCTGCTCGCTTTCACTCCCGCGCGGGTAGACCCGCGGGCGGCGCCAGGTGCCGTAATCTTCAAACCGGGCATCAAGTTGTTGGTGACAGGCAAACAACGGGCTGCGCTGAACCGGCGCATAGAACTCGCCACTGTCACGTCCGGCCAGGGCGCCCAGGGTGACCGGCATATAGAACGGCCGGAAGGTGGTTGTCCCCACCTCACCGGGAGTCCTGCCCGTACGTGCTGCCAGGGCAAGCAAGGCGTTCACATTGCTTGTCTTGCCCTGGTCGACGGACATGCCGGTGGTCGTGTAACGTTTCAGGTGTTCAACGGAGGTATAGTTCTCGGCTACCGCTATATCGATATCCTGCAGGGTCACGTCATATTGGAAGTCGATCCATTGGCGGCTGCTACGCTGCCCGCTCCAGGCCCGTTCGATATGCAAGGCACCAGGGTTCTTCGAGCGTGTCTGGGGACGGACTTGAAGTCCGTCCCCAGCGGCAGCGAGACCGGCCTCCCGGCCCTGGTCCAGGGCCGTTTCCAAGGTAAGGGCGCCGGCCACCATCCCCGCCACGTGCATATGGGGCGGGTTTTCTTCCGGCACGAACGCGCCAGGCGAGGCATCGTAGCGCAATTTGCCGCGCGCCTGGGTGAACAGATGCACCGCCGGCTGCCAACCCCCGGCCATGGCGATGCAGTCGCATTGCAGGGTTGCCAGGGTTTCCAGGCTGTCCCGCTTGGTTACGGACACGCTACGCACGCCTTTGTCGCCCCGGCAATCCCGCGGCATGGCGTTATGAAACACCGTCATGCCTTGATCGCGCACCAGCCGTGCTGGCTTTCCAGTCAGTTTTTGCCGGGAATCGATCATGGCCACAACGTCCACCCCTGCATTCCTGAGTGCGCCGGCAACGCTGTATGCGCTGTCGTTGTTGGTCGCTATGGCTATGCGTTTCCCGGGCGCCACCGCATAACGGTTACAGTACTGCTGTACGGCGCTTGCCAGCATGATACCGGGGCGGTCGTTGTTGGCGAAGACCAGCGGTTGCTCAATAGCGCCGGTGGCCAGAATAATTTCGCGCGCATGTATCTTCCATAACCGCTGACGGGGTCCTTCCCCCTCCCCCGGGATGCGGCGGTCAGTTACCGTCTGGCACGCGATAACCATACGGTGGTCAAACCAGGCCGAGGCCGTGGTATCGGTCAACAGGGTAACGTTATCCCGTTGCCCTAAAACGCGCACCGTGTCTTCCAGCCACGTGTCTGCCTGTACGCCGTCAATGCTCTCTTCACTCCAGAGCAGGCTGCCGCCCAACTGGCTGTCCTGCTCTGTCACGACGACCCGCAACCCGTGCTCGCTGGCCGTCAGCGCCGCACCCAGTCCGGCAGGACCGGCGCCCACTATCAAGACATCACAATGTACATTATGATGAACATAATGGTCAGGATCATCTCCAGTCGGCAGTTTGCCCAGCCCCGATATACGCCGGATAATCCTCTCGTACCAGTGCCAGTGAGGCCAGATGAAGGTCTTATTGTAAAACCCGGCAGGCCAGAGGAAATGCAGGTAATCAAGACTGCGGCCGATATCAAACCTGACATTGGGCCAACAGTTCTGGCTGCGCGCCGACAGGCCATCGTATAACGGCTGCAACGTGGCCCGCACATTGGGTTCCTCCAGGGCGCCCTGCCCCACGGTCACCAGCGCATTACTCTCTTCGGCACCAGCAGCGAGAATGCCCCGGGGACGGTGATACTTGAAGCTGCGCCCTACCACGCGCACCCCGTTGGCCAGTAATGCTGATGCCAGGGTGTCGCCTTCAAAGCCAGTGTATTTTTTGCCATCGAAAGTAAATGACAACGGCTTGTTACGGTCGATCCTGCCGCCGGTTTCAAGCCGCATAGGCTGGGATTCACTCATACCGTTTCTTCCCGGTTCACATCAGGGGCTGCTTCATCGAGGCGATACACGGCCAGGATCTCATGGCTCACCGTATGACGAGCAATATTGAACCACTGCCGGCACCCATGGCGGTGTTGCCAGCGTTCCAGGTGAACCCCCTTGGGATTATCACGAAAAAAAAGATATTCGGCCCACTCCCGGTCCGAAACCTGCTCGGCCGGTGCAGGCCGCGCTATATGAGCCTGTCCGCCGAAGACGAACTCATGCTCATCACGCTCACCGCAGAAAGGACAGGAGATACGGAACATGAGATATCCGGCCTAGTGCGCGACACCTGCCGCCGCCGATTCGTCCACCAGGGCGCCGCTTTCGAAACGCTCCAGGGAGAAGGGTTTTATCAATGTATGAGGCCGGTCTTTAACGATGGTATAAGCCATGGTATCACCGCTCGCCGGGATGGCCTTGTAACCGCCGGTCCCCCAACCGCAGTTGATGTAGAGGTTCTGCACCGGGGTCCTGCCCATGATGGGGCTGGTATCGGGCGAAATATCCACGATACCTGCCCACTGGCGCATGAGCTTCAGGCGGCTGAACCCGGGATACAGGGTCAGGAACGCTGCCACGCAGGATTCGATGTTATCGTAACTGCCGCGCTGGGCATAGGAATTGTACACGTCCGCGCCTGCGCCCAGGATAATCTCCCCGCGGTCCGACTGGCTGGCATACATGTGTATGGGGCCGGACACGGTCACCAGGTTAAGCGCCGGTTTGATCGGCTCCGACACCATGGCCTGCAGCGCCATGCTGGTCAAGGGCAGACCAAAACCCGCCATTTTCGCGAGCACACTCGTGTGCCCGGCTACCGTGATATGTACTTTACCCGCCGAAATATCCCCGAGCGATGTGCGTACTCCGGTAACCATGCCATTACTGATATTGAAACCTGTGACGGTACAGTTCTGGATAATATCCACCCCCAGTGCATCGGCGGCGCGGGCATAACCCCAGTTGACCGCGTCGTGGCGGGAGATACCGCCGCGCCTCTGGATAAATCCGCCGGCTATGGGAAAACGCGCATTGATATCGATAACCGGTTCCATCTCCTTGATCTGCTGCGGTGTCAGTACCTCGGAATCGATACCGTTGAGTTGGATGGCATTGGTCCAGCGGCTGAGCATCTCCATGTCATGATCGCTGTGGGCAAGGTTCAGCACGCCGCGCTGGCTGAACATCACGTTGATATTCAGATCCCGGCTCATGCTTTCGTACAGCTTCAGGGAGTGCTCGAAGAACGCTGCGCTTTCCGGGTAAAAATAGTTTGACCGGGTCACCTGGGTATTGCGGCCGCTGTTGCCGCCCCCTATCCAGCCGCGTTCCAGCACCGCGACGTTGGTGACCCCGTGCTTCTTCGCCAGGAAATAAGCCGTGGCAAGACCATGGCCTCCCCCGCCGATTACGACTACGTCATAGGATTTCTTCAGCTCCGGCGAACGCCAGGCCGGCTGCCAGCGCTTGTGGCCCCTGAGCGCATGGTAGAGGATTTTTGTAAAAGAATACTTCTCCATGGAAAGTGATTATGAAGCAATCCCTCTCTCTCCGCCATACCTTTCAGGAAGCGGCCTTGTTGCGTGGTGCGCAATACGCTATACTTGGTGAGTGATCAAATCGTTTAAGCATAAGGGACTGCAACGCTTCTACGAAACCGGTAGCACGAGTGGAATTCAACCTGCTCATCGGAAACGACTCAGGATGCAGTTAGCGGCCTTAAATACGGCAACCATCATTAGGGATTTGGATATCCCAGGTTACAGACTGCATAAGCTGAAGGGTGAAAGAAAGGAAATCTGGTCGATTTCTGTCAATGGGAATTGGCGCATCACCTTCAAATTTGAAGAAGGTAATATCTATATTGTTAACTATGAGGATTATCATTAATGAGCATGTATAACCCGCCTCATCCGGGTGAGTTTATCAGAGAGACTTATATTGAACCTTTCAAGCTCAGTGTCAGAAAGGTTGCCTTGAATCTTGAAGTATCACCCTCTACGCTTGCTCGTTTGTTAAATGGCGATAGCAATATCTCTCCTGCAATGGCTTTACGTTTGGCTAAGACATTAGGCCGTTCGCCAGAGAGTTGGTTGGCATTACAAGATCAATACGATTTGTGGCATGCAAAGAGGACGACTAATCTCAAAAACGTTAAACCGCTGGTTCTATCGGCAACTCCTTAACAACGATATTCTCACCCGACCTGCGTAGCAACCCAATCCACCTGTTAACGTGTCCCCTGTCCGATGGCACAGGCGTTACGCCGGCTTCGACTTCATTGTTCAGTATGGCCTCAACCACCAGTGAAACCGGAACAGAGACCAGCCTGGCCATGGCTGAACCCCGTTCATTACCGGTACTGTCCAGGAGATACCGCCGGCGCCATACCTGCTTGCCCGTTTTGTCCTTGACTCCTAATTCCACACTCAAAACAACCCGATCCGGTTCTCCCTCTGCATACTGGTGTCGCTGCCACAACTCTTCACTCAACCCGGCAAGGCGTTGCTCCCCGGCTGCCCCGGTTGCATTCTCCACCGTTTCGAAAATGTCCTGCCAGGCCTTTGCCCAGCCGTTAAGCCGCAGTGTGCCGCGCACAAAATCTTCGATATTCCAACTACTCTGGATCCCGTACTGGCTGATGAACGGCAATGAATCACGGTTGGGATAAGCCTCAAAGCTTTCCCCGTTAACAAGATAAGTTTCGATTTCCCTGTAAGGCGTTTCGGTGCTGCGTTCCTCGCCCCGGGCAATCCACCGCGCCGGGGATATCAACGCTTTCAAAACACCGAGCGGCGACCAGGAAAACTTGTAGGTGAAGTCATCCGCATGCAGTGGAAAGCCGCCGCAGTAAGAATGAAACGTGACCGTGTTTCCAGGCTCAAAGACAGGACTCCCCCTGTAGTCATCCAGTAAAGCATGGGCAAACAGGTGGTCCAACCCCGGGTCAAGGCCGCACTCGTTGACGAAACAGAGTTGCTTCATCTTCACCTGTTCATCCAGCGCAGCCATTTCTCCGGAAATATAACTGGAAGTAACAAAATGAGCGCCGTTCTCCAGGCAAAGTTCCGCCGTGCGCAGATGCATGGATGCAGGCAGCATCGATACCACTACATTACCCGGCTTGACCCCGGATGCCAACCGCGTCCAATCCAACTCCCGGGCAACGGCTTCTACCGGCCTGATACCGGCAATAGCAGCCTGCGCTTTCGCCGGCGTCCTGTTCCATACGGTCATGGGGTAATCCATCATTGCCAGCCGGCGGATCCCCGGCACCGATGACAGGCCTGCTCCCAGCCAGTGAGTATGTTTTACATAATATCTAGTTGATTTATATGACATTTTATAATATACGAACAACCATTTTCACACAATCGATCCCACAACTTTTGCAGGATATTTAAGCACGATCTCTGCTATTATAAATCCGTTATGCGAGCGATGTAATTGTCCCGGTTTCCCTCTAAGTGCAGGTGTCGGCCCAAATTTAACACGCCGGAAAATAACGAGGGGAAAATTCCGTGTTGCATGGGAAGTCATGCAGCCCGACATGCGCGCACACGGTACAGTGGGCAGTATCAGCGCGGTCCGTCGTATTGGCAACAATTTAAATTAAAATGCCCGGGCCACCAACCGGCAGCAATGGCCGGGGGAGATTGACTTGCTGCGCCGTCTCATCGACATTGATTGGGCGTTACGGAATCTGCTGCCTCATGATGATCAAGTTCTACACCAGCGGTGCATATGGGCCGGCACGCACACATACGGCAATCTCAGTTGAGTTTGATTCAGGTGCAATTGGATGTGATACTACTTAGCATTTCAATTTTGGGTGGGACGTGAGGACTATAATATGGCTACTCGTGAGACTGGTTCGACTCGTAAACGAGTCCGACGTTCGAAGGGATCAGAAATCCTAGTTGTCGGAGCCGGAGCGGCCGGTCTCGCTGCAGCCTGGAGACTCGCTGCCAGTCACACGGAGAGCAACTGCAACATTCGGGTGTTGGAAGCCTCCGACAAGATCGGCGGGCGCATGTTTTGCGAGGAGATCGAAGGCTTTCACGTGTACGGCGGTGCAAGCGTCATCCATGAATCTTTCGCAACTACTAGAGACCTTGCACGCGATTTGGGCGTGGAACTATTCCAAAGCCCTAAAAGTAAAGGCGGCCAAAGCTACGCCGGCGGCCGGTTCTGGGGCCTGTACATGGGTGGTTCGGTGAAACAGACTTTGACGACCCTTCACACCATGCTCTTTTCGCCACAGCACACGCTGGCGGGAAATTGGGAATTCATGCGCCTGTTCGCGCTCCTGAAGAAGCGCGCCAAGGACCTCGATTTCGAAGACCATACTCGCATGTTGGACCTGGACACGGGGGATAGTTTCGCCGATTTCGCTCGCGCCAATTCCCTTGGCCGATACCTGAAACAAGCGGGAGAACTGGACCTCAACTGCTTTACTGCCGGGACTTCCGAACAGGTGGGGGCTGCATACGGCATGGCGTTACTTTGGCTGTGGACTATCAATCCTGCAACGCGCAGCTATTTGCCAAGACAAGGAATTGCCGCCCTCAGCAAGGCCTTTGCCGAGGCTTGCGCGAGTTTCATCCAGGTCTCCTCGCCCGTCGAGCGAATCATCCTTGAAGACAGGCAGGTGAGAGGCGTCGTCATGACCACTGGAGAAGAGATCGAAGCCGATGCGGTTATTTGTGCCACCACCGCTACGATAGCCGCGCGAATCATCCCGGCATTACCGGGGGGGGGGGAATACGAACTGTGCTTGAACATGTCAGTTACAGCTCGTGCTGCAATTTGGCTTTTGGGCTGGATGAGAACATTCTGGCCGATGGATCTCACGCTGCCCTGTTTCCTCCCGGTTCTCCTACCATTCTGACTATGGTTACGAATTTGGTTGCTATGGCTCCGGATGCAGCCCCTCCAGGCAAGACCCTGGTTCACGCGCTGATCATTGGCGAACATGCAAGAGCACTGTTCGCCTTAAACGATGATGTAATTATACAGCAGGTGATTGAAGAGATGCGCCGTTTTTTTCCCGCCATGCCTCAACATCCTCTCTTCGCCAGGGTCTACCGCTGGCCCGAGGCGATATGTCTCTCGCCTGCCGGCATGCTCAGGGATGTGTATGACATGCGTGGGCGACTGACCGAATGCGCACGTGGCCTGTTCCTTGCGGGCGACTACACGCGTTTGCCATCCCTGAATGGCGCCATGAAAAGTGGGGTTGCAGCCGCAGAGGCGAGCTTGTCTTATGTTGCCTCGGTGCGCAGGGACAGAAAATAGGTTCGCGGGCTCGTACGGACGGCTGAGGCAACTGCAACTAACGGGCCAGATACTCCCGCCCAGGACTTTATCAACGCACGGCGTTTCTCAAACAGGTTACTCCGGGCATATCCATCTTCTGCCTTGTTCGTAATAGTGTGCGCAACCGGCACCTCCATGACGGTGTGCGGCGTGTGGGTCTCCTCGAACGCGGAAGCTGAATTCGCATGTGTGTTATCGCTTAACAGACGACCAGGAAACGCGCCAGACAACACCAGCACTGAGTCGTCCGACAGCTCCGCGGTCTCCGCGAGCATATTCAGCATCCCACGATTTATCCAACGATACACACGGAACTATATAGGAAGGAAAAATAACCGTCAACAAAATAATTATAGAAGTATCAAATAGTTAGGGTGCGCAAAGGAAAATAATAGAACGCAAAAAACGATGATTTTGCTCTCAGCCAGTGAATGTGACGCATATCCTGTATCCTGTTTCTAACCGGCTTCCGTTAACCGGGCCTGGATCTTTTTGTCTTCAAAGAGTTTCAACGCGCGCTGCCAGGTCAGGCCATCCGGCAATTCCAGCAAGGCACCCAGCAGTTGCGCTGAAAAATCCTCACTGCTTTCTTTTGGCAACATCGACGGTAAATTGTCTATGGCGATCAGGTCCAAAACGGGTTCGTCTCTGAGATGCAGTGACGGCCGGGAAAATGTCGTGCAGTCAGTATAAACCGGTAGCGGGTTATAGACACTGTACGGGTCGCAACTGACGTCGACTACACTGGTGAGCAAGCGTTTTTTTTTCAGCAGGTCATTGGTTATAAACGGCCGGGTGTCTGATTGAACCAGCACGCAGTTTATCAGGATATCGTATTCAAGAATTGTAACGAACGGCCCTCCTTGTGCGGTTTCTTCCATGTCCCATAAAGTTGTTTCAATCTCCAGGCTTTGACAGAGTTCCGCGGCGCCGCGGCCGCTACGCCCCTTGGCGCCGATGATGATGACCCGCGGACGTTTCCCGGACTTTTTCAGCTTATTCGCCACCTCCGCAAGCAGCTGATTTTTATCGGGGTAACTGCGGACTGACCCCATCGTCCCAGGTTGCTTCAACCAGTTCAGGATACCCAGCGCGGCGCCTGCGAAACCGGCCCAGTAACCAAATGCGGCGATACGCTGACTGTTTTCGTTCAGTAAATATTCCAGGTCAAACAATTGGCCGCCGTCATCGGTAAACTTGCCCAATAGTTCCTTCCAACCGTTTTGCTGCTTGTAGGCATGGGCAAAATAGATATGCTTGTGATGCAACGAAGGTAATGGCTCAGGCAATTCCTTCAACCCAAGCACATAACAGTCCGGCGGAGCATCCTGCCAGGAAGCGGCAGGGGCAATACGGCAACCCGCTTGATGGTATTGCTCCGTGTCGAATATGCGGTTATCACATTCTTCAACCGATACGGCATAACCTGACGCAACCAGTTTCCCCGCCATTTCCGGTGTCAGAACTGCCCTTCGTTCAAACGGTTTGGCTTCTGCGCGCAGCCATAAATGGATCATGCAGAGTAACGTTACTGTTTTTCCGCCTTAATTGGTGTTACCAGCGTACCAATTCCTTCAATCTCAATTTCAACCACATCTCCGGGCTTAACCCAGCGTTGCGGACGCCGGGCTGAGCCCACACCGGCAGGCGTGCCTGTTGCAATCACGTCACCCGGATATAAGGTAAGGATTGAGGTAACAAACGACAACAAGCGCGCTTCGTTAAAGATCATATCCCCGGTATTACCATCCTGAACCACTTCACCGTTCAGACGGGTTATCAAGCGCAGGTTATCGTGATCAGGTAAAAATTCTTTCGGGACTATATATGGGCCAAACGGCGCTGCACCATCCCGGCTTTTTGACGAGAACCAGTCAGGTCCTGGTAACATTGGTTTCTGACGGTACTGTTTTCCACGATCGGATACATCATAGATAATGCTGTACCCGAACACATAATCATGCACCTGGTCCATACTGACATTTTTTGCCGGTTTTCCGATGACAATCGCCAACTCACCTTCCCAGTCAATTTTGTCACGTCCGGCAGGAATATAATAGGGTTCTCCAGGGTCGATAATGCTTGAACGCGCTGACTTGGCAAACAGATAAGGAGCGTCCGTCTCAGGGTTGATACTGACATCGTAATCCGTAACCCTGTTCATCTCCTCTGCGTGGTCCAGATAATTTGCCGCGGCAGCTAACAGGTTGTATGGATACTTGATCGGCGCTGCCAGTGTCATCCCTGTTAACGGATAGATAAATGGCAAGTCCTTTGTTTGCTTCTGGCAGAATTCATCAGAAATTTCGTATAACCGGGGCTTGAGTAATTCGTAGTTTTCGATTAATTCGCGCATATTTTCCGGGACACCTGCTTGTGCAGAGCCAGGCGCCTCATCCAGGTTTTGACTTGCGCCGGCAATATCGATCAGGTTATCTCCACATACAATTGCAGGACGCTCATCCCCATGATTCTTATAAGTGGCCAGCTTGAATGGAGTAACGGCGCCTGCTTGCTGAGCCAGCAGAACCAGGATTGCAGTGACTATGAGGTTGGCGTTAGCCGGGCACCGAAGTGATTGTAAAAGCTTAAATTTCAGTCTCGTCAGGTAATGGCCACACATACCGGCTCCTTCGATTTCTCTAATGCGTATTGTAAGTCGTAACAGGTTTGGGACAAACTGGTCTAACAGTTAAGAGAGACATTTAAATTATAGAATCCCCCATGGGGTAAGGAGCAAAAACAGGGGGTTACGCTGCCTGTTCGTCGCTGGTTGATTGGGGATAGTGTTGCCGCGCATACGCCTCTGAGATATAACCATCGGCAATATCCCCATATACGCGCTCGACAACTCGCTCCGAGGGTGGGCCATAGCCTCCTCCACCGGCAATAGACAAGTCAACAATAGTCCCTTTGGGAAACTTCAGACCGGTTGCCTTGCCAATTTTTTCCGCTACCTCACCGGGCCGGTACACGGTCATACTGTTCGGCCTCGCTTCAGCGCCACCCTGCAGACCCCATGGCGGCGTCTTCTGTCTTTCAATCGGAGCAGTACCGAAACACTCCTCCGTCACGTGGTAACTGATATCTATACCGCAGGCGCCGCGATTTTTTCCTGCCCCACAACTGTCCTGGGCCAATTCAAACTTGTTATAGATCAGGGGAAACTTGGTTTCGGCCAGCTCCAGGGGCGAGATGCGTGACTGCGCCAGGGATACGTGGTACATGGTTGTCCCGTCACCACGGACATGTGCGCCACCACCACAGGGCATGCCGCCGCCGTGGGCCCAGGGCTCACCGGTTTTTTCCCGGTAGCCCCACCAGTAAACATTCGGGATGTCGCAACCTGAACAGGCGGGTACAGCCTCCGGTTTTGCCTTGCCGATGGCGTTGTAGATCGCATCGATGGATTGCAGCGCGGGCCAGCCGTAGAGAAATGACGGCGACGGTGGTAGCGGATGAAACAGCGTGCCCGGCCTGGTAATGACTTCAAGGGGGCGAAAATGTCCTTCATTAGGCGCATAACCGCTGCCGGCCAGCATGGAGATCGCGACACGGGCAACTGAGATGGTGGAAGGGACCGGGCAATTAATGGGACCGCGTGTGGCCGGTGGTGCATTGGAATAATCCACCCGTACCGTATCACCGTCTATTTCGACGATAACCTGGTAAGGTATCTTGTCGTCACTCAGGCCGTCATCATCCACACAGCCTTCCCCCACGTAACGGCCGTCAGGCAGGTTGGCGAAATAACGCCGGACGAGCGCTTCTCCATGGTCGTAAATCCGTTGTGTTGAAGTTCTGAATGTCTCATAGCCGAAGCGTTTCACCACGCGTTGTAGTTCGCGGGCGCCGATGTTTACTGCCGTTGCCTGCGCTCGCATATCGCCAAAAATGATCTTGGGCATACGCGTATTGGCCATTACCAGGTTGTATACATCCCGTACCACTTCGCCGCTGTCATACAACTTGATGCCGGGGAAGATAACGCCCTCCTGGTAAACGTCGGTCGTATCGGTGCAATAGGGTTCCTTGGCCGCGATATCCAGCCAATGGGCCTTGACTGCCGTGTAACCGATCAGTTTTTTCCCGAGAAACGCCGGCGCCACCAGCACAACGTCCTGGGCATGGGACCCGGTGCCAAACGGCCAGTTGTATATGATCACGTCCCCTTCACGCATGTTTTCAGACCCGCCCACCGCATCAGAGGCCTCTTTAACACAATAGGTAAGCGACCCCATGAACAGCGGTAACGAGGGCGCCTGGGCCAGCATGCAGAAGTCTTCATCGTATATCGCCGCGGCAAAATCCAACGTTTCGTATATCAACGGCGAGAATGCGATGCGGCACAAGGTACTCTTCATCTGGTTGGCCGCAGAGCTGAGCGAATTACGCATGATCTCGGTCGTGATCGGGTCGGCGTCGCGGGTGCCTTCAGAACGGCCGAAGCCCGCTTTATGCACTACCGTCTCTACTGTGTTCATATCCATGTATCGTCTCTCATATCGCCTGGTTCGTCTTAACATCAGCATGGTGTTCCCGTGCAAAGGCTTCCGTGATATAACCCTCCTTCAGATCCGCTTCGACCTGTTCCAATGCCCGCTGCTCTGGCGGCCCGTAGCCACCTCCCCCGCCTGTATGGATCGTCAACACGGCCCCTTTCGGTACAGGCATCCCAGTCGCTTTCGTAAATGCTTCCACCCGGCCGTCAGGATAACGCAAAGTACCGCTGTTGGCGCGCGCTTCACCTCCGCCGGCAAGGCCCCAGGGCCTGGTGCGGGTCCGTTCCAGGGTCGGCGTGCAATAAGCTTCTTCCAGCAGTTCAAAACCCAGGTCGTAACCCATACCACCGCGAAATTTGCCGGCGCCGCAACTGTCCGGTACAAACTGACACTGTTCAACCACCCACGGGAACTTGGACTCCATCACCTCCATTGAGGCGAACCGGGTGGCCGCCTCGGCCGCGTGCATCATGGTACTGCCGTCCCCACTGATGCTGCCACCGTGGCCGACAGGGAACGGTGAACCATCACCCCACATCTCACCGGAATCCTGCCTGGTGCCCCACCATACCAGGGCGCACAGGTCGCCGCCTGAACAGGCAGGCACGGTTTCCGGGTTGACCTTGGACATGGCATGGTAGATGACCTCCATGGACTGCATAGCAGGCCAGCCATACAGGAAACAGGGCGCAGGCGGGTTGGGATCAAACATGGAATTACGCCGTGTGACGATTTCCACAGGCCGGAAATGGCCATCGCAGGGCGCCTGGTTACCTCCCGCCAGCATGGTGATGGCAACGCGGCTGGCAGAGACGGTAGAGGCAACGGGACAGTTTACCGGCCCGGGTTGCACTTCCGGTGAATTGGTGAAGTCCACCCGTACCGATGACCCCCTTACCTCGACAACGACATTAAAGGGGATCGGTTTATCATCGACGCCGTTGTTGTCCATCATGCCGTGTCCCACGTAGCGTCCGTCGGGAATCTTTTCGAAATAACTGCGTACCGTCGCCTCACCGTGGTCGAATATGCGTTCGACCGTGTTGTGAAATACCTCCAGTCCGTAACGGTCGACAATGCGTACCAGGTTGCGCGCGCCGACGCCTACGGCGGTCGCCTGGGCAAGGATATCTCCCGCGACGAATGCAGGCATACGCGAATTGGCCAGCACAAAACGGTGTATATCATCAACGAGTTTTCCGCCCTTGTAGAGCTTGACGCCCGGGAAAAACGTTCCTTCCTGAAAAACATCCGTTGTGTCAGTGCAGTAAGGCGCGATGGCGCCGATATCCAGCCAATGGGCCTTGATAGCCGAATACCCGACCAGCGTGCCGTCATCGGTAAACACCGGCTGAATCATGGCCGTATCCTGGGCATGGGATCCGGTACCGAACGGCCAGTTGTAGAGGATGATATCACCGGGTTCGAGATTTTCCACACCACCCGAGCCTTCAACCGCTGCTTCGACACAGAAATTCAGGGTGCCCATGAACAGCGGGATGGAGGGCGCCTGGGCGAGCAAGCGAACCTTCGTATCATACAAGGCGGCGGCAAAGTCCAGCACCTCATAAATCACCGGCGAGAATGATGTGCGAATCAGGGTTCGCTTCATCTGGTTGGCAGCCGAGTTGAGCGAATGGCGGACTATTTCAGTCTGTACCGGGTCAGCATCAGTGCCGCTATGCGTACCGGGTAAGGCTCGATAAATTCTGATTTCGCTGTCAGCTAGTGTATCCATTACTATCTCCCGTTACGCGTCAATGCGCGGATTAAAAGTTGTCAGGGGACGGATTTGAAATCCGTCCCCAGCGCTCCCGTTACGTGGCAACACGCGCAATGAATAAGCACCCCGAACCATGGACTTCACAGGCCCAGTTCGCATCGAGGTAAGTGGTCGCAGTCGGTTCATTAATAATAGCAGGTCCTGTCAGGGTAGCGCCGACCTGCATGGATGAACGGTCAAGAATGCGGAAGTCCATTCGTTTCTTTTCGGTAAAAGAATATGCTTCCCGGATGGTGTGTGTTTCTTCTGAGCCGTTCAGCGCTGAGGGCGTTTCCGACCTTCTTGGCAGGGCATGTCTCACCGTGGCGCGGATCGACACAATCTCTACCGGCTCTTCCATGGTATTGCCGAATGTTCGATCATAATCACGGGTAAAGATCTCGCGCACCTGTTCGGTCGTGACAGCCACCCGCCCGTTCTCGCTGGGTACATTGATACTCAGCGTGTGTTCCTGTCCTTTATAACGCATATCCAGGCCAACCTCCCGCGCCCACTCATCCCCATCCCCGGCGCTGCCTGCACGGGCAGCCAGGTCCGAATACATCTCATCCAGGATTTCATTGGCATCTGCCAGGCTGTCTTCATCCAGGCGCATGATGCGTGTACGCGCAGTGGCCCGTGTCAGGTCGGCCCCCAACAGACCCCAGGCGGAGAAATTGCCGGCATGGAGAGGGATAATAATTTCCGTGATGTCCAGGTCACGGGCCAGCAGGGCACTCATCAAAGGGCCGGCGCCGCCGAAAGCCAGCAGCTTCATCTTTCTCGGGTCGATGCCCTGCTCCACGGTGATTTCCCGTATCGCGTCGGCCATGGATGCCGATGCGATATCCATGACACCGATGGCAGTTTCATCCAGTTCGTATCCCAGCTTATCCGCCAGGGGTTGCAAGGCCTTTTCCGCAAGCTCAAGGTCAAGCTGCATTCCTGATGCCAGTCTTCCTTCCCCCAGCATCCCGAGGTAAAAAGCAGCATCGGTCATACAGGCGTTTTCACCCCCCTTGCCGTAGCAGGCGGGACCCGGGTCGGCTCCCCCGCTTTCGGGTCCGACCCGAAGCAGTCCACCCACGTCAACCTGGGCGATAGACCCTCCCCCGGCGCCGATTGAACGTACATCCACCCAGGGAGTTTGCAACGGCATCCCCACTATCTTCCCCTCATACAACAAGGTTGGCCGGCCCTGGGTGATTACGCAGGTGTCAAAACTGGTGCCGCCGACGTCTGCCGTTATCAGATCTCCCAGGTCCAGTTGTCTGGACAGTTCACCGCCACCTTCAGCGCCTGCCACCGGCCCTGACATAATCGTCTCAAAAGGCCGGTCTTCGGCTTCGGTAAATGTCATGGATCCGCTGCCGGACCGGGTTATGAGACAAGCGCCGTTAAACCCGGCGCCGCGCAGGTCGGCTTCCAGCCGCCGCAGGTAATTCGACATGCGCCCGCGCACAAAAGCATCGATCACGGTCGTGGAAGTGCGTTCATATTCCCTGTATTCCCGTGATATCCGATGGGACAGGGAAATTTCGCCATCGAATCCGGCTTCCCTGATAGCGGTCTCCGCGGCCAGTTCATGGTCCGGGTTGGCGTAAGCATTCATAAACGCCACCGCGATACTGTTCACCCCCTCACTGGTGAACACCTCGAGCGCATCAAGTACGTCCTGTTTTTCAAAAGGTATGTGAACCGCGCCATCGGATCGGATGCGGCCGGTAACCGGCAACCGCAAGCGCCTGGGGACCAGGGGTTCCGGCAACTGCCAGAACAGGTTGTACATTTCGTCCCGGTCGCCGCGGCGGATTTCCAGGATATCGCGGAACCCACGGGTCGCCAGCAAGCCTACTCGGGCGCCCTTGCGCTCCAGTAATGAGTTGAGCCCGACAGTGGTCCCATGCAAAAAGTACTGCGTCTGCAGCAACTGATCCCCATCAACAGAGTCAGTTACTACCTGGACACAACCCTGCTCAGGGGATGCGGGAGTGGTCGGCACCTTGGCCACCAGCATATCTGAAGTCTGATCGTTATAGAACAACAGATCGGTAAACGTACCGCCGATGTCAACGCCAATTCTGGTCGCCATAGTTAACAGGGTACAGTAACAAGGGACAGAATTGAATTCTGTCCCCTGTCGGTTAAGCGCCGGTAAAAGTCAGGCACAACTAAAAATTGAAAAATACCTTGCCGCCGAATATACGCGGGTCGCTGTACTGGCTGGGCAGGATGTTGGGCAGTATTCCCTGGAACGAGTGCGCGCGGTACTGGGTATTGTCCGCGTTTTTCGCATACAACTCCGCACCCCAACTAGAATCGTTGGACTCAAAGCGCAGCTTTACATTGATAATATCGAAACTCTCCGAACCCTGCGGCTGGGTGTTATTTTCGTCATGGAAGATTTCGTCGACATATTGCCATTCAACACGGGGGGTGAGTGTGCCGAAATCGCCGATGGGAAACGTATATTGCGCCATCAGTGAAAGCTGCCACTCCGGCGCCCGGTTCAACCTGTTGCCTGACAGGTCGACGCCTCCGGCGCCGATAAACTCAGCATATGTTGCATCCAGCCAGGCCACGGTACCGGCAATATTGAAATTGTCGACAGGCGTTGCGCTCAACTCCATTTCCACGCCATAGATATCCGCGGTAGCCGCATTCAGGATGGTGATGAGGCCGTTGGGATCCGTAGTGCGCACCTGTACATTGGTGAAATCGGAATAAAAGCCCGAGATGTTAAACCGCGCCCGCCGGTCCAGCAAATCCGTCTTCATGCCGCCCTCGTAAGTCCAGACGAATTCCGGATTAAAGCCGTTATCCGTATCGGGGAAAGTAGGGGCGGTCCAGTTCCAGCCGCCGCTACGGAACCCCCGTGTGGCGCTCGCGTAGACAAGCATGTCGTCGGTCAACTGAAAATCGATGACGAAGTGCGGCGTCCAGGCATCCCAGGAATCGTCATCCGGGACAAAGCTGCCATCGCAAAGGTCGGGTCTGTAATCAACCTCGTATACGGCAAATGCCCCGATACAACCCAGCCAGTCCTTGGACTCGGTACTGTAACGCACACCGGCGGTGAGTGTAATCCTGTCAACCGGCTGGAATGTCACTTCGCCGAAACCGGCCCAGGCCTCTGTATTTACTTCCGCCGCAAACAGCAAACCGAGTGGTCCAAGCCCTATTCCCGGTGGAACGCCGAATATGGCCATGGGATCACGGAAGAAATTAAACGGCGTGTGATCATCGGCAAACTCGTCGAAGTAAAACGCGCCTATCAACCAGGTAAACGGACCTGAGCCCGTTGAAGCGAATTGTAACTCCACGCTGTATTGGTCGGATTCATTGAACCCGCGGTATTGTACGTTGTTGATCGCCTGGCCGTCGGAATCGGACAGATCTGCCACTTCCGTTTCAAGATAGCCGACTATCGCCTTCGCCGTGAACCAGTCAAAGTCATGGGTGATAGTGCCGCTGACAGAAGTAAACTCGCGCCTGGAAGTATTGGGATGATCAGCGGTATAAACACTCAATGTATCTATCCCATCGTTCAAGTCTTTATATGCGGAAGGAATTTTTGTTATACCCGTATATCCGCGCAGATCAACCGTGGTTCTATCTGTTGGCGTCCAATGCATCCCAAACGAAAAATACTCCTTCTCCACGGAAGCGCCGGCAACGCCGGTCGTGGGATTATGGACCCAGCCGTCACGGTCGTACTTGCCGCCGGAAAATTTTATCCCCAGGTTATCGGAGACAGGCACCAGGAAATAACCGCGCGCCCCCCAGCCATCGAAAGATGCGACCTCGCCTTCCACGCGGCCTTCAAACTCATCTCCCGGTGTCCTGGTGATGACGTTGATGGCGCCCCCCGTAGCGTTACGTCCGTACAGCGTCCCTTGCGGACCACGCAGGACTTCAACCCGGTCAATATCGACGAACTCGAATATGTTGCCGGCAGAGCGTCCCTGGTATATTCCGTCAATGTAAATACCGACTGCTTCATCCGCGCCGATACCGGTAATCAACGAGCCGATGCCGCGAATAACGATGGGACTGGTGCCAAAACCGGCATTACCGCCTACCCAGAGCCCCGGTGTGAACAACTGCATTTCCCTGAGGTCCGTTGCGCCGGCCTGTGCGAGCTGTTCACCGGTGAACGCGGAAACGGACATGGCGGTGTCCTGCAGGTTGGTCTCACGCTTGGTGGCGGTTACCACGATCTCTTCCAGCGTGCCGGTACCCTGTGCAAATACAGGCAGGTTAATGAGGAAACCCATAACCAGCGCTGTAAGGCAAGTAATCTGGATTTTCATACTGTCCCCCTTCATGGATGTTATTTATGTAGGTATAGAATTATTTTAATAAATTTCTATATATCAGGCAAATGCATGAGGATAATATTGCCTGGCGTGCTGTTCGCTGATATAGCCTTCTGCCAGGTCCCGCTGCACCGCTTCCGGAGCCCGCTCAGACGGTGATCCATAGCCACCACCTCCTCCGCAATGGATTTTCACAACGGTCCCTTCCGGTACGGGTAATCCCGTGACCTTGTTGCGTTTTTCGATACGTCCGTCGGGATATTCGATGGTAAAACCGTTACAGGTCCCGGACAGTCCGCCCTGCTGGGCCCAGGCCGGTGTCTTGGTATTCTCAACCGTGGAGATCAGGCGCGCATCGTGCATCACCTGCCATTCGTAATCTACGCCCAGGCCGCCCCGGTACTTGCCGGGGCCGCAGGAATCGGGGGCCAGGTTCCATTTCCTGAACACGAACGGAAACTTGGCTTCCTGTATTTCCGCCGACGGCAGGGTGGATTTGGCCAGTGCGGGGACATACAGGGTCGCACCATCCGCGTCGGCGGAAGCACCGTGCCCTACGGGCAGGGCGTAACCGTTGAAGAAAAACTCGCCGGTCTCTGAATGGTAGCCATAGGCTTGCACGGCGCAAATGTCACCGGCACTGCCGGAAGGCACCAGGTCCGTGGCAGCCTTTGAGAAGGCTTCATAAATCGCCTCCATCGCATGCATCAGCGGCCAGCCGTATAAATAACAGGGCTGCGGCGCAACCGGATGGAACATGGACCCGGTACGTGTGACCACCTCAAGCGGGCGAAAATGCCCTTCCGCCGGAGAACCCCCTTCGCCCAGCATCATGCCGATGGCCACGCGGCTGCCGGATACGGTCGACGGGAACGGGCAGTTCATGGGTCCGGCGACCGCGTCAGGCACTTTGGAATAATCAATACGGATAGTGCTGCCCTCGATTTCCACGACAATTTCAAAATCGATGGTCTCATCTGTAATGCCGTCATTATCCATGGTGCTGGTCGCGGTATAGCGACCGTCAGGTAATTTCGTGAAAAAATCCCGCACCAATGCTTCACCATGATCGAACATGCGCTGTACGCACAGGCGGAACGTATCCCGCCCGAAGCGGTGTATCAGTTTGACCAGAGCCTCAGCCCCGGCCCGCGCAGAAGCGCTTTGGGCATGGATGTCTCCCAGGACAAAATCCGGGGTGCGCGTATTGGCCTCCACCATGCGGAAAATGTCGTCATTTTTCTCGCCCCGTTTGTATATTTTTACACCGGGGAAGATCACGCCTTCCTGGAACAGATCCTCGGTATCGGTACAATACGGGTTCTTGGCGCCGATGTCATACCAGTGCGCCTTGTTACAGGCGTAACCTGCCAGTTCCCCGTCCTCCATGAACACCGGCATCACCACCGCGGCATCCTGAGCATGGGAACCGGTGCCATATGGCATGTTGTAAAGCACGATATCACCGGGTTCCAGCACATCAACTCCGCCCACGCCTTCAACGGCAGCTTCGATACAGAAATTCATGGTGCCCAGGAATACCGGCAATGTCGGCGCCTGGGACAACAGGCAGATATTGTGATCATAGAGCGCCACGCAAAAGTCGTTTGCCTCGTAGACAATAGGCGAAAACGAGGCCCGGGTCAGGGTGTTGCGCATCTGGTTGGCGATGGAGTTGAGAGAATTACGCACCAGTTGCGTGGTTACCGGGTCCGCGGCAGAACTGTCCACGTCAAGTTTCTTGCCTGCTACATAGGTATAGGTTTTGGTTTCCATATCCATGATCAGGTATCCTCGATATTAATTCGTAAACAACCACCGGGATCAATAGTATACCGGCAATCTGCATCGACATAGGTAGTTGTGGTGGGTTCGATGATAATGGCGGGACCCTCACGCTGCTCAGCGGCGCACAGTTGACTCCGCTCCATGACGGTAAATTTCGAGTATTCCCCGCGGATGAAGCTGTAAGCCCGCACAGCATCGGTAGAACCACCGGTCGAAATGCTCCCGGTCCCGGTGAAATTTATCGAGCCGGATAAAGGCCGGCGCACTGAGGCCCGGATGGAGACAATATCAATAAGCGTATCGAGTATGCCACCATATGCTTCGTGGTATGCAGCCTCAAACCGGTTTTGCACGTCATCCGCCGCAGCCGTAATCATTCCGTCATCGGCGTCAGGTTGAACGTTGATGGTATGTTCCTGCCCGGTATAACGCAGATCCAGGGCAACTTCCAGTTGTGTCGTTGTTCCGTTTACACTGGCCGCCCCCCTGGATTTCAAATCCTTGAACAGGCCTTCGAGTATATCGTTTGCCTGGCTTAGCGATTCATCATTGAGCGGCATGGGCCGTGTCAGGGCGGCGCTTTGCAACAGGTCGGATGTCAGCAATCCCAGCGCGGAAAAGTTTCCGGCGCAAGGCGGAATGATGATCTCGCGCATGTCCAGTTCCCGCGCCAACTCGGTTGCAAGCATGGGCCCCGCGCCGCCAAACGGCAGTAACTTCATCTCCCTGGGGTCGAAACCCTGCTCCACGGTAATCTCGCGTATGGCATTGGCCATGGCGGCCACTGCGATGGTTATGATTCCTTCCGCCGTCTGTGTCAGGTCATAGCCGAGCCTGTCGGCCAGAGGTTTCAGCGCCGCTTCCGACTCGCCGCGATCCAGCCTGATACCGGAAGCAAGGACCCCTGACGCCAGCATGCCCAGGTAAAATGCGGCATCCGTCACCGTGGCATGTGTACCGCCGCGGCCATAGCAGGCGGGGCCGGGTTCCGCGCCTGCGCTCTGCGGACCGACCTGCAGCAGGCCTCCTACGTCAACATAAGCAATGGAGCCACCGCCTGCGCCGATGGAACGCACATCTACCCAGGGTGTCTGTAACGGCATGCCTAACACCGAACCTTCATAAAGCAACTGCGGACGGCCGTCCCGAATCAAGGCCGTATCAAAACTGGTGCCGCCCACGTCGGCAGAGATGATGTCACCCAGACCCAGGTTGCGCGCCAATCCGGCTGCGCCTTCAACCCCGGCAACAGGTCCTGACATTATGGTTTCAAAGGGGCGTTCTGCCGCTTCGGTGAATGTCATGGAACCGCTGCCCGATCGGGTGATCAGGCACGTGCCGCCAAACCCGTCCGCGCGCAGCCTGGATTCGATGTGGTCCATGTAGTTTGACAAGCGCCCGCGCACATAAGCGTCAATCACGGTAGTGGAAGTTCGTTCATAGTCACGGTACTCACCCGACACGCGGTGGGAGAGAGAAACGGCCCCGGTGAATCCTGCAGCGTGGATAAGCTGCTCGGCTACTATCTCATGGTCAGGGTTCATGTAAGCATTCAGGAAAGCCACTGCTATGGCGGTAACCCCTTGATCCTGAAATACATTCACGGCATTTATGACATCTGCTTCAAGCAATGGTTCCAGCACTTCACCACTGGCCAGCACCCTCTCCCTGATTTCAAGCCGGTGTCTGCGCGGCACCAGAGGCGCATCGGGAACCCAGAATACGTTATACCATTCTTCCCTGGAACCCTTGCGGATTTCCAGTACATCACGGAAACCGCTGGTGGTTAACAGACCCACTACCGAACCCTTGCGTTCGAGCAAGGCATTCAGCCCAACTGTCGTGCCATGGAGGAAGTAGGAGGACGATCGGAGTAATTCAGGCGCAACAGCCGAATTTATGGCATCCACACAACCGATTTCCGGTGCCGATGGGGTGGTG
Source organism: Gammaproteobacteria bacterium (assembly GCA_965116495.1). Lineage (GTDB taxonomy): Bacteria > Pseudomonadota > Gammaproteobacteria > Eutrophobiales > Eutrophobiaceae > JAAXHV01. The sequence continues at coordinate 347,416 of OZ220696.1, read as the reverse complement.
GGCACTTTGTCCACCAGTACGGAACCATCGTCCTCATTGAAAAAAATGAGATCGGTAAAAGTACCCCCTATATCAACACCGATACGGCTGCTCAATCAGCTTCTCCCCTGCCTTCGTTATATCAAGTTGACATTGATGTTCGCAAGTCAACAGTAGCCACGCCGTCAATCGTCATGGTCTCAGCATTGACTATTACACCATATTTCTCCCGCGCGGCAACAACCGATACAAATTCGTTCCTGACATCGTCAAGCACCTGCTCCGGATCACGCTCCAGGGGGTTGCCCCACCCGCCGCCGCCGCCGGACTGGTTGATGATAACATCACCCGCCGACATCTCCTCGTATATGGCGCCGGTTACCAGTTCCCGCTCAGTGCCGGGCCGCACGATAACCGCCCCCGCCTGCCCGTCCTCCCCGTCAGCCATACCCCATGGCGAAGTCTTGGTTTTTTTAACCAGGGTCAATGCGGACGCGTCCGAGAGAAAACGATAGGTGCGGGTAATGCCCAGCCCTCCCCGGTGTTTACCGGCTCCCCCCGAATCGGCCCGCAGGCTGTAGTTTTCTATCAGCCAGGGCGCCTTGGTCTCCAGAACCTCAACCGGGTTGTTACGGCAACCGGGTTCGGTCATGTGCATAATGCCGCTCTCGCCATCATCGGCGGAATGCCCGCCAAATCCGATGCCTTCATTGGTGCTTTCAATCCACAGCTTGCCGGTATCGGGATGGGTGCCAATTCCCATCAGGGAGAAAATATCTCCGCCGCTGCACGCCGGGATGCTGTCGGGCATCCCCTGGGCCAGGGCCTTGGTCACTACCTCGGGCGCAATCAGCGCCGTCCACAGGGTAAAAGTCGGTGACGGCGGTTGTGCGTTCATGATGCAGCCTTCCGGAGCAATTACTGTTAACGGCCGAAAATTGCCTTCATTAGCAGGTGTATCCGGGGTGGTGATTGACTTGAAGACCAGCGCACACACTCCTTCGGTCGTGCCTATGGGCACATTCATAGGGCCTTTACATTTATCATCGGATCCGGTCCAGTCTATGGTCATTTCATCACCGGCAATGGTTACCGTGGCCTGCAGGCGCATCTTTTGGTCGCGCACAACACCGTCATCATCGACATAGTCTTCCGCGGTCCAGGTGCCGTCCGGCAACTCCGCCAGGCGCTTACGCGCAAGACGTTCACCGTGGTCCAGCATCTCCTTGATGGCCGACCTGTAGGTTTCAACACCAAACTTTTCCACCAGTTCCTGTACACGCCGCTCGCCGGTGCGGCAGGCGGAAATTTGCGCATTCATGTCGCCGATGACCCGGTCCGGCATGCGGCTGTTAAATCGAATAAGCGTTTCCAGCTCCTTGTTCAGTTCTCCGCGTGAGTAGATCTTTGAGCAGGGGAAAACCAGCCCTTCCTGGGCAAGTTCAAGGGTGTCCAGACAATAGCCGGGGTCTTTCTGTCCCAGGTCGAGCCAGTGTTCTTTCACGGCGGTAAAACCTACGAGTTCGTCTTTATGAAAGATGGGGGACGCCGCCATCACGTCCAGGGTATGGGTTGAACTCCAGTAAGGGTAATTGAGCAGGATTACGTCACCGGGATGAATATTGTCATAACCGAGAAATTCGACCATCTTGTTCAGCCCGTAATCATTGCTGCGGGTAAAAACGGCCAGTCCCGGCGCCTCGGCCAGCAGTCGGCACTCCCTGTCATAGAGACCGAGACCAAAATCGTGTACCTCGTATATCAAGGTGCTGTAGGCGGTGCGCATGAGATTCCGGTTCATCTCCCGCGCCGCCGATAACAGATAGTTATGTATTACCTCTACCGTAATGGAGTCGACAGTAGCCATCTTTCTGATCTCATACCTCTTTTATATATCTGTTTGCCACAGTCTAACCGATACTGACCTGGAGTTCACCGTATGAACCCACAATCAAATTATCACCCTTGTGTATCACAGAAGTCGAAGTGGGTTCTTCTATGATAGCCGGCCCTCGGATTTGCATACCCGCCCTGAGAACTTCCCTGTCATATATGACATAAGGTTCCCTGGCACCGGTCTCGGAACGGTAAATATTTCTGCTGTTATTGCTTGACGGCGCCGCTGTGTCCATATCCGGTTTCGGCAGGTTGGGGCGTCCAAGCAGGCCCACTGCGCGCAAGCGCAAGGTCACAATCTGGATAGGATCTCCCATGGAATGTCTATATTGTTTTTCATGGGCAGCATTGAACAACAACTCTATTTTCTCCTTATCCCCGGGACCCAGTTCGACTGTGGGAAACACCAGGTTGACCGTGTGCTCCTGCCCCTGATAACGCAACTCCGCCATGGGAATAAGGCGCCTGCGTGCAGGGTCTATCTGGTCTTTTTCCAGGGCATCATGCCCTCTGCTGCTCAATTCAGCAAAAATACCGTTGATTGACTCTACTTCAAGCTGTTCCAGGTCCATAACGCAGGTCTGTGATAAATCGTGGGTAACATCCACCATCATCATGCCCAACGCTGAAAAAGTCGCTGGAACGGGAGGAATCACGACCCTGGGAATACCCAGTTCGCGGGCGACACTGGTTGCAACGAACGCTCCACCGCCCCCAAAAGCGAGCAACGCAAAATCTTTCGGATGATGTCCCCGTTCAATCGATATAACCCTGACTGCGCCGGCAATCTTCGCATCACTGATACGCATGATCCCGGCCGCAGTCTCTTCCACGGAAAGTTTCACGGCTTCGGCCGTTCCCGAAACGGCCCGGTGAGCGAGATCCTTATTCAGCGCCATTTCGCCACCAAGGAAATTATTCGCATCCAGGTAACCCATCACTAATGCGGCATCGGTATAGGTCGCATCCTTTCCTCCCTTGGCATAACAGGCAGGACCCGGTACGGCACCGGCGCTTTGCGGACCCACTTGCAGGTGCCCCCCGTCGTCTACCCAGGCAATACTGCCGCCACCGGCGCCGATGGTATGGATATCCAGTGTAGGAATCGCGATCGGCAGTCCCTCAAACCGTTGTTGTGTTTCCACGTTGGGTTCGCCGGCAACGATCAATGAGGCGTCAAGGCTGGTACCACCCATATCGATGGTAACAAGGTTCGGCTCATTGATGAGCGCGCCGAATGCCGTCGCCCCGATTACGCCACCTGCCGGACCGGATAGAATCAGATGCGCCGGCTCATCCTTGGCTGCGTCAACGGTTATCGCGCCACCGCCGGATCGAGTCAGAAGAAAAGAACCTTTAAAACCGCGCTCGTTCAGTTCTGCATCCAGTTTTTCCAGGTAAGTCCGTGTCAATGGTTTGATATAGGCATCGATAACGGCCGTACTGGTACGTTCATACTCACGATACTCACGAGTCAACCTGTGCGACAGCGTGATGGATAGTTCCGGGTATACATCCGCAAGCACGTCTGCCAGTGCCAGTTCATGGGCAGGATTGATGTAGGAATGTAACAGGCAAACGGCTACGGAGCGGACACCCCGCTGCTTTAACATTTCACCCAGGGCAACCGCCTCTTCCCGTCCCAGTTCCAGCAGAACTTCCCCCTTGTAATTCATCCGTTCCGTCACTTCAAATATTCGATGACGTGGTACCAGGGAATCGGGTTTGCGGTATCTCAGGTCATACAGCGGATCCCGGTCGGTACGTCCCAGCAGGTAAACGTCGCGAAATCCCTTCGTCGTAATAATGGCGAGATCGGCGCCGGTGCGGGTGAGCAAGGCATTGAGCCCCAGAGTAGTACCGTGCACAAAAATGTCTACACTGTTACAATCAATTCCGGCCTTCACGATACCATTGATGACACCGGCGCCAGGGTCACTGGGGACTGTTTCAACTTTATCGAAACGGAGGACACCGGATTGTTCATCCAATACCACAACATCGGTAAAGGTGCCTCCCACGTCAACTGCAATTCGCATCATTACACCCGGTTTATTCCAGTCTTGAGTTTGTTCTCAGGGTTTTATACTCTTTCCCGGAAAGGAGTTGCCGAACCGGAAGTTTATCACACTAATGATTGACCGCATCAGGAGCCATAACAATGACCGAACCTGTAATCGCAGACACCATAAGCGCTGAAGCACAACACATCCTCGCCGACAACCTGGCATGGGACAACCACGGTTGCATGCCGCTGCGCGGCGGCGATACCGGATTTTTGCCGCAGTTGGCGCGCTACCGGGATGCCGGTTTTAACGTGGTCTCATTGAATGTGGGTTTCGACGCCGTCCCCTGGGAAAATACTCTGCTGGTAATGGCTGCTTTCCGGCACTGGACCAGGCAGCACGCTGATGATTACATGTTGATTGAAACCACCGGTGACATAGAGCGCGCCGTTACTGAAGGCAAGCTGGGGGTTTTCTTCGACCTGGAAGGGGGCTGCGTACTGGCGGACCAGATTAGTATGGTGGAAATGTATTATGACCTCGGCGCCCGCTGGATGCTGATCGCATACAACCAAAACAATTCCCTGGGCGGGGGTTGCCAGGATGACGACCAGGGGTTGACCGCTTTCGGCCGCGAGGTGCTCGATGAGATGGCCAGGGTGGGTATGGTGGCCTGTTGCAGCCACACCGGCTACCGGACCACCATGGACGTCATGGAGTATTCTGCAAACCCTGTTATTTTTTCACATTCCAACCCTCTGGGGATGTGGGAGCATAAACGCAATATTACCGACGAAGCCATCCGCGCCTGTGCCGCTACCGGCGGGGTGATATGTGTTAACGGCGTTGGTATCTTTCTGGGTGAAAACGATGCCCGGTCGGAAACCATAGCCAGGCATATCGATTACATAGTGGAGAAAGCCGGAATAGACCATGTTGGAATTGGCCTTGATTATGTTTTCGACATGGAGGAGTTGAACGAATACGTCAGGCAGAACCCGGATACTTTCCCGCCGGAAGGAGGCTACGCTGACGGCGTGAAATTCGTGGAACCCGAACAAGCGCCGGAGATGGTCGACGCCCTGCTCGGCCTGAGCTACCGGGATGAGGACATCGCCAGGATACTGGGCGGGAATCTCATGCGCGTGGCCCGCGCCGTGTGGAAATAACCGCCGATCAGCTCGCCGGCCAACTGAACGCTCTCACCGCTCCCTCTGAGACGGGCAGTTCACACTTCACCATCTCACCCTTGCGTACGATGACTGAAAGCGCCGCGCCGTCCTGCTCCATCAAAGAGATATCTTCCAGGGGATTGCCGTCAACTACCAGCAGGTCGGCAAACGCGCCTTCCCTGATACAGCCCAGCCGGTCTGGTTCCAGCAAAATCTCGGCATTCACCGCCGTGGCTTGATGTAGTATTTCAAACGGTGTAAATACCTGCTTCCTGATGGTAAATTCAGTGCATTGCCGAACATGTTGCGCGCCGAGCAGGTCAGTACCCAGGCCCATTTTTACCCCGGCATCCCGCATAATTTCCAGGCCGTTCATGGCCTGTGCGTAAATAATCTTGATTTTCTCCTGGCTGACCGGCGCCAGTCCATATTTTGCGCCTTCTTCATACAATGCGTTCAGCACTGCAAAAGTCGGGACAACGAATGCTCCCTGGCCTGCCACGTATTCCGCTGTTTTCTTGTCAATCAGGGTTGCGTGTTCAATACAGCGCACGCCAAACTCGACACAGCGCTTGACTGCTTCAGTCGGGTGACAATGTGCTGATACATAGGTTTCCTGCCGGGCGCATTCATCCACCGCTGCGCGAATCTCATCTTCAGTAAATTGTGTATGGTGTAACGGATCATTAGGGCTGACTACGCCGCCTGATCCCATTATCTTTATGCAGTGAGAACCTTTACGTAATTCATCTCGTACCGCGCGGCGCATCTCATACGGGTCGTCCACTATACGGGTAAGTTTTGTCGAATAGCTGCCACATGTGCAAAGTTGATCCGAGGGGTCAACTTCCCAGCCCGGCCGCATATCGCCGTGCCCCCCGGTCTGTGACATGATTTTTCCGGCATAATAAAACCGCGGGCCGCGCACCAGGCCGTGGTCGATAGCGCGGGAGATGCCGACATCTCCGCCACCAATATCGCGTATCGTGGTAAACCCACGTTGCAAGGTCGCATTCAGAAAAACATTTGCATACTGGGCAATATACGTCTCCGGCATCCTCGTCAATGCAGTCGTATCCAGGGTAGGTATGGTCACATGGATGTGGTTATCTATCAGGCCCGGCATGACGGTACGACCTTCGGCATCGACCACGTGATGACTACCGCTGTCAATAGCGCCGCTGGAAATCTCCCTGATTTCACCGTCCGCCAACAGTATGTTGCTCCGGTCCGACAACTCCGGGGCATGTCCGTCAAATATGTGTGCGTTCTTGATAAGTATCGTATCGGAAGTCATATCAGCTGCCTGGTTTCATTATTTTGAATTACTGGTTTCAAGACATATTATCCACGTTTTATCAAGCAGTGGCACCTTGTTTAAGGGCGAGAGGAAGTAACAGGAACAGCGTTATCAGGTAACAAGCTATACCCTGGTAAAACAGGGCCGTGTAACCTCCATGAGTGATCAACAGTGCGGCAAGCGCAGGTCCCACGGCAAAACCGACACTCTGCAGCGCGTAGCTTATCCCGGCAAGTCGACCGAGCGGGTCAAGCTCCGAAACAATACCCATCAGGTACGGAAAGAACAGCAACCAGACAAACATGTATAACTGGACAACCAGGGCATATACCAGCTTGCCGCCAAGAGTAAGCAAGGCAATAAGACAAATTATCGAGCTAAGTAAAGAAACTGCAATGGGCAGCGCGCGGCCCAGGCGGGAGCCGAGAACTATGGGTACCATTGCGCCGGCTATACCAAACAGTTGCGCCACTGCAAGCAGTTTGCCTATTTCTTCAATCGCGAAGCCCTGCGCCTTCCCTACCTGGGAGATATACGGCCACACACCACCGGTACCCACATAGTAAACCAGGGTAGCAATAGAGACGACCATAACGATATTCAGCGGCATATCACGCCATGATGCACTTGAGCTATGCCTGACATCATTACCGTTGCCGGCAAATTCCGGAAAATTCCTGACCAGGCAAAACGCCGGCAGGGTCATGGCAGCCAGCAACCAGAAAAGTCCCCCGATACCAAATGCAATTAACAACCGGGGTGTCATTAACATGAGAATGGCGATGGTGCTGAGCGTCAGGATAGTGTAAAAACCAAAGAATCGATCCGGGCTGCCTGAGGCGGCAAGGCTGGCTGCCATGGCGCCCGCCACACTCCCCGAGCCGAGTCCGATAAACAGGCGGGCAACCAACAGCGCATCGAATGAACTTAATGCCAAACAGACCAGGTTGCCGAGCAACAGGATAACCAACCCGGTCACTGCAATCATGCGCCGGTTCCATACATGGATCCGTGTTGATACGAATAATGTCCCGATGGTGAACCCCGACATGTCCGCTGCCAGCAAATAACCGGCCTGTGCTTCCGAAAAACCAAGATAGTCAACATAAGCAGTTGCAATGATCGGGTTCAGGCCAGCTACCGTCACCCCGGCAATACCTGTCAACATTATGCTCAACAGGGAAATGGGCCGGTCAAAATCATTCCCGTCAGCACCTTGCCGTGGTGAGAGCGGGGTACGCCACCAGTCGGCTGAAAACAAGCCGGTCAGGTCAAGTTTCATTATTCGGCCGGGTGGAAATGATACACATCGCCTGCAGATACCGGAGCACCTGTGCCCTGCTCCGCATTCAGGGTGTCCAGAGCCGTCTGTAACGTATCCATCTCTAGAAAGCCGTCCTGTGTATAGCAGGGTAAAATCAACTCATAGGTTTTTTCAGCAACATCTTTCGAGACACCCATTACATCTGCCAGGATAGGATAGATTTCAGCCGGTGAATCATGGATGACAGCCAGGCTCTGCCGATAAACCCTGGCCAGTTTTTGCACCAGGTCCGGGTCATCCTGCGCGATCTTTTCGGTGGTGGCGATACCGCTGGTTACAAACTTTATCTCATCTGCCAGCAAGGTCAGGGTATTCAAGCCTAACTGTCGGATCGCCACCGGTGACATGGCGGAGCTGATCAGCGCCGCATCCACCGCGCCTTCACGCAACAGGCCGAGACGCAGTGCATCATCCCGCGCGGGCATCAACTCGACATCGTTGTCCGGATCGAGTCCATAGTTGCGCAGCACGATGCGGTTGAACCAGTAAGGCGGCGCAAGCGATGGGTAGGTGGCAATGCGCTTGCCGGCGAGTTGCTCGACAGACTTTATCTCCGCTGCTGAATATAACCAGAACATGGGTCCGGTTACGGCAGCCAGAAAAACCCTGAAGCGTACGCTCCGGGAAAATAACGCAGCGCCGCAGGCGACCTGGAAATAATTCGCACCGGGAAGCCTGTCATCCGGCGTAAATGTGGTATCCACAAGTCTTACGTCCAGGCCTGCAGCCGCGTAAAAGCCGCCCCGTTGGGCGACAAAATGGCACAGCAGTTCATGGACATCGAACGCTTTGATACCGCATTCAACGGTTTTCATTCAAATTCTCCGGGGACGCAAATTCTCCGGGGACGGATTTTAAATCCGTCCCCTTTTCTCGAAAAACGCCGTGCAGATACGGCGAAACCGGGAGAGGCAGAGGCTTGGGCAAACCTTTCTACGTTTTCGACAGCCTCTGAATCAGCCATTTATTACATAGTGCGGCAAAGATACAACCGGTTAATATGGCCCATCCGATAAATTGGACACCCCCGTATTCCACCAGGTAGCCGCCAAGCAACGGTCCTGTCCCGCCGGTCAACAGGAACACTGCAGCCATCGCTGCCGGCAACCCGCCGTTGGGATCGTGTTCAGCCGCCATCCCCAGGTAGAGCGGCAGGATAAAATAAACACAGGCCAATGCTGCAGGCGCGGTCAAAATGAAAACCCAGTTATAAAACACGTGTGTAAGCGCCATCGCAATAACCGTATGTATCAGCAGCGCTATATAGAAAGGCAGGTAACGTCCATGGTTGCTACTGACGTATACCGCTAAAGTACCTCCCACCAGACCCCCGAGCGCAGCAACTGCCACTATTAATCCTACCGTCGAGGTCTCCAGTGTAGTGAGTGCGCCTATGGAAATATAAAACGCCCAGACCATTGCTGATGCCGTGCCCCACACCAGCAGGGATAACAACATGACTATAGATGTTGTTATCCTGTCCCGGGAGATTTTGATTTGTTGTACGACTGCTATTTTCACGGGTAAATGCTTGAACAGCGGCATCATCAACAAACAGGCAATACCGATGAGCCCAAAGACGGCTGCGATGCCGTATTTCTGCTCCAGGACCGGCATTACCGTCAATAACACCACACCCGAGGCGACATTCCAGGTATTGAGCAACGCGTAGGAACGGTCGGGGTTGCTGGTGGAAGCAAGCGCAGCGTTGGCAAAAGCGAGTATCAATCCCTCAGCTATGCCTGATACCAGCCGGGCAGAAAACAATAGCTCAATTGATTGAGTCGATGCCGACATAAAATGCCCGGCAATTGCGATGATCCCGGCCGAATAGCAGACTTTTTTGACATGGAATTTCGATATCCATGGGGAAATAACAAATGCGGTTACAGCTATTGCCAGTAATTCTATTGAGACTACCTGGCCGGCCCTGGAATCGGACAATCCGAGCTTGTCTATCAGGGTATGGACGATTTGAGGTTGGGCCCACCAACTGAAAGATGACAGGTTATACGCACAGATGGCGCCGATGAGGATCATCAGTTGATGCGATTTCTTCATTTCAGATCCGGCTACATAAAATTGCTGGGTTTCGCTGCCACGAAGGCATTAATACCCAAACCTCTTCACTGTAATGGGAATTAAGATCTGATACAACTGGATACAACGGCTCAGTGCCGGCAATCCTCGTGAGCGCGATCCGACTGCCGGCTTAATGAACTGAAACGCCCCTTCAATCAGGTGTGCAACCGTCCGGAATATGTCTTAATCAAAGCTGTAGCTGGCCGTGATTCCATAGGTCGGGTCTGAATAATTCCCATAACATACGAAAGATTCTGCAGCCGCATTCTTGAGGCTGACCAGTCCGGTACAATATTCCTGGCCGGTCAAATTCTTGCCCCAGACGGCAATTTCGTACTGTTGACCCGGTCCGAATGCGTATGATCCGCGTGCATCCAGGTTCCACCAACCATCCTGACTGAGGTGGGCGGCGTTAGTCAGGTCATAGGTTACGTCATCCTTGTAGCGCCAATTGGTCTGTAACGCGAGCATACCATCGCCAATTTGAAACTCCTTCCTGACCAAACCATTGAATGTCAGGTCAGGAGCGTTGGGTAGAGCATTACCCTTAAAAACGTTGTCAACCCCGCCGGGATCGTCAATTTCAGCATCGCTGATGCCTATACCCGCTGAGATGTACAACCCTTCTGCCGGCGCCCATTGCACCTCAACCTCCCCACCGATATTACTGCTCTCCGCAACATTCAGAAGCCGGACAAGCCCATCGAATGGTTGAAAAGATATCAGATCTTTCCAATCGTAATAAAATCCCGCCGCGTTAAGTTGTAGTGCACCGTCCATCAAAGTGGACTTGAAACCTATCTCGTAAGCCAATAAGACTTCCGGATCTACGCTGTCCGTAGCAGTACCCGTCCAGAGCGCTAAAGGAGCAAGGGCGAAACCACCGCCCTTGAAGCCACGGGAAATACTTCCGTATACAAGCAAATCATCGCTTGCCTGCCAGTCCAGCGCAAAACGCGCACCCCATTCTTCGTACTCCGCCCCGAAGGTTTCCGTAGGTGGAAAGAATACCCCGGGCAGTGTGGGAATCAGGTCATACCCCAGGAACGCATGTGCGCTGAGTTGGGGGCAAAATGGCGGACCACCCACCCCTGAACACCTGATGGAGCCGGTATTGGAACCGTCCTTGGTTTCATTGGTCCAGCGGAAGCCAACCGTCGCCGTCAGGTTATCCTGCAGGTCAAATTCCAGTTGACCATATCCCGAATACACCTCGTTGTCCTGGTTAACCTGGGTATTGGGAAGTACGTTAAAATTGCCCGGAGCCAGGATGGCCCAGTTTATACGTAACGCCGTCGAATACCTTGCATCTTCATGAAAGTAGTAAAAACCCAGAATCCAGCGCAATTTTCGGTCATCATCCGATTGCAAACGCAATTCCTGGGACCATTGCTCGTAATCACCCTGCTGGTAAAAATTAAACATCGTTGAGGGAGCTCCATCAGCATCTTCCCTGTATTGCACTTCGAATGAGTCATAAGCAGTGACCGATGTCAGTGTCATCGGTCCGGTATCCCAGGATGCCTTAAGTGATGTTCCCCACAAGTCAACGTCTTCCTTGAACTCCATGTTCCCATAGGCGGTATCCCAGTCGTCAAACTGGTGGCTGAATCCCGATGAGTCGACACAGTTGGGATTATTCTGCGGAATCAGGTCAGATTCAGGCACCGCGCAACGGGCTGAGGGATCGTTCGGGTCCTGAAGCCCTACGGATTTGTACGGCGTAGGGTTATCCCGGGCCACCCCGCCGTGGAAGTTAAACAGAATTTCCAAATCGTCGTCTGGCCTGAAAAGTAACTGGCCGCGGCCCGCCTGGCGGGAATAACTTCCCTCATCCTTTCCGAGCGTGGGATTCTCGTACACCCCATCACGAATATTGCTCACGAACGATACCCTCGCTGCGGCATTTTCTCCAAGAGGGACGCCTATGGCGCCTTCCATATCGAATTGATCATGGCGTCCATACCCGCCTCGCAGGTACCCGTTCAGGCCCGCATCAACATCAGGTTTGCGGCTGAGATAGTTCACCGCGCCACCTGTGGTATTACGGCCAAACAAGGTGTTTTGCGGACCGCGCATCACTTCTACCCGGTCCAGGTCGAAGGCACTGAATGTAACGGCATTTGGCGCATTCAGTGCGATGTCATCAAGGTAGACACCTACCGCGCCCACGGAATTAATGTGGAAATCTGCGGTCCCAACCCCTCGAATGAAGTAGTTGTACTTGGACCCCCCCTGACCTTGAAGACCTGCATTTGGAACAAGCTGCATTACATCCTGTGAGTTCTGTACACCAAGTTCATTCAGAGAATCACCGGTAAACGCCACTACGGAGATAGGTACATCCTGCAGGGATTCCTCACGTTTTTGCGCGGTCACCACGACCTCTTCAATGACCTGTGCCGGCAAGGTGGCAGGAACGGAAAATACAACGGTTAACAATAATGCCGGAAAGTAACCCGGGAAATTCCTATGATTTCGTGAATGGATAGTACGTAGCATGATATTTGTCCCACTTTTTTATTGACTGTTACAGGATCAAGAAGCAATCGAGCATAGCGATGATGAGTTGTGATTATAAATAATATTGCGCACAATAACAATTTTAAACTGAATCGCTCATCCAGCCATGCGACATTCCCTCATATTGACCATCATCCTTGCTCTTCCAAACCTGTGTTCCTGCAACTCGGATACCGGCAGTGCTCAAGGGTCGAAACGCAGCCAGATGTCGCATCAGACTGATCGACCCAACGTGCTGCTAATCGTTGCGGACGACCTGGGATATTCCGATCTCGGGGTATTCGGAGGTGAAATTAACACACCGAACCTGGACGCCCTCGGCCGTGACGGGATCCTGCTCACGCAGTTTTATTCCGCGCCCACCTGTTCGCCCACGCGTTCCATGCTGCTCTCCGGCACTGACAATCACCTGGCAGGCCTGGGTCATATGTATGAAGAACTGAGAGCAAACCAGGTTGGTCATCCCGGTTATGAAGGGTACCTCAATTTTCGCGTGGCTTCGGTGGCGGAAATCATGCGCGATGCCGGATACCACACCTATATGACGGGCAAATGGCACCTGGGATTGACAGGGGATACGAGCCCGCATGCCCGGGGGTTTGAGCGCTCGTTTGACCTGGCACAGGGCGGCGCGGCGCATCTCGGAGGCCTGCCGTTGATTGGCCTCAACCCGTCAATCTACAGGGAAGACGGTAACCCTGCCGGGATTCCCGACGACTTCTATTCGAGCCGCTTCTATGCCCGCAAGCTGATCGAATACCTTAAAAGTAATGATGAGGATGGACGGCCTTTTTTTGCCTATCTTGCGTTTACCGCCCCTCACTGGCCGTTGCAGGCGCCGAGGGAATCTGTCGAGAACTATGCCGGCCGGTACGATGCGGGATGGGACGTACTGCAAGGCAGGCGCTTTGAAAACTTGAAGAAACTGGGGTTGATTGAACAGGATGCGGTACCGTTCGACAGGTTAGAGACAGAACCGACCTGGCAGGATTTGCCGGATGAGGAGAAACAGCTTGAAGCGAGAAAGATGGAAATTTTTGCCGCGATGGTTGACGACATGGACAGGTATACCGGTGAGGTAATCGATTATCTGAAGTCTTCGGGGCAATTTGAAAACACGTTGATTTTCTTCATGTCCGACAACGGCGCCGAGGGAGCGCACCTGGATATCGGCTGGGAGGCGCTGGAGCAGTGGGCTGAGCAATGCTGCGACAACAGTCTGGAAAACCTGGGGAACGGTGATTCCTATACCTGGTACGGCCCGAACTGGACCTGGGCCAGTAGCGGAGGTTACCGGATGTATAAACAATTCACCACGGAAGGCGGGATCCGTGTACCGGCAATCGTCCATTTTCCGCAACAGCTTCAGAAAGGCGCGACGATCGGTGAATTCGTGACCGTAAAGGATGTGCTGCCTACGATCCTGGAATTGGCCGGCGTTGATCATCCGGGCCCCACCTTCAACGGACGCGAAGTTTTGCCGTTGCAGGGCGCTTCCATGCTTTCAATGCTAAAGGGAGAACGGATAACCACCCACAACCAGGACTACGTGATGGGCTGGGAACTGTTCGGCCGCCGGGCCATCCGAAAAGGCGACTGGAAAATCGTATGGGAACCGGTAGGAATACCCTGGGAACCCAGGGAAACGGACATTCCGGTTGATAAATGGCGTCTTTACAATATTAAGGAAGATCCCGGGGAACTGAATGATCTCTCAGACGATCAACCGGACAAACTGGAAGAACTGGTGCAGGAGTGGGAAATCTATGCGCGAGAAAACGGTGTGATACTGCCGGATTACGGCGCTCCCTATACCACTTATACATACTGAAGGGAAAACCCGGCGCCGCACTATGATTACCGGCGCGTACACATTAGTATATACGGATCAGCAAAAGAACAGAGGCACAAGGCATGGCAGGCACAGACGCAGCACACACGAGCGAAATCACCCATGCCCAGGTATTCGATTTACATCAGATCAAAAGAAAGCAGGCCCGAAAATGAGCAACGTTCTTCGAGTCGACAAAACCCTGCCCACTAACGATATGATCTATTACGTGCGCAAGGACCCGGCCCTGCAAAAACGCTGGCTGGAAGACCTGGAGAGTCTGACCAGGGAATTCGGTTGCAGCCGGGAAGAATACGAGGCGCTGCGGGATACCGATCCGAAACGGTTAATGGACCTGGGCGTACACCAGTACCTGGTTCCGCACATCATGCGCCTCACCTACGGGGTCGGCAACATGACCAATGCCCACCCGGCCGTCGCCATCTACCAGAAGGCCTTCCCGAAGGAATCAAAAGAGTCCCTTGGTGATTCCAAGTGGGACATGATGCAGGACAAGGGCGATGGCTGAGATCGTTGCCGCAGTAGCCTCGACCCACACACCGGGTCTGCTGGGCTGGTTTGACGATGCACCGGAACATCAGCAACAGACCGCGCTGGATTCATTCAAAAAAATGCGCGAGCACCTCAACGCGGCTAAACCCGATGTATTGATCATTTTCGCCAACGATCACCTGCTCAACTGGCCGCTGAGCAACACCCCCGAATACACGGTCGGTATCGCCGGGCACCACAGCGGCCCGGCCGACTGGTACCAACCCTGGTTGGCGCAGGATGAAAAATACCATGTGCCGGGTAACTCAAAACTGGCCCGTTACATCGTGAACGAAGCGGCCAGGCACGGTTTACAACTGGCCTACATCCAGGAAGACATGCAGTTTGACGACGGGATATCCACGCCGACCAAGTATCTCAACCCTGATATGAGTATTCCGATCATCCCCATTACCATGAACTGTACCGTGCCCCCTATCCCGACGCCGGAGCGGGCCTACCAGGTGGGACACATCATCCGCGACGTGCTCAACAGTTATCCGGGGGATGAACGCATCGCATTGATCGGTTCCGGCGGCCTGTCCCATGAGCCGGGCGGGCCTCGCTATTTCTATATCGATGAAGAATTCGACCGCATGTTCCTGGATTGTCTCGCCGAGGGCGACCACCGCAAGTTAATGGAGAAATGCACGCTGGAGCGCATGGAAGAAGCCGGTTCGGGCGGCACGGCAGAGCTTATCGCCTGGTTCGTGGTGCTCGCCTCAACCAGGGGACCCGCCGACGTACTGGGTTATTGCGACAGTTACGCCTGGCGTTCCGCTTCCGGATGGGTCATCTGGCCCCAACTGAAATAACGGCCTCCCATGACTGCCACCCACGAACTCGACGATAACGTGGTGAATTATGCCTGGGACAACTCCCACACGCCCCGCCTGACCATCGAACCCGGTGACACGGTCATCTTTACCACCCGCGATGCCGCGGACTATTACTATTCCGCCGATTCAACCGGCGCAGATGTCAAGGCAAAAGGCCCGCTGACCGGCCACCCCCTGACCGGTCCCGTTTTTGTTAACGGCGCCGAACCCGGCGACACACTTGTCGTACACGTCCTGGAAGTCGTTCCCAGGCTGGGTTTTGGCTGGACCGCCATCCGGCCTGCTCGCGGCCTGTTGCCGGTAGAGGAATTTCCCGATGAGTTCCTGCAGATCTGGGATTTAACCGACGGCAACCTGGCCCGCATGAAACACCGTGACGATATCGCCATCCCCGTTGCCCCCTTCCCCGGCATCATGGGTACGGCGCTGCCGGAACCGGGTGAACACAGCACCATCCCGCCCCGCGATAACGGCGGCAATATGGATATCCGCCACCTGTGCAAGGGCGCCACGTTGTATTTGCCCGTTTCCGTCGAGGGAGCGCTGTTCAGTGTGGGCGACGCCCATGCGGCACAGGGCGATGGGGAAGTCTGCATCACGGCTATTGAAATGTCGGCAAAGGTAACGCTCAGGATTGACCTCGAACCAGGCAACAGGATCCCGGAACCTCATTTCAGGACTGACGGCCCCCTTTGTACCAATACCAATACCGGATCTTTCTTTGTCACTACCGCCAACGGTCCGAACCTGTATGAAAACGCCCAGCAGGCGGTGCGCTATATGATAGATCACCTGGAGCGGGAACGGGGTCTGACCAGGGAGCAAGCCTATGTGCTCTGCTCCGTCTGCGTGGATCTGAAAATTAACGAGATCGTCGACAAGCCAAATTACATCGTATCTGCTTCTCTTCCCGAAGTCGTGTTTTTATAAATCGACCGGATAACCGCCGTAGAATTCATTGTAGCGTTACTTTTTTCGCAACTCATTAATCATCCTTTCCAGTTCATCGATAACCGGGCCGGCCGGTGATTCCACCAGGTTGTTGTTCACGGAGATTGTATCGGGCGGCATGTAGGAGGTGGCGTCGATAATCAGCCGGTGGCCTTTGCCGCCGACCTCCGCCGACGGGTCCGCATCGCTGAGCGGCATGTTCGGCAACACGATAACGTCATCGGCCCGGGTGCGGTTCGACAGCGACCACATGACCTGGTTCAGGTCAAACGGGTCGATGTCGGCATCCACCATGATGAGGTTCTTCAGGAACATCAGCCCGTGAGGTGAACCCAGTGCCCGCAGGGCCACGGATTTGGCAAAGCCGGCAAAGCGGTTCTTCACCGCGATGACAGCAGTCGTCCCGTCCTGGTACAAGGCATTAACGGCGACGATTTCAGGGAAATTCTGTTTCAACTGGTTATATACCGTCGCACATACGTTGACGCCCAGCAGCGTGTCGTGCTCCGTCCAGCTCTTGCTGCCGATGTACAAACTCTCGTAGATGGGATTATCCCGGAAAGAAACGGCCGTCACCCGGAACACGTTCAAACGGCGCACACCGCTGTAAGTGCCGGGGAACTCACCAAACGGCCCCTCAAGAATACGCTCCTTGTTGACCATCGTCGCCTCGATGACCATCTCCGAGCCGGCCAGGATATCAAGGCCGTTGCCGGATGTAGTCAACCGCAGCGGCGCACCCATCATCTGCGAGGCATACGCATACTCCGATTCATCGTAGTTCACCGGCGTCCCCGCAAACATCGCCAGGGCAGGATGGTTGCCGATCATAGCCGCGATGTTCAGGTCGGCACCCTCCCGCTCGGCAATACGAATGTGTTGCCCCATGTCGTGAGACGGCACGGCATCCAGGCTGAACAGGTCCGGTCCATGCACCTGGATGCGGTAGATCCCCACGTTCTGTTTACCGAAGTCGTCCGGGTCCGACGGGTCCCGGCTCACCACGTTGGCCTTGTCGATATAGAAACCCCCGTCATACTCGTTGATACGGTACAGGGGTAGCAGTTCGTACAAATTGATATTCCCCTCAACCCGGTTGGTGTGCACCGGCGCCTGTGTCGGGGGTACCCGCTCGATTAACGGTTCATCACTGCCCCAGCGGTTCACCATTTCGTAGAACAGTTCCTTCACCGAGGTACCCTTGGCACGACCCATCAGCAGGGCCAGGTTGGTGAAACTGCCGTGTACCCCCACCACGACCTGTTTGCCGGGGTAGCCCTTGATGTTGGTGAGCAGCACCGCCGGCCCGTACATGGCGTCGCGGCCCGCGGCCACGGAGATATTGCGGATGTCCGGTTCAGGCAGGACTTCCTCTTCCCAACGCGCCAGTTGGCCGTGTTCGTCCAGTAACTCGAGGAAGTCCCGCAACCCCTTGATTCGTTGACCGATGGCGATTGCTTCCGGAGTCAGGGTCGGCTCGCGTTTGTATGTCATTGCGGGGGGGTGCGCCTGTCTGGGCACTGGATTCCTGCTTGCGCAGGAATGACGAGAGGAAGAGCTAGAATGACGGATGGGGTGCGCGGCAGGCAAAGCACGGCATTGACCCTGGTCAGTCGAGGTACTTGAATGTCACTACGTCCTCATCATTTACACCGAGGTTCAACACCTCGAATAATCCGCCGCAATTCGGGCAGTAACATTCGCGCAGGTGATAGTCTTCGGTAACCGTTGCAAACGCCTCGGGTTGGCCGTGCTCCATCGGGGCGTGATAGGTCGCCGCGTAGTCCTTCCAGTCGGCGCCGGCGTCACCCAGAATATGATCGCATTTCCTGCATTGCCAGTAACGGTCACCCGTAGCGTCCACGTTCAGGGAAATCACCCCCGCCCAGTTCATCAGTTCAGTGCCGCTATCTACAGCTTTACCGTTGGTCAGTTTCGGCGCCTGCGCCAGACCCAGGCGCTTTTTGCGCATGGTTTCCCGTTCACTGTCAGTAGCCGCCCGGTCCACCTGCAGCATCTCCTTATCAATGATAACCCCGTATAACTTCCTGGCTTCATCTACCGATACATGTTCGTTTATCACGTCTTTAACGAGATTTTCGGGATTGCGTTCCAGCGGGTCGCCAAAGCCTCCACCACCCCCGAAGTAAACCGCGTAGACATCGTCCTTGTAGAAAGGAAGCGTTGTGTTGACACCGTATTCCTCAACCGTTCCCTCAACTTCATCCACGGCAGAGGGCATCTCGCCCCGGTCAAACAGGGACTGTATGTTGGATTTTCTGATGAGATATTGTTTCACGTTGGGCGCGGGATACCCCCCGGCCAGGCCGTTGGCGAGTCGCACAGTATCGCCCATACCGTTGTCATGGACTTCCATCTCATCAACTTTCCATGGAATGAAAGCGTTCATACAGGCTGTACCGCCCCGGTTCTTTCCGGGTCCGCCGGTATCCATTGCCTCCCTGCGCCACAGGTACAACCAGGGAAACAGCTGCTCGGCGCGTTCCAGGTTGGTGACCTGCGGCTTGGTCGTCCACATGTTGGAACAGGCGTCATCACCGTCGCGATGGTACATGCCGCCGCCGCCGCAGATGAGGTTTTCCATCATCATCGTGATGAAATAATTGCCTTCCTTGTCATTGCCGTAGAGCATCGGGTTATTAAAGGCATTACTGCCGCAGGCCATTGCCTCTTCCATTTCATCCGAACACAGGTAGAGCTGGCTGATGCAATCCAGCACACAACCGATGGTGACATAGCCGGCGCCCGCAGGCGTATTGATGGAAACCGGTGCGTCATCAGTGGGGTTGACGATACTGCCATGGGGCAGCACCCACTCAATCACCCCCCACAAACCGTAATTCCACGGAATATCGTGGGCCAGCATCATGAGGAAGGGGCATTCGGCATTGCTCTTGGCGCCGGGTAACGCCACGTTCTGGGCCCCTTTGGATTGTGGTGACGACCCGGTGAAATCCATCTTCAGGGTATCACCTTTTTTCACCAGGTTACATTTGACTGCCAGGGCGCCTTCACTCTCGATAACCGATTCGAAATAGTGAACGGCCGAGAACTCACCATCCGGCAGCTTTGCCAGCCTCTGGCGAATACGTTGCTCCGAGTACCTGGGCAATTCCTCGAAGATCGCCATCACCTTGTCGAAGCCGAACTCCCTGACGGTATCCAGCAGGCGTTTCTCCGCGGCATTATTGGCGGCCATGCGCGCCCGCAATTCCAGTACCAGCAGTTCCGGCTGGCGCGTCATGTTCTTTATGGTCGTCTCAATATCCTTGCGGATAACCCCCCGTTCGCAGACCTTGAGACCCCACATGCTCAACCCTTCCTGCACGCGTTCACGGGCATCAATCTGGACACCTCCGATATTGATGCCGCCCACGTCCATGTTGTGCCCGGCCGTGTTTAACCAGGCAAACCGTTCGCCTTCCCAGAATACCGGCTTCAACACCTGGATATCCATCAGGTGTACCGCCGCCACTTCGGTGCAGTTCAATACAAACTGGTCACCCTCAAAGATACCCGGGTTGTCCTGGTACTCCCTGGAGATATAGCGCCCCGCTTCCTCCAGACACTGGGTCCATTCAACAATGCCGCCACCGACCATGATGGTATCTCCGTTTGCATTCAGGATGGCCTCTTCATGGTCGCCGGCCTCCGTTATGATTGCATTGCCGGAGACGCGCGCCATGGTGTAGTAGGCTTCATTGACGATTTCTTCCAGGCGGTGACGGAGTATTTCGAAAGTTACCGGGTCCAGCTTTGTGCTCATATTGTCACCCTTCCGTACTTACAAGTTCGATATTTTTAAATCCGTCCAGTGCAGCGGAGTAGCCCGGCGGCACCACGATCGTGGTCTCATCGGCCTCAATGATCGCCGGCCCACTTACTTCATTACCGGGCAGCAGTTTCGTAAAATCAAACAGGGGCGTTTCCAGGAAACCATCGCCTTTGAAATAAGCCTGCCTGCTTCCCTTGTTCCCCGCACCCGCATCATTGCCTGCCAGGGGCGCCGGACTCGGGGCAAAATCGTGGACTATGCCCTCCCCCTTTATCATATAGGAGGAAACCACGCGCCCGGCCTCGGGATACGCAGCGGCTGCGCCGTAAAGATCAGTATATGCCTGATCGAACAAGTCACCCAGTTGCGCCGCATCATCTTCCGTATAGGTATCCTTTAACGGGATCGTCATATTGACCGTATTGATCTGCAACAGGTATTTCATATCCAGTGACACCTGGATATCCATACCGCCGGAGGGCACGCCACCTTCGGCCAGTTCCCGTTTCACCCGTTGCTGCAACTCGCCGATATTGTCGTTCAATACCTGCGCAGTTATCGGTAAAGTGCGATAGTCATACTTGATATATGTATGTCCTATAGGGGATGTAGCCAGCCCCAGGGCCGAGTAGACTGATGATGAGGCAGGAATGATTGCCTTACGGGCGCCCAGCGTCGCGCCCATGTAGGCCACGTGCACGGGACCTGCACCGCCGAAACTGAAGATCACATAGTTGCTGATATCCACACCGCGGCGCACCGTCATGCCCATGATCAGGTCCGACATGTGCGAATTGATGATCTCGTAAGCGCCCTGGGCCACTTCCACCACATCCATTTCCAGGATAGCAGCCACCCTGTTGAACGCCTCCCGGGAACGTTCAGGTTGCAGCGCCATACGTCCGCCGTTGAAGTATTCCGGATTGATATAGCCCAGGGTCACCGCGGCATCGGTCATTGTAGGCTGTTCCCCGCCAAACCCGTAACAGGCCGGACCCGGATTGGAGCCCGCGCTTTGCGGACCCACGTGCAGCGTCTTCAGTTCCGGGTCGGCGTGGACGATGGTGCCCCCGCCCGCGCCGATGGATACGATGTCCAGCGTCGGATACAGGGTGCTGAATTTTTCGATACGCGGTTCCCGGTTGAAGGTTTCCTTTCCATTAGTAACCAGACTTACGTCAAAAGTCGTGCCGCCTACGTCAGTCGAGATGATATTGTCATATCCCAGGATCCGGCCGAATGTACGGGTTGCTTTTACTCCACCTGCAGGCCCGGAGTGGACCGTGGCAACCGGCAGCACGGAGTCTGAATACGCGATACCGCCATCGGCTTTCATCAGCAGCAGTCTCGGTTTCAACCCCTTTTCCCTGAGAAATCCGGATACGGATTTCATATAACTCAGGGTAGCCGGCCCCACGTAAGCATCCAGCACCGTGGTGATGAAACGCTCGTATTCACCTTCCAGCGGCACCACTTCACAGGAAGTACAGCTATACAGGTCCGGGTACAGTTCCTGTACGATTTCCTTTGCCCTCAATTCGTGTCCGCTGTTCGTAAACGACCACAGGAAGCAAACGGCTATACTCTCTGCGCCCTGCTCGACAAGCTCCGCCACGGCCGTACACACGTCGTTTTCATTCAGCGGCACCACTTCGCTACCGGAATAATCCACCCGTTCGCGAATCTCCCTGGTCAACTTTTTTGGAACAAGCGGCGCCGGCTTGATGGTTGTCGCCATGTGTTTGGTTTCGGCTTCCGACAAACCGGTCCAGCGTGATAACCCCCGTGCTATATGGATGGTATCCCGGGCGCCTTTCGTGGTTAACATGCCGACTTTTGCCCCGCTGCGCGTCGCAATGGCGTTGGTGCCGATCGTGGTGCCGTAGGCGAACGCAACGCAGTTGCCCAGTAACTGTTCCAGGCTGATCGATAATTTTTCCGCTGCAACAGCCAATGAGTTACCGACGCCTGCGGAAAAATCGTGATAGGTAGTAAGGTGTTTGCCGGTTGTGATGTTGCCTGCTTCATCCAGGATAACCGCATCCGTGAAGGTCCCCCCCGTATCAACCCCTATTTTGTAATGCATCGATATTACCCCTGCGGCGGCGGGATGTTGTGCGGGTAGGCTTCCGGACCCAGGTTGGTAAGGTTTGCCCATGACCGGCGCATCTCATGTATTACCACGGTTTCAGGTTCACAATCACGCCACGTGAACGAACAATCCATGCAGTGAAATACGGTCCAGGCAACGGTGTCGCCGTCCATTCCCTTGTAGTCCTCCCGGCAGCGGTCACCGTCTGCAGCACATCGGGGACATTGGAAAATCATAATAACAGTCTATAATACATAGGTTGAATAGTGAGTTAAAGATAGCTTTTTGTTTAATTTTATCCCGGATTTATGAATATTCTGACCTCCATGAAACAATTGCTCTCCCCGATTATCCTTATTTTGTTCATGCAACAGGCGCCGGCAAACGAACCGCCGTTGTATCCCTATCCCGCTCCGGAAGATATTACCCTGGAGGACATTGTTCCCGCAGCGATGGACAATCTCAGCCGCCCGGGATACGTACCGGGTATGCAACCCGGTGAAAAGGTCCTGATAGTAAGCGACCGTTCCGTAGACCCGTTAACTGCCGAGGCTTTCTATGTCGCTGCATGGCGCCTCGGCGCCGGCCAGGTGGACACGATTATGCTGCAAGGCCGCCTGGACGTAACAGACCCCACCGAACTCGTCCTTGAAATCTTCGAGAAAAACCCGTGGCCGCAATGGGTCTGGGACGCCGCCGCGGGTTATGACCGGGTACTGCCACTGTCTTTTATCAACCCGGTCAACCTGATGCCGGCCGTCAACGTTCCCGGCGTCGGCTGGAAAAACAAATGGGCCCACGACACCGACACCGTGTTTCACATGCTGTGGAATACGCACCAGCAGCGCCAGCGGCTTGCCGCCAACAGGGATTACCCCGATGAGCTTGTCTGGGCGCTGATCCGCAAGGGTTATGACACCATGCGCAACGGCAAAAACTTCCACCTGACGGATCCCAATGGCACCGACCTGAAGTGGACGCTGGATGAGCAGATGTGGAGCCGCTACAACGAGTTATGGGGTGATATCGTCAACAACCATTCTCCGCGTATTCACCTGAGCGACAACCCGGACATGCGGGGCGTGTTCGTATCCGACCACCTGCACTCCGGCAGGATTCCCACCATTGAACTGCACATAGATAAAGGCAGGGTCGCCAAGGTAACAGGCGGCGGCAGTATGGGTGATCATTTACGCACCGCATTCGAGAAGTACCAGGACGTCCAGTACCCGCACTACCCCGGCCCCGGGGTTGACTGGGTGGAATACGCGGTCTGGGGCTTTTACCCTGTTCCAGGCTATGAACCCCTGCCGGACATCCCGGATATGGCCTGGTCCGGCAAATGGTGGACCTACAACATCGACCTGAAAGCGGGTGTGTTCCACATTGCCGTCGGCATGACGGCGGGCGGATTTACTGCGGAATTTACCAACAAGCACGGTTATCCCGTACACCACAAGGACTTCGTGATCTACCGGCCGACGTTGACGGTGGATGGAGAGCTGATTATCGACCGCGGCCACCTGACGGCGCTTGATGATCCGGAAATTCGCGCCATCGCCGCGAAATACGGGGATCCGGACAAACTGCTGAAGCAGCCCTGGAGTCCTGATCAGGACCCGCGTTTCAGGTAACAGGGTCAGAATTTCTGGGAGACCCCGAAGAAGAGGTAACGGCCCAGGGTATCCCACATACCCGGGATAGTGTTGCCGTTGCCGTACACCGATACATTGCCGAAGAAACCACTGACCGGCGGGTCATTATCAAGCAGGTTGCTGACCCCCACGCTCAACGTGGTTTCGCCCAGTCCGATGAACGCCGGTGCGTATTGGACCGATAGGTCGACGTAGTTCTCAGTGCCGGAGCTGAAACGATCGTTGGCAAATTCATCGACTCTGCTGACATAACGCCAGCTTCCGGCAAATGTCATATCCCAGGGCGAGGTCCAGACCGCACCGAAATTGTGCCGCCACTTCGGCCTCGGACGGACGCAGGTGCTGGCATAATAGCCGGCACAGCCTTCAACCACGGCGCCGGGTGTCAACTGCTGGTCAAATTTCTCCAGCCAGGTGCCGCGGAAGGTAAACTCCAGGGCGCCGTAATTGCCCGGTTCCATGACATAATTGCCGAAGAAGTCGATCCCGGAGGTCTCGAAAAAGCCGATGTTGATATTGGTCGAGACGACGTTGGGGGCGGTCGCGCTACTGCCGATCCAGAGGTTGCCGTTGGGTCCGCGATGGACCTGTGAGCAGAAGACCGGGTCACCGGTCAGACCGCACTGGTTGACAATGAACTCAGGCTCCACATCGTCGATAGCGTGCAGTATCTCGATACTCCAGTAGTCAACGCTGACCGTCAGCCCTGAAATGATATCATCAGGAGTAATGACCGCGCCGATGGTGAACGTGTTGGCCTTCTCCGGGGCGAGTTCGGCGTTGCCGCCGTAAATGGCGTTGTATTGGCCGGCGGGACTCAGGGGAATGCTGCCGTACTGCGCTGCCGTCACCCCTGAGTTCACACACTGTGCCTGCGACTGTATGGGAGCCGAACCCGCGCATGGGTCAGTGCCGGCCCACAGCCCCAGGTTGCGCGGTTCGAACAACTCCCTGATGTTCGCGGCCCTGACGGCCCGGGAATAACCGCCGCGTAACTTGAGGTTGTCTACCGGTGTCCACTCAGCAAGCACATTGTAGGTATCCGTTGTATGTCCCGTGCTGTAATCGGAGTAACGATAACCGACGTCGAGGGTCAGGGACTGGATCATGGGCTGGTACTCTACCAGCGGGAGCTTGGCTTCAATGAAGAACTCGGTGACATCCACTTCGCCATCTACGGGTGCGGTCGGCCCGCCCTGGCCGGCGCCGTCACCGGTTCGATAACCTTCGTCAGGGTCAAAGCCCATTTTTTCATCCCGGTATTCACCTCCGAACACGACTTGTACCCCGTCCGACGCCATAGGGCTGACAAGCCCGTAGTTGGTCAGGTCGCCGGATACGTAGGCGACATACTGGTCCTGGTCCAGGCTGCCCGAAGCATACAGAGGTAAACGCAGGTAGTCGAGCGCTGCCTGCGTCACGCCGCCCGTCTCAAAGATGTTCCAGGGTACGCAACTGGGATCGTTGCCGTCGATGACGGACTGGCAAGTCGGCACACCATCGACACTGACCACATCCAGCGATCTTATGATCCGGGTGGTGGACAGGTCGTTGGTATACAACTTGGCCAGGCTCGTGCGCGAGATGTTGACAAACGCATCGTAACTCCATTCGTCGTTGATATCGCCCTTGATGCCACCCAGGCCTCGATACGAGGTATGGGTTATGTCATCGTTGCGAAAACCGCCTTCCACATTGCGGCGACCGATATATAACGGCAATACCTCCGACGGATCCGTGCAACCAATGGCGGCGAACTGTTGTGCAGACAGGAACGCGTTGCTGCAGTTCAACGTGGAAGTCACGAAGAAAGCGCCGGATGGTGCGATCTGCGCATTGGTGCGGTCGTCCATGAACTGGAATTCCACGTACCCTTCCAGGCGCTCGTTGACCCCGTAGTTGCCGAACAGGCCGGCTGTGTAACGCTCATCCGGACGCTGAAAGTGATTTGGCGGACCATAGTTGTAGAGCGAGAAATCCCAGGGAACAAACTCGTTGCCGGCGACCGTGTAGTAGTAGCTGCCGTCGAAAGGTGTAAACAGGCCTGTCGGCAGCGTTGCAGAACCGGCACAGGTATCACCTGTCCCCCCTCCACTCAGCGCGCAGGCGCTGAAATCACGTTCCGACTGGGTAAGCGCATTGGTTTCCCGGTAGCCGAAGTAGCCGGTAATATTACCCCTGCCGTCGCCTGTGTTGACACCGAAGGTTACGTTAACGTCATGCCCTTCACCATCAAAGACACTGTCGGGAGCCTGCTCGTAACCACTCGCCTCAACTGCGGCCTGGACAGCCTCGTTTCCTGAATCGTGATGATACCCGGAAAACTGGTAGTCGATCTGAAGCCCTTCAAAATCCTTTTTCATGATGAAGTTGACTACGCCGGATATCGCATCCGAACCGTAGGTTGCAGACGCGCCGCCGGTCAGTACCTCGACCCGTTCGATCAGCGCACCCGGCACTTGGTTGATGTCCGGTGCGAGCGCGGTTACATCGCCAAACCCCATGCGGTGCCCGTTGGTGAGAACCAGTGTGCGATCAGAACCCAGGCCGCGCAGGTCAATCGTTGCCGAACCGGTGGCGTCATTCGATTCGTTGGCGGTCAATTCCGGCACAATCGATGGCAGGTCGTTGACCAGGTCTTCGACACGGGTGATGCCGCGAAAGCTTAACTCTTCCGACTTGATCATGGTTACCGGGCTGGACGTCACCAAGTTGGGGTCGGCAGCAATGCGTGATCCCGTGACGACTACTTCTTCCAGCGTTTCCTGCCGGGCTTCCTGGCCGTTTGCAGCGTTAGAGGCGCCGACGGCTGTCGCCGCTATGGCTATGATTGACAATGCGCGATTCATTGCCGCCGGAAGTGGTTTTCCATAGTTTTGAAGTTTTGTTTATCCACTGGTCCACCTTAAATAGTCGCCAACCGCCAGGTTATGATTTTAGCTTCTTCCGACGGCGATGGATATAACTCATGGACGTACCTGATAATTAATTCCTGATATCAACGCTCTGTTATATTATCTTCCGACTTAAACAATAGAATTAGACCTCATGTCAACTTCCGTTTACGCCGACCCGCAGATAACAAAAACCGGAACTCACCCACGCGGTCTGTATACGCTGTTTTTTACTGAAATGTGGGAACGATTCAGTTACTACGGCATGCGTGCTTTACTAGTGCTGTTTATGACCGCGGCCATCACTGAAGGCGGTCTCGGCTTTGATGGCGTGACTGCCACGGCTATTTACGGTTTGTACACGGCAGCGGTCTACGTGGCCGCGTTGCCGGGTGGCTGGATTGCCGATCGGTTGCTGGGTGCGCAACGCGCCGTCTGGTACGGTGGAATGGTCATAATGCTCGGGCATTTCACACTGGCTATCCCGGCGTTGCCGACCTTCTACCTGGGATTGGTGTTTGTAGTTCTGGGCACCGGACTGCTGAAACCAAACATCAGTGCCATAGTAGGTGAACTGTATACCGATGGCGGTTCCGCCCGGGATGCCGGTTATACGATCTTCTATATGGGAATAAACCTGGGCGCCATGATCGGACCGCTCATTTGCAGCACATTGGGCGAAAGTGATCGATTTGGCTGGCACTACGGGTTTGCCGCGGCCGGTGTCGGTATGCTGGTCGGTTTGATCCAGTTCCGTCTTACCCGTCATCACCTGGGTGATGCCGCACGTTTTCCCGATTACCAGCGTCCGGACGGGAGAAGCAAATCACCGCCAAAATACGGTTGGCTGTTGGTGGGGATCGGTGTTGGATTGGTGGCATTTACCACAATCATGGGCCTGGCCGGCGCCATCACGGTTGATGCCTTGTCGCTCGCCAAAGTGTCCACATTTATCATTGCCGGCATAGCTGCGTTGTACTTTGTGGCCGTGTACGCGTTTGGTGAACTCAGTTTGACTGAAAAGAAGTGTGTCGCCGTCATCATCATTCTGGTTATTGCCGAGGCCGTATTCTGGTCGGGATTTGAACAGGCCGGGTCTTCTCTCAACCTGTTTGCGCAACGCTACACGGACCGGATGATATTCGGCTTTGAAATTCCCGCCGGCTGGTTCCAGAGCCTGAACCCGATGTTTATCCTGATATTTGCGCCGTTTTTTGCGGCGCTCTGGGTGCACCTCGGCCGGCGTAACCTGGACCCGTCGATCCCGGCAAAATTCGGTCTTGGACTGATCCAGCTTGGCATCGGTTTTCTGGTCATGTTTGCGGCATCAAAGTTAGTGGTCAGTGGAGACTCAGTTTTGCCTACCTGGCTGTTCTTTACCTACCTGTTACACACTACCGGCGAGCTATGTCTGAGCCCGGTAGGCTTGAGTTCTATCAGCAAACTGGCGCCTAAACGCTTTGTCAGTCAAATGATGGGTATCTGGTTTCTCGGCAGTGCGCTCGGCAATATTATTGCCGGGCTGGTGGCGGGTCGATTTGACCCCGAGTCGCTGCACGATATGCCCAACCTGTATTTGCAGATCATTTCAATCACCGTTTTTGCCGGCCTGCTTTTGTTGCTTTTTACAAAACCGATAAAGAAACTGATAGGAGAAAATTCCTGAAGGAACGACCGGGAGCCCTGCCATGTGTCTTTACGGTAACCCGTACAGGGGTAATACACGTATGCCGACTATTGGAAGACCTGCACAGGAGTCACTGAAACACGTCCCTGTGATGGATAGAGGCATAAAAAAAGGGACGGAGTGATTATGTTTAATCACTACCGCCCCCATTCTGACTATATTACTTCAAATTAACTTGCAAGCTCGACCTGTACCAGGCTGTCGAACACCCTCGGGGCATGCCCCATGTCGGAAAAATCCGCGGACGATACGACGTTGGCGGTACCCTTGTTCAACTGCCGCCAGTAGCCCAGGGATGATACAACCAGACCCGATCCGACGTCCTCAGTAACCTTGGCCACAACTTCGAAGGCGCCCCGGTCATTGAAGACGCGCACCTGATCTCCTTCACTGATACCCCGTGCCTCGGCATCCGCTTCGCTGATCATCACGAACTGATCACCTTGCCGCTTGATCTTGTTTTCCATATTCGCATAACAGGAGTTGAGGAAACCGTGGCTCTTGGGAGCGATGATATTCAGCGGATATTTCGCCGCCAGTTCCGGGTTGGTCTCCGGCGCTTCCTTTGACGGCACATAATCCGGCAGGTTATCCAGCGGTTCGCTGTTGCCGGGTTGCATGTCCTCGTACATCTGCCGGAACGGCGCTATGACAAAATTGCCGTTGCTTGCAGCTTCCGAGAAAAACTCGCACTTGCCTGATGGCGTCGGGAAATTACCCTCCTTGTGCGGAGCCCGCTCATGCGGTTCGCCAATCTTGATGCGTGCAAAACCATTATCACGCAGGTAATCCACGCTGAGACCCTCACAGGCCGGTGAATCCCAGTCAACGAAATGCTCCAGGCACTCGCTGTCGGACCACTTGAAGCGGTCTTCCTCAAAGCCCATGCGCGCGGCCAAGCGGTTGAATATCTCGTTGTTGGATAACACCTCGCCGGGCAATTCGGCACACTTGGTGTTGTAGGTCAGGTAGTTGTGCCCCCAGGACAGGATGATATCCTCCATTTCCGCCCCCATGGCTGCAGGCAGGACGATATCCGCATAGGCCGCGGTATCGGAGATAAAATGCTCGGCCGACACCATGAACAGGTCCTCACGTTCCAGTCCCTTGATGATCTTGTCGCCTTCAGGCGCTTGGGTTACCGGGTTGGAGTTCCAGCACATCAGGGACATGATGGGCGGGTCCAGTTCCATCTCGCCGGTCAGCGCCCGGCCGATCTGCAGGTTGTTGATGACCCGCGTGCCTTCCGGGATAAGCTCAGGTTGCGATATCACGTCCAGTTTGTAGGGATGTTCCCAGAACGTCATCTGGTAAATACCGCCTCCCACTTCGCGCCAGGCGCCGGTCAGGGACGGCAGGCAACTGATGGCGCGTATTGCCTGACCGCCGCCCCAGTTTCTCTCCACGGCAACGCCGATGCGTATGGCGGCCGGGTTGTTGGCGGCGTATTCACGCGCCAGGGTGCGGATATCATCGGCAGGGATACCGGTGATTTCAGCAGCCCACTCAGGCGTACGCGTGCTGGCCCGCTCCGCCAGTTCCTTGTAACCGACGGTGTAGTTGTCCACGTAGTCCTGGTCAACCAGGTTCTCTTCAATGATGACATTCATCATCGCCATGGCCAGGGCGCCGTCGGTGCCGGGACGTATGGTCACGTGCCAGTCGGCCTGTCTGGCGGTGCGTGAACGGTAGGGGTCAATCACTATCAGTTTTGCCCCTCTGTCTTTGGCGTCCTTGACAAAATGCCAGGCGTGCAGGTTGGTGCTGACGCTGTTGCAACCCCAGAGGATGATGTACTTGGAGTGAGCGAAACTTTCCGGGTCAACGCCGCTGGTGGGACCGTTGGTCAATACCCAGGCCGTTGCCGACCCCTCACCGCAGAAGGTGCGCTCACAAACCGTGGCGCCCAGCCTGTTGAAAAAGGCATCACCGCCGTTCAAACCATGTATCAGTCCCTGGTGCCCGAGGTAACTGTACGGGGCGATAGCCTGGGTGCCATACTCGTCGATGATGTCTTTCCAGCGGCTGATCACTTCGTTGAGCGCCTCATCCCAGGAGATGCGTTCGAATTGTTTACTGCCCTTCGGGCCGGTCCGGCGCAAGGGGTGGAGAACGCGATCGGGATGGTAGTGACGTTTTTCATAATCATCGAGCTTTACACACAAGCCCCCGCGCGTCATGGGATGTTCCGGGTTGCCGTGAACACCGGTGAGTTTGCCATCCTCGACTTCGAATACCATGGAACAGGTATCGGGACAATCATGCGGGCAACCGCCGTAATAGGTTTCTTTCAATTGTGCAGCCATGGTAGACCTCCCCCTTCGGGCTAGTTAATACAAATTTCGGGATATACCTGAAAAAATATCAGTATCATCGGAGTATAGTATAAAAGTTGAAAAAGTTCGAAAATTTTGCATTTGATTTTATCCGGTTTTTGTGAATACTCTAAATTCCTTCTGAAAAAGGGAACATAATTCTCTATGAAACGAATTATTATCGGCATGTCCGGGGCCAGCGGCCTGCCTTACGGTATCCGGCTGGTTCAAGTGCTGGCAGACATTTCGGATATTGAAACCCACCTGGTCATGACCAACGCGGCCAAGCTCAATATCGGTATTGAAACGGACCATGACGTCACCGACATAGAGGCATTGGCCGGCGTGACATACAACATAAAGGATGTTGCTGCCAGTATTTCCAGCGGTTCTTTCAAGACTGACGGTATGATTGTCGCTCCCTGTTCCATGCGGACGCTGTCGGCAATAACAAACTCTTACGCAGAAAACCTGCTGGTACGGGCCGCGGACGTGATCCTCAAGGAACGCCGGCGCCTGGTGATCATGCCCCGTGAGACCCCGTTGCACACGGGACACTGCAAGTTATTCTACGAAGCTTCGGTACTGGGAGCGATCATCGCCCCGCCCATACCGGCGTTTTACAACCGTCCCCAGAGCCTTGACGACATTATCAACGCCAGTATCGGCCGCGTGCTGGACCTGTTTGATATCGAACCCGGTATCGTGAAGCGCTGGGAGGGCGTGAAAAACTGATCCGTTGCTCGCACTTGTATGGAAAGATAGTACACATTTCGGTGAATGACCTTCGAATTAACATAATAAATCAGGGTGAACGGGCAGGCTTCATGGTTAACAGCGCAGGAATGATTATCGCATAACAGACCAGAATGCAGACGATGGCGTACAGATTCACGCCATTCAGTGTGTTCTCAGTAACGAATGATCCGGCAACAGTCGGTGCGAGGGTACTGCCAAATACCAGAACAACTGCCGCAATAGGCATTATCGTCTTTGTTGCATCAAGAGCAGCTATGGATGCATAGATGTATGGAAGACCCAACATCCAGGAAATGAAAAACAACGATGCACCAATTGGATATAACCATATACCGCCGCCGTTCCACAGCAGTCCCATACCGACGACATTACAAACAACGGCAAGGAACAACGGCACCAGACGATTAAATCGATCACCCCACCAGATTGCCAGGGCCGGGCCAAGTATGCTTACCAGGTTGGCTAGTGCAATATAGGCTGAGATTTGATCCAGGCTTAAACCGGCATGTTTGCCCATTCGCTCAATAAATGAAGCAACACCGGCCGTATTCAAGCCAAAGAAAAGCAAGGATGCGAGTGCGAAAATCGACGCGAGCCCAAGCCGTAATTTAGGACGTGTCACATGGTTACGGTCTATGTTGTCAGTAATGTCTCCCGCTGGGAACCAGTATAAACATGGGATAATGAGTAATGAAATCGCGGCAAAACTGCCGAATATCCCGTACGAACCGTAGCGCGAAATCAAGGTCGATAAGGCCAGAATGTAACCCGAAGTGAAGATGATCTGTATGAACATGAACATTCCAAGCATGCGGTCGGGATTGTCGTGTCGGGAAAAAATAGTCAATACCAGGGCATATATACCCCCCAGTCCTGCTGCCCCGGCGAACTGGAACAGTAACGCGATTTCTATACTGTCAGCTATGTGCATCAGTAAATAGAAGCTGACTGCAATCAAGACATGAAACAGGCAGGTAGTACGCCATTTCCAGCGGCTTTGCCAATACATGGTGAACAGTGTGCCTGCTCCAAATCCTCCCATGACCGCCGTACCAACCCATCCTGCCTGGCTGCCCGTTAATATGAATTCGTCAGCAAGGCTGCCGACGATGAATGGAAGTCCGTAACTAGGGAGTGTTGTTACTGTGCCGGCAATGAGCGCTGCAACCGTTACCAGCCAACCACTGGTGATGGTTTTAACCTCAAGGTGGTTATGCTGTTTTACCGGCAAGGGGAATCTTTGGCGCGGATTGCATCTCCGGGCAACAAGCTATTTCATGCTGCCGATGCCGGTAGCGGAAAAATCCTCGATTACTGTTACCCGGCCCTTTAGAAATTGAACTGAAATTCTCCGGTAATTACACGGGGATAACCGGCCTTGAGTGCATAAAAGCCGAGACCGCTGACATCGAAACCCGAGGTAAGATAGTTTTTGTCCGTCGCGTTTTTCACCCGCAGGCCGATCGAGTACACATCGTTGGGAGACGAGTACCTGGCAAGAAAGTTAAAGAGCGTAAAATCGTCTTCGGCCAACACAGGATCGTTGGTAGGTTGGAAAAACATATCACCCCTGTGGACCAGGTCTCCCTGTATAGTAAACATGCCTCCGTTCCCCAGGGTAAAATCATACCTCGCCAGCAGGGTTGCTTCGAACTCCGGCACGAATCCCGGCCGATTACCGGTCAGGTCGCCCAATACGGTTGCAGATACGTATTCATCAAATTCAGCATCTGTCCATCCCACTGCGCCATACAGGGTAAAAGAATCCGTAGGACGCCAAGTCATTTCGGCCTCTGCACCGTAAATTTCAGATTTTGCTGCATTATCCAGTACGGCGCGAACCCCGCCGGCCGCGCTTGGATCGACGATGAAAGTACTTACCTGCTGGTCCTCGTATTCATAGTAGAAGCCTGCCGCATTCAAGCGCAACCGTCCGTCTGCCCAATCACTCTTGATACCGACCTCCCAGGCATCAAGTTTTTCAGGATTGATCGGGTTGGTGTCGCTGGGCGTCCCCGGGCCCCCGTTTACTTCGCTTCCCTTTATGCCGCGGGAATAACTCGCATAACCGAGCAGGTCTTCAGTAAACGCATAGTCCACTGAAATGCGCCAGGTAGGTTCGTCGTAATCCAGTACCGGATCTACCAGCCAGTTTCCAGGCGCCGGATTCGGGATGGCGTCGACGCTCTTGATATGTCCCCTCAGATTGGAATCATCAAAAAAATAAAAGTCATATTTTTCAACCGTTTTTTCCTCGTACGTCCAGCGTACGCCTGCACTGATACGAAGCTGGTCCGTCACCTTGTAATCCGCTTGTCCGAATACCGCGTAGCTCTCTGTTTCGATCGCACGGTCATACAGGACACCTCCGGGCGGTGCGCCCAAAGCGATGAGCACATCCTGGAAGTTGGCGGTGACATATCCCTTGTTCTGTTCAAAATAGTAGTATCCCCCGACGTGCCAGCTAACCCTTTCATGCTCTCCCGAAAGCCGCACTTCCTGGCTCCAGTAATCGAAATCATCGTCGAAGCTGTCATCCAGGCTGATGGTCGGCGCACCGTCCACATCATCAAAACGGATATGTTCAACAAAATCGAACCCCGTTATGGATGTCAGAGTAAATGCGCCGGTATTGTACGTGATATCTATAATCCCGCCGATTGCATCCAGTTCCTCCTTGTCCTTTGTCGTGAATGTCTCGTGAAAATCTCCCGTATCGGTAAAACCCGTGAAATCCGGGCAATTGGAACCGGCAGAGGTCAGGCCGGGCGTGACGCCTGGCGGACATGCGACACCGATGTTTTTGAAGGGTTCGGTATCCGGATCGGCATAAGTAAAGTGTCCGTTGAGGAGTATGGACAGGCGATCATTCGGTTGTATCAGTAATTGAACACGACCCGAGATATCGTCGAATCGACCTGCATTGTCCTGTCCGGAATCCGGGTTCGAATTGTCCCATAATCCGGTGTTCCTGTTGAACGCAAAAGACGCGCGTCCCGCTACGGTATCGGAAATGGGGATGCCTACCGCCCCCTGGAAATTGGTTGTTTCGTATTCGCCTACCTCCGCCCTCAGGTAGCCGTTTGCTTCGGCGCCGATCTCAGGTTTCCTGGAGATAAAATTCACCAACCCTGCCGTAGAATTTCGACCGTACAAGGTTCCCTGCGGACCTTTGAGCACTTCCACGCGATCAAGATCATACGCTGCAAAGGCCTGAACCACGTTTGGACCGTGATAGATATTATCCTGGTATACTGCGACCGGACCGGTATTAATGGGAGAAAAATTATTTGTTCCCACACCGCGCAGGTAAATCTGCGGCGTGGTTTTCCCGTATTCCGAATTCCACGTGAAATTGGGTGTATAGAACGGAATGTCGCCGGCATGAGAAATTCCAACCGCCTCCATTTGCTCGGCGGACCACGCCGTAATAGTAATAGGGACATTCTGCACCGACTCGTCCCGTTTTCTGGCTGTTACGATAATTTCCTCAAGTAAAGAGGCACCGCCCTGGGCATACGATGGAGTTGCGATAATCAGCCCTGCTGCCGCAATTGACAGGGCACGTACGAAGTTGCCGGAAAAGCGTCGGAATAATTGTATGGCAACCCACTTTGCCAGAAAATCAATATTTTTCATTTCTACCCCCGATTACATTGCGTAGTAACAATCCTCAAGAGGGTCAATTTACCAGATACTCAGTGCAATAAGACAACTCCACTTCAATAATAATAGTTACAACTTAAATACATTATTTTTATTTTCACAATCATTCAGTTATGGACTTCATGTCTCGTTCGTATTTTTCCCTGCCAGCGTCTGAAGCAAATAATAGCAGAACGATGCGACAAGAATTGCGTCGATAGCGGCTATCGACGTGAATTGCAACGAGCCGTTATGGGCAATGAAAGCTACTATGGTTCCGGCTATCCAAGCGCCAAACGCAGGAAAGGAGATATCCGGAGCGGCATGCCGGCCGGCAGTCCTGCGGTTCGTAAGCAGGTGATGCGTGACGTAAATTCCGCTGATCGGAGGAATTAGTATGCTGAGAAACGTCAACCAATCCAGAAAATAGTCAATTGAGAAAAATATGGCGACAACCGTAGTGATAACGGCAATCACAATGACGAGTTTCCATTTGTCGGTTTTAACCAGGGCCGCAAACGCCAGTGACGCGCTGTACAGTTGAAAAGTACCGGTTGTCAGTGATGCAAATACCAGGAAAATGAAACCGAGCACACTGAACCCAAGCATGGTCACGACAATCATCAAATCCGTTTCGCCCGTCGCAATGCTCGGAACTGCGGATAAAATCAGGATAACCGGATAACCCAGTAAAAAGGCAATAAATGAGCCGGTAACTGCCTGCGGGCGATTCCGAACATAACGACAAATATCGGGAAAAATGGTTGCGCCTACGATAAATGAACCGACCACTATCGACGTTGCGGCCCCCAATCCCATAGCGGGGCCGGTTGCTGTTTCCAGGCTGGTGATGTCGGACAGGCTCATTCGGCGCAGAGCCAGATACAGGATAGTAAACAGGAATCCCAGCATGATTGGCACCATGACCAGCGACTGCTTGTCCAGCGCCTTGAATCCAAAGACAGTGATCAACGCCATCACGGCCGAACCGAGCGCGATATAAAATTCTCTCGGTAGTGATATGACACCCCAGTTGGTCTCGAGTCCGGCGTGCATCGCATCCCCGAAAAAAGCTGCGAGAACCATGCACCAACCCATCATGACCAGCATCAGGACCGAATTGACAAACTTCGCCCCGGATACACCGAAGGTCGTCCTGATAATCATCGCTGTGGATAGTCTGGTCGAGGCGCCGACGATGCCGGTAAATCCCGCAACAACTGCAAGCAGAAATCCGCCGAGGTAGAACGCATGGAGACTATCCCAGAAGCCAAGCCTCAGACCCATCTGGCTTCCCAGTATGAAAGCGGTTATCGTGATACCGACACCAATGATAATAATGCCGATGTGGATACCACCCACCGTTTTGTGTTCAGGGACCTGGTGGCGCGAGTAATCCTCTACCAACTCCTTAAAAGTGGCCATGATGTGCTGTCAGAGTTCCTGAATCCACAACTCCTTGGATAACGAGTTGGTCAGAACCTCACAACCATTCTCCGTGACGAGCAGTTTATCTTCCACCATGAAAACACCCGCGAGCCACTCAGGCCCATCCATTCCGGCTATGACCGGTTCAACACAAAATACCATGCCAGGTTCGAGGCGCGTGTTTGAACTGTAAACAACACCGCGCTCGCCCAGCCACGGTAGTTCATGCACTTCCATACCGACCGCATGACCGACAATGTTTATGCAGTTGTAATCGACCAGCCCATGACGTTCGAAGACGCCGATCCCGGCCTCGTAAACATCCGCGCAGCTTACCCCCGGCTTCACCGCGCCAATACAGGCGTTGTTGGCCTCAATTGCCACGTCAAACCAGCGGCGCTGGTCATCGGTCGGGGGGCCGAGAAATGCCTGCCTGATAAAGTCGGTCGCATATCCGCCATAGACAGCGCCCCCGTCGATCATCACCACGTCACCCCGGCATAATGCATGGTCGCTGGCCAGGGCATTGACCATTTTGGGGCGGCCGGGAAAACTGGAGACATTCATCATGCTCGGACGAGAGCTTAACTCGGCGCCCTCCCGAAACATGGCCGCGCCAAGAACCGCACCCAGTTCTTTTTCCGTCATACCTTCATGAAGTGACGAGAATCCCTCTGCCACGGCGCGCTGCGAAATATCACAGGCCTTGCGTACCCGTTCAATCTCCTGGGAAGATTTGATCATGCGCACTGTCTGTATCAATTCCGTTGCACTCTTGATGTCCGCCTCGGGAAGTCCTTCATAGAGGCGCCCGATATCTTCCTGCGTCATTCCCACTCGCTGGCCAAATCCCAGTTCCATCCCGAGGCGTCCGGTCTGGAGTCCCTTATCGTGCACCGCTTCGATGACATACGGCACGATGTTTTCCTGATCGGGATAGATAACCCGATCTGGTATCCAGGAAGTACCGAAAGCATTGCCGGCCTCCTGACCGGGCACGAGGAGCGTAGGGCCTGTCTTCGGGTTCCGGGGCAAAATAAGGACCAGCGAACGGAAACGGGATTCCCACAA
The DNA here is from genome assembly GCA_965116495.1 of Gammaproteobacteria bacterium. GTDB lineage: Bacteria > Pseudomonadota > Gammaproteobacteria > Eutrophobiales > Eutrophobiaceae > JAAXHV01. The sequence continues at coordinate 309,619 of OZ220696.1, read as the reverse complement.
GATGGAGAGATAACCGGAGAAATAGCGGACATTAAGTTCATGGGTGAGCAGCAGCGCATCAAAGTCAAACTCTTCCATTAAGCGGATTGCACGGGCGTAACGGCGTGTATATTCAGAGATGGGGAATTCGGCAAATTGGGGATCGTCGGCGCTTAACCTGAGCGCAGAACCATCGATGCCATCCAGTAGATTGAGCTTGCCGTTAAAATCAGGTGAACTGTTCATTATCAACCCCTCCGCGTTGTATTTTTTACCAGCATAGCCCCATCTCTGAAAAAAACCAAGTAAGACACCTTCTCTACTTATCACATGGTGCCGGACGCCGATTTCATATATGCTGATATGCATAAGGCTCAAATACAGGATGAAGCATGGCGAGGCTGAAATACACACTAAGGCAACTTACTTATTTTATCGCTACTGCCGAACACGAGAGTCTGACCAAGGCTGCGAGACACGTGCATATTGCACAGCCGGCTATTGCTTCCGCAATTACCAAGTTGGAAACCCAATTCGGCGTTGATTTGATAAATCGCCACCATGCTCATGGAATTACGCTTACCCCAGCCGGGAAAAAAGTTCTCGCAGAAGCAAGAAACCTGGTCAGGCATGCTGAAGCGTTCCAGCACACGGCGATGGCCCTCAGTGAGGAGTTGTCCGGAGAACTCAGCATCGGCAGTTACGCGCCTCTGTCCCCTGTATTCATGCCGACCCTGATTAAACGCTTTCAGGAAAAATACCCAAAAGTAGAGTTCACCTTATCAGAAGGCGATCAGGACCGGATAATTGAACAATTAAGAACCGGTGAGATTGAACTCGCCCTGTTGTATGACATCAGTGTTCCCCATGACATAGCAGTACTTCCAATCCTGGAAGGTCAGCCCTATGCCGTGCTTTCAGAAGATCACCCACTCGCCGGCAAAGAATGCGTGTCTTTGTATGACCTTGTGGATGAAGCGTTTGTGCTTCTGGATTTTTCATCGGCTCGCCAGTACTTCTTAGGTCTGTTTGAGGAATACAACCTGAAACCGAATATTGTATACAAAGCACCCTCGCTGGAAGTATTGCGTGGATTGGTGGGTTGGAATCTCGGTGTTTCCATTCTGGTTACCCGACCTCCATCGGACATCACCTATGAACATCATCCCATTGTAAGGCGACCTATCTCTGAAAAACTGAAACCCAGCATAGTCTGCGCCGCACACCTTGATGGGTTGCAAGCTACTGCCGTAGCAAAAAGATTTCTGGAGTTTTGTCAGTCAAACGATGTAACTGACCTGGCCTCCTGATTTGGTCGCTCCACACTGCCGCTACACAGTTCAGCACCCCAGATAAGCTATAATTCGCGCCATGCGAAGCAGGAAATTAATTGAGGAACTGGTTTCCTTTAACACAACAAGCAGGCTTTCCAACTTGGAGTTAATCCGGTTTATAGAAAATTACCTGGATGAATATGGGGTTACCAGCGAATTAATCTACAATGCCGACAAAACGAAGGCCAACCTCTTTGCCACGATAGGAAACCCGAACCAATCCGGCATCCTGCTCTCGGGGCATACCGACGTGGTTCCGGTTGACGGGCAGGACTGGTCGACCGAACCTTTCAGAGTACAGGAAAATGACAACCGTCTTTTTGGAAGAGGTTGTGTGGATATGAAGAGCTTCATCGCGATTGTGTTGTCATTTATTCCGGATATGACAAAACTGGATTTAAAGCTGCCCTTACACCTGTCCTTTTCATATGATGAAGAAGTAGGTTGTTTGGGGGTAAGGAGTCTGATTGACAAACTGAAGGATTTTTTGGTTTTACCAGGATTGTGTATTGTGGGTGAGCCGACCGGGATGCAGGTAATCAATGGTCACAAGGGGAAAGTTGCGTTTCATGTTTGTGTGGATGGACAGGAGTGCCATTCCGCGCTCGCCGTAATCGAAGGGATTAACGCGGTGGAGTACGCCGCTGAATTAATCGTCTTTATCCGGTCTCTACAGAAGGAGATCGCTGATAAAGGCCCGTTTGACCCGGATTATGATATTGCATACACGACCCTCAATACCGGCCCGATTTCAGGCGGGCGTCTACTGAATATTGTTCCGGATAATTGTGAGTTTGAATTTGAGATTAGAAATCTTCCGGACGATGACCCACAGGCTTATCTGGATAAAATCAAGAATTTTGCAAATAGCGTTCTTAAACCATTGATGCGAAGAACCCATAAGAATACGGATATCACAATCATTGAAAAAACCTCCTATCCCGGCCTCTTCACTCATCCTGACAGTGAAGCAGTCTCCTTCGTAAAATCACTTGTTTCCCGATCTGATACGGCTAAAATCGATTTTGGGACCGAAGGCGGACTGTTTCATAGTATCAATATTCCCACCGTGATTTGCGGTCCGGGCAGTATCGCCCAGGCACATAAACCGGATGAATTCATTACCTTCGAGCAAATATTGCGTGGTGAAAAATTCATGGGAAATTTAATTTCCCGTATGACACATCCGTAGCTCAAGGATAATTATGAAGGTGATATTTAAACTATTTTTTATCTTTGACATACATTTTTTATAATTGGTTTTATTCTCTCCTGCCTTTAGACTCTCTATCCCGCGCTTAGAAATCTCTCTAATACCTAAGTGATGCTGTCTTTAACGGAGTTATGTAAATGATTCGTACTGGCAAGGAATATATCGAGTCCATTCGTGATGGGCGTGAAGTTTACATGGATGGAGAAAAAATCAAGGATGTTCCTTCCCATCCCGCATTTAAACCGATAGTCGATATCAGGGCGCGTATTTATGACATGGCGCATGATGAAAGCACGCGTCAGATTATGACTTACATCGATGATAAGGGGGAGACGAACGCGATCTCACTCAAGCTGCCCCATACACAACAGGACTGGCATGACAAACGCAAGGCAACGGATACCGTGTTAAATGATATCGGTGGTGTAGTTACCAGGGTTGGTGATGAAACCGTTGGAGAAGTGTGGTCCTTATACGATGGACAGGATATTCTTAACGAAGTCGACCCGCGCTTTGCAGACAACATTAAACGGCATGTTAATCGAATCACAAAAACTGATCCTTTTCATGTGTCCGCCAATACCGACCCCAAGGGAGATCGTTCCAAACCCCCGCAGGAACAGGACCCTGACATGCTGCTCCATGTTGTCAGGGAAACTGATGCAGGGATAGTAGTAAGGGGGGCCAAATATGAAACTGCGGCAGCTTATGCCAATCAAGCCTTTACCAAGCCTACTATCGCAAATTGGGGTAATGCGGCTCTATCAGAATATGCGGTTGGCTTCATCTGTAACCTGGGGTCAAAGGGCATTAAAATGATATGCCGGACAGGTTTTACAGGTCGTGCGCCTCTTGAAGATTACCCCCTGTCAAACAGGTTTGATGAAATAGACGCGCTTGTTGTTTTCGATGATGTATTGATCCCGTGGGAAAACGTGCTGTTTTATCGCCATACCAGGGCAGCAACGTTTATTCGAGCAACCCTGCACAGGTACAGCGCATTCGCTTTCGTACAGCGGAATTTGAAAATGGCCGACATGATGATTGGCGCAGCCCTGTACAATGTCAGACAGACGGGTCTGGAAAAACAGCCGGCTGTCCAGGAAAAACTCTCTGCACTGGCTGTTTACCGGGAAGGTATTAATGCCCACCTGACCGCAGCAATCGCAACGGCGCAGAAAAGTCCGGGCGGTTTGTTGATGCCTAATCAATCCCTTCTGTACACAGGTCGGGTACTGGCCTGCTCCCAATTACATGAAATGATGCACCTCACAAGAGAGCTCTGCGGCGGTCAGGTCTGTATCACCCCGGATGCGGCCGCATTTACCGACAGTGACAGCGGAGTCTGGTTAGACAAGTACTACAGCATAAATGATAACTGGGTCTCGGAAGACCGTCGCAGATTGCTCGCTTTTGCCCGTGATTTATTAAACTCCGACTATGCCAGCCATCGGCTTACCTTTCAATTATTCGCACAATCACCTCCTTTTGCACACCTGGCGGCGGTATATCGTAACTTCGATTGGGATGAACCCCTGAATATTGTCAAAAAAGCGGCAAGACTTTCCGACAGAATTGATTCAAAATCAGCGGGTAAAGAGGATTTTCAAAATAAAGTAAAACTGAAAGCTGTATGACAATAATGGATTTACCCTTCATGCCGATCCATAAACGATTTCGCAAGTTCAACACCAAAGAGACCTATCCTGAGCAAAACCTGGATAATGATCTTTGTCAGGCCGTGATAGCCGGCAACATCATCTTCCTGCGTGGCCAGGTTGGAACTGACCTGAAGGGAAATCTCGTTGGCGCCGGTGACCCGGCAGCACAGGCAGATCAAGCAATGAAGAATGTCGATCAACTATTGCGCGAGGCAGGCAGTGAGCTGGCGCATATTTGCAGGATGCAAGTCTATATCACCGATCGATCTTATCGCGAGCCGGTTTACCGTGTACTGGGCAGGTGGCTGAAGGGTGTTTATCCCGTTTCTACGGGATTGATTGTACAGGGCCTGGCCAAACCAGAATGGCTGATGGAAATAGAAGTAACAGCGGTCATTCCTGAATAAATATAATCCCTAATCATGACTTTCTCAATCGTTGCAAAGTGTCATCAAACTGAACAATATGGCATTGCGATTTCGTCTTCCAGTATATGCGTTGCGAGCAGATGTCCATGGGCGAGATCCGGAGTGGGGGCAGTATCTACCCAAAATATCACTCTACCCTCTTTAGGGCCTGCAATCCTGGATCAAATGGAACAAGGAAAGGACGTCAAAGCGGCTATGCTGGAAGTGATGAGTAATGAAGTTAATGCAGATTACAGACAGGTGATTGCCGTAGATAACCAGGGCAGTACAAGCGGGTTCAACGGCAGCAAATCGCTCGGAATTAATAATATCTCACGGGGTAAAAACTGTATAGCCGCAGGTAATTTATTAAGCGCCGGTAATGTCACAACGGTGATGATTGACGAATTTCTTGACTCGGGCAAAACTTTGCTGGCTGACCGTTTGCTCGATGCAATGGATGGGGGTTTGAAAGCAGGCGGCGAAGCAGGACCGATACACTCCGCCGGTTTGCTGGTTGTCGGTGGCAACAGCTGGCCCCTGGTAGATCTACGTATTGACTGGACAGACCATAATCCTTTGGCCGAACTCAGGGAATTATGGGATAGATATGCCCCGCAAATGGCTGATTACATATCACGCGCAAACAACCCGTCATCAGCCCCGGGTTATGGAGTCCCGGGAGAGTGACAACCGCGACAACTGTTGATCAGGCAAACAGGTTGCCGGGATCCAGCGCCTGTTTGAGCCTGCCGCGCAATTCGGACATGCCGGCGTTATCATAGCCGGCCAGGGCCCGGTCCAGGTACCCGGTGCTGATATGGCTCACGCCGAAACCCCGTTGTGCCATCGAGTCTATCAATGTTTCAAGACACGCGACCGCCCTGGGTTCGGCTTCACTTTGATACGTCAGATAAACCCGCTGGATGACGGAGCGCCAGCCGACCGCGTACTCCGTCAGGTAATCAAATCCGCTGCTGCGCACCGTGTCGCTGGCCAGTTTATTCATCTTCAATACCTGCCGGCCGTCAATGGGGGAGACAAACCCGGCGTACAGGTGAGACTGGCCGGACCAGTTGTTCAGGTTACTGAATTCCAGCGAGGGCCGGCCGCGCATCATGTTCTCCCTGCCGGCAAATACCGGGTTGTCCGCCTGGTTGTTCAGGTCGAACACTACAGCGTCCTGAATGCCGGCGAATGCGCTGCGTACCATGGGCCATAATACATCGATGTTGGGAGGGGTGTTATACAAGGCCCCATACAGGGTCCACTGGCCCAGACCATAATCCGCTGCCAGCCGTTCCGTATCGACCGTTTTGCCGTCGGTATAATCATCCCGTGACGCGTAAGGACTCGCATCCAGTTCCGGATTACTGATGACCACCGTGTTCGGAATGATTACGTTAACCTTGAATGAACGCAATATCTCCAGCGCCTGGGCCAGGTCACCGTCGCTCTTCAAGGTCACAGCGAAGGGCTGGTATGCAGGCGGCGCCGGCATCAGCCATACGCCCATTTTGGTCACGATGCCCAGGTTGGATTGCGTAAACAGGCCATCCAGGTAGGGGCCGTAGGCATATTTTGCCAGCTGCCAGGTGTTGCTCTTCGGCATGGCGCCCATACCCAGTCTCACCAGTTCGCCGTCAGCCAGAATGAGCTCCATACCGCATTGCATCATTGTGTGGTCGCCGTAGGCGGTACAGCCGAACTCCCGGGCGCTGATGCTGCCGGCAACCGAGTTCAAGCCGTTCCTGTCGCAATCCACCCACAGGCCGGTCCTGTTTTCCTGCAGGTAGTTATTTAACTGCATATAACTCACGCCCGGTTCCACCAGTGCGTAAGCTCCCTTGACGTTCACCTCCACGATTTTGTTCATACGGGACTGATCGATTACCAGGATATCCTTATCCGTTGCAGGACCAACCACGCCTCCGTTAGCTGCCGTGTTGGGCAGGACCCATAGCGAGATATTGCTTTCATCAGCAACTGACAATACAGCCCGCAGCTGTTCAATATCTTCCGGCAGCGCCACACCGACCGGTGATTTGCCGATGCGTGAGTAACGATCACCGGCAACGGCGCCGGACAAAACAGCGTCCCTGCCCAGTTCTTTTCTCAGTTTATTGATCAATATTTTTGACATACAAGCTTATCCTGGAGTCAACGGGTCGTCTCCTCACCACCGCCTCTTTCTACGCCATGCCGGGCAATAAAAAAGTGCGCTATACATTATCATTCCCCTGTGTCCGGGCTTGCCGGGGGAATATTGTGTTTGTATTTTTCCGGGTGGTCCGGATCGGCCCTGAACCAGGCTTCCCGCTTTGTATAATTTATCGATTCGGCCGGCTCGCTGTCGCGCCAGGTGAACGAACAACGGTTACAGTGATACACGGTCCAGAGCACGGCATCCCCTTCCCTGCCCTGGTATTCGACCCGCAGGTGTTCTTTGGTTGAGCGGCAGCGGGGGCAGTTCATCGGTTTTCCGCCTCTCTTTGCAAACGATGAATATACTTTGCCAGGTCATCTATTTCGGGACCCCTGGGCGGCGCTACGATTTTTGCGTCAGCGCCGATGGGATCAGGCGGCATGAAGCTGGTTGCGTCAATGATAAGATGATGTCCCTTGCCCGGAATTTCCGCAGACGGGTCAATGTGCACCATTGGCATGTTGGGTATGACGATAATATCACCGGCGCGGGTGCGCGTGGACAGAGCCCACATCACCTGGTTGAGATCAAAGGGATCCACGTCGTCGTCCACCATGATAAGGTTTTTCAGGTACAACAGGCCGTGGGGTGTCCCGAGGGCGCGCATGGCAACTGATTTGGCGAAACCGGCAAACCGGTTCTTCACCGAAATGATCGCGGTCAAACCGTGCTGGTACAAGGCGTTCACCGCAACGACTTCAGGAAAGTTTTCCTTTAATTGGGAGTAAATGGGCGCAGAGGTATTCAGCCCGATCAAGGTGTCGTGCTCGGTCCAGCCCTTGCCGATATAAATACTTTCAAAGATGGGCTCGGTACGGTGGGATACGGCAGTCACCTGGAACAGGGGGACTCGGCCAATACCACTGTAACTACCCGGAAATTCTCCGAACGGCCCTTCCAGGCAGCGCCGGTTATTCAATAATTGCGCTTCTATGACCATTTCCGAGCCGGCGAGGATATCCAGGCCATTGCCGGACCGGGTCAGGTCAATGGGGCTGCCCATCATCTGCGAGGCGTAGGCAAATTCCGATTCGTCGTAATTCACCGGAGTGGCTGCAAACATGGCCATGGCCGGGTGGTTGCCGATCATCACGGCGATCTTCAACGGGACATCATCCTGTTCCGCCATGCGGATCTGTTGCGCCATGTCATGGGACGGGACAGACAACAAGGTAAATCGGTCAGGACCCTGTACCTGGATGCGGTATATTCCCACGTTCTGTTTGGCAAAATTATCGGGGTCACGGGGATCGCGGCTGACAATATTGGCCTTGGCGATATAAAAACCGCCATCCAGGGAATTGATACGATACAACGGCAGCAGGTCATACAGGTTGATATCAGCTTCAAGCCTGTTCTCGTGCACCGGTGCATCTTCCGGTTCCACCCTGTTGATCAGCGGCCTGTCGGAGCCCCAACGACCTATAAGTTCGTAGAACAATTCCTTGATACTGGTCCCTTTCGTCTTGCCCAACAGCAGGGCAATATTGGAAAAACTGCCATGCACGCCTACTACCAGTCTTTTTCCGGGGTAACCGCGGATCTTGTCAAACAGGATGGCCGGCCCCGCCATTGCATCGCGCCCGGACGCAACGACAACCTTACGGATATCAGGCTCTGGCATGACTGCTTCCGGCCAGGTAATACACTGACCGTGCTCAGCCAGTAATTCAAGGTAATCACGTAGATTGCGGACCCGTTTCGCTACGGCCCGGGCCTCAGGTGATAATGTGACGGTCTCCATATCCATCAGTTTTCTTCCCCCGTAATATAGCCCGTCAACAGGTCCAACTGCTTATCGGTGATTTCACTGGGGCGAAACGGCGGCATCAGCTTGAAGCCTTCCCGTACCACCAGCTTTACATACTCGGGCTCCAGGTTATCCCGGCTGAGCAGGGGCGCCTGATCTTCACTCAGCCTTTCCTGCAGGCGCATGGTACCCGGGTGGCCGGGTCCCGCGCCATGACAGGCGATACAATATAACTCGAACAAGCCTTTGCCATCATACTGGTCTATCGCCATGGTGGCCTGCCCGACTGCCGCCTCACCTGTCCCGGGGGCTTCATCACCGCCACAGCCCGCCAGCAATAACAACAATATTGCCACGGATATTTTTGCCACGGAGGACACAGGGAGCACTGTTTAACTTACCTGAGATGGCCAAATGCCGCTTTTACCCGGTGACAAAATACCATCCGGATCGAGCGCCTGCTTGATTCTGTGGTGTAATTTCCATAGCGCCCCTTCGTTCCAGTTATAGGTGGCGGCAATCTCGTCCATGAAATTGAGATGGGTACGGTACTCACCATAACCCTGTTCGGCAAAATCATTGACCAGCAGGCCGAAACACTCATGGGCGCGGCGCCGCTCATCGTCATCCAGGCGATCAAAAACCAGTTGAAAGATGTTCAGGAGTTCACGCCATCCCACCAGGAACTCACCGATATAATCGAACCCGTACTCATTCGCCCGGTCCCTAATCAGTGTGAACTGTTTCATGGAATCCTCGCCGGTTACCGGTGAGCGCGGCGAGAAATCGATATGCGCACCACTGCCCACCCAATTCATTAAGCTGAATTCGGTCATGTTCGGTTCGCCGCGCATAAGCTTGACCCGGTAGCGCCAGGCCGGATCATTCGGCCTGTCCCCTTCAAAGTAAAATTTAGCGCCGGGGATGCTGCGAAAGGCCTCTTCCAGGACTTTCCAGTTGTTATCCATAATCGGTTCAGGTCCATACAGCGCGCCGTAAAAATTCCACATGCCGATGTCCAGGTCCTCCGCCATTTTTTGGCGATGGCGCATGGGCATGGGACCCTTACCGCGGTAATACTGCTTCCTGGTTGCCCTGGGGGCAGCTTCCCAGATCAGTCCTACGGTCGTTGCCGCATTGGGTATCAACATATTAAGACGCAAGGGACCGACAACCTCGGTAATCCGGTAAAGATCTTCTTCGCGCGGGAATGTCACCAGGTATGGCCGGTATCCCGGCGGCTCGGGCATCAACCAGATACCCACTTTGGTTATGATGCCGAAATTTGACTGGGTGAACATGCCTTCCACCCAGGGTCCGCAACCATATTTGTACAGGCTGGACGTAGTGGAGCCGGACAAGGCCCCCATGCCGGTATCAACGACGGTACCGTCGGCGAGCACCACCTGCATACCGCAGTTCATCAACAGGTGGTCGCCATAGGGTGTGTAACCGGCTCCGTGCTCCGACAGGTTGCCGAGTACGCTGCCCCAACCCGGGGCCGCAGGGTCTATCCATAATTTGCTGCCGCGTTGTTGCAGGTAATTATACAACTCAAAATAGCTGACCCCCGGTTCAACCACGGCATAGCCGTGTTCCTCGTTGACCTCGATGATACGCTTCATGCGGTTTAAATCGAGGACAAAAAAACCGGGCTTGCGCGGCGCCGGACCGCCGTAGGCATAATTCTTGCCGGTGGAAACGGTCCAAAGGGGAATCTTATAATTGCGGGCAATGCCCAGGATGGCCTGGATCTCCTCAACGGTCCTGGGCGCAACCGCTGCAGACGGCATATTAGCCTCGTCAGGTAGCGTCGAATAGACATCCCGATACGTTCTCAGTTCCTGCTGTTCATCGGTAACCACCCACTCAGCACCGACGACCTGACGCAATTCCTCAACAGCCTGGTTGTACTCGGCAGGTGTTAAAATCTCCGGCTGGGGGGTCCCCTGCAGTTCATCTCCTGCCACCATCCCTGCATGGGCAGCCAGGGGCGCGCCTGCAGCCGCGACGGATGATTTAAGGAATATTCTTCTGGAAAGCATGGTCAGGAACCCTGGTCCAGGTTGAGTTTTAAATGTGAACCGTCACACCAGGGCTTGGTTTTCGAGTACTTGCAACCGCACAGGGCAACATGCTGGAAGCCGTCCAGTTTGAATTGCAGCGGCACGCGTCTCGTTTCCTTGTGGGAACCGTCGCAGAACGGCTGATTTTGCGAGCGGCCGCAGGCGCACCAGTAATACTCACCCTCGTCCAGGTTCATCAGGTAGGGTGAATTACGGCTGCCATCGAGGAATTTGGCTTTTACCCAACCGTCGTCGTACGGACTCACCATATTCAGCTTCAATTCCATGGACTGGAACAGCCAGCGTCCGTCCCGCTTGACGCACTGACAGTCGTAGGTGCCGCCTATCCAGTGGGATTCCGCCTCATTGGTGTGGGGGTTGGGTACGGTTGCCGATTCCCACAGGTACCAGAATACCGTGGCGCTGAGACCGTCAGGAGCGATGTCGATAAGCGGGGAGATCATGTAGTGTAACGACCACCAGATTTTCTCGCCGGCAATCCCGTGCAGTCCCCTTGCCAGTTTATCCCGGCCATGGTATTTGCCGAAACCCTTGCATTCCCAGGTACCGTCTTCTGCGAAACAGGGGCCGATGACGTCAGGGTCATTGCCGCGATCACAACCCCTGGCGTACGTTACTATCAGGCGCTGTATCGCCTCCACGTCTTCGAGGTGGGTCAACTTGGCATCCAGCTTTTCCAGCAGTCCCTTTATTTCGGCAAGTTCATTACTCATATCGATATAATTACGAATTACGAATTAGGAATTACGAATTAGGAATTACGAATTAGGAATTAGGAATTAGGAATTAGGAATTGAATGAGACGCATGTGGCGACGTGTAAGGATTTCAGTTCTGGCAAAATTTACAATATGGATTGCTAATTGCCAGGATGCACTAATTCCTAATTCCTAATTCCTAATTCGTAATTCGTAATTCTTAATTCCCCTCAAGCAACCCGCTTAGCTGTCTGCTTACGTCCTTCAAGCTCTGCCGCGTAAGCCTTGTAGCGGGTTATCAACCAGCGGTTGAATTGCGGCAGGGTCGCCTCTTTCGGGGCATAGCGTCCACGCGGCGCAAAACGTGACCGCAGGCCCTTGTGAACATTGGTGTTGGCGCCGGTATCCTGGTCATTCAGGGTTTCCAGACCCATGACAACGGCCTTGAAAATGATATCGAAGTTATCCATGCGCAGAGTAGATTTAGGATAGACAAAACCGACCCGGATGGTCATGGCATTGGCGCCCTGTGGCAGGATACAGTAATAAAAACAACCGTCCGGCACACAACCGAAGAACAGGTTGGGCAGGATACAGGCGAACATTACCCGCTTGCGTTCATTTTCGCTCAAGCCCTCGATCACGGGAAACAGGCAACTGAAAGCAGAGGTAAAATTACCATCCAGTTCCAGGAACCCGGTCGGGTGATATATGGCGCCGTCATCGAAATCGTCCCATTCTGCAAAAGTAGCCAGCTTGGAAGGGGCAAAATCGTGCGGCCCTTTGTGCAGGTACCAGGTGTGATGGGGTTCAATGGCATTCTCGTGCATGAATTTCCAGTTCCACGGACTGGGTCCCCAGTCAACCGTAGGCACACCGCCCATCTCGGCGAGGTGATGGTTCTCAATCTCCTTGCCGAGCCGTTTCAGGCGCGGGGCGAGGGGTTTTGCGTTACCATCCATGTTGATAAAGATAAAACCGTTCCACACCTCGGTACGCAATGTCGGCAGGCAATATTTTTGCTGCAATTCACCCAGGCTGGCATGAGTGTCCATTTCCGGGGCGCTGACCAGCTTGCCCGTTTCATCGTAGGACCAGCCATGGAAAGGGCAGGTAAAAACCCGGGTATTGCCTTTTTCCTCTCCCAACAGGTGACCGCGGTGCTGGCACACTGCAGACATGACCCGCACGCCGCCGTCATCCCGCCGCTGTACCAGGAGAGGGTCTTCGTTGATCGTAACGGACACGTAATCGCCCGCCTGTGGTATCGTACCCACGTGCCCCACGCAGATCCATTCCCTGTCCCAGACAGCCCGCTTCTCGAAATCGAACCACTCTTCGGACGTATATACCGCCGGCGGCATGCTAATGCAGTCCTTCAATTCAACATTGGATTCGTCAAGCTGGGCCAGTATCTCACGAAGGTGATCGGTCAACCTGACATCAGGTAAGGTATGTGTGACATAATCAGCCATAGCAATCCCCAAAGTTATAATATGATTATGTAAGATAATTATACGGTTAAATCTGCTTAACCCGGTAATATACATTAAATCTGTGCATATGGAAAAGACTGGCGTGCAGTGCAAGTCCTTTCAACTACCAGCCAGGAGAATATTATGGTCAGTGTTACGGAAAAGAAAAAAATCATCAGTGATTTCGTCAGGCAATGTAATGACTATGCCGACGGTCAAATCAGGAAATACCGGGTCCGGCTGGAGCAGGCAGACGCCATGGAGACGCTGGATATCGAGGCAAAAATATACAACTGGAAAGTCTATAAGTCGTTCAACACCTACACTATTGAAGAACTGAAAACCGATGAACTGGATCGCTGGTTTGATGAGTAGTAAACCATTCCCGCGCAAACGGGAATCCAACAGATAACAAAACTCATTATAAGAAATATTGCCCACTGGACTCCCGCTGTTGCGGGAGTGGTTCACTTCCTGGCCCCTGGTTCTTATCACTTAGCCCCTACAAGGGGCGTGACAGGAAGTCCCAGAAGATGATAAAGAAGATCGTCGACAACACCAGGGTCAGCAGCATGACCGGCAAACCCTTCCTGAACCAGAGTCCGGGCGTGATGCGCAAGCTGGGATCGTTTTCGTTTCTCGCCAACCGCTCCGAGATCGTTACGATGAACACGTTGGCCGTTGAACCGATATGAGTGCCGTTGCCGCCCATCCCTACGCCTATGGCCAGCCCCCACCACAGCGGTGTCACGTTAATCCCCGCAGTGTCCATACTGAGAATTATAGGGATCATCGCAGCAGTGAAAGGAATATTATCGATGGCCGCGGACAGGATGGCGCCCACCCACATCAGAACAATGGTCGCCATCATCAGGTCCTCTTGGACGAAAGGCATGATAAACTGTCCGATGAACAAGAGGAACTGGCTGTGCTCCACGCCTCCCACCAACATGAACAGGGAAATAAAGAATACCAGCAAGGTGATTTCCACGTGTTCGAACGCTTGATCCATGGTGATTCTACGGGATACGTACATCAGCGCCACCATGCCTATTCCTGCAACGAACCAGGGTTGCCAATGAAATCTATGGTGCAGCATGAACAGAACCACCATGGCTCCCAAAATCAAGAGGGAAGCGTTCCATACCTTCGGATTTTTTAGCTCCATCGAATAATCGGATACGTCTGCCGGCGTCTCAGCCAGTTCCTGCCTGAACAGGAATTTCAACAGGATCAATACCCCAATCAAGGAAATCAGGACTGGTGGAACCATATGGATGGCAAAATCGTTAAATGAGATATGTGCCGCGGAACCTATCATCAGATTCGGGGGGTCGCCAACCAGGGTGGCGACACCGCCCGTGTTGGATAACAGGGCAGCCGCCAGCAGGTAGGGAATCGGCGAAATCTTTTGCGCCCGGGCTATCAGGATAATTAGCGGGCCGAATATGACCACCGTCGTGACATTATCCAGAAGCAACGATAAGACCGTGACGCAAGTGCCAATCAAGACCAGTAACAGATATAACCGGCCTTTACTGAAATTGGCAATCTTGTAAGCCAGCATGTCGAAGCCGCCGGTGGGGATCATCATCGCAACAACCGTCATCATGGCGCCCAACAGGAAGACTACGTTCCAGTCAACTGCCTCGATTGCCAATTCCGGAGTGTAAAATCCATAAACCTGCCCGACGATAACCATGAGCACTGCGCCGCCGGCGGCCACCTTCATGCGTTCCAGGCCATGTACCATCTCTGTGAAGATGCCTATGAAGGTTACGGCCAGTACGATTGCCGACACCAGCATCGCCTCGTTGAACACCAATGGTTCATCAACTATCGAGACCTGCGCGTGAATGGACTCGGCAATGGTCAATTCAGGGAATAATCCAATTGAACAGATGCCGGCAACTATTTTTGTTATCAATATAACTCCCTGTTTTATTATAAAATTACCCCACTATAGGAATGTCGTTAAAGCAAGCTGAAATGTGAAAAAAAGAATTATAGTCCCTGATTTCGTATTATCAACGCTACTAATCTCTCTATGATACCATTCTTCTCATTTGTGTATTAGCCAGTTAACCAGAGTTATGTGACAAGGTTACATTTATGCGCGTATTTTCTTTATGTATTTCAGGTATGTTGGCCGGCATGGTGTTGCTGCTTGCGCCGGCCACGGGTATCGCAGCTATTGCCACGGAGCCGGTGGCAGCGTTGGACTTCACCGGCCATTGGGCAGGCATCTCTGCATTGGTGATATTTGTCATTACCTATTCCCTCATCGTCAGCGAAGAAAGTATTCACTTACGAAAATCAAAACCGACTATTGTCGCGGCCGGCATAATCTGGGTTCTGGTGGCCATAGCCTATACGCAGCACGGTCATGCAGACATGATCGAAGCCGTGTTAAGTCACAGCCTGCTTGAATTTGTCGAATTGTTTTTATTCCTGCTCGCAGCCATGACCTATATCAACACCATGGATGAACGGGGAGTGTTCGGCGTGCTGCGCGCCTGGCTGATTGCCCAGGAATTTTCCTACCGCCAACTATTCTGGATCACCGGATTGATTTCATTTGTCCTGTCGCCAATTATCGACAACCTGACCACAGCGCTGTTGATGGCTGCGGTGATTGCTACGATCGGCGCCGGTAACAAACGCTTTGTCGCAATCGGTTGTATCAATATTGTCGTTGCCGCCAACGCCGGCGGTGCGTTCAGCCCCTTCGGTGATATCACTACCCTGATGGTCTGGCAACAAGGCCTTGTCCAGTTCCAGGAATTCTTTGTGCTGTTCTTCCCGTCGCTGGCCGGCTGGCTGGTGACGGCTGGCATCATGAGTTTTGCGGTCAGTAGTGAACGGCCTGCAGCTATTACGGAGGAGGCATCACTCAGGTATGGCGCCTGGATTGTGATGGGTTTATTCCTGTTGACCATTACCATGGCCGTATCTTTTCATAACTTCCTGCACCTGCCGCCGGTAATAGGCATGATGACAGGCCTCGGCCTGCTTAAATTATTCGGTTATCACCTGCAAAGACGAAGTGAACTGCGTTACAAATCGATCGATGATATGGCCCTGGGAGAAAACAGGCTTTCTGTCGGGGGAGAGTTGAGCGATGGAGGCAAATCTTATGACATCTACCGCAATCTCCAACGCGTCGAATGGGACACACTCATGTTCTTTTACGGGATTATATTGTGTGTAGCCGGGCTTGGCGCCCTCGGGTATATGACACTTGTTTCCGAATTTTTCTACGAAGGCCTGGGGCCGAGCTACGCTAACATTTTTGTCGGTTTCGCATCTGCCCTGGTAGATAACATCCCGGTAATGTTCGCGGTACTGGAAATGCGCCCGGACATGGATCACGGCCAATGGTTGCTGGTCACGCTGACTGCAGGTATTGGCGGGTCCATGCTGTCCATCGGTTCAGCAGCCGGTGTTGCGGTAATGGGTCAGGTCAGAGGGGTGTACACGTTTTTTGCCCATTTCAAGTGGTCCTGGGCAATCCTGCTGGGTTATATAGTCAGCGTTGCAGCACATTTCATCATCAACGCCTCGGCATTTACAACATAACCAGTCCATGGTGAGCAGGCAGACACTTAATATGGGGCTCATGGTGTCGGGTATTGTTGTGCTCGCAGCCGTTCTCGGTGTACTTGCCACACTGCACCAGCGGCAGGAAGCGGTACCCGAAGTACCAGGGCTGCTCTGGCCGGACCCGAAGGCCCTGAAACCGTTTACAGCCGTTGATCATGACAGCAAACCCTTCACTCTGGCTGATCTGCACGGAAAATGGTCGTTCCTGTTCTTCGGTTTCACGCACTGCCCCGATATATGTCCGGTCACGCTGGCAGCCATGGACAAGGTGCACGAGCAACTGGCGCAGGCACAGCACGTACAAACCGTATTCATTTCGGTTGACCCGGAACGGGATACACCGGCGCGCCTGGATAAATACGTCACCTCTTTCAATCCGGAATTTATCGGCCTCGGGGGTTCGGTCGAACAGATCGCAAGTCTGACGGGCCAGATTGGCCTCCCCTATTTTCCGGATAAAACGGACAGGCAGGAAAACTACCTCGTGGACCACGGCTCGTCATTATTTTTGATTGATCCCCGGGGCCGGCTGGTGGCGATATTTTCCACTCCTCACGACAACCGCAGCATCACTGACAGGTTTAACCGGATCCGTCATTTCATTGAGAGTTAGCCACCGTTTCCCAGTCCGGACATGTGGAAACTGACCTAAGAAATTTGGGATCAGAGTATAAATAGTCATTTTGAAAAGGGGCACTGATTTTATGCCGAGTATTTTTACTCTGACCCCAAATATTCTGCACCACCTGCTCTCCAGGTTGATGTACAAGGCAACCCGTTGTTCCTGGCGTCCCTGGAAAAATACCCTGATACGACTATTCATCCATATCTATAACGTCGACATGAGCCTGGCAGAGAAGTCGTCCGCACACGAATTCGAAACCTTCAATGATTTTTTCACGCGCAGCCTGAAACCCGCAGTCCGGCCCATAACCCCGGTAAGGGACGGGCTGGTCTCTCCCGTTGACGCAAGCATCAGCGCGCTGGGAACGATTGACGATAACCGTATATTCCAGGCCAAAGGTAAACATTACTCACTTGAGGACCTGCTCGATGGCGCCGATGAATATATCGGACGCTATCGGAACGGCAACTTCATCACGCTGTATCTCTCCCCGCGGGATTATCATCGAATACATATCCCGGCCGATGGAGAACTGGTGAGTATGTCATACATCCCCGGCCGTTTGTTTTCAGTCAACCCGGCAACGACCAGCAGAATCGACAACCTGTTTGCCCGTAACGAGCGCGTTGTCACTACCTTCAGTTCAGCAACCTGCATGTTTTCAGTGATATTCATCGGCGCGATATTCGTAGGTTCCATGGAAACGGTGTGGCACGGGCAGGTCACCCCGGCTGCCGGGCGAGGGCACGGGGTATGGAATTACGAACCGGGAACTGTCTTCAAACAGGGAGATGAAATAGGCCGGTTCAATATGGGTTCGACCGTGATCGTACTTACTGAACCGAATAATTTTAACTGGTGCGCGGGCGCCGAATGGGTGGCTATGGGGCAGCAGGTTGCAGTGGGAATTGGGAATTACGAATTGGGAATTACGAATTAGGAATTAGGAATTACGAATTAGGAATTGGGAATTGGGAATTGGGAATTGGGAATTGGGAATTAGGAATTAGGAATTGGGAATTGGGGGTGTTATATCACTATGTGTCTCGGTCCGGCTTACGAATAATCTACGACTCATAGGTAGACAGCCGCCACAGGCGGCACATTCATTCGTAATTCGTAATTCTTAATTCTTAATTCCTGAAAGATCTGTAGATAAAGCCGGGGAAGGCAAAGACCATGAATAAAAAGAACGTAACCGCGTAGAACTCCCAATCCTGGGCATGGGTTTCTCCCTGCATTTTTTTCTCAACCCCTAAAGCCAGGAATCCCGCAAGAAAATAGAGTATCAACCACTCAAGCAGACACATCCAGACCGTTTTTTTTTCCGGTCTCATGAACAGCAGAAAACGCCCAAAAAACCAGGGAACGTTAGCCAGGATAACAGTAACGATAATCAGCAACCAGATAAGATTACCCGCGGACATCGGCTGGAACGGGAGTTAAAATACCAGTACCGTTGTGCAGATCCGTATGAGGTCTCCCGGGGCAAAACCCAGAACCAGCAAAGCAAGGCCGTTAAGGCTTACCACCGTTCTCATTTGCCTGCTCGCAGCCATCTCCGGCATGGTTTCCGGCTGATCAAAATACATCAGTTTAACTATACGTAGATAATAGTAAGCGCCGACCACTGAAAAGACCACCGCCAGGACCGCAAGCCAGATATGACCGATTGCGATGACTTCCTTGATTACGAACCATTTGGCCCAGAACCCCAGGAACGGGGGAACGCCGGCCAGGGAGAACATGAACAACAACATGATGAAAGCAAACCAGGGACTGGACACGGCAAGACCCTTGAAATCGTCCAGCCGGTCGGACTCATGCCCCGCGCGGCCTGATAATATGATGAAACCAAACGCGCCCATGCTCATTATGACGTAGGCAATTACATAGAACAATGCGCCTGCATAAGTCATGCCCAGGCCTGGCTGCAGGCCCGGTAAAATACCCAGGATCAGGAATCCGGCGTGGGCGATGGCGGAATATGCCAGCATGCGTTTTATATTGGTCTGGGAGATAGCGATGATATTCCCGACTGCCATTGACAGCAGCGACAGGATGATCAACATGCCCTGCCAGTCAACGTGCAGGGGCTGCAGACCGTCTATCAGCAGGCGTATCGCCATTGCGAATGCGGCTACTTTCGGCGCGCTGGCCAGGAACAGGGTAACTGCCGTCGGTGAACCTTCATACACGTCCGGCAACCAGGAATGGAAAGGCACCGCACCCAGCTTGAAAGCGATACCGACAACGACAAAGACCAGCCCGAAGATTCCGGCAATCCTGTTATCAGCATGTGAGCCGATATAATCTGCAACTTCCGGCAACACCAGCGTACCCGAGATACCGTATAAAATCGAAATGCCGTATAACAGCAGACCTGACGCCAGGGCCCCCAAGACAAAATATTTCACGGCGGCTTCAGAGGCAGTTCCTGATTCCTTATGCATGGCCACCATGGCGTATAAGGACAGCGACATCAGTTCCAGGCCGAGGTAAACGGTCAACATGCTGTACGCCGAGACCAGGACCAGCATCCCCAGCACGGCAAACAGACCCAGTATGAAATATTCGCCCTGTAACTGCCCGCGCTCCCTGAAGTAATGGTATGAATACAGAAACACTACGAAGGAAGCGGCAAGGATAGTCACTTTGAGTACGACGCTCAACGGATCGAGGATGAAGTGATGGTGA
Source organism: Gammaproteobacteria bacterium (assembly GCA_965116495.1). GTDB lineage: Bacteria > Pseudomonadota > Gammaproteobacteria > Eutrophobiales > Eutrophobiaceae > JAAXHV01. Next base: position 289,885 of record OZ220696.1, on the reverse strand, counting down.
AATACTGAAACGCGCGCGTCCGGGCCCAGGTAAATCACGAGAAATATCACCGCCAGCAGGGATATCTGGGCCAGCCAGTAGGTCGTCAGTTTGTTCGGGTTTGTTGAAAACACATCACACACCAGGACCGAGCACGCAAGGACCAGCAGCGCAAGTTCCGGTATAACAAAGATGATTTCAGTTGTGATCGGCATCATTATATGAGCTTGGATTGCGAGATATGTTCCACCAGGTGGTTGAGCGTGGCATCCATGAGTTCAAACAACGGCGCCGGCCACAGGCCCAGCAACAGCACCGCGACGGCCAACAGGAGCAGGAGCAGGGTCTCACGCCTGGAAACATCCTGCAACCCGGCCACGCTCTCATTGGCCACGTCGCCGAAAATCACGCGTTTATACATCCATAACGTGTAGGCGGCACCCAGGATCAATACGGATGCAGCCAGAACGGCAATCCAGGCATTGGCGCGGAAGCTGCTCAGGATGACCAGGAATTCGCCGACAAACCCGGAGGTGCCGGGCAAACCGGCATTGGCCATGGCAAACAACATCATGAACGATGCAAACACCGGCATGGTATTCGCCACACCGCCGTAATCGGAAATCTGCCGGCTGTGCACCCGGTCATACATGACACCTACGCACAGGAACAGGGCGGCTGAGATAAGGCCGTGTGAGACCATCTGCATCATTGCGCCTGCCAATCCCATTACCGCATCGGTGTTTGGCCCGGCCTGATCCATGATGGAAAATACGATGAATAAACCCAGCGTGACAAACCCCATGTGGGAAACGGACGAATAGGCAATCAGTTTTTTCATGTCTTTCTGTGCCAGTGCGACAAAGCCGATATAGACAATCGCAATCAATGACAGGACGATCATGAAGTTCGCCAGCGCCGCAGCGGCATCCGGAACAATGGGCAGACTGAAACGGATGAACCCGTATCCTCCCATCTTCAACATTATCGCGGCCAGGATCACGGAACCGCCTGTGGGCGCCTCTACATGTGCGTCCGGCAACCAGGTATGCACCGGCCACATGGGTATCTTCACGGCAAAAGCGAGCAGGAACGCGATAAATATCCATTTCTGTGCAGCGAGAGACAACGGCAGCTTGTACAGGTCAAAGATATAGAAACTTCCCATTTTCGAATACAGGTACAGCAAGGCTACCAGCATGAAAACCGAACCCAGGAAGGTGTACAGAAAAAACTTTATCGTGGCATAGACGCGCCTCGGTCCGCCCCACACGCCGATGATCAAAAACATGGGTATCAGCATGGCTTCCCAGAAAAAATAAAACAGGATTGCATCCAGGGATACAAACACCCCGTTCATCAACCCTTCGAGGATAAGAAACGACGCCATGTATTGGGACAACCGGGTGTCTATGACCACCCAGCCGGCGATGATGACCAGGACCGTAGTAAACGTCGTCAACAGGATCAGGGGCACGCTGATGCCGTCGACACCCAGGTGGTAATTGATATTGAACGTGTCTATCCACTCGGTGTATTCAACAAACTGCATCAGGACAGCTGAGGTGTCGAAGCGTATGTATAACAGGGCCGACAGCGCAAAGGCGAACAGGGACACGAGCAATGAAAATAATTTGACCGATTCCCGCTGCCGGTCTCCGGCGAACAGGATAAACAGGCCACCCAGTATGGGCACCCAAACCAATAAACTCAACAGCGGCAGGACCTGGAACATGAGGGCTAGCCCGGATATTGCGCCAGTGGATGCGATGATCGCGCAGGATTTTTGGCGCTGACGGGCGCCTGCGACCGAGACCATAGCTGGGATTGATGCGCCCCATCCGTGGGGCGCCCCCTGCGGGCGTCCTTTGGACGTCCAAATCTGCTCCGGGCAGATTTGTCTGGTTGAGGGACAAATCGGCAGGACAGCCGATTTGCACGGCGATAGCCGCCCGAAGGGTTGCGTCCAGGGATGGGCGCAATGAGCACGTGCCCGTCAGCGCCAAAAAGACAAGCGAGGGCGCATCCAGCGCAGTTTAGAACGGCATAAAAGTTAGAATTTGTCATGTAACTACTTGATTGTAAGAAAATTATAGTCTTCCTCCAAGCGGACTGGCGCAATATCCGGACTTAGACTAACTGGTGGACGAACACAGCCAGCAGTAATAACAGGCCGATAATCATGGCGAAGGCATAGTGGTACAGATAACCGGTTTGCAGCCTTCTTATTAAAGCCGAAAACCGGCGTACCATCCGGGCTGTTCCGTTAACCAGGAAGTCGTCGATTATACGTACGTCGCCCCATTGCCAGAGCGAATTGCCGGCATTACGGGCGCCATCGGCAAAAACAGCCTGGTAGACTTCATCAAAATAATATTTTCTGACAAGCAGCCGGTATGGTACGGCAAACAGGCCGGCAATCTTACCCGGCCAATGCGGGAACCTGATATAACACAACCAGGCAACAAATATCCCTGACAAGGCCAGCCAGACGGGGGCATGCTTGTACGAATTCACCACAAAATCTAACGCGCCGGAATAATGTGCAGCTATTTCCTGCAGGCCGCCGGCATGCTCCGCGGACACGCGGATCGCGTCCACATAATAATCACCCAGCACCATGGGCCCGACCAGGAAAGCGCCGATGACAAGAGAAGGTATTGCGAGGATGAACAGTGGTACGGTAACGACTCCCGACGATTCTTTCAGATGTTCCCAGGTATGCCGGTCCATCCGTTCCTCGCCATGGAAGGTCAGAAAAAATAACCGGAATGTATACAGCGCCGTAATGAAAACGCCGGACAACACGGCCGCGTAGGCGATACCGGCGCCCGGGAGTTGTGAGTAATGGACCGCCTCGATAATGGCATCCTTCGAGAAAAACCCGGACGTCGGCGGGAAACCGACCAGTGCAAGAGAACCAACCAGCGCGGTAAACCATGTTACCGGCATATAACGGTACAGCCCCCCCATCTTGCGCATGTCCTGCTCATGGTGCAGCGCAATGATCACGGATCCTGCGGCCAGGAACAGCAAGGCCTTGAAAAAAGCGTGCGTCACCAGGTGAAAGATCGCGACAGAGTAGGCGGACGCGCCCAGCGCCACGGTCATATACCCTAATTGGGATAGGGTTGAATAGGCAACCACCCGTTTGATGTCATGCTGGACCAGTCCCAGCAGGCCCATGAAAAAAGCCGTCAGCGCGCCAACCAGCAAGATCAGGCTGAGGGCGACCTCGGACAACTCATACAGGGGCGACATACGCGCCACCATGAAAATGCCCGCCGTCACCATCGTGGCTGCGTGAATTAACGCAGAAATAGGCGTTGGACCCTCCATGGAATCAGGCAGCCAGACATGCAGGGGAACCTGTGCGGATTTTCCCATTGCGCCGATAAACAGGCAGATACAGATAAAGGTCAGTGCGGACCATTCAAGCCCGGGGATAAGGGAAATTGTCGACTCCACGTGCGCCCCGGCCTGGTCGAATACCTGCACATAATCCAGAGAATTGAAATACATCAGGACCGCAGCAATACCGGTCAGGAAGCCGAAATCGCCCACCCGGTTGACGATAAATGCTTTCAGGCCGGCAAAAATGGCTGATTCACGTTTAAACCAGAAACCGATCAACAGGTAGGACACCAACCCGACCGCTTCCCAGCCGAAAAACAACTGGACGAAATTGTTCGACATCACCAGCACCAGCATGGCGAAGGTAAACAGCGAGATGTAACTGAAAAATCGCTGGTATCCCGGGTCGTCGTGCATATAGCCGATGGTATAAATATGAATCATCCAGGAAACGAAAGTCACTACCACCATCATGGTCACGGATAACTGGTCCACCAGGAATCCCACCGTGAATTCCAGTTCGCCGAGCGTCAGCCAGGTATATATCCCGGCGTTATAGACCTCACCACCGTCAAACATGAGGTGTTTGTAAGCAACCAGGGATAACACCGTGGAAATACCGACTCCGATTATGGTCACCCAGTGTGCACCACTCCTGCCGATAAGGTGACCTGCCAGGCCGGCGATTATCGCTCCGGCTAGTGGCGCCAGCACGATCGCAAGATAGATATGTTCCATATTATCCACCAGTGCTATCCCTTAAGACTATCCAGGTCTACAACGTTTATGGTATTTCGATTGCGAAACAGAACCACCAGGATCGCAAGACCGATCGCAGCTTCAGCCGCGGCAACAGTCAGGATGAAGAAGACAAAAACCTGGCCGTGAATATCACCGAGGAAATGGGAAAACGCGATGAAGTTCAAATTCACGGACAGCAGCATCAATTCGATGCACATCAATAAAATAATGACGTTCTTCCTGTTGATAAAAACGCCCGCCACACTGATGCAGAACAGTAACGCGGCTAATGTCAGGACTTCGGCCAGTTCAATCATCTTCCTTCTCCGACTCCATGTCGACCAGGCGCACGCGCGTCTCTGGTTTGACATTGACCTGTTTCCCGGCTTTGGGCGTGCGTTGCGCCCGCGGTTTACGCATGGTCAGACTGATCGCTGCGATAATCGCGGTCAACAGGATGGCGCCGGCAATCTCGAAAGGGTAAATATATTCGGTAAACAGTGCCTTGCCGAGCAACCGGGTATTATCGATGCCGATTGCAAGCTGATCGCCTGTTGACCCTGAACCAGGCAAAATATGGCCGGCGCCTACAATCAATCCCATGGCAATCAGCATCAGTACGGCAACTGCTAAGCCGACGGGTAAAAACCGGGAAAATCCTTCCCGCAGTGTTGAGATGTTAATATCCAGCATCATCACCACAAACAGGAATAACACCATCACCGCGCCCACGTAGACCAGCACCAGCGCAATAGCCAGGAATTCTGCTTCCAATAGCAACCAGATGGCCGCGCTGCAAAAAAACGACAGGATCAGAAAAAGTGCTGCATGAACCGGGTTGCGCACGGAAATAACCATGCAGGCCGACATCACCAGCAGGACCGCAAAAACATAAAATATGGATTGTTCCAACATAAGAGTTTAATTATTTGCCACAGAGCATGCCCCTGTATGCCTTAAGCAGGGGGACACAGAGATCACAGAATGAACAGTCCCTCCGCTCGTCATTCCTGCAAATGTTTATCCCTGCGAAGGCAGGGACCAGAATCCGGTAGACAACAAAGCTCCTTATAAGGAATGTTTGCATACCGGAGTCCCGCTTGCGCGGGAATGGTGAACTATTGTTGCTTCTTAAAACCAATCAACTCTGTGTCCTCTGTAGCTAATGGGTCACCGATACAACGCTTCTGCGGCGCGGTCCCGGGCAATCTGCTCTTCAGCTATGTCTCCGACTTCCAGTAACCTTTGCTTTGTCATCAGCAGGTCGGAGCGCTGTTCGCCGTGGTATTCGTAAATGCGCGTCTCAACAATGGAGTCGACCGGACATGATTCTTCACAGAACCCGCAAAAAATGCATTTTGCCAAATCGATATCGTAACGGGTCGTCCTGCGGGTGCCGTCATCCCGTTGCTCTGACTCGATGGTGATGGCCACCGCGGGACAGACCGCCTCACATAACTTGCAGGCGATACAACGCTCTTCACCATTGGGATATCGGCGCAACGCATGGAGGCCCCTGAAGCGAGGCGACTGGGGGGTCTTCTCCTCCGGATATTGCACAGTGATCTTGCGCCTGAACAAGTAACGCCCCGTCAAACGCAGGCCTTTCAACAGTTCCCACAACAGGAAACTCCGGAAATAATCTTTAATTTTCATCAATTTGCCAATTCAGGGGTCAGAGTAAAACTCTGCAAATTTATCTCACTTATCCTATATTCTTTTAAGCGTTTTACTCTGACCCCAAATATCTTCTTTATCAGTCAAACCACGGCGGCGCCTCTGCAACGACCATGCCGGAGATAACCACAATCCAGATAATGGTGATGGGCAGGAATACTTTCCAGCCAAGACGCATAATCTGGTCGTAGCGGTAACGGGGGAATGTTGCCCTGAACCACAGGAACATGAACAAAAACACCGAAGTTTTTAACAACAGCCACATTATATTCGGTTCAGTGATATAAGGTATGCCTTCGAGCAGCGCCAAACCCTGGAAGGGAGACAGCCACCCGCCACAGAACAGCACGGCAGTCAATACGGCAATAAGCACCATATTGGCATATTCCGCCATAAAGAAAATAGAAAATGCCATTCCGCCATATTCAACGTGGAAACCGGCCACAAGTTCGGATTCACCCTCGGCCACGTCAAACGGCGCCCTGTTGGTCTCGGCCACGCCGGATATAAAATAGACCAGGAAAATCGGCAACAGCGGCAACCAGTACCAATGCAGGATACTGCCGCTTTGTGCCGCGGTAATCTGACCCAGGTTTAAACTGCCGGCGGCAATCAGTACACATACCAGCGCAAAGCCCATGGCAATCTCGTAGGAAACGATCTGTGCGGCGGAGCGCATGGCGCCCAGGAACGCGTACTTGGAATTTGACGCCCAGCCTGCAATGATGATGCCGTATACGGCTAATGACGTCAGGGCCAGGATGTATAACAACCCTGCATTAATATCCGCCAGCACCAGGGTGTCGGCAAACGGTATCACGGCCCAGGCGGCAAGGGACGGCGCAATGGCCAGTATGGGCGCCATCACGAACAGGCGTTTGTTTGCCCCCGTTGGAATAATAATTTCCTTGAACAGAAGCTTGACCGCATCGGCGATGGGCTGGCCCAGCCCCCAGAAACGGAAACCGAAAAACCCGACCCTGTTCGGTCCCAGCCTGCATTGTATGTAACCGATGATCCTGCGTTCCGCGTAGGTCATGTAAGCGACAACGACGAGCAAGGGAATCACTATGGCGAGGATTTTCACCAGTACTTCCAGGGTGTACAGCGAATAATCCGCATAATTGTCCGGGACAAGCCAGGCAACCACAGGCGCCAGGATATTATCGCTGATGATGTTGAACAGGTATTCGAGCATTGCGACAGAAACCCGTATTAAACCCTGGAAACCGAAACCGGGCCTGATAACGGCCCCAGACTGCCGCTGCCGGCGTGTCCACCGTGTATCATCACACAGTCATCCGCCACGGTGTCATCGATCTGCAGGGGAAGCTGCACAACGTTGTCCTGGCTGGATACCATGATATTCTCCTCTCCTGCCACACCCAACCTGCGCGCCGTCTTCCTGTTGATATGAGCAACCCCGTCTGCTACGTCCACGGTCTGTTGTAATGCCGGGGCATGGCGCACCAGCGCATCAACGGAATTCATGGGCACATAACCGATACGCTGCAGGTCCCCGCTACTTGCCGGGATTGCTTCAGGCGTGGTCCATGCATCCATATTATCCGGTTGTATATTCCCCATCTTTTCAGCCGCTTCTGTCCGGACTTCCTCGAACCCCTTATAACTGAAGCCGTCAAGACCCAGGTTGCCTGCCAGGGAACAGACTATTTTCCAGGCCGGGCGGGCACCCCCGGGTGGCGATACCACCCTATTGAAACATTGGCCCCGGCCCTCCATGTTCAGGTATGAACCTGCATTTTCCGCATACATTGCCATCGGCAGCAACACGTCGGCATACTCTGCCGTTGTTTTATACCCTGTTACGGCAACCACACAGGCAGCCTTGAGCAGCGCATCCCGAGCCAGGTTTCCGTCAAAAAAATCGAACTCCGGTTCCACGTCCAGCAACAGGTAGGCCGCCAGTTGTTCAGTCAGCATGGCGCCGGCATCCAGGCCGCCGGCAGTGGCATTGTTCATACCCGGTAACCTGTGGGGTATGGCCCCGGTCAGCCAGGCCCCGGCACTGTTCGCCCCGTTCTCCAGGTAACCGAAAGTGCCCGAAATCCGTTGCGCCAATGATCCTGACAGGTAACGCAACAGGGACAACTGCGGGTGGGAAACGCCCAGGCTGCCGATGAAGACCGCCGCCCTGTCTGCATTCAAAAGCGTCCTCGCAATGTTTCTATGCACGGTCTTCGGCCGTAGTGCCTCCAGCAAGCGGGCGTGTGCGCTGTCCTTGTCCGTCTTACCGGCGGCAACCTTCAGTACGGCGGCCAGTTCCTGCACGAGTTTGGCGGGTGATTCAATACATTTATGGGCAATCTCATAATTGAAACTGAAGTCTACCGGGTTGATCACCATCACTTCTGCGCCGGCCATGACGGCTTTACGCAAACGGTGATTGAAGATTGGCTGATCCTTGCGCGGAAAGCCACCGACTATCAGGACCGCTTCAAGCCGCTCAACGTCGGCCAGGGACATCCCCAATCCCGGGTACGCCGGGGCCACTGACTGGTCACTGAAATCCGTTTGCCGCAATCGATGATCGATATTGCCGGACCCCAGTTTCCGCATGAATTTCTGCGTCAGGTAAAGTTCCTCGGAAGTGGCCGAAGGAGAGACCAATGCACCGACCTGATCTGCGCCATGCTGCTCAGTCACGCTACGCAGCTTGCCCTTTACATGGTTGAGCGCCGTATTCCAATCGACTTCCCGCCAGCCATGTTCATCCCTGACCATGGGAGCCGTAAGACGCCCGGCACTATTCAGCCCTTCATAACTGAATCGATCGCGGTCCGACAGCCAGACCTCGTTGATGTCTTCATTGTCTGCGGGCACAACCCGTTTTATCCGATCATCCTTTACATGAAAGTGAAGGTTTGAACCCACCGCATCGTGCACCCCGATTCCGCTGTGCTGGGTCATCTCCCAGGTGCGTGCGGTATACCGGAACGGTTTGGAAGTGAGTGCGCCGACCGGACACAGGTCAATCACGTTGCCGGACAATTCGGAATCCATACTCTTTTCGATGTAGGTGCCGATCTCCATGAACTCACTGCGCCCGGTTGCGCCCAGTTCGCGCAAACCTGCGATCTCCTCGCCGAAACGTACGCAGCGGGTACAGTGGATACACCGGGTCATGTCCGTCTGTACCAGGGGACCTATGTTCTTGTCCTTCACGACCCGTTTCTTTTCCTGGTAACGGGATACGTCCCTGCCGTAACCCATTGCCAGGTCCTGCAATTCACACTCCCCACCCTGGTCGCAGATAGGGCAATCCAGGGGATGGTTAATCAGTAGAAATTCCATGACTGATTTCTGCGCTTCCAGCGCCAGTTCCGATTTTGTATGAACTTTCATGCCGTTCATAACCGGTGTGGCGCAAGCCGGTAAAGGCTTGGGCGCCTTTTCCACTTCCACCAGGCACATCCTGCAGTTTGCCGCGACGGTCAGCTTGTCGTGGTAACAGAAGCGCGGCACGTAGTTCCCGATCCGATCAGTCACCTCGATCAGCATCTGGCCGGGCCGGGCCTCGACTTCCCGGCCGTCAATCTCAAGTGTTATGGAATTATCAGACATTAATAATTGAGCGGCCCTGGTTTTCTATCATGTATTCGAATTCGTGCCGGTAATGTTTCATGAAACTCTGTACCGGCCATGCCGCGGCATCACCCAGGGCGCAGATAGTCCGCCCTTCTATCTTGTTGGCCACGTCAACCAGCTTGTCCAGGTCTGCCATCCGGCCCCGGCCGTCGATAATGCGGGACAGCATACGGTACAGCCAGCCGGTTCCCTCGCGGCACGGGGTGCACTGGCCGCATGATTCGGCAAAATAAAACCTGGAGATACGCTGCAGCATCCTGACCATGCAGGTGGTCTCGTCCATGACCACCACCGCGCCGGAACCGATGGATGAACCCGCCGCGCGCAGGGAATCATAATCCATATTGGCTTCCAGCATGATCTCTCCCGGCACCACCGGCACCGATGAACCGCCGGGAATCACCGCTTTCAATTTCCTCCCATGCCACATACCGCCGGCCATGTCCAGCAACTCGCGAAACGGCAGACCCAGGGGCACCTCAAAATTGCCCGGTTTTGCCACGTGGCCGCTCACGGAAAAACACTTGGTGCCGCCGCTGTTCTCCACTCCCACATCGGCAAACCAGCGTGCGCCCTTCAACATGATTGTCGGCGCGGAACAGAAGCTTTCCGTGTTGTTGAGCGTTGTGGGCTTACCGTATAAACCGTATTGCGCAGGAAACGGCGGTTTGAACCTGGGCTTGCCGGGTTTCCCTTCCAGGGATTCCAGCAGGGCCGTCTCTTCCCCGCATATATAGGCGCCGGCGCCCAGCACCGAATAAATATCGATGTCTATTCCCGAACCACAGATATCCTTCCCCAGAAAACCCGCGTCGTAGGCTTCCTTCAAGGCATTCTCAAAGCGTTCGTACGGTTCTTGCATGAACTCGCCGCGGATATAATTATAAGCCACTGATGCGCCCATGGCATAGCAGGCAATGGCAAGGCCTTCAACCAGGGAGTGGGGATTGAAGCGCAGGATATCCCGGTCCTTGCAGGTGCCCGGTTCGCTCTCGTCGGAATTGCAGACGACATATTTCGGGTTGGGCGCATCGGGATTCATGAAACTCCATTTCAACCCCGTGGGGAACCCTGCACCACCGCGACCGCGCAATCCCGAGCCCTTGATCTCTTCCGTTACCTCGCGGGGCGGAATTTTTTCATCAAGAATTTTCTTCCAGGCCTTGTAACCGTCTACCCGGTAGTAATTCTCCAGGGTCCAGGGCTGGTCAAACCCGAGGGTGGCGTAACAAACCGAGTTGATTGCGTTCCTGTCCATCAGTCCAGCCCGTCCAGCACTTCATCCACGATATCGGGAGTCAGGTTTTCATAGTATTTATGATCGACCATCATCATGGGCGCCCCGCAACAGGCGGCCAGACACTCCTCTTCCTGTTTCAGGTAAATGCGATTGTCACCGGTGGTCCCACCGACTTTAACCCCCAGCTTGCCTTCAATATGAGCAACGATATCATCCGCTCCACGCAACATGCAGGAGATATTGGTGCATACGGACACGCTGTGACGGCCGCACGGTTCGGTTTCCAGCATGGAATAAAAGCTGGCCGCCTCATACACCGCGATGCGCGGCATCTGCAGGTAATCGGCGACCGCGTCCATCAGCTCCCTGGTCAGGTACCCCCCGTTCTCATGCTGCGCCTCGCGTAATGCCGCGAGCACGGCGGACTGCTTCTGATCCGCCGGGAATATGGCGGTCCAGCGATCAATTTCTTTCCTGACGCGCAGAGGTAATTTTTGTTTGGTCGTGGTCATCCTCATTACATACCCGGTGGCCGGTCAACGATCGATTTCGCCGAACACGACATCCTGCGTCCCAATCACTGCGACCACGTCTGCCAGCATGTGTCCCTGCACCATTTCATTCAGGGACGCCAGGTGGACGAAACCCGGAGGCCGTATCTTCAACCGATACGGCTTGTTGGCTCCGTCCGACACCAGGTATATCCCAAACTCACCTTTCGGGTGTTCCACGGCTGCATAAACCTCTCCTTCCGGCACGCAGTAACCTTCGGTAAACAGCTTGAAATGGTGAATTAACGACTCCATGTCATCTTTCATCGTTTCCCTCCTGGGTGGGACCAGTTTATGGTCATCGATGATCACCGGCCCGGGATTACTCCGCAGCCAGTCCACACATTGCCTGATGATTGCATTTGACTGGCGCATCTCCTCAACGCGCACCAGGTAACGATCATAACAATCTCCATTGGCGCCGACGGGAATGGCAAAATCCAGTTGGTTATAAACTTCGTAAGGCTGTTTTCTGCGCAGGTCCCACTCTACGCCCGAGCCGCGCAACATGGGGCCGGTAAAGCCGAGCTGTATCGCCCTCTCTGCTGAGACCACGCCTATTCCTACCGTGCGCTGCTTCCAGATCCGGTTGTCGGTCAACAGGGTTTCATATTCGTCAATGCGATCCGGAAAACGTTCGGTAAACGTCGCGATAAAATCGAGCAGGGAACCCTGGCGCGTCTCGTTTAATTTATTTACCTCTGCCTTTGAACGGTTCACCGTCACCTGGTAGCGCGGCATTTCCGCCGGCAGGTCTCGGTACACACCACCCGGCCGGTAATAGGTTGCATGCATTCTCGTGCCTGACACCGCTTCGTAACAATCCATCAGGTCTTCCCGTTCCCGGAAGCAATACAGGAATATGCTCATGGCGCCGATGTCCAGACCGTGGGCACCCAGCCACATCAGGTGATTAAGCACACGGGTGATCTCATCGAACATTACCCGGATATAACGGGCCCGTATGGGTGGCGTCACACCCAGCAATTTTTCAATGGCCAGCACGTAAGCATGTTCATTGCACATCATGGACACGTAATCGAGGCGGTCCATGTAACCGATACTCTGGTTATAAGGCTTGCTCTCGGCCAGTTTTTCGGTCGCGCGATGCAGTAACCCGATATGCGGGTCGGCTCGCTCGATCACCTCCCCGTCCATCTCCAACACCAGGCGCAACACCCCGTGAGCCGCCGGGTGCTGCGGGCCGAAGTTCATCGTCATGTTCCTGATTTCAGGCATTTTTAAAACTTCCAGGGGTCAGAGCAAAAACTCCAGGGGAGTTTTTGCTCTGACCCCAAATATCATTGTTAACCAGGTCAATCGCCATGGTTTTCTCCCGGTCCAGCGTAGCGGTTATCGTGGCGTATCGTCTTGGGGACCAGCACGCGGTTCTTGATCGTCACAGGCTGGTACACGACCCGCCCCTGCTCCGGGTCATAACGAACCTCCACGTTGCCCTCCAGCGGAAAATCCTTGCGGAACGGGTGCCCCCTGAACCCATAGTCGGTCAGTATGCGTCTCAGGTCGGGATGTCCGTCGAACATGATGCCGAACAGGTCAAAGGCTTCCCGTTCGAACCAGTCGGCGCCGGCCCAGATGGGGGTTACCGAAGCAATCCTGGCCGGTTGGCCGGAGATAAAACTGCGCAGCCTGAGGCGCCGGTTATGTTTTAACGACAACAGGTGGTAGACCACCGCAAAACGGTCGTCGATATCCTGGGTATCGATATAAACACCCTGGCTGACCCCGCGGCTGAAACCGGTACGGGTCGTATCCTGGGTTTCCCAGTCCGCCTTGCCGTAGGACAGGTAATCGACCCCGCACAAATCGGATAACTGGTTGAATACCAGGGCCTCATCGTCCCGCAGGATAAGACATACATCAGTCAGGTCAGCGGCGTTGACCTCAATGGTTACCTGACCCGTTTCGAGCTTGTCATTGATGATTCTGGCGCCCAGACGCTCGCGCAGGTCGTTGATAAGCGTATCCATAGCCGTTTAACGTAAAATCAAGCTGTCCTATCTTCTGATCGTATTGGTGCCGGTACGCTTGATCTTTTTCTGTAATTGCAATACGCCGAACAACAGGGCTTCTGCAGTGGGTGGGCAACCCGGTACATAGATATCCACCGGGACAATGCGGTCGCAGCCGCGTACAACGGAATAGGAATAATGGTAATAGCCACCGCCGTTGGCACAGGACCCCATCGAGATCACCCACTTGGGATCCGGCATCTGGTCATAAACCCTGCGCAACGCAGGCGCCATCTTGTTAACCAGTGTTCCCGCAACGATCATGACGTCTGATTGCCTGGGGCTCGGGCGAAATATGACACCGAACCGGTCCAGGTCGTAACGCGAGGCGCCCGCATGCATCATTTCCACTGCACAACAGGCCAGGCCGAACGTCATCGGCCACAAGGAACCGGTACGCGCCCAGTTCACCAGGTTATCCACCGTGGTAGTAACGATACCCTGGTGGTGAATCTGTTCTTCGGAATTCATTCTGTTACTCCCATTCCAGGGCGCCCTTACGCCACTCGTAGATGAAGCCGACCACGAGGACTGCAAGGAACAGCATCATGGCCCAGAAACCGACCATGCCTATCTCCCGCAGGGCGACCGCCCAGGGAAAGAAAAAGGCAATTTCCAAGTCAAAGATTATAAACAGGATGGCAATGAGGTAATAGCGTACGTCGAATTGAATTCTGGCGTCTTCGAAGGCATCAAACCCGCATTCGTAAGGTGACTGTTTCGCTTCGTCGGGGCTGTTCGGCCCGAGAAAATAACCGAGGACAAACAATATCCCGCCGAACCCCAGCCCGACGATCAGGAAGATCAGTATTGGTAGATAATTTTCCAGCATGAACGGAGATTATACCTGTATCACGGCATAAAAAAAATGCAAGTTTTGACTAAACCCGTCTCAACTTTAACTGTTCACCCCGGACCTTTTCAATGGTAAAGGAAATACTGTAGCGTTTGAATTGATCATCAAGCAACGGCTCGACGGAATGCGGAAGGTATTGAGGGAACAGGATTAACAGGGATTCCCTGGGAGATATCTCTTTAATCGCTTCGTAGTAGTGTGATCCCGATGGTTTGATTACCTGTCTTTTAATTATATAACTGGGATCATATATGATTAGTTCCCCGCCTACTCCGGTTTCCCTGAAGATGGTTTGCGGGTTGAAATCATCCAGGTCTTCTTCCTTGCTTTCCCCATCCTTCATCAGCGATGCCGGATAATAGACACCTGTCGCGATGACCGCGCCGGAACCATGAATGTGATACATCGAATGTCCCCCTCCACCTGACATACAGTTCGCCCATAAACCGGCACATTTAACGGAAATGGTTTCAGCGAATTTGATATGAGCCAGGTAGGTCGCGGCAGTTGCCTCAATGTGGTTTTGCAGTTCCAGAAAAGAAGCATACTTCTTTTCGAGCCCGGATTCCGATTGCCACGCTGAAACAAAACTCCTTGAGGCAGAAGCGGCTTCCTGTTTCATCTCGATATGAATATCGTCCATTAATCTCCGGTTTAACTCCCTGGCGCTCTCTCCAAAATTATCAATGACCAGGGGAACCGGAAATAAATCAGCACAATTAATGTTATGTCTTATCGCCTCAGCCAAAGTTTAATCCTCTGGTGTTGTATTCGACGGGTCCAGAAAGGCCGGCCACGGGACCATCCCGGTCCCGGCAGGTGTTCTCCCGGACCACAGGTAAGCGGCCTTGTACGCCGGTTCCGGACAGGTTCGGGCCGGGTCTATTTGGCCTGCAGTCCTGACCTCCAGTTCCACCGCGAATGAATTCGCCGCCAATTGTTCAATGCCATGACTGACATTCGCATCCACATAATTGACCTGGGAGATGAACACTACGTAGCCCATCCCGGGTTCCAGTAACGCTGGCGGCATTTCCGTTGACGTTGCACTGAAGTCGGCAAACCCGTCCTCATCCTCCGGTGCGCCGCTGGTATATATGACCTTGCCATGACAGTCACTGACCAGCACAAATACCAGGTCATCCCAGTTGGTTCCTTCCAGGGGAGCGCCAATGGTAAACGGGTCCCAACCGATACCCAGTGACATATCAGGATCTATATTATTAAAGTCGGTCACCGGCTGACCGGACTGGGACAGGTAAATCGGACTCATGTCCGGGATTTGGGTACGTAATTCCGGTCCGCCAATCCGTATCGGATCGAGTTGAATATTCCCCCCGGGCCCATGTATTTCCCATACATACCGGGTGGAGGCAGGATGTGCAGCCTCAAGCGACGTCAGATCATCATAGGACTTTGATTTTCTTGTGTAGAACAGGCCGTTTGTGAATGCGTACGGATCTTTTTCAGTGTAGCTTGCCAGAGGCGTATCGCTCCCTTTAACGTACAGGAAAGAGTCTACATTTTTGATCGTTGATCTTTTCGCATAAATGACCTCCGCCAGAAAATGAAAATCGGTAGCATTCAACTGTCCGTGATGGTCCTGAGTGTATGTGACATACTTTTCCACCCAGGTCATATCCATGTCGCGGACCGGTCCTGAGATTACAGGGCAGGTATAAAGACCAAAAAGACCCATAGATGTAACAAACAGGAGGCATTTTGGAATCCGGTAAAGCATAGGCGTTCTCCCCGTTCAGGCTTTGATCAATCGATGTTGATACCGGCGTTTTTCAGTTTATCAACCAGTGGCAGCAACTGCTTTTCATAGTAACTCCATTTGCCCACCGACGACTTGTACAATGGCTCTCGTACCTGGCTTGCACTGCCCGTCGTGGATGCCTGCTCGTTAAGATAAAATTCAAGACAGGAGTCTTCCCATTCCAAATCAAGATAATGAAGAAGGTTCTCTGTCGCCTCTTTCTGATTAGAGATGATATCTTCATACAGGATGTCATACATCCACCCGTCCGGCAGTATCTTCCGCCAGTGTTCCATCAACCTGTGATGTCCGATAAAATAATCTCCCAGTTCATCCAGATTGTACGAAAACGGATAAGCATTTTTAAACAGGTATTTGTATATGGCAAAACAGGTATCCACCGGATGGCGATTAACATGTACCACCTTGGCATGCGGCAACGCGAGATAGATTAACCCGACATAAAGACTGTTCAGGGGGAGTTTATCAATAAACCGGGGAGTATCCTTGATCAGCGGCCTAACAGCATTTACATAATTTTGACCAAGGCTGTGCATATCGACCTCTAGTGAAGCCTTTGGTAAATCCAATCGCGCAGGTTGCCCGCCTTTGTTGCCGGCACCGGTCAATTTCAACAGTTCCAGGGCAAAATCATTGAGTTCACCTGCTGAAATCACCATGCTGTGTGATGAAATAATACGCTCGACAAGCGTTGATCCCGTCCGCGGCAGACCAAGTATAAAGACAGGCGCATCCGATGCGTAACCGTGTTCGGCAGCAGCCTGCAGGGCTTCTCCGGTGAAAGCATTGATTATGGCATTAAAGATTTTAATGTCATCTTTCAGGTCATATTTCAGATTCCTGCGCCTTAAAGATGCACCTTTTTCCAGGTATTCAAATGCTTCATTGTATTCTTCAATGTCCTCAAGTTCCTTGGATACGGCATAGGCAACCTGTACCGCCCCGCGCCAGTTCCTGATTCCCATCCCCAGGAGTTCTTTCAGTTCCCGTATATGATTACTGTCTTTTGTGTGCTTTCGCAAAGACGAACGAAGGTTGAGCATTTCGTAGTCGTGCGGTTCGCTTGCCAGGGCCTTGTCACAAGCCTGTTCAGCCTTTTGTATATCGCCGAGAAAACGGTAAACCGAAGCCATGCCGCGTTGCAGTTCATTTCGGTCAGGCTGTATTACCTCAGCTTTTTTGTACCAGGCAAGTGCGCTCTCATGGTCATCGCAACGCACCAGGACAGAGGCCAGCATCAACTGATCATCAACTTCCGTCACCCCGGATATTGTAGCGGCTTCAACAGACTGCTTCGCCTCTGAAACAAACCCGGCAAGAATAGCGCATCGCGCCCGCTGCACGTGCCGCCTGGCATTATGTGCGTCAAGGCCCACCGCACGGTTTATTTCCGTCCAGGCATGACCTGTCTTGCCCTGGCGTAAGGATATCTCACTTGCCAATGCCCATACGGCAGAAATGGAGTCGTGGGTTGTCTTGAGTTTTGCGATTGTTGCTTCTGCTGCAGGTAGATTTCCCTGTTGCATCAACGTCGATGCGGCCTCCAGTTGGTTATTCAAGTCGCGGGCACTGCTGTCCATTATTCCTGCCAATCGCGATGTCGAACCAGTTCAGTCGCCAGGGATAATGTACATTGTATTGATTCGAGGACGGGCACGGCGAGGTGCGCACGCAAATGATTAATAACCGTCAAACTGCCGTAACCTACGATCACGTCCGCCCTGTCTTCCCTGATTGCAAGTCGCGCCTGTTCCAGCATTTTCCCCGGCAGGTCGTCCCGTTCGGCTGCAAAATCCAGGCTGGTGGATTGAACAGCGCGTATGGAGGCCAGCTTGTCCTGGAATCCGTATTTACGCACCAGATCTTCAAATACGTTGAATGTAATCAAACCGGAGGTTGTTTTGTTCGGAAGTAAAACGCAGATTCGGCGTCCCAACAGAGAGCCCAGATGCATTACGGCTTCACAATCCCCCACGACAACGAGCCTGTCCACGGCTTCTTTCATGGCTTCAATGCCGGGGTCAAGCAAACAACCCGTGGTAATGGCATCGAAACCCTCCTGTTCTGCCTGAATTGCAGCCTGGACATTATACGGCGCGACAAGGTCATGATCACAGGCGCTCATGATAGAAGTGACAGGGGCGTCAGGCAGATCCCGAATGGTTACTTCAACATCGGGAGCTATAATTTCATCAACAAGCTCCCGGGTTACCGCGCCCCATGACTCCAATCCGGCGCGTATGGCAATCATTGCGCAAACGCGGATTGGTTGTTTTTTGTTCAGAGATATATAACCCTCATCACTGATAAGACCATTTGAAGCGTAATCCGAAGGTCTGGGGTTTGATCACTCCATATCCCTGATCCTGCTCACCAAAGGAATCCGGTGATGACACAACCGAGGTTGCACGGGTGTTTGAAACATTTTCCCCGAATGCGGTAATACTGTAATTATCCCTGGCCCAGGTAACGGAAAGATTCCAGACCGCGAAACCATCCAGCGGTACAAAATTTTCAGATGCAAGCAACGGTTGATCGATAAAGGCGCTGTTGGTGTCACTGCGGTAAGCCAAATCCGTATAAAAGACGAGTTTTGATGTCGCCAGGGGATATTCGTACTGGAGATGGCCGAAAAACGTGCTCTCCGATGAACCCGGCAATGTCGTACCATCCGGAACCGTGGTCGCAGGATTGCCTGACTGCTGCTCGAACGGATCGGTGGTCTCTGCATCTATATAGGTATAGCTGAGCCCGAATCCAAGTTGGTCGGTCAGGTAGCCATTCAATTCCAGTTCCAGGCCGCGGGACCGAGCGCCGCCTATGTTGTCCACAAAGGCGATGCCGAATGGTGAAAACAGGGTTGATTGAAAATTCGTCCAGTCCACCCAGAATGCCGTGGCCGTGTAATTGACCTGCGCGTTCCAGGTACCCTTGATTCCGATTTCGTAGTTCTCCGCATCATCTGATTGAAACCGGAGAATATCGGAATAGTCGTTACCAAACGGATCTATCTCTGGCAACTGGTTGGCGCCGCCAGCCCGAAAGCCCTGGGACCAGGTAAAAAAGGCCAACATGTCATCAGTCACTTCGTAAGAGGTATTCACCTTGAATATTTCATCCGACACCTCGTTTTCCGTCGGGTTGATACCACCGAGCAGAAAATCATCCGTTGCACTACCGTAATAGAAAAATTCAAATGTCCGGGATGCAAACGGCAGCGGGATGCCCGAAGTTCCATCCAGTTCCTGATCGAAGATACGGATTCCACCGGTGACCTGCCAGCGATCGGTGATATTCACGGTCAATTCGCCAAACACGGCCATATCCCTGAATTCCTGTTCGGTGCCACCCGTTGCCAATGTGTCGGTAAAATTCAAAGGGGGATTCAAACCAAAATACGCATTGGCGTAATCATTTACGCCAAACAGGGGTTGAAACAAGTCGAAATCCAGGTCGTTCTCCAGGTAAAACCCGCCTGCTACCCATTCAAACCTTCCTCCAGCCTCTGATACCAAGCGGATTTCCTGGGTAAATGTCTGCGAGTTTTGACCGCGGATAATCGGCGAAATAATACGGGGCAGACCGAAGTAATACTGCGGAATATTGGTTCTCAGAAATCCGGATGATTCAGAAACGCTGTCTATATTAATCTCGGAATACGCAGACGCCGACGTCAACCTGGCAAATCCGAGGTCGAACTCCATATCAATATTACCCAGTTGTATGGATGCATCATGCGGGTCGGTAAATGCCTTGTACATAACGTACTCTTCACCGGTTCCATATTCCGGGTTATCTTCGTAGCGACTGCCTACTTTGGTCTGTTGATAATGGTAATTCACATTCACATCCAACCGATCGCTGGGAAGGAAACGCAGACTGACACGGGCAAAAGTAACTTCTGCATCGTTGACGTCTTCCTTTTCGGGACCATATGCAGGCAGGCTGCCGAGAATATCTCCGGGGTCAGCCAGCACCACTGCTCCAGGATCTTCCGGCGTACCCGTCTGCTGTACCAGGCCGAGCGCATCGATGAAACCGGGAATCTCTTCATAACCGGCGGTAGCCCGCACTGCGAATGCTTCGCTGAGCGGTACGTTGACGGTGAAATTTCCCTCGTAGCCGACATCGTCGGATTTCTTGGTCAGGGAAGCTTCTGCATTCACATCCAGCGTGAACCCGTCAAACTCCGGTTTATTAGGAATAAATCTGACCGTGCCACCAACCGAACCTGAGCCATAGAGTGTGCCCTGCGGTCCTCGTAATACCTCTACTCGATCGAGATCAACGAGTTTTAATGGAAAAAATACCGGCGTCTCGCCCACGTAGGTTGAAACCGTTGCCTGACCGATACGGGGGTTATCGTCCTCATTGCCGAGGTTGTTGGCATTTAATCCGCGAATATTAAAATTGTTCCGATTACCCGACACCCGTGGTCCTTCATCGAATGAACTGAGACCCGGCACCATGCGAAGCATCCCGGAAATGTCACTGACGCCCGCTGCTTCAAGCTGGTCGGCGGATAATGCAGTGACGTTATAGGGAACATCCAGTGCTGATTCTGACCGGCGATTGGCGGTGACGAGTATCTCTTCCAGAACCGCACCCGAAGCTTCCTCCTGCGCCTGGACAGAAATCGACTGTATTGCAAGACCTACAGCAATAACAAGCGGTTTGCGAATGAACGTTTTCATTGTTTAATCCCCCCTAACTACCTTGATGGACAAAAGGATAAATAAGATACTGGCCAATCGTTGTATAATTATATTATTGCATCCGGATGTAAATAACAAATGGTCCCAACACTGTTTACCAACGCAAACCTGTTTGACGGAGAAGTGGACGAAGTCAAGCAGGGTTATCATGTCCTTGTTGAAGGAACGGACATCCGTGAGGTGTCGGATCGGCCGCTCCGGTCTGCTTCGGCAGAAATAGTCGATGTAAAAGGCAAGACGCTTATGCCGGGATTGATCGACGCCCACGTCCACGTAACCGACCACGACGTCTCCCCTGCCCGGCTTCAGGAACTGCCGCCGTCATGGGTAGCGTTGAAAGCTGCGAGACTGATGCGGGAAATGTTGTTTCGGGGTTTTACTTCCATCCGTGATGCCGCCGGCGCCGATAGCGGGCTGTCAAGAGCGGTGGAGGAAGATTTGATTATCGGCCCAAGGTTGTTTCATTGCGGTCGCGGTCTCAGCCAAACCGGCGGGCACGGCGACTTCAGGGAGCCGGGCAATAATGCTGTTGCCTGCTCATGTAGCGGGGCCGGCATGACCATTGTAGCCGATGGTGTGTCGGCGGTAAGAAAAGCGGCTCGGGAGGAATTACGCAAAGGCGCCCATGCAATTAAAATCATGGCTTCCGGCGGGGTTACCTCCCCAAGCGACCCTCTCCTGGGCCTGCAATATTCAGAAGATGAAATACGCGCTGCCGTTGAAGAAGCTGAACACCGTGGAACTTACGTCCTCGCTCACGCATACAGCGATGAAGCAATCCGCAGGTCGCTGGAATGCGGTGTTCGTTCCATAGAACACGCCAATTTCATTGAATTGGAAACAGCGTTACTTGCCACACGATCCAACGCCTTCGTTAATCCTACCCTGGTAACCTACCAGGCGATGATAGACCGCGGGAAAGAAATAGGCTTGCCTGAATACAGTTCGAAAAAAGTCTCGGTGGTTCACCAGGCGGGGCTTAAAAGCCTGGAAAATTTAAAAGAAGCAGGAACCAGTACCGGGTTTGGGACAGACTTGTTCGGCCCTTTACATGATATGCAGTCCCGTGAATTTGAGATTCGCGCCGAGGTACTGTCACCGTTTGAAATATTACGGTCTGCGACGAAAATCAATGCTGAACTGCTGAATATGGATGCCAGGCTGGGTTGTATTAAACCCGGCGCCTTGGCTGATATATTAATCGTGGACGGTAATCCGTTGCGCAACATTTCGATCCTGCAACAACCGGATGCCACGATTACCCACATCATGAAATCGGGCAAGTTCTACAAACGCCCGAACTAACCGGCGACCATTGCTTGACAGGACTAGTGCTCTTTCAACTTAATATTGACATGTTCAGAGCCACACAGCGGCGTCAAGACAAGGCGCAGCCCGCAGAGAATGGCGCGCCCTTGTCAAGGGCTGCAACGCCGTATTGGCGCCGCTGTGTGGCTCCCTGCGGGCGGGCCGGGAAGCGGTCGCCCGCGGCGTTACGCCGCTTGGCAAGGGCGCGCCATTACCTGCGCGGCGTGCCTGGCGCTCAACCGCTTCCCGACCCGCTGAACATGTCAATATTAAGTTGAAAGAGTACCATTATCCGATGCGGCGAATAGGAATTGACGTCGGCAGCACCCATACCGACGCGGTTATCATGGATGGCAAGGATATTATCGCTACATTTAAAGCATCGACCAGCACTGATATAGCAAGTGGTATTGTCGCGGCTGCAAAGACAGTTCTTTCTGATGCCCGGGTACCGGGTTCTTCTATTGCAGCCGTCATGATTGGCACAACGCAATTTACCAATGCCGTTGTACAACGCCGCGGCCTGGCCAGGGTGGCAGCGCTGCGGGTAGGCGCGCAGTCAACCTCGGCCCTGCCTCCGTTTTATGATTGGCCGCCCGACCTGGAAGAGGCAGTCAAGGGACACGCCGCCATGATAAATGGCGGTCATGAATTCGACGGTAAGCCAATTACCACTTTCGATGAGGACGCATTCAACACGGCCTGTGAAGAAATAGTCCGGACCGGACCGGATTCATTGTCCGTATGCGGCATGTTCTCGTCCGTCAACCCGGAAACCGAACTCTGGATAGGGCAACAGGCCACAAAAAGACAGTTGACGCATTACGTTTCCCTTTCCAGTGAACTGGGTGGCATAGGTATTTATCAAAGAGAAAATGCCACCTTGCTCAACGCGGCATTGATGCCGCTGGCAGCAAGCACCATACAGGCATTTCGCTCAGCTTTCGGTGAACTGGGGCTGTCTGCAAAACTGTTTATCAGCCAGAACGACGGCACCTTGATGGAAGCGGACTTTGCCACGCGCTATCCGGTACTCACGATTTCTTCCGGTCCGACCAATTCCATGCGAGGTGCTGCACACCTTACCGGACTTGCAGATGCCATGGTCATAGACGTAGGGGGAACTACCAGTGATGTAGGCATGCTGATGAACGGCTTCCCCCGCCGCTCCGGTATCGAGGTGGAAATAGGCGGTGTATTGACCAATTTTCGCATGCCGGATGTCCTGGCTATCGGCCTGGGCGGGGGGAGTCGCGTCGAACAACAGGGGAACAAACTGGGGCCGTTGTCTGTAGGCCACGAGTTGACAAAAAAAGCGAAATGCTTTGCCGGTGAGATACTGACTGCCACGGATATTGCCTGCGCCGCCGGACAAATCGGCATTGGCCGGGCAGACCTGTTGACAGACATTGACACAACCGTGATAGATACGGCCATGGCTACCATGTTCGAGATGTATACGAGCGTAGTTGACCGGATGAAGACCAGCCCGGATCCTCTCCCGTTGATCGCCGTGGGGGGCGGCAGTTTTCTTATCCCTGACGATCTTCCCGGAATAACGGAAGTGGTCCGGCCTGAGTATGCAGATGTAGCCAACGCGGTCGGCGCCGCCATAGGCAAAATTGGCGCTGAAGCCGAGATAGTATATTCCCGGGGTGACCAGGGACGCAGTTCAGCCCACGATGAAGTTCGCAGACAAGCTATTGAACGGACAATAGCGGCCGGCGCGGAGGAAGCAACCATTGAGATCACTGAAGTGGATGAAATACCCATCAGCTATCTCGAAGATCCCATTGTCAGGTTACGGGTAAAGGCCGTGGGCGAGATGAAAATATGAAAATCACCTGGAATGACGTTGCTGATATTGCACTGGGCGGCGCCTTTCTCGCCTGTGGGGGTGGAGGTGATGTCATGGTCGGCCGCATGGTGACGGAACGGGTATTACGTGAACACGGGGATGTGGATTTAATTCCACTCCATGCAATAAGCGATAATGCGATGGTCATCGCCGTGGGAGGGGTCGGCGCCCCTTCCATCATGAATGAAAAGGTATCAAATGGAACGGAAGTGATAGCCGCGCTACGTTTGCTCGAGGAATACGTCGGCCGCAAAGCAGATGCATTGATCGCATTTGAAGCAGGCGGTTTTAATTCACTGATCCCGGTAATGACTGCTTCGCAACTGAAGATACCGGTACTGGATGCGGATGGCATGGGTCGCGCCTTTCCCGAAATGCAAATGGAGACATTCAGTATCTACGGCGTCTCCGCGACACCTCTTACACTGGTGGGTAATGAAGGCAACAGTGCCATCATGAACATGACTGACGCGGCAACGGCTGAAAAACTGATCCGGCAGTTCACCATCCTGGGTGGAGGAGGAACCTGTTACAGCGCGGAACACATTATAGACGGTAGTACGGTAAAACAGGTCTCTGTCCCGGATACGATCAGCCTGAGTTTACGCCTGGGTCGTTGTCTGCGGGAAAACCATGGCAACATGAGAAATTTCAGGCAGGAACTGGATGCAATTTTGCAGGCCGCCCATTACGGTAAAGCGAATGTCTTGTTTGAGGGCAAGGTAATCGATGTTGATCGCCAGGTAAAAGGCGGCTATGACGTCGGAATTGTCACCCTGCAGGAGTTCGGTGATGATGGAGAGACAATGACCATGGACATTCAGAATGAATTCCTGACCGCGAGACTGGGAACCCATATGCTGGCCACGGTGCCCGACCTGATCTGTATGCTGGACAATGACACGGTGCAGCCAATCACCCAGGAAACGCTGCGTTACGGACAACGCGTCACCATTATGGGTATTCTTGCTCCGGAAATCCTGCGTACCGAACAGGCCCTGAAAGTTATCGGTCCAGGGTGCTTTGGCATTGACGTGGAGTACATACCTGTAGAACAAAGACTGGAAAGCGTAAGGACGGAATGACTTCCGTTCCTTTATGCATTATGGATATGAACCGGACCGATGAGAGACAGTACTGACCTTAAGCACAGGCTTATAGTCGCCTTCAGTATCCTCATGGTCGGTACTGCCGGCAATGCGTTTACGCCATTCGCTCCTTCAATTATCGGCGCCCTGGTCGACTACCTGGAATTCTCCCTGGAAACCGCGGGCAGGCTGGCATCACTGGAATTCTGGGCAACATCACTGGGCACTGTAGCATCCACTTTGTACCTGCACCGCCCGGGATTAAATCTTAAACGGATTGCACTGTTCTGTTTATGCATACTCGTTCTGTGTAACCTCATGACCATCTTTGCTTTTGGCAGCCTGGCAATATTTTCCGCCTGCCGCTTCATATCCGGTTTTGTCGCCGGCATTACCTGGTGTACCGCGGCTATAGCCGTCACCAGGGTCCGGGACGTGGAACGAACCACCGCCATACTATACGGCTCACCTTATTTCATGAGCGCCCTGGGGTTGTCCTTTCTACCCCTGATTTACCCGTATTACGGCGTCTCCGGCGCCTATTACACGATTATCCTGATCTGTATTGCTGCCGTACCCTTCCTGCTGTTGTATTACCCGGAAGACCCTCACCCATTACCTGTAGGTGAAGAAAACAGTAAACCTCTAACCGATAACCAGGTTCCATGGCTCGGTCTTGGTGTTCTCTTGCTGGCATTGTTCATAAACTACGCTGCCAATGCCGGTATCTGGGCCTACTTTGAACGGCTTGGCGTTTCTTACGGCCACGCCGCCAAAACCGTAGGCCCGGTAGTGGGCGCTAGCCAACTAGTGGCTTTGGCAGGGGTATTTTGTGCGGCAGCGATCGGCGGCCGTTTGGGCGAGATTAAGCCGATCCTGGCCGGTACGGTTTTGATAACGATAAGTACATTCTTCCTGTTTCACTCGGCATCATTAACCGTCTTTTTTTGTGCCACGGCGATGTTCAACTTCTCCATCACCTTTCTCACGCCGTATTACTTTATCCTGCTGGGCCGAATGACGCCGTCAGGCCGCGGCGTATTATGGGGGAACCTGATCATGTGGCTAGGTTTTTCTTCCGGACCGGCACTGGTTTCACTTTTCCTGGAGGATGGTAAATTCGATTCATCCATCCTCATGACGATTATTGGTTTCATCATCAGCGCCATCCTTATTCTGGTGTTTTCAACTATCAATAAAGAACGTGCTCAACCTTTTCCTGCCCAGGCAGGAAACCAGTCAGACTATTAAATCGGCAGGAATAACGCCTTTTTCACAGATAGTCTGCTCATCCAGCATAACCGTGGGTCGCATAAGCAATATGTCCCAGTGGATATGGGATACGACGGGTTCAAGGTCGGAACCATGCCACATACGCGTGAGCAGGCTGCTGTCACCGATCCCGCAACAAACGGTGCCGCGCAGTTTTTCAAATTCCTGGTGTTGCGTCAGCATAGCCCTTGAGTTTGTACCCAGGTTCAGGTGTACAGGTCCGTAACGCGGCGAGTCGTCCGGTTGCGCATCCAGCCAGTTCTTGAGTCGATCCCGGAATAAGGCTGCCCCCTGGATATCCATGATCCTGCCCTGTTCAAAAGTCAGCAGTATCGGCGAATTCGGCGTTTCATGATCATAAGCCGGTTCATAGAGCAGGAAACCGTCAACGGCCAGCACGCCGTTGCCCCTGCCCTTGGGGATAACAATACCCGGCGCTGCCGGCGGCAACGACGCCCAGGTGCCCGTCCATTTTTTCAGGTCTGGGTCCCAAAGGAACTCATCTGATGAAATTCCTTCCAGTCCCTGAATATCCAACTCGAAATCCGTACCCTCCTCCGAAGTCATCCGCAAACTGTTTGCCTGAGTAAACATTTCAGCAATTTCCTGGGCTTCCTTACGCAGGGCGTGTATGTCCACGTTCAACATGGTCCGGATCAGGGTATCTTCAAGATGATGCCCACCGGTACCGTCACCCGGCGAAATAATCCGGGCGCCCCGCTCAACCGCTTCCGCCATGAACTCTGCATAGCCTACAGCCAGGTCGACGATCAGGTCCGCTTCACGCGCGGCCGCTACTACCATGGGATTCCACACATATCCCGGTTGCAATGACGGCGGTGGCGGCATCTTGTTCCGCGATACCGATACCTCGGCGCCCATTGCCATGCCCATGCCCATAAACAGTGAAACAACATGTTCAGGCGTACGGGAATCAGCGATGATCAATACCCTGGTTCCAGGTTGCAGGTTACATAAATCACGGTAGATTTTATCGACCACCGCGACAAATTCCGGTTTTAATCCGGTACTGACATCTGTTGTTTCAGCCATGCTGTCTATAGTATCAGGAATAAACCCGTTATTTTTGTTCTGGATTACCTTCAGAATACCTTAAGTGAACCCATTTTCCGTGTACATGTGAAAATCACGAATTTTACTTTTCAACAATCTGATAGATTACAGTTAAAGCATCAGTTATGCTTGTTCCCGTATCCTTGTCCACTCCGCCAATAAACCGATATGAAAATCATCTGGGTTAATCCTTTGGGGCGGCCTTATGCCGATGAGGCAATCGCAGCTCTGATAAGGGATATTAAATCAGCAGAGGCTGAAGTGGATGTGGTATCACTTAATACATCGCCTTCCCCCGTTGACCTGGAATACCGCGCCTATGAAGCGCTGTTTTATACCGATATCATCCGCCTGGTACGCCATGCGGCAAACAACCATTATGATGCAGCAGTACTGGGTTGTTTTTACGATCCCATCCTTGCCGACGCACGGGAAATATCCGGGGAAATGGTCGTAGTAGGACCTTGCCAGGCCAGTATTCAAATCATGGCCAACCTGTGTAACCGGTTTTCCGTCATTGTCGGCAGTCAGAAAGAAGTGAACCAGATGCATGACAATATTCATCATTACGGTTACGGCAGACAACTGGCATCCATACGGGCGATGGGCCTGACTACGACCGACTTCCTGCACAATAAACAACTCACGGAACAAGCCATGTTGCAGCATGCAGGTGAAGCGATTAAACATGACTTTGCGGAAGGCATTATTCTCGGTTGTACCCTTGAATTCGGTTTTTACCGGCAGCTACAGGAGCAACTGGATGTACCGGTCGTTGATAGTGTTTATGCGGCTTATAAAACGGCAGAGCACCTGGCAGACATCAAAAACAGGTTCGGCTGGAAGCCGAGCCGAAAATGGAGCTGTGCTCCGCCACCCGAAGAGAGTATAGAGGAATTCGGACTGTTTCAGGACGAACCACCCGTCGGCAACCGTATTACCATAAACTGATAACGGAGGGTTTAAATACCATGGCAGCCATTACACCTGACAACTCATCCAGGCTCAAACCGGATTTTATTGAAGTTGTAAACCTGATATACAGGGACGTCTGTAACCTGCAACCGGAGCACAAGGTATTGATTATCAGCGATGCCCGCACGCCTGATTATGTCGTTGCAACGTTTCACGGGCTGGCGCAGACAATGGGAGCAGAGGCCATCCGGGTTGAATGCCGTATTCCGAGAGGCGGTGCGACCTACCAACCCGGCTCACATTGGCCGTCCATGCTGGCCGCGGCGGCTCTGGAAGCCGACCTGATTATCGATATGGCAGTAGGCTATGCAACATTCATCATCGATGCCATTAATAATGGGGCACGCATCCTCTGTCCGGGTGACGGCATTGGTGGGCCGTTTATGGATGATGTTTTGATCCGCACCATGCTGCATACCGATATTCACGCGATCAGGCGGCACGCGGACCGGATTGCCGAACGCTTTACCGAAGCAAAGTTCTGTACCGTATCCACCGGACAAGATGAGTTTACCCTGGATATAGCTGACCTTGACGGCGCCGCGGGAGACGGGTTTCTGTGGGACCCCGACAAGAAAGAATGGAAAGCGCCATGGGCATTTTTGCCTCCCGCCCAGCCTGGAGTACTGGTGCCCATGGGACTTGGCAACGGAACCATTAA
The DNA here is from genome assembly GCA_965116495.1 of Gammaproteobacteria bacterium. GTDB lineage: Bacteria > Pseudomonadota > Gammaproteobacteria > Eutrophobiales > Eutrophobiaceae > JAAXHV01. Next base: position 261,111 of record OZ220696.1, on the reverse strand, counting down.
TGTAGACGGAACCCTGTTGTACCACCCTGACTATCACGAAAAACCGGATACTCCTGTCCGTCTTACCTTTGAGAAAGGCCGCCTGGTTAATATAGGCGGTGACCCTGTGCTTGCCTCACGCCTGGAACAATGGCTGGAAGACTTAGGCGATGACGGCGCTTATAACGGCCCGGTGCATTTCAATATCGGCAATAACCCCAATGCCCTACTCACCCAGAGCCAGGAATGGGAACGAGTCTACAGTTCCATCACCTGCGGCATGGGTGACCTGAGTATGCTCAGCAACATTGGAGATATGGAATTGGATATGGCATTGAGTAAATCATCCGTTCACTGGGACTGGACAGTCCTGCAGCCAAAGATCCTGCTTGACGATGATGTATTTGCAGAAAACGGCAGGATATTCTGTGATGTATGAGCTGCCATGGCCGCGTTTATGTTGCCATAGGGGACAGATTTCAAATCTGTCCCCGGACGCAGGTTCCCCATTTTTGCGTGTGGTGATTAAAATGATCGGGCAGGTCTCTGGGTAAACCGGATGAATAACAAGCGAACATTCAGCCTGTTCATGGGTTACGGCAGCGGTTTTACTTTTCCCTTCTACCAGGCCGTTGCCCGGGAAGCGGAACAACTCGGCTTTGAAGCCATCTGGACCCAGGACAACATTACCGGCCATGCACCCATCCCGAGAGACATCGAGATTTTTGACACCTGGAGTTTTCTATCAGCCATTGCAGCAAGCACGACAACCATCCGCTTAGGATCCATGGCCACCCCGGCAGTAAGACGATTCGCCCCCTTGCTGTCAAAGACCATTGCGTCGATCGACGTTATTTCCAATGGCCGTGTCAGCGTCGGACTGGGCGCCGGGGACGACTGGCACCAGTATGAGATGATCGGACAGCGCTTCCCCGACACTATTCAGGAGAGACGGCAGATACTGATAGAAACCATCGAAGTGATGAAGTGCATGTGGACTGAGGAACTTGCCAATTACGCCGGCGAGCATTTCCAGTTGAGAGATGCCATATTAAGTCCCAAACCCATACAGAAACCAAACCCGCCGATTTATATTGCCTGTAATACCAGTAAAAGATTAATGCCGAGAATTGCCGCGCAACAGGGTGATGCCCTGGCAATGATGTGGGGTCATGAAGAAACAGTGCGCACTGTAGTGAACGCGTTTCAGGAAGAGTGGCAGGCAGCAGGCCGTAGTGAGGAAGACTATACTGCCTTGCGTTCAGCCTACATTGTATTTCGCAACGATGAGAACGAGGCAAAGGCGAGAAAGAATGTTCACGAAATTACCAGTTTTCCCATCGATACGGAACCCCAGACCGCGACACAGGCAATCGTACCTGAAGGGGCCGACCCCGACCTGATGGTATTCGGACGTCCTGATACCATAGCGGAAAAATTACAGACAGCAGTTTTCGATAAGGGGTTTAATGAAATGATGTGTTCCTTCGTGGCCTGTGATGATGTTGACGTGGATACCGGTGGTTTTTCCGGATGGGCGGGCCGCTGGCTGGGCGGCATGCGCCTGTTTGCCGAGGAAGTGATGCCCCTGTTACGGAAATAATCACTCTCTTGAATCATGAAAATCCGTATCATCACTCCGGTCATCACCAGGGAAGTCCTCGCTGAAAGCGAGCGTGAGTTTGGCTCTGTTGCCCGGCCTGATACTAAACTTTCCCACGTCATTATCGAACGCGGCCCCGCATCTATAGAAAGTGAATACGACGAAGCACTGGCCCTGCCGGACACCTTGCGCCAGGTGGAAAAAGCCCAGGCGGACGGGATGGATGCGGTAATTATCAACTGCGCATCCGACCCAGGTCTGGATGCAGCCAGGGAACTTGCATCGATTCCGGTGATTGGCGTCGCCCAGGCCGCCTTCTCTCTTGCCACTGCGCTGGCACAAAAATTTTCCGTGGTGGCCATTCTGGAACGGGACATCCCTGACCTGGACCGCATGTTCCGTGTTTATGGGGTGCTGGACCGGGTTGCATCCGTAAGGGTAATGAATATGCCGGTGCTTGAATTATTCCAGGATCGGGAAAAATCCATCCGTGCCATGACAGAGGCAGCCTTGCTGGCATTGACGGAAGATCGCGCCGAAGCCATCACATTTGATTGCACAGGCCTGAGCGGTATAGTCGGGGAGATAAAATCAAACCTGGCGGCAGAAGGTTTTAACGTGCCGGTCATCGACCCGGTGGCGGCCTCGGTGAAACTGGCTGAGAGCCTGGTTGACCTGCGCCTGTGTCACAGCAAACTGACTTACCCCGACCCGCCCCGGAAAAAAATAATTCACCCATGAGATTGACCTGTGAAGATCGGCGTCGTCCTGCCCACCTCAAACCCTGACTTGCTGGCCGACAGGCAGGCCCTTTACGCACGCTGGGCAAGACCCGGCACGCAGGTCAGTACGCGCCTGCTGGATAAGCGGGTACCGCCGGAGGCTGATCCCAGTGACAGTTTTATGTTACCGGAAATCCTGCAACAAATTATGGAAGCAGAGCAGGACATGGCGGATGCCGTCATCATTGACTGTATGGAAGACCCGGGCGTGGAAGAAGGCCGGCGCCTGGTAGATATACCGGTAATCGGGCCGGGGCATGCCGCCATGAACCTGGCGGCCACATTAGGTTACAAATTTTCAATTTTATACCCCTTACAGCAAATAACGCTGATGGAACGGCTGGTGGCGCATCACCAATTGGCACCAATGCTTGCTTCAATTCGCTACCTGTCCTGTGGTCTTGAAGGTATCCGCTCCAGTGATGCAACAACACTGGACGTTCTCGAACAAACTGCGATAGCTGCAATTGTCGAGGATCGTGCTCATGTAATAATACCTGCATGCACATTAACGTCGCACCTGGCACAACGATTACAGGAACGGCTCCACGAAAAAGACTGCCCGGTCCCTGTCGTTGACGGTCCTTCGGCGGCCGTAAAACTTGCGGAAGCCCTTGTAGATTTGGATTTATCGCCAAGCCGGGTCAGTTACCCTGAACCGCTAGGTATTTCACGGCGCATATCATGACTGCAATCACCACAGGGGCGGCAAACCCTGATGTGGATCGTTTTCCGGTTATCCTCGCTGCCGCCCTCCTGTTTTCATTTGCCGTTATGCCGGGGGCAGTCACGCCGGGAATAGTCGGCGCCGCCGCCGAATCATTCCAATGGCCGGAATCACGGCTGGGAATTTTTGCCAGCGTATTCTTTGCCGGATTCGGACTCTCGGGGGCCAGCGCCTACCTCTGGATCAGGGAAGTAAACTGGCGGGTTACCTGCTCGGTCGGAATTGTACTGATGGGCCTCACATTTGCCCTGATGGGCATGACGGAGAATTACCCGGCACTGATCTGGTTAAATTTGCTGAACGGTTTAAGCAGCGGCTTATTCGCTTCGCCCTCCATCACCATACTCGGTGACGGTTCCAGGCCGGAGAAAGGCTTCAGCACTATGATCATCTGTTCCGTGAGCAGCGCGGCCGTATTATTGGCACTGTTCCCCTGGGCAAGCGGATCTGCCGGTTTTGCCGGCGTGGTTTACCTGATGTGCGGAACGACACTATTATCATTATTTTTAATCCCAATCATTCCCGTCGGCAATAATTCAGACAAAAAATCGCCCGTAAGAATTACCGAAAACAAATTGGGGAGCGTTGAGACAGGCAAAGGCCTTATCTCCCAACCTTTGCTGGCTCACCTGGTGATGGTAACGTTCACACTGGGATTCGGTGGGGCATGGACATTTTTTGAAAGGATTGCCCATTATGCCGATCTCTCGCCCGCGGCAACTGGTTATGCTTTAGCGATTGGTACTCTGTTTGGCGCAATAGGCGCACCGTTGGCTGCCTGGTTTCGCAGACGTATTCCCATGTATTACGGCTATGGCATTACGATTCTATGTATTGTATTAACCTTGCTTTTACTGGATGGGCTTTCTTTATCGGATATGATCTATCTGGTTCTCGTCTGCTCATTCCAATTCTGGATAAACGCCGGTTTTTGTCTGATTATGGCGCTGATAGCCGAAGTTGATAAGGTTGGCCGTTTCGTTGCATTGATCCCCGCGAGTGAAGCTCTCGGCTCTGTAATCGGCCCTGTCATCAACGGTTTTGCCCTGGAATTCTGGGGTGTTACTGCCATGCTCACTATCACTGCATTGGTTTTCATCACCGGCGCCGGCGTATTTACCTATGTAGACCGCAAAGACCTGGCACAACAGTAAAGAGGAATATGAATAACGACGACAACATCACATTGAATGAAGACGAAGCGATAGAATTAATCGCTTACATCCTGACCAGTGCCCAGGGCCTGCTCAAGGAACCGCCGGATTATGCGGTACTGCGCATGGTCAGCGTCGCTGATCGGATGGCCGGCATGTGGGCGCCAAGATCCGCCGGAGACCTGGCGCAATTCCTTGATGACCTGAATAAACGGATGCCGGTCGAATCTGCCCGGACGCAGGGCGGCGACCTCGATGCTTTCAAACAATATTTGAGCGAAAAAATCACTGAACTGGCCCAAATCGTAAAGGAGAGAGACTTCGGGGAGAGCAACAATGACGCTTGACACACTGGAAGCGATCCGTACCAGACGGGTCGCCAAATACTACGACCAGGACAAGGCCGTACCCGATGAGATGTTATGGACTATTCTGGAAGCGGGGCGCTGGGCGCCGACAGGCGGCAATATGCGCGTTCACCGTTTTGTCTGTATAACGGATAAGGACCTGATTAAAAAAATCAAGCTCTTTTTCCCGGGAATGGTTGCCGGGTTACCGTCTGCACTGATCTTCATTTGCATCGACTGGACGCTGGCCGGCCATGACTGCCTGGTAAAGAGCTATGAAGAGGTCTATTACGACGTCGGACACTATTCGCAGAATATGCTCCTGGCCGCGCATGCAACCGGACTGGTCGCCGGCCCCATGACTTCATTCAGCACGGAAGCCCTGCGGGTGTTGCTGGATCTGCCGGACGAGTTGGACCCCAGCCTGTGCATCGGCGTCGGCTTTCCTGCAGAACCTCCCGCCTGGATGCCTCGCTGGCCTAAAAAGAAACTGAAAGTTGAAGACTTGGTTGATTGGAGAAGGCTCTGAACCCTTGAAGCATTTTCAGAACTCCTGTGTCTGTTTGACTCCATTACTCCCGTAGTTCGTTAGGATTATAAATTCCCGTCTTCATTAAATTCTGTACAATCCGGGATAAAGCACAAAAACCAATCAACATAGGATTTTCTGCAGTTTAAGAATTACCCACATGGCTGAGCCTGTTTCCAAAGACAAATCCATCGAATCGTGGATATGGGACGCCGCCTGCTCCATACGCGGGGCCAAGGACGCAGCAAAATACAAGGACTATATTCTCCCCCTCATCTTCACCAAGCGCCTCTGCGACGTCTTCGATGACGAAGTAAATCGTATTGCCGAGGAGATCGGCTCGCGCAGGAAGGCCTTCCAACTCGTTAAGGCAGACCATGAACTCGTCCGCTTCTTTCTTCCGCTCGAACCGGACGATCCCGAACAGCCGGTCTGGTCGGTCATACGTAAGCTTTCGGACAAGATTGGTGAAGGCGTCACCACCCATATGCGGGCTATCGCTCGTAAAAATCCGCTGCTGGAAGGCATCATTGACCGCGTGGATTTCAATGCCACTACTCACGGCCAGCGCGATCTTGATGACGACCGTCTCTCCAACCTCATCGAGGCCATCAGCACCAAGCGCCTGGGGCTTGAGGACGTCGAGGCAGACATCATTGGTAAGAGTTACGAATACCTCATCCGTAAATTTGCCGAGAACAGCGGCAGGAGCGCCGGCGAGATTTACACCCCTGGCGAAGTCAGCGAAATCATGGCTCGCACACTCTCTCCCGACCCGGGTATGGAGATTTACGACCCGACTTGCGGTTCCGGGAGCCTTCTGATCAGGTGCGAACTCGCCATGGAAGCAAAAATGCGTACCGCCAAACAGAAAAATATCACTCCCGTCAAACTGTTCGGACAGGAGTATGTCCCTGAAACCTGGGCAATGGCCAACATGAACATGATCATCCATGACATGGAGGGCAAGATTGAGATCGGCGATACCTTCAAAAACCCCAGGTTCCGCAATGAGAAAAACGGAAAGCTCCGCACATTTGATCGTGTGGTTGCCAACCCCATGTGGAACCAGAACTGGTTCGCGGAGGCCGACTATGAGAATGATGAATTGGATCGCTTCTCTGCCGGTTTCCCGGGCAAATCGTCCGCCGACTGGGGCTGGTTACAGCACATACAGGCCAGCCTCAAATCCAAATCCGGGACCCAACAAGGCGGTCGCGCCGCCATCGTGCTGGACACCGGCGCCGCTTCACGCGGCTCAGGCAATGCCGGCACAAATAAGGAGAAAGACGCCCGAAAGTGGTTCGTAGATCAGGACCTTATCGAAAGTGTCCTCTACCTGCCAGAAAACCTGTTCTACAACACCTCTGCCCCGGGGATCGTAATTTTCCTCAACAAGGACAAGCCCGCCCCCCGGCAAGGCAAGATATTCCTCGTTAATGCCAGCCAGGTTTTTGAGAAGGGCGACCCCAAAAACTTTGTTCCACGGGAGGGCATAGACCGAATTGTAGAGACACTGACTGCGTGGAAAGAAGAAGAAAAATTCAGCCGCATCGTTGGTCACACTGAATTGAGCAAAAATGACTACAACATTTCCCCCAGTCGCTATATTCACACCGGCGATGCGGAGATATACCGGCCACTGGCGGAGATCGTTGAGGAACTGGACGTGATTGAGGCTGAGGCGAAGGAGGCGGACAGGGCACTTCGCACAATTCTCAAGCAGTTTGAAGCATGAACCGGGATAATCAAAACATCATCCAGAGTAATGCCGGTCTCGCTATTGGCAAACCTATCCAAATAGAAGTCCTTAAGTACGAACGCACTGAATATGGAAGGCGGATTCTTGCGACACTGTCGCAAGAATTGAGCGCTGAATACGGTCGCGGTTACAGTTATTCCGCTCTTACCTGGATGGTCAAGCTTCATGAAACCGTCCCCGGTGAAGAGATTGTCGCTGCACTGCGGCGACAATCACCAATCCGGTTTGCCCGCACCCGGACGACGGAATCATCCGACAATCGTCCGATTTCCCGATCGGAATCGGCAGTAATCGTCAGGTCTGGCCCCATCAACTATCAGGGGCGCTACATCAGCAGAACAACAATGTCGGGGTCATTGCTGTCCAACCGGCCCGAGAGCATTACCCATGTCGCCAACACTCTCCTCAGATGGAAGGAAGCCGATGTCAAAGAGACAGACAAAGCATTGTGGAGGATTTTGGAGAAGATCGGGGTATGAGTGATTCCAACCTACTGATCAGACCTTTACCTACTGGTTGGAATAACTACCAGTTCGGTGAAGTCTGTGAGCGCGTAAAGGATGCCTACAGGCCAGTTGAAGGGGGAACCACTCCTTACGTCGGCTTAGAGCATCTTGCTCAAGGGTTTCCTGCTTTCGTTGGTTGTGGAATAGAAAACGACGTCAAGTCTTCGAAAACAGCTTTCGAAATTGGAGATATTTTATTCGGCAAACTTCGGCCATATTTGAGAAAAGGAACACACGCAGATTTCGATGGAATCAGTTCAACTGACATTCTTGTCTTCCGTGCAAATGGCAGGTGTGAATCGGGATTTCTGAAGTACCTGATCCACTGCGATGAGTTCATCAATCATGCGAAATCCACAACATCTGGCGTTCAGCATCCGCGCACTTCCTGGTCGTCGCTAAAGGTTTTTCAACTATCACTCCCCACACTCCGCGAGCAGAAGAAAATCGCGCATATCCTTTCGACAGTACAACGGGCGATAGAAGCACAGGAACGGATCATTCAGACAACTACCGAACTGAAAAAAGCAATTATGAACAAACTCTTTACTGAAGGCATCCGCAACAAACCCAAAAAACAAACCGAAGTCGGCCCAATTCCCGAAAGCTGGGGAGTGAAGCCATTAGTCGAAACGGTTGAGGCAATTGATTACGGTGTCTCTCAAGCTATTCCTAAAATGCCACCTGTTGATGGCGTAAAGATTGTCAGCACCGCCGATATTGATAAACAAGGAAACCTGCTTTATTCGAATATTCGTCGGATCAAAGTCCCTGAAAAAACTAAGAATCGTCTTGTATTAAACGATGGCGACGTTTTATTCAACTGGCGCAATAGCCCTCCGCTAATTGGCAAAAGCGCGGTTTATCGTACCCAAAATGAAAAACACATTTTTGCCTCGTTTATCCTCCGAATAATCACTGGTGAAAAAAAGTCTCACAATTACTTTCTCAAACACTTGATGAATTACTACAGGGAAGAAGGTGTGTTCGTAAAACTGGCTCGAAGAGCAGTAAATCAAGCCAACTACAATAAGAACGAGATTTCTTCACTACAAATTCCAAATCCTACCTATGAAGAGCAGGTTGAGATTGCGAGCGCAATTCACGGCATTGATGAAAAAATACAAACACACCAAGAGAAAAAGCTGGCACTTCAATCCCTTTTCCGCACTCTCCTTCACCAACTGATGACCGCAAAGATTCGCGTACGGAATTTTGAACTTTCAACCTAACCTCAATGAGAAGCAAACCTCATGGATCAAATAACAAATGACAATCTCAAACAACTCGACAATCTATTGGCTGCGAGCAACCAGTCGTGGTTATTTGGAGCAGGAATCAGTCGCGACGCGGGAGTCCCACTCATGCGTCCTCTTACGGACCGTGTGTTTGCGAGGGCGAGAGAAAGCGAGGTGGTGAACGACCTAAAGGTACTTGAATACATCAAAAACCAACTCTCTGACGAAACGCACATTGAACACATTTTAAGTCAACTCGGTGACTATAAAACTATCGCTGACCGTTCCAGCGAAAAAATCGTCAAATTTGATAACATCACCCTTTCAATTGATGACTTAGACCAACTGCACCAGCGAGTTTTAACTTGGATCGCCGAAACGATCCGTTGGGGATACAAGCCTGAGAAAGATGACGGGACTCCAGAGGAGGTCGGAACCCACGAAAATCGAATAGTTGTTATAAACAATCATTCGGAATTCGTCAATGCGCTCTTCAATCGAAGCCAAGCAGGCGTGGCAGAACGCCGGAGAGCAGTCAGACTATTCACAACCAACTATGACACTCTCCTCGAAGATGCTCTTGCACTTGGAGGCTTCTCATACTGGGATGGATTCTCCGGCGGCGCAGTCGCGCATCGCAGCTATCGATATGGCGACGATGAACCAAATCTCCACTTTAGAGCCCACGTGATCAAACTCCATGGGTCGATCGATTGGCACTTGGGGGAAGATGGCCGAGTCTGGAGAGTCCGGGATGGAGACCTTTATCCGAAAAAGATTTCCCGGGTACTCATCTACCCACAATCAACCAAGTATCTCGCTACTCAACGTGACCCCTTCGCAGCCCAATTTGATCTATTTCGTAAATCACTTGGACAACGGGAAGAGAACGTCCTCGTAACCTGTGGATACAGTTTTGGAGACGAGCACATTAATCAAGAGATTGAATTGGCACTTCAACACCCAGAGAATAAAACGACGGTTCTCGCTTTCACACCAAATCTAAATCCGACCCTTAAAAAATGGGGGTCAGAACCGTGGAGTAACCGGGTCTATGTAATCTCTAAGCATGGATTGCATGTCGGCGCTGATATATCACATCCGCCACAGGCTACCGGAAAAAAACGAGATTGGTGGAAGTTTGCTGGCGTCATCAAAATACTAAACAGCGGAGCGGAGGCATGCGCACTATGAGTACGTTTGATCTTATTTCCGACCTGAAGATTGGACACATCGTCGAGGTATCAGGAACTACCATTCGGGTAGAGCTATCGGGAGACGTCACTGAGCTTACCCGAATTTATGAAGGACGGGTTTATCCCATCGGACAAATTGGAAGCATCGTAAAGGTCCATTTTGGAAGGCACCTTGTTTTCGGATTTGTGACTCTGTTGCGAATGCGATCCGAGGAACTTCTTGAAATTACGAAACCCATTCCTCCAGACGCAGATCAACGGATAATGGAAGTAGAGTTATTCGCAGAAGGCATTTGGAATGCAGCAGAACAACAATTGCGGTTTATTCGGGGTGTTACAACCTACCCATTACCTCGTCAAAGCGTGCATCTTCTTACACGCGAAGAGACTAAGCAGATTTACTCTGCTGCTGAAGGGCAACAGAAGCACGAAGAATATAACCCCCTCGTTCCATTTGCTTATTATGTAGGAGCAGACAATACCGCCTGCCGGGCAAACGTGGATAAAATGCTGGGTATGCATTGTGCAGTGCTTGGTTCTACAGGTTCAGGAAAGTCTGGTGCTGTCGCTGCCTTGCTTCACAGCATGCTGGATCACTCCCCAGTGCCGAACATGGCCTGCCATCCGCGAATTCTCGTCATTGATCCTCATGGGGAATACGGCAATGCGTTCAATGAGCGTGCTATCGTTTATCGTGCCTACGACCCACTTGGAAATGAAGAGACGACTGGTATTCCGATAAGTCTTCCCTACTGGCTAATGAGTGCCGATGAGTTCAGATTACTCGTTATTGGAAAAACCGAGAGAGAAGCAACGTCTCAAAATAATATTATTTACAAGGCATTGACTTACGCTCGCATGGTAGCTGCAGGTCTAATTGAGCCGTCTCCCTCAGAATATGGGGTTGAGATTCCGAACGATGGTTCCGAGCCAGATTCGCCACGTCCGAAGGGCGGTATTAAGGTCGAGAGAATCGTAGAGTTCGATAGAGATAAACCTCGACCATTTAGTCTTGATGAAGTTAGGAAGCATATAGAGTTTCTCCAAGCAGCTCGCTTGAAGAAGGGGACGCAAGTAACAGAACGCGTTCCTGCAGGTGACTTTACGAAGGATTTTAAATCAATTTTGGATAAGCTCTCCGTATTACGCCGCGATCCAAGAATTCAGTTCATGATGCGAGAGTGGACCAATGAAAGCTACCCTCTTGGTCACATTATTGGTCAGTTAGTCGGCCAAATCCAGAGCAACGGCGGTGCCGAGCAGGATATTCGGATATTGGATATCTCCGGCCTCCCGAACGAAGTCGCTGGTCCATTGGCCGCAATGTTGGCTCGCCTCTTGTTTCAGTATAAAGTCTATCAAACCACTGATGAAAGAAGGCGAGATCCAGTTGTTCTTGTATGTGAGGAAGCGCACCGATATGTACCAGACAGGGGCGAAGCGGAATATGCAGCAGCTCAAACAGCTATCCGCAGGATAGCTCGAGAAGGGCGAAAATACGGCATTGGGTTGATGCTTGTTAGTCAGAGGCCGTCCGATATTGAAAGCACCGTGATATCTCAGTGCGCTACGTGGCTTGTTCTGAGGCTTACGAATGCAGCGGATCAACAACACGTTTCTCGTTTCTTGCCCGATGGCTTGTCCGGAATGACTAAGGCTTTACCGAATCTAGCTCAGCAGGAGGCCATCTTTGTCGGTGAAGGTGCAGCTATGCCAGCGCGGGTTCGCATACGTGATCTAGCAGATGAACAACTCCCAAAATCGGAGACTGCTAAGTTCGCGAAGGGTTGGACTCTGGCTCGCCTAACCGAAGCTGAGATTACTAAGATCGCTAACCGAATGGCCGAATAAATTATGTCAACACACTCCGTACACAAAAACGCCCATGCCCGCTTTCTCAAATTCGCACAGGACATCGGCTGGATCGTTGTGTCTCGCGATGAAGCCGAGCACCAGCGCAGTTATGGTCCAGATGCGCCATCCGAAGATCGCCCCAAGGGTGTCTCGCTCTTCTTCGACAACTTACTTGATACCCAGGTGCGGAAATTTATCCCTCACTGTGCTGAAACCGAGGGCGCCTTTCTCAATCAATTTCACCATTTCCATATTCACACCAACCGCAGTCCAGTCCTGGTGAGTGAGTGCAAGAACGCCCACAAGGACGAGACAATTACCCAGCAGATAGAATTTCTGTGAAAGACCATGCCTGTCAAAATAATCCTATCTCCTGACTACGCCGCTTGGCTGGTCGAAGTAAAATCGCGGATTCAATCGGCCCGGATCTCGGCGGCACGCTCGGTGAACCGCGACCTGACCCTGCTCTACTGGGACATCGGACGCGGGATCGTGGAGAAACAGGAGGAACTTGGCTGGGGCGAATCGGTAATAGAGCAGCTTTCGGGAGATCTCAGGCGAGCTTTTCCAGAGACGAAAGGATTTTCATCACGAAATCTGCGAAATATGAAACGTTTGTTCAGCACTTACGCCAACACTGCAATTTGGCAACAAGCTGTTGCCAAATTGCCCGCCATGGGATTGCCTGCTCCAAATCGGCAACAAGCTGTTGCCAAATTGGAAGAAACTGAAATCACAGACAAGCTGAGACAACTCGTCGTAGAAGTTCCTTGGAGCCACAATTTGCTAATCCTCAACAAGCTATCCGAACCCAAAGAACGCCTTTACTACCTTTACACCACGGCCCAATGCGGCTGGACACGGTCTGTTCTGCTGAACCAAATCAAAGCGGATGCCTACGGGCGCAGCCTGGCCGAAGGAAAAGCACACAATTTCCCTCTCGCTCTGCCGGAGCACCTTGCTGAGCAGGCGGAGGAATCGCTGAAAAGTTCCTACAACCTGGAATTTCTTGGCATTGGTCGGGAGATTAAGGAACGGGAGTTGGAAGACAAGCTGATTGAGCAGTTGAAAGATTTCATCCTGGAACTCGGTTACGGTTTCTGTTTCATCGGCAGGCAACATCGGGTGGTAGCCGGGAAGAAGGAATACTTTATTGATCTGCTCTTCTATCATCGCTTCCTCAAATGCCTCGTCGCTATTGAACTGAAGATCGGTGAATTTCAGCCGGAGTTCGCCGGCAAGATGGATTTCTATCTGAATGCGCTGAATGAAAAGGAACGGGCGACCGATGACAACCCATCCATCGGGATTATCCTATGCGCAGAAAAGGATGACGTGGTGGTCGAGTTTGCACTTAAATCAAAAACCAACCCGATCGGTGTGGCGGAATATCAGTTAAAACCAACCTTGCCGAAGGAACTGAAAGGCAAGCTGCCAACGGCGGATGAACTGGGCGCGGCCATTGGATTACCCACGAAGCGTCCTGGGGAAGCGAAGAACAGGTAGAAAAAGAGGAGAGATGCAGGCTCCCACCGAACACAAAGCCATCCAGAACCGCCATGCCGGGCCTGACCCGGTCTCCGGTCGATAACACGTTACCGAAGGTGGCTCCCTAGTATTACCGGATTAAACCAGCGTCTCTAAGCTGTTTGGGGCTGAGACCTGTGATTTCACTGACCTCTTGCAAGGGGTAGTCTTTCTCCAACATAACGCGGGCGCTTTCAATTTTGCCCTCTGCCCTGCCTTCTGCCCTGCTCACCAACATGTTCGTGTTACAGTCCAGCCGGGCCTTGCGGTGCGCTTCCTCAATACCCAATATCTCAGGGTCTACCGACAGGTCGCGCCACACTTTGAAGGTCTCCTCCATAACTGGATTCTTATCCACGATGGTGCGTATTTTCGCCTCGTCTAATGCCACTGTGTGTTTCATAATGTATAACCATAACTCCAAATTGTATTGAGAAACAAGATGTCATTGCTGCTATACTCGGCGCAACTGTTGTTCAACCAAACAGGGGCCATGCAAAGGGTTGCTATCGCGACATAAATCGCGACATTGTGTCGCGATCTTGAAGTACTGCCGATTCATGGAGGCGTATCGAACCTGGAACTGAAGCTCATGCCCACTCCTTCCGAACACAAAACCGTCCAGGCCCGTATTCTTCAGTACGCACAGGATATTGGCTGGATATTTGTACCTAGCGAGGAGGCTGAGCAGCGGCGCGGGTTTGATCCGGATGCGTCGGCCACCGATCGCAACAGAGATGCCTCGCTCTACTTCGACGACTTGCTCTATACCAAGGTACGGGAATTTAATCCCCTTTACACTGAGCAGCAGGGCGCGCTACTCAACCAATTTCGCCACCTGCACACTAACATCTATGGCAACCGCGAATTCATCGATTACCTGCGCAACAAGGGCAAGTTTTTTGACCAGGATAATAACCGCGAACGCGACCTGATCCTGATCGATTATGACGACCCAAAGCGAAATATTTTCGAGGTCACCGAAGAATGGGCCTTTAACAACGGTCATTACGGCACGCGCGAAGATGTGGTGTTTCTCATCAACGGTATCCCGGTACTGGTAATCGAATGTAAAAACGCCGACAAAGACGAGGCTATCGCCCTCGGCGTAGATCAAATCCGTCGTTACCACCGGGAGACGCCGGAACTGTTCGTCCCCGAGCAACTCTTCACCGCCACCGACGCTATCGGTTTTTCCTACGGCGTAACGTGGAATACGGCGCGGCGTAATATTTTCAACTGGAAAAACGAACAGATCGGTCAGTTGGAAGCCAAGGTGAAAAGCTTCTGTGCCATTCCGCAGGTGCTCTCGTACCTGAAGGACTACATTATCTTTGCCGAGAAAGACGAGGAACTGAACAAATACAGTTTAAGCCAGCACCAGACCGGCGCCGTGGGCGCAATCATTGAGCGCGCGCTCAATCCTGACCGGACCCGCGGCCTCATCTGGCATACCCAGGGCAGTGGAAAGACCTTCACCATGATTAAGGCGGCGGAACTGCTTTTCCGCGCGCCGGCGGCAGACAAGCCAACCATTCTACTGATGATCGACCGTAACGAACTGGAAGATCAGATGCTCAAGAACCTGGAAGCGGTCGGTCTCAGCAACCTGAAGCACGCCGACACCATCGCCCGGCTTAACCGTCTGCTGAAGGACGACTACCGCGGCATTATCGTAACGATGATCCACAAGTTTCATGGTATGCCGGCAGATCTTAATACCCGCTCAAACATATACGTACTCATCGACGAAGCCCACCGGACCACCGGCGGCGACCTGGGCAACTATCTTATGGCCGGCTTGCCGAAGGCAACCTACATCGGTTTCACCGGCACCCCGGTGGACAAAACCGCATATGGAAAGGGCACATTCAAGACTTTCGGCTGCGAGGACGACCAGGGCTACCTGCACAAATATTCCATCTCCGACAGTATAGATGACGGCACGACCCTGCCGCTGTACTACCAGCTTGCCCCCAACGAAATGCGCGTGCCGCACGAGACATTGGATGCGGAGTTCCTCTCCCTCGCTGAAGCTGAGGGCGTTGCCGACATCGAAGAATTGAATAAAGTCCTGGAGCGCGCAGTCAACCTCAAAAACTTCCTTAAAGGCAATGAGCGTGTCAAACGGGTAGCACAGTTCGTGGCCGGGCATTACCGCGAGCATGTCGAGCCGCTCGGTTACAAAGCCTTCCTCGTTGGTGTTGACCGCGAAGCCTGTGCCCACTACAAGCATGCTCTGGATACTGAATTC
Source organism: Gammaproteobacteria bacterium (assembly GCA_965116495.1). Lineage (GTDB taxonomy): Bacteria > Pseudomonadota > Gammaproteobacteria > Eutrophobiales > Eutrophobiaceae > JAAXHV01. The sequence continues at coordinate 245,653 of OZ220696.1, read as the reverse complement.
GATAAGCTTGGTCTCCCACCCGATTATTCCGAGGTCGTTTACACCGGAAACAACAATGATTCTGCCCTGTTGAAGGAATTTCACCTTGATAAAAAAAAGGAGCGGCAGATTCGCAAGCGTTTCACAAAGCTTGACCAGCAACCGAAGATTCTGATTGTCACCGAAAAACTGCTGACCGGCTTTGATGCGCCATTGCTCTATGCAATGTATCTCGACAAGCCGATGCGCGACCATACACTGCTCCAGGCCATCGCGCGGGTGAACCGTCCTTATGAGAACGAGGCGCAGAAGATGGTCAAGCCCCACGGCTTTGTTCTCGATTTTGTCGGTATTTTCGAACAACTTGAAAAAGCCCTCGCCTTCGACAGTGATGAAATCAACGCCATCGTAAAAGACATCAAGTTGCTCAAACTCCTGTTCCGGAACAAGATGGAGCAACAGGTTCCCGGATACCTGTCTCTTATTGAAAGCGGATTCAACGACAAGGACGTTGACACACTTACTGAACATTTCCGCGACCCTGAGCGCCGGAAAGCGTTCTTCAAGGAATACAGAGAGATCGAGATGCTGTATGAAATCATCTCCCCCGATGTTTTTTTACGTCCTTTCATCGAGACTTATGGGACATTAACCGCAATGTTTCAGGTGGTACGCAAGGCCTATACCAAACGCGTCCAGGTCGACAGGGAATTTCAAAGAAAAACGCAAGACCTGGTCCGTGCTCATGTGGATTCTTATGGCGTAAGACCGTTAGAAGATCGCATTGAGATCAATGCGGACACCATTGAACTCATCAAGAAACAAAACAGTGGCGATGCAATCAAGGTCGTTAACTTGATCAAGGCCATCGAGAAGTCGGCGGACGAAAGCAGCGACGATCCATATCTCATTGCCATGGCCAAACGTGCCCAGGCCGTTCAGGAAAGTTTTGAAAACCGCCAGTCCAGCACAGCGGAAGCCCTTGAAGAACTAATCAAGGAAGCGGAAAAGAACGAGGAACGTAAAAGGGAACAGGTGGAGAAGTCCTTTGACGGACTGACATATTTTGTTTATCGAAGCCTGCTGGATGCCGGGATTGAAAACTCAGAGGTGGCAAGTCGAAAAATTCGCCGGGCTTTTTCTGACTTTCCTAATTGGAGAGTAAGTGAGGATGCCTTGCGTGAACTGCGCAAAAGAGTGACATTTGTAATATACGAGGAAACAGAGGATCTCAATAAAGTTGCGTCCCTCGTTGATGATTTGTTCACGTTACTGGAGACAGCAGACAGGATTTGATTTATGACGTCAGCCGCTCAAAAACAGGAGTTCAAACAACGCGTTCGTCACTGGGCTGAACAGTTGGACGTCAACATCGTCTGGCTGGGCATCCGACCAATGAATAACAAGTGGGCATCCTGCTCAACAAACGGACACCTGAACTTCAATGACGAACTACTCGCCCTTGATGATGAACTCTGGGATTACGTCATCGTCCACGAACTGCTTCATTTTTTCGTTCCGAATCACGGGAAGCTCTGGAAAAGTCTGATGCGGGCCCACCTAGGTGATTATGAAATGCTGGAAGATTCTTTAAGGAAAATCAGCAATGAGAAAAAACGCTCATTGGCCGACGCGCTAATGGATATCCCCAGGCTGGATACGGATTCGGATGAACTGTTTAAAAGACCCGGCGGTTACTCACGTAACGTGGATCAGTCATAACGAGTCATGCGCCACGCCTCAGTTTCTCTTAAAACGGAATATCGCGGAGTGTGCAGTGCCCTGATCATGAGGGTTTAGGGCTGGGGATTGATGGTCCGTTTGAAGTGATGACAAAAGCACTTGTATGTGATATTATAATCTGATATCATATGATATGAACAGTCGTAAGCGTAAGAACCTCGAAGCGATTTTCACCGACCCGGTATCCTCAAATATTAAATGGAGACAAATTGAGACACTTCTTGTTTCTGTGGGTTGTGACGTGATTAGAGGCGGTGGATCCCGAATAGCTTTCAAGTACGGTATATTACGGGCTGATTTCCATCGTCCTCATCCACGCAAGGAGGCCAAACCCTATCAGGTTCGCGCTGCACGGGAGTTTCTCAAACGTATGGGAGTAACACCATGAAACCAATGCGCTACAAAGGATACCCGGCACGAATCGAATACAGTGACGAGGACGGATGCTTCGTTGGCCGCGTGGCTGGCATCCGTGACATCATAACATTCCATGGGAATAACGTAGGCGAAGTTCGTAATGCCTTTGAAGAAGCGGTTGAATTCTACCTGGACAGCTGTGACGAACGTGGAGAGGCCCCGAATAAACCCTATTCGGGAAAACTCTTGTTGCGCATTGATCCGGAAGTACATGCTGCGGTAGCCGAGGCGGCAGGAATCAAGGGCGTCAGCATAAATCGGTGGGCTAAAGAAAAACTGTCGGAGGCTGCCGGCCGATAGTCTGACAGACGTTCATTCGTTACCTGATTGACAAGGCCATTTTATTTCCAACATCGTTTTCTCCAGCAAATAAGCCGGTTATTCGCCGGCATGGCATAGTCTTGTTGCAAGTACAGGTTTGCTGAATTTGCCAGTTCGTCAACATCTTCAAAGTTCCTGATACCGCTGTCCGGGTCCCGCTGTCTCAGCCAGATGTCGAATCTCGCATTACTCTCGCTGGTGTAGGCGTCGTTGTAGTTGAACGGGCCGTACAGCGCCAATATGCCCTTGTCGGGCAATAGCCTCCCTGCTCCGGCTATCATGGCCTTGACCGAGTCCCAGTCGACGATATGTATCGTATTTGCGCAAAATACTGCGTCCACGTTTAGCCTTGGCCAGTGCGCCTGGTTCACGTCCAGTTCCAGCGGCGCCGGTGCATTGGCCAGCCTTGCGTCACTCAGCCATGCTTCGATGCCTGCATGATTCTCCCGCAGGTCGCTGCTGCGCCAGACCAGGTGTGGCAGTTTTTCTGCGAAATAGACGGCGTGCTGGCCGGTACCACTGCCGATCTCCAGAACTTCCTTGCAGCCGGCAAGCAACACCTCAATAATATCGAGGATTGGTTGCCGGTTGTTATCGCAGGCGGCGGAATACGGCTTGATCATTTAATCAGTATAATCCTGGAGTTCATTTACTACCGAAAGCTTTTGGTTTTTGTTGGCTTTGCTCTGGCGGATAAGCCTTGACATCATCCATTTACAGGTTACTGTCATTCTATGTCAAGTCCGTTGCACACTGAAAGCCTGGCCATATGCACGCTGTTAACAAGCGCAGTCCTGTTCACGCCTCTAGTCCTGTATGCAAGCAACACCAAACTCAGCGAGACTCAGGCTCAGGCTGTCGAGAAAGCGGCGATTGACACGGATGAAGAGGAAAAGCAACGCCAGGCCATCGCGGTGATGCTGGCCGAATACGAGATCGAGGGCAGGAAGCTGCTGGATGGACTTGATGACAATGCCGGCAGGAACGAGGTTGACCGGCAGGCTGGCGTCCTGCTCTCAGCGGGCGAAAAGATTATGGACTGGGCCCGTTTCCGCCTGGCACAGTGCAATGAATACCTGGGAAAAGCTCTGGAACTCAAGACAAAGATATCTGACATTACACTGGAAGTACCGGAAAAGGACTATCATCACGACGGCGCATTGCCGCAAGCGCCGCCGGAGTGCTACCACGTAAAAGACACCTTCGTCCATCCGGCCACGGTCCTGGTGCTCACCCGGGACGACCCCGCGCTTGGAGAGGAAACCATTACCGGCATCAGGGCTGAGATCCTGGAAGTTCTCGGACATACGGAGGTCGTCCGGCAACTGGTCGTTTATTGATCAAATCGGCAGCTTTGCCAGCCTGGCCAGTTCACTGCGCAATTCCGGCATGGTGCTGACAGTTTCGGCAAATTCGGGTCGCCCGGGATCAGGATAACTCCTCCAATTTATTCAACGCCAGCCTCGGAGTCAAAACCTCAACAGGCCCATCAAGGGGGAAATGTTTTAGATTTCCGGTAATTAAAACACTGTTTTCCTGTATCGCAGCAGTATAGAAAGGCACATCACGCACATCGTTAAATTCACTAGTACCGTTTCAATTTAATTCTGACCGGTTAACTTGTCATAGGCCCGGTGCAGTTTAGTCCGGGCCTTGTCGACATCAAACATCCAGTTGATACTGGCCCGCTCCCGGTTACGTCGGGTCTCCCAGGCTGCCAGTTCCGATTCTAACAAGTCCATGCTGTCAATACGACGGTCCAGACATTGCCGGTTCATATTGCCGATCTCTATTTCCACCATGTTCAACCAACTGGCATGCTTGGGCGTATAATGAAATTCCAGCTTGCGCAATAACCGCCGCGCCTCCGGGGCCGGGAACGCCCGGTACAGCGAAGCAGGCTGGTGCGTGTTCAAATTATCCAGCACTACCCGGATGCACTCGGCCGCCGGGTAATGCACGTCCACCAACTCCCGCATCAACTCGGCAAAATCAGCCGCTTTTTTGGTGTGCGTCGCCTTGGCATGACGCCAGCCACGATGCCGGTCAAAACACAGATAAATGTTGGCCACCCCCTTGCGCTCGTATTCATAATCCACCTTACTCACCTGCCCGGGTGTCATCGACGTGCCCGCCTGCACTTCCCCCACCAATTGCTTGCCCGCCTCATCCACGTTCACCAGTGGTCTCTCAGGACAGGACGGCTCAGCATACACATCCAGTATATGCTCCATCTGCGCAATATACGCCGCATCCATCTGTCCCACACACCACATCTTCTGCTGCCAGGGCTTTAACTGATTCGCCTTCAAACGTTGTCGTATGCACTCCAGCGATACCTCTTCCATAGCCGTCAACGCCACCCACCGTTCCGCCAGCAACGACAGCGTCCAGCGACACCGCCCCGACGGCGGGGTACTGCACGCAATCGATACCAGCAACGCATCCTCATGCGCCCCCGTCTTGCGCGGCTGCCCCGGACGAGACCCTTCCGACAACGCCGCCTCCAACCCGTACTCCACAAAATCCCGCTTCACCCGGTACACCGTCGAGGTGCTCACCGATAACGCCGCCGTGATCGCTTGGTCCGTCATCCCACGTCCGTCCGCCAGCAGTAAAATCCGGGCCCGATTCAGCGCCCGTACACGCTGTTTCCCCTGCGATGTAAACGTCTCCAAATACGTCCGCTCCGCCGCCGTCAACTCAACCCGGTAGGTGATATGCATGCCATTGTCCCCGCTTGTCATAAAAGGGATAATGGATCATAAAATGCCTGCCATGTCGATCCCTGACACAAAAAAAATTGCCCCGACCTTTACCTATAAGCAAGGCCAGTACCTGGCCTTTATCCATTACTACACCAAGGTCAACGGCATCGCCCCCGCTCAGGCCGACTTACAGCGCTATTTCCGGGTCTCGCCACCCTCTGTGCATCGCATGGTAACCCAGTTGGCAGACCAGGGACTCATCACGAAACAGCCCGGCGTGGCGCGCAGCCTGTCACTGGCAATCCCCCGCAGTCAACTCCCGGCGCTTGATTGATTTTCAGCTGCCAATCGATCAGAATTAAATTGAAAGGGTACTAGTGTCGATTTTCAGTTCATCAACCAGTATCCCTGAAAGATATAAAGACTCCATCAATACGGTAATGTCTTCCCGTTCAAATCGAAATTTCGGACGCAGTAAAACTTCCAGGTATTCAAACAGGATCGGCTCAGAAAACACCGGAACGAGTAAACCGGTTTCAATTGCATCGACCAGCTTGCCGGGTGGTCCGGCATGAGATAACAACCCGGAGACAAGGACGTTGGTATCAAGAACGGCTTTCATCATGATACGCTTCCCTGGCATCACGGATTATATCGTTAACCTGATCTGAAGAGAGCTTATCCAGTCCCTTCTTTTGCGCTTCAGCACGGATAGAGGCAAGCGCACGGCCAAACCGGGCGCGGCGCAGACTCTGCAGGTCGGTTTCCAAATCGAACGGGGACGTTTCAGTCAGAATAGCAAACGGTTTCCCGTTCCTCGTGACAACCACCTGGTGGTCCCTGGCAAGCTTTTCCCATATCTTACCCGGTTGGGTTCTGAATTCACGAATAGAAATGAAGTCCATAGTTAACACTCGCTGTAGGCAAAACGTAGGACATATTATAAACGTGCATTCTGCAATTTGGCAACAAGCTACCCTGGCAATACCGGAGGGCCGAGATCCTGGAAGTGCTGTGACACAGGGAGGTCGTCCGGCAACTGGTCGTTTATTGATCAATTCGGCAGCTTTGCCAGTCGGACCAATTCACTGCGCAGTTCCGGCATCGTGCTGACAGGTTCAGCAAAACCGAAGCGATGGATGCGTTTACCCAGTAACAGGTTGAAGCCCTCACCGTCGATTCCCACCATGACGGGAGGTTCGTCCCCTGTCACCGGAATATTACCCAGACCACAATAATGTTTTATCGCATCGGCATGATCCCGGTTCATATGCTCAATTGCCCGGGTTTCCTCATCGGGGCTGAACGGGTTTTCTTTCAGGAAGGTGTTATGTTCGACCCAGTAAATTTTGCCGAAACCGCCGATGAACCGTACCCGGTGAAACTCCAGGCGGTAAAAATCGAAGTCATGGGTCTTGTGGTAGCCCCGCGCATCGGGAAAGAAACGGTAATAGCGTTCCATGGTATCCGTATCATCCGCTGATACCTGCCTTGCCTCCCCCAGGTAAGTCACTCGGCCATTATCCTGGATATCATCCGCATCCCGTTCAATGGCAATCAGCGACACCTTCGGGTCGGCCAGGATATTTTTCGTATGCTGTGCGATTCGGCTGATCAGGATGACCGGCCTGCCCTGCCTGTCAAAGCAGTAAGGAGTGACCGAACCGAACGGATAGCCCTGGGCTTCAACAGAAAGGGTGGACAGGATGCCCTGGTATTCGCTCATCATCAGGCTGCGTGCAGCTTTCCCGGATTTTTCTTTATTTGTCATCATCAGTCACCTGTTAATGGATATTCGTCGGTACGGGTGAAGGTATCACCACCAGGACGCCGACCCCACGCCGGCTGGAGTCACGGGCGATTGACAAGCGGTGAAATCTATTGATTGTATTGAAGAAACAGGTGAAGCAGGAAGCTGTATTTTTCACGTGATGATAACTTCCATCCCGACAGCCAGCTTACCATCTGAAAGGATGTCGGCTCTTAACCCTCCTTTATGTACAAACGCCCTGACCACCTCTCTCTTTGTGATCGTGTGGTTTTCGAGATTCTTTCCCATCTTTGAGCACGGCTCACAAAGTTCCACTCCTTTGAACCTGACATCACCGATGTTAAATTCTTTGCCGACCAGTGAATTCAAACGGACGCCTTGTGTAATGATATTTCGGTGTGTTGCGCCCAGTGGAATATCCTGTGCAAAGTCCTGGTTATAGTTATTAATCTCCTCTGATTCAATGAAAGTGATATTCTGCCCGGGCCAGCGTGCTTTACGGAAATTCCTGTCTCCCACAATTCCGCCGCCGGCAACGACATCCACCTTGCTGACGGCCGTTTGTTTTTCGCCGCGCTTATTGGAAATAAACATTGCTATTATCATCAGCTTATCCTCCGGGATTTACTAGTACTCTTTCAACTTAATATTGCCATGTTCAGAGCCACACAGCGACGTCAAGACAAGGCGCAGCCCGCAGAGAATGGCGCGCCCTTGTCAAGGGCTGCAACGCCGTATTGGCGTTGCTGTGTGGCTCCCTGCGGGCGGGCCGGGAAGCGGTCGCCCGCGGCGTTACACCGCTTGGCAAGGGCGCGCCATTACCTGCGCGGCGTGCCTTGCGCTCAACCGCTTCCCGACCCGCTGAACATGGCAATATTAAGTTGAAAGAGTACCAGAGGCCTGTCAGTGCCCGTCATGCATTCCGGCCATAATTCCAGGTAATCGTCCAGGAGGGTTCGTCAGCAGCGGCAACAAAGTCCGCATCGGTCCAGAAACCCGCCACCATGGCAAGCCGGTCACCGACGTAGATGAGAGGCGCGCGTTCCCGCAGCCAGGGCGGCGTCCCGGTTTCCTGGAACAGTTTTTTTATCTTATGCCTGCAGGTCCTGCCCGGCAAACGGATTTTCTCCCCGCCGCAACGGTAGCGGATTTCTACCCTCGCACCGTTGCATAGTTCCTTTTTCAACCCGTTGCCGTAACCCTCCTCCGCGATCAGTTCGCCAAACTCCAGGGGGCATGGCCCGGCGAAGTCCCATTCCCGTATCGCTGACTTGTCAATTTCTTTCAACGGCCCGGCAAGCTGGATGTAATTTCCATAACGCAGCGATTCCGCGCCTTTCCACCTGACCCGTCCTTTTGAGTCGTGTCTTGCCTGTATTACCCCGGTAACGATGTGTGACACAGACCGGTTGTCCGGAGACGGCAGGTCCAAGGTTCGACTCCAGTAACGCACCAGGTTCTTCTGCCGTGGAGTTGACAGTTTTTTTAACCGGTCTATGGCCAGTACATCCGGTTTTTGTGTGCTGCACCCCTGCAGGTCCTGCTGCGCCACATCGTCGAGCAACTCCTGGGTTTCGGAAAATATCTGGATGGTCCGTGTAACCGGCGAGGCTACCGAGGGCCACCTGTTCTTTATTACTGGAAGCACTTCATGCCGGACAAAATTTCTGTCCAGGCGTTTATCCGTGTTCGAGGGGTCGTCAATCCAGACCAGGCTGTTACGCACGGCATAATCGCTTAACTGATCGCGTGACTGGTGGAGCAGCGGGCGCGCATGCAACCCTCTGCCGAATGGCCGAACGGGACGCATTGACGCCAGTCCAAGTACCCCCGAACCGCGCAACAAACGCAACAACAAGGTCTCAAGCTGATCATCCTGGTGATGTGCGGTCAACAGGATTTCACCCTCCGTCAGAATATTCTCAATTGCTGCGTAGCGCAGTTGTCTGGCCCAGCTTTCCGGGCTTTCCTTGCCGGGCCGGGCGGCATCAACGTCAATCACGTCAAATTCAACCCCCAGGGCGCAGCAGGTATCCCGGCAATGCCCGGCCCAGGCCCGGCTTTCCCGCTGTATATTGTGGTTTATGTGTATCGCCTTGATGCAGACGCTGGATTCCTCATCCAGGGTGGCCATCAGGTGCAGCAATACATGGGAATCCAGACCGCCGCTATAGGCTATAAGAAAACGTTTACAACTTGGAAGGGTCTCCAGGAAGGCTGAAAGGTTCTCCGAGAGTTTACTCACAATATTCTGTCAGTCAGTATGGATGAAAACCCTCTCCCCTGTTTTACTCATTATAGTGCCCGTAACAGCGAAGCCGTGATTGGCGGGTATCCAGGAGTTTGTCGATGGTCACCTGTTTCAGTTCGGCCAACTGTTTTTTTATCTCCATACCGACGTTGGCCGCCACCTGGTCGTAATCCCTGTGCGCCCCACCCAGGGGTTCATCAATTATGCAGTCAATCACATCCAGTTTTTGCAGCTTTTGTGCGGTTACCCCCAGGGCTTCCGCTGCGTCTTCAGCCCTGCCCGCATCTTTCCATAGTATGGACGCACATCCTTCGGGGGAAATGACCGAATAGGTGCTGTATTGCAGCATATTCAACCTGTCTCCTATGCCGATTGCCAGCGCGCCGCCAGAACCTCCTTCACCGATGACAATTGCGATCACAGGGGTGCGTAACTCCGACATGACCATTAAATTTCTCGCAATAGCCTCGCTTTGCCCGCGCTCTTCGGCGCCAATTCCCGGGTAAGCCCCCGGCGTATCGATAAAAGTCACTACCGGTAAATTAAATCTTTCCGCCAATTGCATGATGCGTAGCGCCTTGCGGTAACCTTCGGGCTTCGGCATCCCGTAATTCCGGTAAATTCTCTCCTTTATATCTCTCCCCTTCTGGTGTCCGATCAGCGCCACCGGTTCGCCTTCAAAACGGGCAATACCGGCCAGCATGGCGGGGTCATCGGCATAATTACGGTCGCCGTGCAGTTCGTTGAACTCGGTAAAAATCCTGCCCACGTAATCCGAGGTATAGGGTCTGAGCGGATGCCTGGCTATCTGGGAAATCTGCCAGGCGCTGAGTGATGTAAAAATAGCCTGGGTCAGATCCTTGCTGCGTTTCTGCAACCGGGTGATCTCATCGTGAATATTCAGTTCACCGTCATCACTGACATGACGTAACTCCTCAATCTTTGCCTCCAGTTCAGCAATAGGTTGCTCAAAATCGAGAAAATTAACCGATTGATTCTGTTGTTCCATTGTACAGGTTGTCTATAATTTTACCTTACCCGGAAAATCCAGGTTCACGTTCTCCGCGCCAACCATGTTGCCGAGTTCGGCCAGTAATTCGTCACTGATTTTTACGGTCCATCCGCTGCCGAATCCCAGAATGGTTGAGACGAATCTATTATTATATTCCATTGAAACCCGGTTTGTCCCGGTCCCGTGCCGTGATAATACCTCTTTCAGGCCGGGAATAAACCCGTTGTCCAACATGTTCTTGTCTATATTCAACCGCACAACGGCGAAGCGCTCGCGCAGTTGCGCAAGCGAGTAAACCTCCCTGGCGACGATGGAAACGCCGGATTCATAATAGTCATCTTCCACCGCTTCCCCCTTGATAATGACCAGTTGGTCCTTCAGCAATAACTCACGGTAAAGCTGGTAGGTTTCACTGTATGCCGTGATTTGAACCCGGGCGGTTTTATCATCCAGCATGATCTCGGCCATACGTCCCCTGACCCCGCTGCGGATACGTATATTCTCGATATAGCCGGCTACCGCCAGGTTCACCCCGGCCCTGACCTTGCCCAGATTGGATGTGGTGAATGTTGACAGTTCTTTTTCGAAACGGGTGATTGGATGGCCTTCCAGGTAGAACCCCAGGGTCTCCTTCTCTCCCATCAGGCGTTCGTGCTCGTCCCACTCAGGCGCACTGGCATACGGTATCTCAGACTTGTTTCCGCTGTCGGCGGACACCGCCAGCAGCGCCGTCCCGAACAGGTCGTCCTGTCCTGTATCCGCATTGTCCACATATTGTTCAGCGAACTTCATGGCCTGCTCCAGGCTGGCCGCCAGCACACTCCGCTGCTGACCGAAATCATCCAGCGCGCCGGACCGGATAAGGGCTTCAATAACGCGTTTGTTAACCCTGCGCGGATCGGTGCGCCGGCAGAGTTCGAACAGGTCGGAGAAGTCCCCGTGCTCCTGCCTTTCCTCGCACAATCTTATGATTGCGGATTGGCCTACTCCCTTTATTGCACCCAGGCCGAATAAAATAGTGTGCGCATCGACAACCTTGAACTTGTAATCACTGGAATTAACCGAAGGCGGCTTCAGGACCAGTTTCATTCTCCTCAACTCTTCAATCAACCTGACAATCTTGTCCGTATTATTCATGTCCGCAGACAGCACTGCCGCCATGAATGCCGCGGGATAATGCGTTTTCAACCAGGCTGTCTGGTAAGCCAGCAAGGCATAAGCGACGGAGTGGGATTTATTGAACCCATAACCCGCAAATTTTTCCATCAGGTCGAATATGGATGTGGCCACCTTTTCACTGACCTGGTTTTTTATCGCTCCGTTCACGAATATATCTCTTTGCAGGGACATTTCTTCGCGCTTTTTCTTTCCCATGGCGCGTCTCAGCAAATCCGCAGAACCCAGGGTATAGCCTCCTAACAACCGGGCAATCTGCATCACCTGTTCCTGGTACAGGATGACGCCATAGGTCGGTTTCAATACAGTTTCCAGAGATGGGTGGTGATAGCGTACCTGTGCTTTGCCTTTTTTCCTGTCGATGAAATCATCAACCATCCCCGAATCCAGCGGGCCGGGTCGAAACAACGCCACCAGGGCGACCAGGTCATCGAATTTATCCGGCTCAAGCCGTTTTATCAGTTTTCTCATCCCGTCCGATTCCAACTGAAATACGGCGCTGGTATCCATGCGCCTGATCGTTGCATAAGTATCCATATCATCAAGTTCAATGGTCCTGATATCCAGTTTTGCGGCAGTCTTGTCAAGTAACAATTCATTGATATCCTTCACCGCCCAATCAATAATGGTCAGGGTCCGCAAACCCAGAAAATCGAACTTGACCAGGCCGATGGTTTCCACGTCACCCATGTCAAACTGGGTTGACGTGACCATGGTGTTCTTTTCGCAATATAGGGGCATGTACTCGGTCAAGGCCCGTGGCGAGATGACGATGCCGCCGGCGTGTTTTCCCGCGTTGCGGACCAGTCCCTCCAGTTTTTTTGCCAGGTCAATAAGTATCCTGAGTTCCTCTTCCTCTGCGTAGCGCTGCTTGAGCGTCTCCTCTTCGTTCAGCGCACGGTCCAGTGTCATATCCAGTTCAAACGGGATTAGCTTAGCTATCTTGTCGACGTAACCGTAAGGATGTCCGAGAACCCTGCCGACATCACGCACCACTGCTTTAGCAGCCATGCTTCCGAAAGTGATAATCTGGGAAACACGCTCGCGGCCGTAGCGGCTGGAAACGTATTCAATCACTTCATCGCGTCTGTCCATACAAAAGTCCACGTCGAAATCCGGTAACGATACCCTTTCAGGATTCAGGAACCGCTCGAACAACAAGTCATGATCAATGGGGTCCAGATCGGTAATGCCGAGGACGTAAGCGACCAGGGAACCACCTCCGGAACCGCGCCCGGGACCCACCGGTATGCCCTGCTGTTTTGCCCAACGGATAAAATCGGCAACGATGAGAAAATAACCGGGGAAACCCATGCTAGTAATGACCTCCAGTTCAAGGTCCAGGCGCTGCCTGTATTGCTCCGGGTCTATATCACCACCCGATGCATTCTTCTCTTCGACCAGTCTGTTCAACCCGGTATGCGCATCCCGCTGCAGCCAGCCGGCCTGGTCAAAGCCTTCAGGAACAGGGAACTCGGGCAAGTGGTAATCGTCGAATTGCAACTCAAGGTTACAGCGTCTCGCAATATTTACACTGTTCTCCAGGGCTTCCGGCAGGTCATGAAACAACTCTGCCATTTGCTCTGCTGTCTTCAGGTATTGTTCATTACTGTAAAGGCGCGGCCGCTTGGGATCGTTAAGTGTATAACCGCTATGGATACACACCCGGGCTTCGTGGGCGGCAAAATCATCAGGCGTTAAAAACCGCACGTCATTGGTTGCAACCGCGGGCATGTCGAATTCGGTCGCAAGGTCCATGACTTCCTCTATATATATATCCTCTCCTTGCCGGCCGGTTCGTTGCAGTTCCAGGTAAAACCGGTCCGGGAACAAGTCCCGGAACCAGGCGAGATGTTCCCTGGCGTTTTCGATTTGATTGTGCATGAGAGACTGGCCGATTGCACCGTTCCTAGCGCCGGACAAGGCGATCAGGTCTGCTGCGTGTTGTTTTAACCACTCTCTCCGGATAACCGGCGCACCGCGAGCCTGACCGTGGGTGTAGCTGCGGGTAACCAGTTCCGCCAGGTTTCTGAATCCGTCGTTATTCCGGCATAGCAGCACCAGTCTGTGGTCCTTGTCGTCGCCCTGTTCATCTGCCAGGTTAATTTCAGCACCAATGATCGGTTTGACACCCATATCCAGGCATTTTCGATAAAATTTAACCATCGAAAATACGTTATGCAATTCGGTGACGGCCGCACTCGTCATGCCTTTTTCCACCAGGGCGCTAACGTAATCACCCACTCGCAACAGGCCGTCTACCAGGGAATATTCCGTGTGGACGTGTAAATGAACGAACTTGCTTTCTGCCGTTTCCATCACTGCTCAGTCACAACTCCAGACAGCGCTGCACCGGCATAAAACTGCGTCGGTGAATTGGACAAGGGCCGATATCAGATAATGTTCGCACATGCTCCCGGGTCGGATAGCCCTTGTGCCGGGCGAAGCCGTAGCCTGGATACTTCCGGTCCATTTCCCGCATTTCCCGGTCCCTGCTCACCTTTGCCAGGATCGAGGCAGCGCTGATGCAGGCTTCGGTTCGATCACCTTTAATTATGGCAGTCACCGGGTAGTCGATATCCGGGCATCGATTGCCGTCGACCAGGACCCGGGCCGGCTCCATGTTCAATCCGTGAATGGCGCGCTGCATTGCCAGCAGGCTTGCATTCAATACATTCAGACGGTCAATCTCCAGGTGGTCCGCCCGGCCGATGGAGCAGTCCAGCGCCTTGTCCCTGATTACCTGCGCCAGTTTTTCCCTGCGCTGTTCTGACAAGGTCTTGGAATCAGCCAAACCGGTAATCCTTTCTGCCTCATCCAGAATTACTGCGGCTGCGATGACCGGACCGGCAAGCGGCCCCCTCCCCGCCTCATCAACACCGGCTACCAGAAATAAACCAGGCATAGTCTTTATTCCAGGCTCACGGCACACGGCATGATATCTCTGCTACAGGGGGCACCGGGTTAACCTTGTGTCCTGTGTAGCTGTTGAGGATCGGCCAGCGTCAGGACCGCCTGTGCCGCGCTTTCGTCAGATCTCTGCAGGGACATGTGCAGGTGCGTAAAATAATGGGACAATGTCCGGACATTATCGGGACTTTCCAACCAGTATTGCAGTGCAGGTCCCAGCACGTCCGCCCGGCATTCCGACTGAAAGTACTCGGGAACCAGTTTGCGGTTCGCCAGCAGGTTGGGCAGGGATACAAATTTTACCTTGATCAATGCCCGTACTATCCAAAACGTGAGGCTATGCATTCTGTAAGCCACCACCATGGGAACTTTATGCAGCATCGCTTCAAGGGTAACCGTACCTGAAGCCACCAGGGCAACGTCCGCAGCCGCCAATGTGTCACCAATCCTGTTATTAACTATCTTTAACTGCAACCCCCTTTTTTTTGCAGCCGCGTTCAAGCGGATTTCTGCGGCCTCATCCACTGCGTTAGCCACAAACTGGATCTCGTCATAACGCGCATCCAGCCAGGCTGCCGTTTCGATGAAAGGGCCTGTCATCCTGTCCAGTTCCGAACTCCTGCTGCCCGGGAGAACAGCAACCGTCAAAACCTGTGCGGACAGACCCAAACGCCGGCGTGCGCTTTCCACATCAGGCTGCATATCCACCTCCCCGGCCAGCGGATGGCCGACATAGCTTATCGGAATGTGATGTTTGCGGAAAAATTCCACCTCGAAAGGAAATACCGATAGTACGAGATCTGCGGCATTTCTGATCTTCCGCGCTCGCCAGGTACGCCATGCCCAAATCGTCGGACAGACATAATGAACAGTTTTTATGCCGTTTTTTCTTAATGTCCTTTCCAGGCCGAGATTAAAGTCGGGAGAATCGACTCCGATAAACACGTCCGGTGGATTATTTATGAAATGGTCTGCAAGCCTTGCCCGTAACCCGCGCAGTTCCCATACTTTCCCCAGTACTTCCACCAGTCCCATAACCGCCAGTTTTTCCATGGGGAACAGAATTTCACAGCCTGCCTCGGATAACCTTTTCCCCCCTATGCCTTCCACACTGACGTCAGGCCTGTTTTTTCTGATGGACCTGATTAGCTGCGCGGCTAAAAAATCTCCGGAAGGCTCCCCTGCTACTATTCCGATTCTCACTTCCACTCACCTGCATGAGGCGCTCGTCTTCCAGACGCTAACGAATAATCCCACGCTTGGACCCCCTGATGAACCGGGTGAAATTGGCAACTTCCCCGTTGGCGTCTGCCAGTGTTTCGAGTTTTTTCAGGGCATCTTTCAGAAGCAGTCCTTCCCGATAGACCATCCGGTAAGCCTTTCTGAGCGCATCAACCGACTTGTCCGAAAATCCGTTACGTCTGAGCCCCACCCTGTTCAACCCGCTCGGTTTAGCGGTATTTCCGGACACCATCAGGTACGGTGGAACATCTTTTACGATAATGGAAGCGATAGCCGAAATACTATGGCAACCAACCCGGCAGAACTGGTGCACGCCGGTAAATCCGCCCAGAACGGCAAAATCATCAATGTGTACATGCCCTGCCAGGGTGGCGTTATTGGCGAAGATCGTGTTATTACCCACCAGACAATCATGCGCTATATGCACGTATGCCATAATCCAGTTGTTATTACCGACCCGGGTTGTCCCTCCGCCCTGCGCCGTTCCGCGGTTGATAGTGCAGAATTCCCTTATGACGTTGCTGGAGCCGATCTCCAGAAAAGACCCGGCTTCACCCTGATACTTTTTGTCCTGGGGCTCGTCCCCGATTGATGCGAATTGCGAGATTCGGGTTGCTTCGCCAATCCGGGTGGGGCCTTTGACAACTACGTGCGGACCTATTTCACAGTTGTCTGCAATTTGAACCTGATCCCCTATGATGGAATAGGCCCCAATCCTGACCCCTGTTCCAATTTCAGCACCGGGATGCACTTTCGCTGTGGATTCGATCAAGTCTCCCGATCCGCAATAGTAGTCAATAAATCCGCATCAGCCACTGTCGTACCGTTGACTTTGGCAACACAGGAAAAGCGCCAGATATTTCTCCTTAATGCAACGAATTTTACCTCGACCACCAGTTGATCGCCCGGCCCTACAGTTTTCCTGAACCTGGCCTTGTCTACGCCGACCAGGTAATACAGCTTGTTCCAGTGCCGCTCCCCTTCTGCCGACAGCAGCCCCAGCACCGCGGAGGCCTGTGCCATGGCCTCAACAATGAATACGCCGGGCATGATCGGCTGCTGGGGGAAATGTCCCTGGAAAAAAGGCTCATTTACCGTGACGTTCTTGATGGCCGTCAGGAAAACTCCCGGTTCATAGTCTGTCACTTTGTCCAGTAACAGCATGGGATAGCGGTGCGGTAGCGCCTTCTTGATCTGATCAACGTCCAGTTGCGGCATGGTAGCGTAAACCTGTATTCATCTGCGTGTATGGTATGTCACTGTTTTGCCTGTTTTTCCATTCGGGCTACTTTCCTTGCAATCTCATCAAGACGCCTGAGTCTCGCCATATTTTTTCGCCAGGTGCTGTTATCCGTTATGGGCACTCCCGAAGAATAGACGCCGGCTTGTTTGATACTGTTTGGCACACCGGACATCCCGGTAATGACCACGTCATCAGCAATCTCGATATGACCGGTAATGGCGCTGGCTCCGCCAATCATACATCTCCTGCCTATCTTTACACTACCGGCAACTACCGCCGCGCCGGCAATGGCCGTGTGTTCCCCTATCCGGGTATTATGTCCGATTTGTACCTGATTATCGATTTTAACCCCGGTTTCTATCACGGTGGTTTCCAGCGACCCCCTGTCAATAGTTGTGTTGGCGCCTATCTCAACATCATCCTGAATGACGACATCACCGAGTTGAGGGATTTTCAACCAGCGGCCCGCGTCATTGGCGATGCCGTAACCATCCGCCCCTATCACAACCCCAGGGTGAAGCAATACCCGCATACCGATTTCAACACGTCCCATCAGGCTCACGTTAGCATAGAAACGGCAATGATTACCGATTACAACGTTCGCTTCAATTACGCAACCAGGACCGATATATGTCCCCGGACCGATCACTACGTTTTCGCCGATTACGGCGTTGGCGCCGATAAAACAACCGGCCGCGATAACAGCAGTTGCATCCACTACTGCCGATGGGTGAATACCGGGGGTGAATTCAGCTACCGGGTTAAGGAACCTGGCCGCTTTTGCATAAGCGAGGTAGGGATCATCCGAGATCAGTTTCGCGGTCGGGCACGCCGGGGCATCTGCTGCGGTCAATAGCACCGCGCTGGCGCGGGTCGTTTCCAGGTCGGCATAATGATTTTTGTTAATATAAAAAGACAGGTCGCCCACTGCAGAATTATGCAGGCTGGCAACATTGATTATCTCACCGGCAGGGTCGCCTTGCAGTTCTGCGTCACAAACAGCAGCAATTTCTGCCAATGTTGCGGTCATGGCTATGGCTACACCAGGCCGTACTATTCCGCTCCATCAATGTCTTTCCCCGAGTCATTTTCCATCTTCAACTTATCTATGACAAGCTGGGATATATCCACTTTAGGGCTGGCAAAAATAACGCCTTCATTCAATATCATGTCAAAGCCGTTTTCTCTGGCGATGGTATTGATGGCATCGACGATATCTTTTTGAATACTTGCAATTTCCTCATTCCTGCGGAAGGTGAGGTCTTCGCGGAATTCATCCTGGTTGCGTTTCAGGTCACGCCGTTCATTGATGATGTCCCGCTCCAGCTTGCTCCTTTCCGCCTCGCTCATGATGGGGGCGTCTTTTGTCAGGCGGTCTTCCATTTCTTTTAATGACTTCTGCGCGGCAACCAGTTCCCGGTCGCGCGGGGCAAACTCTTTTTCAAGCAAGTTACGCATCTTCTCAGCCTGGGGGGATTGTTCCAGGATGCGTATCGCGTTAACGGCGCCGATCTTGTAATCCTCGGCAATCACATCCTGCATAAAACCGACTGCAAAAAAACATACCAGGAAATGGGTAAGCCTCATAGCACTCATAGACTCCAATTTGTTATAAATAAATCTCAGTATACACCACACCGGAACAGGGTTTTTCTAAAATGTCGATCCAAAGGTAAACTGGAACGGTTGCGTCTCATCTCCTACCTGGTCTCCAATGGGTTTGGCTATACTAACACTTACCAGGCCAAAAGGTGAGATCCAGATGCCGCTCAAGCCGGTAGAATACCTGAGTTCGCTGAATTCGAATGATTCATCGCTGGAATAAACGTTGCCGCCGTCAAAAAACGCGGCAAATCTGACCTGCTTGAATTCCTTGAGAAACGGCAGGGGAAATATCATTTCCGCCCCACCTACAACCTTGATATTGCCACCTAACGGGCGGCGTCTCGTCCCGCCATGGACCGGCGTATCCTTCGGCCCCAGGGTATTTTCCTCATAGCCGCGTACGGAACGGGGGCCACCGGCATAGAAATTTTCAAAAAACGGAAGTTCGTCAGTCCCGAACAGGCCGTTTCCATAGCCGAAATCACCCTTGATGGTAAATATGAAACTGCGCAGGACCGGATGGTACCACTGGGTCCTGTACCCGACTTTGAAAAATTCCAGAGAATCACCGAATGAGGGAACCGCCATCTCCGTACTGAACCGGTGCTGTATGCCCCGGGTCGGTAATATCGCCCGGTTGCGCGTGTCGTAGGAAAACGCAGCAGAGAGCCTGAGAATATCGAATTTATTACCTTCCCGCTCAATAAAATCCCTGACCTGCTCTGCAAAGAAGCGATCCTCGGACAACGTGGTATTTTCGTAATTGAATGCGGTACTGATGAAATTATATTCCGTCACCGGCACGCCAAAACTGACTCCGGCCCCGATGACCCGGCTGTCAAAGGCGGTGATATTGGCGTCATAGGCCTCGGTCTCCTGGTAATTTACATTAAATCCCCGGCTTATTCCGTCAACAGTGTAGTAAGGATTCACATAACCCAGTGAAAACCTGCGATTGATATCACTGTTGTTGAACGCAAACTGGATACGTTTCCCGGAACCCAGGAAATTGTCCTGGGTGATGCTGGTCTGGAATATCAGTCCCTGGTTCTGGGAAAAGCCCAGGCCGGCCAGAAAGTTACCGAACGGCTTTTCAGTCACGGTATAATTAACATCCACCTGGTCCGCGGAACCGGCTATGGCCGGGGTCTCCACGTTGACCTCTTCGAAGTAGCCCAGTCGCTGCAGCCTGATCTTTCCCCGCTCTACCTTGGGAGTGGAAATCCAGCCTCCTTCATGCTGGCGCATTTCCCGTCTCACAACATCATCCTTGGTCCTGGTATTACCTGAAAAATTGATTCTTCTCACGTAAACCCGTTTACCCGGGTCAACAAAAAATGTGACTTCCACCGTATTGTCTTCTTCATTAATATCCGGGATGGAATTAATATTGGCGAAGGCGTAGCCGACGCCGCCCAGGCGGTTGGTCATCCGCTCACTGCTGTCAGTCACCTGTTTGCGGGAGAACAGGCTTCCCCGGGTGACGCTGATGAGGTTGTACAACTGTTCCTCCGGGAGAATGAACTCACCTGCCAGCTTCACCACCGTCACGGTATACTGCCCGCCTTCGGTGATATTGATTGTGATGTATATATCTTTCTTGTCAGGAGTAATGGACACCTGGGTGGAGTCAATGCTGAAGTTCACGTAGCCCCGGTCCAGATAAAACGACCGCAGGGTCTCCAGGTCACCCGATAATTTCTGCCGTGAATACTGGTCGTCCTTGGTAAAGAAGGAAAGCAGCGTGGGTCTGGACAATTCAAAATCGGCCAGTAAATCATCTTCCTTGTAGGACTGGTTGCCGACGATATTGATCTGTTTGATCCGGGCTGCTTTCCCTTCCGAGATATCGATGGTCACAGCAACCCTGTTGTTGGCTAACGGCGTCACTTCCGAATTGATTGTCACGGCATACTTACCAGCGGAAAAGTATTGCCGGCGCAGTTCACGCTCCAGTCCATCCAGTTGCGACTGGTCAAACACCCGGCCCTGGGCAAAACCTATCTGGTTCAGGCCATCCAGTAAATCTTCGGTTTTTATATCCTTGTTGCCACTGATTTCAATACTGCCGATTGCCGCCCTTTCCTTCAAGACAATAACCAGCACGTTGCCATCCCGCTGCAGTTGTACATCATCGAAAAAACCTGTCTTGAACAGGGCACTGACTGCTTCAGCGGATACGGCGGGATTAAAACTGTCGCCCACTTCCAGCGGCAGGTAGTTGAATACGGTTCCCGGAGTCAGGCGTTGCAGTCCCTCAACCCGGATATCCTCAATAACAAATTCCTGTGCGCATAGCTGTGGAACGAAGCCGGTGATCAACAACGTCGCCAGAATCGATGTACGGAAACAGGCTTTTAATCTTGCGGACAACATGATTACCTATATTAAAGCACTCGGCCCGACAAATCCATCGTTCACCCGGCAAGTCTGGTAATATCATTATAAAAGGCTAGGACCATAAGGCCGAACAGCAGCATAATACCGATACGCTGACCAAGCAGTTGTATGGGAACGGATACCGGACTACCCTTGAAAAACTCTATGAAAAAATAGAACAGGTGACCGCCGTCCAGTAATGGAACAGGCAACAGGTTCAACACCCCAAGACTGATACTGACAATAGCCAGAAACCCCAGGAAGGCGACGATACCCAGCTGCGCAGTCTGCCCTGCATATTGGGCAATACTGACCGGGCCGCTCAGGTTTTTCAGCGAAGCCTGACCGGTTATCATCCTGCCCAGTATCTGCAGGGTGGTAACGGTCATGTCAAATGTCTTGCCGATCCCTTTAACCAGGGCGGTATGGAGCGGATAGGCTTCAATCGCAAACAGCGAACCGTCAACATCGTAGTCCGGGTCCAGGCCTACGCCTATGTAACCAATGGTTTCTCCCTGCTCAGAGACCTTTTCCCCGGGCGTTAATTCTGTCTCCAGGTATTCACCATCCCTGTTTATCCTGACGGACAGGGAAACCCCTGGCGCAGCCCTGATGAGTTCCACCCAGTGTTGCCAACTCCTGACGGGCGCGCCGTCAACGGCTACTATTCTGTCACCTGCTACCATGCCGGCTTCCCGGGCGGCGCCCAGGTTTGCAACCTCACCTATAATGGCGGGTACGGCCGGGCGCACGGGTTCGATACCCAGCAGGCGCAGCAGGTTGCCCTGGGCCATGGCATCAATCGATATTGAGGCGAGGTCGAGTTCCAGCAAACGTTCGTATCCCTGGGTATCCCTTACACTGACAGTCGCCATGCTGCGGTCTATCACGCTGCCGACCAGTTTCTCCAGGGCCGTATTCCAGGTTGGTGTTCCCTGTCCGTTAATTCCCGTAATTTCATCATCTACCCGAAAACCGGCCTGCATGGCAACAGAACCCGCCTCTACGTAGCCGACCAGGGGTTTCAACCCGGTGGTCCCGATTACATAGATAATCCAGTAAGCCAGCACGGCAAAAATAAAATTGAATAACGGTCCGGCTACGACAATGGCAAACCGCTCACCGAGTGACTTGTTATTAAATGCCCTGGTTCGTTCCGTCTCGGGCACGGTGTCCTCCCGTTCGTCCAGCATTTTCACGTAGCCGCCCAGTGGGACTGCGCCTACGATGAACTCGGTATTATCCCTGCCGAATTCCTTCCGCCACAGGGGACGTCCGAAGCCAACTGAAAATCGCAGGATTTTTACATCGCATTTCCTGGCAACCCAGTAATGCCCGAACTCATGAAAGGTGATCAAGATCCCCAGGGCGAAGATAAACGCAAAAATCATCTGCACTACGTCGATCATGAATATAGCCTCCTGCATTGATCATCTGCGTAATCCCTGGCCCGCCTGTCCGCGTCCAGGACCTGTTCCAGCGTATCGGCAGCCTGGTTTACAACACCGTCCAGGGTCTGTTTCACAACATCCGCTATCGCCGTATACCTGATATGGTTTCCCAGAAATTCCGCAACCGCAACTTCATTGGCGGCATTCAATATCGTCGTGGCCGCTCCCCCCTCGGCCAATGCCTGCCTGGCCAGCCCCAGGCATGGGAACCTGTCCGGGTCGGGTTTTTCAAAGTTCAACTGTGAGATATCCGACAGGCTCAGTTTCTCCACTCCGGAGTCGATTCGTCCCGGCCAGGCCATGGCATGGGCTATGGGCGTGCGCATATCAGGATTTCCCAACTGCGCCAGGACCGAACCATCGGAATACTCAACCAGGGAATGAATAACACTCTCCGGATGGATGACGACCTCAACACTCTCAGTTGTCGTATCAAACAGCCAGCAGGCTTCAATCACTTCCAGTCCCTTGTTCATCATGGTGGCGGAATCCACCGATATCTTCCTTCCCATATCCCAGTTGGGATGTGCACATGCCTCGGCAGGCGTCACATTTCTCAACTCTTGCAAGCGTTTTGTCCGGAACGGCCCACCCGATGCGGTCAGCAGGATGCGCGTTACGCCGGCCTGTTCCAATCCATTGTTGAAATTGCGCGGCATACACTGGAAGATGGCATTGTGCTCACTGTCGATGGGCAGTAACTGGGCGCCGCTTTCCCTTACAGCATCCATAAACAATTTTCCCGACATGACCAACGCTTCCTTATTGGCAAGCAATACCCGCTTGCCGCTGCGCGCAGCCGCCAGTGTAGGCAGTAAACCCGCGGCGCCGACAATTGCGGCCATCACGTAGTCTGTCTCGTCACAGCCGGCGACCTCCTGCAGTCCCTCCTGTCCTGATAGCACCTTGATGTCCGGCGCCTCGTGTTTCAGCGCATCCTGCAACAGGTCGGCGGCTTCAGTGTCCGCCATGGCGGCATACATCGGCCTCCACACGAGGCATTGCTCAAGCATACCCCTGACGTTGGTATTCCCCGTAAGTGCGACCAGTTCGAACAAATCCCTGTGCCTGGACATTACATCCAGTGTACTTATCCCGATACTACCGGTTGATCCCAGGATAGTTACACCGATCAATTTACTCTCTCCATTAACAGGACACCTGTGAAAAATACCGGCGCCGCCGCAGTGAGACTGTCAATCCGGTCCAACGCACCTCCGTGGCCGGGCAACAACCCTCCGCTGTCCTTCACACCTCCACTTCTCTTTATCATACTTTCCAAGAGGTCTCCGACAACAGACATGGCCAGCGTGATCAGGCAGACCAGCAGAAACAGTATGGACTTGTACAGCGTCATTTGCAGCATCAGGGCAGACATGGCCGCGGCGCACATGCCAAACCCGAGAGCACCGTATAAACCCTCCCAGGTTTTACCCGGACTGACCTGGCTGACAAGTTTTTTCCTGCCCCATCTTTGACCTACGTAATAGGCCCCGGTGTCCGCCATCCAGATCAATATAAACAGACAGGCTACCAGTACAGGCCCCTGCAATTCAGGATGAGCATGCAGTGCAACCAGCGATACCCAGGCCGGAACCAATACAATAATACCGATGCCCGTCTGTAATACCGCTGGGGGGCTGAAATTTTTACCGTCTTGCCGGCGCAGGATCAATACCAGGGCCACTACCCACCAGGCAAGCGAAAAACCCAAGATAAACAACGTCATAATACTGCCAATATTGAAGTAACAGGCTGTCAAAAGCAACGCGGTGACTATCAATACACCAGCTTTCCAGCGTCTTTGCCGCGGTCCTGCCAGACCTGTCCATTCCCAGGTGCCCGCCAGAATTGCAACGGCGCATAAACCGGCGAACAGTACGTGTGTACCGTAAACGGTAACTACCAGAACCAGCGGTATTAATACCAGGGCAGTGCTGACGCGTGGATTAACCTGTATTTTCATGCTGCCTGAGTTGTTCTGATGTGCGACCGAAACGACGCTGCCTGCCGATATAGGACTCCAACGCCTTGTCAAACTCGGCAGCGTTAAAATCCGGCCAGTACACATCGGTAAAATACATTTCCGTATAAGCCAGTTGCCACAACAGGAAATTACTGATACGCACCTCTCCACCTGTGCGAATAAACAGATCAGGATATTCCGGCAGTTCCAGGTAACGCCTTAACGTCTCTTCCGAGACATAATCTTCGCCCCGATTTGCTGCGGACGATGCAGCAAAGAGCTTCTTGCAGGCGGATACAATCTCCTGACGGCCGCCATAATTTATCGCTATAACCAGGTTTAATCCGTGATTTGCCGAGGTTTTGTATCCGGCATGCCGGACTGAGTACTGCAATTCTTCCGGAAATACAGAAATGTCACCGATAAAAGACAGGCGGACATTATTTTTATACAACTCGTCGATCTCGTCATTCAACGCATTGATGAACAGTTCAATCAACAATGCTACCTCGGTATCCGGCCGCTGCCAGTTTTCGCTGCTGAAAACATAAACGGTAAGTGTCCGGATCCCGCGGCGAATACTGTGTTCGACCGTTTCACGCAATGCACTTATACCGGCTCTATGACCGGCTGCGCGTGGCAGTCCCCTGCTTTTTGCCCACCTGCCGTTGCCATCCATGACAATGGCGATGTGTCCTGGCATGTTTCCCATCAGCCCGGATATAGCGCCAGTTGATACGATGCTAGATCTCCATCAGCTCCATCTCTTTATCCTCGAGGATACTATCAACGTCCTTTATATGCACATCGGTGATCTTCTGGATTTTGTCTTCCTGTCTTCTGTCTTCATCTTCAGTAATGAGCTTTTCCTTCAACAATTCCTTTAAGTGATGGTTTGCGTCTCGGCGGATATTGCGGATGGATACCCTGGCTTTCTCCGCTTCCGACCGGACGACCCGCGTCAATTCCTTCCTGCGCTCCTGTGTCAACGCGGGCAGGGGGACACGCATTACAGTACCGGTAGTCACCGGGTTCAACCCCAGGTCAGAATTCAGTATCGCCTTCTCAATGTCGCCAACCAAGCTCTTATCCCACGGCGTCACGCCCAGCGTACGGGCATCCAGGACGTTGATATTGGCTGCCTGGTTTAACGGAACCTGGCTTCCATAGTAGTTAACGCTGATATGTTCCAACAGACTTGTGTGGGCTCTTCCGGTACGAATCTTTGAAAGTTCATTGCGTAATGCCTTGAGCGTTTTATTCATGCGCTCATCAGCATCTTTGAGAATTTCTTCAATCATGATGATTCTCCAAGAACGTGAAACTACCTGGCGCCACCCGTTATACCGAGTGCTCTTTGTGGCTAAACATTTCCGGTCACAAGTGTACCTTCCGGCATACCCCTGGCGGTCCGCAACAAGGCGCCGGGCTGCATCATATTCAATACTCGAAGAGGCATGTGATTTTCCCGGCACAACACGATGGCAGTCGTATCCATAACTGCAAGCTTTCGCTCGATAACTTCATCATAACTCAAAATGTCATACCTTATTGCCGATTTATCCCGGACCGGATCTGCGGAATAAATTCCGTCCACCTTGGTTGCCTTGATTAACAGGTCGGCATTGATCTCGACGGCTCTCAGACTTGCAGCTGAATCCGTGGTAAAAAAAGGGTTTCCCGTACCGGCAGCAAAAATCACCACGCGGCCTTTTTCCAGGTGACGCACTGCCCGCCGCCTGATGTAATCTTCACAGACTTCGTTGATTTCAATTGCCGACATCACCCTGGCAAAGGAACCGAGTTGCTCCAGGGCATCCTGCAAGGCGAGAGAGTTCATAATGGTAGCCAGCATACCCATATGGTCTGCCGTTACCCGATCGATCCCCGCAGCGGCAAGACCCGATCCCCTGAAAAAATTTCCCGCACCCAGAACGAGGGCTATTTCTGCGCCATTCAGACCCAATTCGCGAATCTCGTTCGCCAGCCGCTTTATCGTTGCAGGATCAATCCCGTATGCGGCTTCGCCCACTAACGCTTCGCCGCTCAGCTTTATTAAAATTCTTCGATAATGCAGTTCCGGAACTTTAGGCAAGGGACACCTACTTGGTCAATCCGGCCTGTTGCATGACTTCTGCCGCAAAGTTATCCACTTTCTTTTCGATCCCCTCACCCACCTCATACCTGATAAAACCCTTCACTGACGCATTATTTGCCTTTAACAGGGCGGCAACGGTGATATCGGGGTCCTTGACGAATGCCTGCCCCGACAAGGTGTTTTCCCGCAAAAACTTCTTCATCCTGCCGCTTACCATTTTCTCGACAATTTCATCGGGTTTTCCGGATTGTCTTGCCTGGGCGAGTTGGATTTCCCGTTCCTTCTCCAACACCTCTTGCGGGACATCCTGTTCATCCACGCATAACGGGTTGGCCGCCGCGATATGCATGGCGAGGTCTTTCGCCAGCACGGGATTATCCGTAGACAAATCCACAATTACACCTATCCTGATGCCGTGCACATAGATACCCAGGGCGCCACCGGTTGTTTTATTGATCCGGGCATAGCGGCGAACACTGATATTTTCTCCCAGCTTTGTCACCAATTGCAGTCTGGCTTCCTCCACCGTCCCGGATTGCATTGTGTTTAACGGCAGGTCTTCCAGACCATCCGTTGATCCGTTGCATTGATCCAGGAGCACGGTTGCAAGCTGCCGGGAAAAATCCTGGAAGTTTTCATCCTTGGCGACGAAGTCAGTTTCACAATTCACTTCCAGTATCACCGCCTGGTTGCCGGCATGATCCGGTTGAATCACTATTGTACCCTCAGCCGCGATACGCCCTGCTTTTTTTGCCGCTTTGGCTATACCGGATTTTCGCATCGCATCAATTGCAGCTTCAATATCGCCAGCGGTTTCCTGTAATGCCTTTTTACAATCCATCATCCCGGCCCCGGTTCTATCCCTCAATTCTTTTACCATCGATGCAGAAATTTGCATAATCTTTCTCAATCCTATTTGACTTCGGTTACCTGGGGATAGACCTCAAGTCTGTCCACCGTTACTCGTTGCGGAAATCCCCTGCTATCCCCACTCCCGCGCAAGCGGGAATCCATTGGAATATTGTGTCCCCGCAGGCGACTCTTAATCTTACTGGACTCCCGCTTGCGCGGGAGTGGCGCCTGTATGGGAGTCATAAACTGTGTCTAATTCTTTTTTCCAAAACTCCTCTTTCTCTTCATCAGTTGTGCCTATATCCTTACCCAGCCCTTTGGCAAGATTATAAAAACCACGGCCAGGTGTCTTTTCTCTTCCGCGAACAACAAGAGCGCTTAACAGTCCCCTTCCTGCCTGGTTCTCGGCCTTGCTGATATCGTCAAGCATTACGTACATTTGTGAACCACTGTATGGAATTAGAATACCAGTCTCAGTTTTAATCCAATCGGATAAATCCTTGTAAGTAATAAGTTGTTCCCGTTGGCTTGCTATCTCGACCAACCTATGAGTCGCGGCTTTCCGGGCTTGGTCCTCATCAGACGCGGCCGCTTCTTCTGGTTGCATTTCAGGATTTGATACATCTTCCTTTTCTGCGGTCCCGGCCTCCTTCTCTACGGGCTCGGCAGTTCCGGCATCTTCCTTTTCTGCGGTCCCGGCCTCCTTCTCTACGGGCTCGGCAGTTCCGGCATCTTCCTTTTCTGCAGCTTCGGCATCTTCCTTGTTCAACTCAGCTGCCGCTTCAACCGCTTGTTCCTCAACTTGAGCAGCACTTTTCTGTTCCTTGGTACTGTCGGCTTTGGCCTCCCCCACCTTCTTCGCTCTCTTCTTGGCGACTTTCTTTTTGACCTGGACTTTTTCCGGCCTGGCCTCGACAATCGGTGCGCCCTCGGCATCAAGCTCCACAAATTCGTCCTTATCCCCTCTCTCGCCCAGGTGCGCGACGGAATCCTTGCCCGTAATGATGGCGTCGGCGACGGCTTTGGTGTACAACCTGATCGACCGTATGGCATCATCATTACCCGGTATAACGTAATCAACGCCTACGGGGCTGTTATTGCTGTCTACGATGCCGATAACAGGTATCTTAAGTTTCACCGCTTCACTGACGGCGATATCCTCATAGCCTACGTCAATCACAAACAATGCATCCGGCCAGCCGTTCATATCCTTGATGCCCGACAGGTTCCGCTCCAGTTTCTCCAGTTCCCTTTCAAAATGCAGGATCTCTTTTTTACTCATGCGTTCCATGCTACCGTCGGTTTTCATCTCCTCCAGGTCCCTCAAGCGGTTAATAGACTGTTTGACCGTCTGGTAATTGGTCAGCAGGCCACCTAGCCAGCGCAGGTTGATATAAGGCATAGCGCAGCGCTGTGCTTCTTCCTTGATAATCTGTTGCGCGGCGCGTTTTGTTCCAACGAACAGGATGGTCCCTTTATTCGCCGACAGCTTACTGGCAAAATTCAAGGCTTCCTGGAACAGTATCTTGGTCTTCTCCAGGTCGATAATATGAATTTTATTACGGTGGCCGAACAGGTAAGCGGCCATTCTGGGATTCCAATAGCGGGTCTGGTGACCAAAATGGACCCCCGCCTCCAGCATTTCTCGCATGCTGATTTCAGACATAATGATACTCCTTACAGGGTTAAGCCTCCGCACATCCCGCATTTCACCCGGCGACTTACAGAATCAGTGGCCGGGACCCAGATATGCGCTCTGCGATGTGCGTGCGTATTTAAAGTGTATTAAAGTAACCTCTAAAAATGCCATCCTGGGCATTTTTAGAGACGGAAACGAAAAATGCGATTTCCCGTTTCCTTCATTTTCAATCACTTGCGTGATTAAAAATAGCAGCATATCCCTATGCTGCGCGGGCACCTCTAATTTTTAGAGGTGCCCTTAAAACAGTTATCTTGCCATAACAGCAGGCGCTTTATAACATAGATGCCCTGGAGCAACAAATATTTCTACGAAAATGCTATGACAATTTCGCTAAAAACAGCAGAAGAGATTGAGAAAATGCGCGTTGCAGGCGCCCTGGCCTCCTCAGTCCTTACCATGGTGGAACCCCACGTAAAGGCAGGCATTGCCACCGCCGATCTCGATCGCATATGCCATGAATACATCACCGGAGAACTGGACGCAATACCTGCGCCGTTAAACTACCGTGGTTTTCCCAAGTCTATCTGCACCTCCATCAATCACGTGGTCTGCCACGGCATCCCCGGGAATAAACGATTGAGAAACGGCGACATCATCAACATAGACATCACCGTGATAAAAGATGAGTTTCACGGCGACACGAGCAAGATGTTCTGTGTCGGCGAGCCGTCAGTACGTGCCCGTCGACTGGTTGACAGTACTTATGAATGCCTGGTGCTGGGGATCGGCATGGTCAAACCCGGGACGCGTCTGGGTGATATAGGCCACGCTATCCAATCTTATGCCGAATCCAGACATTTCTCGGTTGTGCAGGAATATTGCGGCCACGGCATCGGCAGACAGTTTCACGAGGACCCGCAGGTCCTGCATTACGGCATACCGGGCACCGGGTTGGTGCTTGAGGCCGGGATGACATTTACCATAGAACCCATGATTAATGCCGGCAGACGTCATGTTAAACTGCTACCCGACAACTGGACCGTCGTGACCAAGGACCATTCTCTTTCAGCACAGTGGGAACATACCATCCTGGTAACCGGCGACGGCTTTGAAGTATTGACCAGGCGTCCCGAGGAAACATTCTAAGCGCCGGCATGCCTGTTGAAAAATCCTTGCTGTTCGATAAAGCCAGCCTGGCCGGAGACCCCCTCGATATAAGCTGCTATAAGCACGCTCTGGACCGGGGTGATCACTACCTGACTGGGCAGTTTGAAGCCGGCACGCCGATTCGCGAGATTGTATTCAGCCGGGCCTGGTTGATCGACCGGTTACTCACCAACGCGTGGCATCATCATATAGACAGTGACGCCATGGCGCTGGTTGCAGTGGGCGGTTACGGGCGGGGGGATTTACTGCCGGCTTCCGACGTGGACCTGATGTTGCTCATCAAACCGCGCAGCCAAAAACACCTCAAATCCAGTATTGAATCCTTTCTCGCCTTTCTCTGGGATATGGGCCTGGAGGTAGGACACAGCGTCAGGACAGTCAAGGACTGCGTTCACGAAGCGAAATCAGATATTACGGTTGCCACCAACCTCATGGAATCCAGGCTGATTGCCGGTAATACGGCCCTGTTTGAAGTCATGTCCAGGTTGACGGGACCCAAAAAAATCTGGCCTTCGAGAAAATTCTTCGCTGCAAAGTCGGAAGAACAGGCAGCGCGACACCATAAATACCACGATAGCGAGAACAACCTGGAACCCAATGTCAAGGAAGGCCCGGGCGGATTGCGCGACATCCAGGTGATCGGCTGGGTTGCAAAAAGACATTTCGGCGCGGACCGGCTCAGGGAACTGGTCAAACATAATTTCCTGTCCCAGAAAGAATATGACAGCCTGGACAAGGGACACAACTTTTTATGGCGCGTCCGTTATGCACTGCACGTTGTTTCCGGAAGAAGGGAAGACCGGTTGTTATTCGACCACCAAAAAAACGTAGCCGGCAAATTTGGCTTCACCACTGAGGATAACTCTGGCGTAGAGCAATTCATGAAGATCTACTACCAGACGGTGAAGGAGATCAGCCGCCTGAATGAAATGCTGCTGCAACATTTCCAGGAGGAGATTATTTACGCACGCCGGCGGGAAACGATTAGGCCGCTTAACAAACGCTTTCAGGTAAGGAATGACTTTATCGAAGTAAAGAACCGGCAGGTCTTTAAAAAATACCCGATTGCCCTGCTTGAGATATTTCTGTTACTGCAGCAGAACCAGAATATCAAAGGGGTCAGGGCCAGTACCGTCAGACTGATCAGGGAGTCATTAAACCTGATTGACGACGGCTTCAGGGAAGATATCAAAAGTCAGAGCCTGTTTCTGGAAATCATCCGCCAACCGCATCGCGTAGGGCATGAGTTAAGACGCATGCACAAGTATGGAGTGCTCGGCGCGTACATGCCCGAATTCGCAAAAATTGAAGGACTGATGCAATTCGACCTGTTCCATATCTATACGGTGGACGAGCATATCCTGTTTGTAATCCAGAATATGCGGCGCTTTGGCCTGGATGAATACAGGGCAAAATTCCCTCTGTGCCGTAAGGTCCTGGACCAGATAGCCAAACAGGAATTACTTTATTTTGCCGGAATGTTCCACGATATGGCCAAGGGAAGGCACGGTGATCATTCCACCCTGGGCGCAACCGACGCGCAACTGTTCTGTAAAAGGCACCACCTGAGCGATTATGACGCAAAACTGGTCGCCTGGCTCGTGGAACATCACCTGTTGATGTCCAAAACGGCGCAAAGAGAAGACATCGAAGATCCGGAAGTTATAAACCAGTTTGCTAAAAGAGTCGGGGATACCATTCACCTGAATTACCTGTACCTGTTGACCGTTGCTGATATTAACGGGACAAACCCGGGCCTGTGGAACAGCTGGAAAGAGGCATTGATAGCTGACCTGTACAACAAAACCCTGTCTGCGCTGCACCGCGGCCTGGAGAACCCGATAAATAAAAACGAACTCATAGAAGACAGGAAGACCCGTTCCCTGACAGTGATCAACGAAGGAAGCGGAACTGACGCCGATACCGAAGCGATATGGTCATATCTCAGTGATGACTATTTTATGCGCTACTCTGCCACGGAAATTGCCTGGCACACACGGGCGATCATGAAAAGCAACGCAGATCGGCTGCCCCTGATCCTGCTTCGGGAAGAGACCGAGCGCGGCGCCACCGCACTGTTTATTTACATGCATGACCATGACAACATATTCTCGCGGGTCTCCCGCACCCTGGACCTGCTGGACCTGAATGTCGTTGATGCCCGTATCATGAATTCCAATCATGGTTATACCCTGGATACTTTCAGCGTACTGGAGAAGTCCGGCGTTACCGTAAAAGGTCGGGAACGAAAAAAAGAAGTCATCACCGCCCTCAAACAAAACCTGCTGTCACTGGATAGTCCGATACGACGTGCCGAACGGCTCAGGTCAAGGAGATTACAGCATTTTTCCATTCCCACCCGTGTCAAGTTCAGTATCGACGATAACAACCAGCGCAATGTCATGGAGGTCAGTGCAGCGGACCGGACCGGGTTTCTCTCATCAGTCGGGTCTGCCCTGGAGTTTTGCGGAACGCGCCTGCAGGCGGCAAAAATCGCAACCTACGGTGAACGGGTAGAAGACATCTTCTATATCACCGACAGGAATAACCGGGTCATTACCGACGCCGCCAAACTGAAGTGCCTGACCGACACGATTACAATGTCACTGAATATAAATTAATCCGCCTGATATTTCCGCAGATGACGCAGATTAGCGCACAGCCGCCGAAGTCAGAAGCCGAGTTGCTTTCCCGTTGCCGCGCGCTGGCCGGAAAGTCTCTCGGCCAACTCGCTACCGAACTGGATATCGCCGTCCCTGCATCCCGGTCCGGGGCGAAAGGTTGGGCCGGCCAGCTCATTGAACGCTATCTCGGCGCCAGCGCGGCTTCGAAACCCGAACCGGACTTCCAAGCACTCGGCATAGAATTAAAAACCATACCCGTTAATCGACGGGGGCGGGCAAAAGAATCGACATTCGTCTGCATGACGCCGATGACGGTCTCAGCCGGCTTGCGCTGGCCCGATTCAGCCGTCAGGCATAAACTTGAGCGGGTACTCTGGGTACCGATCGAAGCCGACCCGGGCATCCTCCCGATCAACAGCAGGGTTGGAAACGCCTTCCTGTGGAGCCCTTCGGCGGAACAGGCGCGGGTACTCGAACAGGATTGGCATGAATTGATCGAGATGATATGTTTTGGTGAATTTGACAGGATCAGCGCAAAACACGGCGAATATTTACAGGTAAGACCCAAGGCAGCCAGTTCCGCCAGCCTGGCCCGGGCTACGTTGGCCAATGGTAAAGCCGGGTTGACCCTGCCCAGGGGGTTTTACCTTCGGACCCGGTTTACCAACCAATTGCTTGATGACTATATTAAATAATTCACGCCATGGGGACAGTCCATCCCGTTCCCGGCCGGAACGGAAATTCTGCGTAGCGCCGATGATGATGCATACGGACAGGCATTTTCGTTATTTACTGCGCCTGCTGTCCAGGTGTTCCATGCTATACACTGAAATGCTGACAACCGGTGCCCTGCTGCACGGAGATACGGACAGGTATGCCGGGTTTAATGATGTGGAACACCCCCTGGGTATGCAGTTGGGCGGCAGTGACCCCGGTCAACTGGCGTGCTGTGCAAAAATCGCCGCAGATTATGGTTACGACGAAGTAAACCTGAATGTAGGTTGTCCCAGCGAGCGGGTCAGGTCCGGACGTTTCGGCGCCTGCCTCATGGCTGAACCTGAACTGGTCGCCGAATGCGTGCGCGCCATGATCGCGGCTGCCGATTTGCCGGTGACGGTTAAAACGCGTATCGGTATTGACGACCATGACAGTTATGAACACCTGGGACGGTTTATTTCGACTGTTGCAACGGCCGGGTGCGGTACATTTATCATCCATGCACGCAAGGCCTGGCTGCACGGTCTGAGCCCCCGGCAGAACCGCTCGGTACCGCCTTTGCAATATGACCTGGTTTACCGCCTGAAGCAGGATTTCCCGCTGCTGGAAATCATTATCAACGGCGGGATCACCAGCCTGACTGAAGCACGCAACCACATGGACCACGTTGATGGAGTCATGCTCGGCAGGGCTGTCTGCACTAACCCTTACCTGTTGGCCGGGGTAGACAAAAATCTGTTTGGCGTGAACAATGTGGCAGTGTCACGCACACAGATACTGCAAAACTACATGCATTACATGAAAGCGGAATTGGCAAACGGCGAAAATTTATATGCCATGGCGCGCCATATACTGGGTTTATTTCATGGGCAACATGGTGCCCGCGCGTACCGGCGTCACTTGACCACAAAGGCCTGCAAAATAAATGCCGGAGTGGAAATAGTCGGTGAAGCGCTGGCCTTGACAGGGAATGAATATCAGAATGCAGGGAACAATTAAACGCAAAGGGAATTATATACGATAGTGCCGAAGAAATAGGGTTTAATGTTTCAATGGCTTCGGATCGAACAAAATCATCTTCTCATCGTTCAGCGACCGACGGAAAGCCTCGTGAAGCATTAGTGCCACGTGATAATCCGCCTTTGACAGAGCAGGATTATCGCGCCATTGCTCTATCAACTCTTGAAGAACACGTGTTTCCAACTGACTTGTGGAAAACAACAGAGTCGGGTCTTTGTCGACTTGTCGAAGCACGGCGGCAATGGATACTAGCAAGGCAGTCACAGACTCCACGCTGACCTTATCAGTCACGGTATAGCGTATTCACAGGCTGAACAACAGCATCAGCCAGCTTGTCCATTTTCTCCCGCGTAGTCTTGCCGGGAACATCCAGCTTGACAGGTTCTTCCAACTCGGCCTTGCTGGGCTGGTAGTCCGGCGGCTTGAGATACAGCGTCTTGCGTTTCGGTTTTGCCATTTCTGTCTCCTCTTAATTGTCTGTTAGGTATTCGCCCTGTCTCCAATAATCCGTCCATTCCTGCCACGGATCCGGATAGTTGATATTCGCAGTCACCCAGTTTACCGGAAATCTATAACTGTCCGAATGTGATTTAAGTGCTGATATTGCCTTCCCTCGTATCTCAATTCCCCTATTATTCGTTCCTGTGGCGGATGACAGGTATTTTTCTCTTCCAATGCTGGCCAATATTGACTTTTGGGCGGATAGCGGAATATAAAACACACTGTCCTTTTTCACACCCCAGAATATGTTGACAAGAAGGAGGTCGTGTTCCGGCTTGTAGCCCTCGTTGATTTCATGCTCAACTTGAGCCGTGTCCACTGTCCACAGTATTTTGACTCCGCCTTCCCCCGTTCGAGTTTTAACCGATAATTCCTGTCCACAGAGAATCACATCGTAGCTTCGCTCGTTGCCTCGTCCCGGCGTACTCACTTTGTTTTCTCCAAACTCATCGACAAAAAAGCCGATGATGACATGTTCGCGAAGAATGCCTACAGCCGGATTCCCTTTCGGCATTCGTTGTTGAACCATATCAAATGCCGTAGGTAGCCCTATTGCGAACCTGTGGCGTTTTTCTCTTATCTGGAAAAGATCATACAAGCAGGAGTTCATCTTGGGCCAGTCTGTCTTCTGCGATCTTTACATATTCCGATGAGGTGTCATAACCAACATAGCGCCTGCCTGATTTACTAGCGGCCACTGCAGTTGTCCCCGATCCCATGAACGGATCAAGAACTATATCTCCAGAGTAGGTGTATAGCTGAATAAGTCTTCTGGGCAACTCTACCGGAAAGGGCGCAGGATGCTTAACTCGCTTTGCCGATTCAGATGGAAATGTCCATATACTTTTTGTGAAGTCAAGAAACTCACTGTTTGATATTGTGGATGTTTTATCTTTTGAAGGGCGGTTATATCTTCCCTTTGAGAAAACAAGTATGTATTCGTGTATATCCCTCAGGACCGGGTTTGATGCTGATTTCCAGCTTCCCCATGCACATGAAGTACCTGCGCTTGCCGACTTGTCCCAAATAATTTCTCCGCGCATCAGGTACCCAATATCATTCATTTGTTGCGAGATCATGGCGTTAATCGGAAGGTAGGGTTTGCGCCCGAGGTTTGCTATATTTACACACGCTCTGCCGCCGGGAACCAGCACACGGTAAACTTCAGACCACACCGATATTAAAAGCTCTGAATACTCGTCGTCTGTCAGGTCATCGTCATATTCCTTGCCGACATTGTAGGGTGGAGAAGTCACCATCAGATGCACAGAATTATCCGGCAGTTGGCTCATGTCAGCACTTGAATGATTGTAGATACGATTGGTTGTATCCTCATCGCATTCGATTTCCTGCGCATCATCAGCACCTGGAGCATCGCGATCTTGTTTATACATCTTGCGCTTATAGAACCCGCTTGAGTCATGACCGGTACGGTCCGACGTGCCAAAGGCGCGCATTTCTGTTTTTGCCATGTCGCCCCCAGCCTACGCGATCAAGTCCTGATACCGAAGCCGCTTATGCTCCATGCCTTTGGATATGCTCCATGCCTTTGGAGATACTGGCGATCTGGTTGATGGTATCCTGTCCCCGGATGTTATGCTGGCCCGAAAACTCCCCTACGTACCTGTCCAGGTGCTTCTCTGACATATGATGATAAATCCCATGATAGCCCCGCTTTAACAGCGCCCGGAAGCTCTCAATCCCGTTGGTATGGGCTTGTCCCTTCACAAACTCATTGACGCTGTGCTTGACGCTCTCATGCGCCCTGGGCAGCCCTGTGTAGGCCGTTGCATCATCGGTGTAACCCGTGCATCCTGATCGGATATGGCCTGAACGAAGCCATGCAGTGTTTCCTTGTCCGTTTTCTTCACGCTACCGGCGACAACCTGGTTTGTCTCCCTGTCCTTACCGCCTACTACAGCCGTCTTGCCTACCGTCCCCCGGCCTGCGTTGGTCTTTTTGCTGGCGTGCTTG
Source organism: Gammaproteobacteria bacterium (assembly GCA_965116495.1). Classification (GTDB taxonomy): domain Bacteria; phylum Pseudomonadota; class Gammaproteobacteria; order Eutrophobiales; family Eutrophobiaceae; genus JAAXHV01. The sequence continues at coordinate 208,884 of OZ220696.1, read as the reverse complement.
TTCCCTTCCTTCCCACCGATGTAGGTTTCATCGACTTCCACCGGCCCGGCAAACTGGGCGCTATTGGCTTTCCAGGAGGTACGCAGCCGGTGCGCCAGGTGCCAGGCTGATTTTTGTGTAATGCTCAAATCCCGGTGCAGCTTCATACTGGATACGCCCTTGATGTTGGTGACCATCAGGTAAATGGCAATCGCCCAGACCTGATAATCCAGGTTGGAGTTTTGCATCACGGTTCCCGTCTTGACGCTGAACCGCTTGGCGCATTCCTTTTCACGGCAACGGTACGGCATGGTCTTGTGCTTGGCTCCGGATTGGACGTTTTCCGATCCACAATGTGGGCAGGCCGGTGTCCCATTCCAACGGCGTTGTGCAAACCAGGCTTCGGCTGTGGCGCTGTCCGGGAACATCTTGAAAATGTCCTGTAAGGATATGCCTTTACGAAAGTGTTTGCCGGGTGCGTTGTGTACCGTGTCAGTATCTCCAGTGTTTAGAGATATTTTACAGAATAGTGCCGAAAATGTCAAGGTTTATTTTCAATTATTTTACTGTTGTTTTCAAAAGTTTGTATAATTTCCGTGCTGCGAGTGATAATTGCAGACTATTGCCCATTACAAATGAGGAAGCTGCAATGACAGACAGAGAGAAGATTATATTAACCATTGAGCAATTTTGCTAATCATGGCTATCTCTATATCAGAAGCTGCTAAACATCTCGGCAAGCAGGCTGGCTGGTCTCTTTCAAACCTGAAAATGCAGAAGATACTATATATAGCTCATATGTATCATTTGGGCAATTACGATAGTCCTCTTGTTCATGGTCTTTTTGAGGCTTGGGACTACGGCCCTGTGTATCCAGACCTTTATCATCACGCAAAGGTATTCGGGGCAGACCCTGTCGGCAATATATTTCATTCTATTGATAATCTTGAAAAGGAAGGAACAGAGAAGAAGATTCTAGATGCAGCAGCTAAACAATTATCGGCTATTTCCAGCGCTCAACTTATCGCGACAACACACAGGGAAGGTGGTGCTTGGGCTAAACACTATGTTCCAGGAGTCAGGGGAATAGAAATACCTAATGAAGATATTCTTGAAGAATACCGCGAGCGCAGGAGCCTGAGAAATGAAGGAAAACACAAATGATGACAACCTTGATCTAGCGGGTGACTTGCAGGAACAAGCACTGCATGACAAGACGACAGCCAGACTTGAAGATGCTCTAGAAAAGGAAAGGGACGGAAGGAAAGAAGAACGTTTTATATGGATTCTGGTTACCACAATACTGCTGAATGTATGCTTCTTCATGTCTATGCAGTCTTTTATGGGGCCGCTAATAATAGGATTGCTGCAATTGGTGGGGTTTGTGTTGGTGGCAAAAAAACTGGGAATGGAAGAAGTGGTTCAGCTTTTTGATCGAATGCTATCAACAATCGCAAGCTCCGCAAAAGGCAATGAATAACCCTGTCAGCACTATCCCGTCGGCACTATCGTATATAATTCCCAACGCAAACTATACACAACGACATAAATAATGCCGCATCATGATTCGTCATTTCTGCGAATGCAGGAATCCAGAGAGTAACGGGATTTATGACGTTACGTGTAAAGATGTAATATCCGGGATACGGCCCCGTAATCTGAGAATTTACATGAATAGATATATTTTATACATTGCTTTATCAGTATTTTTTGTTTTTGTTCTGCCGGTTTTTGGTGATGAACAGGACATGACGGAAAAACAGAAACTAAGTTATGCCCTGGGTGTATTTTTTGCCCAGAGCGTATCGCAGCAGGATATCAACATGGATGTGGAACACTTCATGGCCGCGGTATCTGACATACTGAATAAAGATCAACCGAAACTGTCCGTCGAAGAAATACAGACCATCTTTGCAACGTTCCAGCAGCAGGAACAGGAAAAAAGGACCAGGCAAGCTACTGCGAACGATCAGGCCGGAAAAAAGTTTCTGGAACAAAACAGGGCGAAAGAAGGCGTGGTAGAGCTGGATAACGGCCTGCAATATAAAATCCTGCGGCCCGGGACCGGGGCAAATCCGGGACCCGACAGCGAAGTGACCGTTCATTACCGGGGCACGCTGCTTAACGGTAACGAGTTCGATAGTTCCTACCAGCGTAACCAGCCTGCAACGCTGGCCCTTAACCGTGTCATTGTGGGCTGGCAGCAGGCATTGCCCCTGATGAAAACAGGCGCGAAGTGGCAACTGTATATCCCGTCGGAACTTGCCTACGGCCCCGAGGGACAGGGAGCTATCGGACCGGATGAAACCCTGATTTTTGAGGTCGAATTAATCGCGGTACATTAATGGGGTCAGGTCGCACAATGCACACGCAAACAAAGATAAGTATAAAGTTCAACAATATCTCTGCGTGTGCATTGTGCGACCTGACCCCATTACTCCGGCTATACTTGAGAATGTACAATCCCCTGCTGACAGCATGTAGGTCCCGCATTATGTGCACGCTGGCCGTGTTGATCCTGGGCTTCAACAGTTCCGCCGGCCTGGCCGCCGGCAATACTGATGACCCGGTCAACGCAGGAATCGCCGCGTATGAGAGAGGCCATTACAAGGAGGCCGTCAGGAATTTCAAGCGCGCCCTGCAGTCGGCGCCGGATACTTCATTCCTGCACCACTGGCTGGGAAAATGTTATGGGCGTATCGCTGAAAACGTCGACTGGTTCAAGGCCATGTCTTATGCGAAAAAGACCTTGAAACAATTCCGCAAGGCTGTCGACCTGGACGTGAACAACCGGGAGGCCTTGCGCGACCTGATTGACTACCTGGAGACGGCGCCCGTATTCCTGGGTGGAAACAGGCGGGAAGCGAATCATCTGAAGCAACGAATGGAACAGCTACAATATGCCGGCCGGGAAAATAATGAATAGAATAGCCCTGGTGCTGTTCATGGCGCTGGCGGCAAGTGCCGGCGCGACCCCGCTTGTTATCGACGAAGAGCTTCAGGCTGAGGAACGCCACGAGCGTGCGACGGTAATCATCACCCATATCATAAATAAGTACCATTACCGGAAAAAACAACTGGATGACGGTTTATCCAGCCAGATACTGGATTCCTACCTGGACAGCCTGGATGGGAATCGCAGTTTTTTTCTGAAACAGGATATAACATCCTTTGAGCGTTATCGCTACCTGCTGGACGACGCGCTTGAAGAACCGGACCTTGGCCCCGCCTATGCAATCTTCAGGATTTACCGCCAGCGGGTTGCCGAACGGTCCGCCTATGCACAGGAATTGCTTGAAACCGGTTTTGATTTCAACATCGATGAAGTCTATATGTTTGACAGGCAGGAAAATGACTGGGCGCAGACTGAAGGAGAATTGAACGAAATCTGGAGGAAGAAGGTAAAAAACGATTACCTGATGTTGCGACTTGCGGACAAGGATGCCGATGAGATACAGGAAATACTGCACAAGCGCTATTCACGCTTTAAAACCGGTACATTCCAGTTGAATTCCAATGACGTGTTCCAGTCGTTCATCAATGCCTATACAGTCGTGATAGAACCCCATACTTTCTATTTTACCCCGCGTTCATCGGAAAACTTCGACATCACCATGAGCCTTTCCCTGGAGGGAATCGGCGCGGTCCTGCGGGCGGAGCACGATTACACGGTGGTGCAGAAAATTATCCCCGGAGGACCGGCCGAACTCGGCGGGCAACTGCACGCGGAAGATAAGGTCATCGGTGTCGGACAAGGCATCCACGGCAAGATAATGGACGTGGTGGGCTGGCGTCTGGATGACGTGGTTGATATGATACGGGGCCCGAAAGGCTCTGTAGTCAGGTTGGAAATTCTGTCCGATAAAACCGGCTTTGAAAGCGCCGGTAAAGTCATCTCCATCACCCGGGATGAAATCAGGCTGGAAGAGCAGGCAGCCAAATCACAGGTTATCCGATTGGAAAATGGCGGAGTGATCGGCGTTATAGACGTACCCGCCTTTTACAGCGATTTCCCGGCACAGGCGAAAGGAGAAAAGGACTATCGCAGCACGACCCGGGACGTAAGGCGTTTACTTTCCGGGTTAAAGGATAAAAACCTGGACGGCCTGATTATAGACCTGCGCGGTAACGGCGGTGGTTCGTTGAGCGAATCGCTGGAATTGACCGGCCTGTTCATAGAAGCCGGCCCTATCGTTCAGACCAGGGACTACTCCGGCAAGATCGAGGTCAACAACGATCCCGACCCGGATATCACTTATGGCGGCCCATTGGCCGTACTGGTGAACCGCAACAGCGCATCGGCTTCCGAGATTTTTGCCGGGGCAATCCAGGACTACCGGCGCGGGATCATCATCGGCGAACCTACTTTCGGCAAAGGCACCGTACAGAACATCATTGATTTAAATCATTTTACCGAAGCCTCGGATGAGGACCATGGCCGGCTGAAAGCTACGATTGCACAGTTTTTCCGTATCAGCGGCGGCAGTAATCAACACCGTGGAGTAACCCCGGATATCATTTTCCCCACCGCCCTCTATGACAAGGACTACGGTGAACGGGTGCTGGACAACGCCCTGCCCTGGGCTGAGGTCAAACCGGTCCATTTCACAGCAACCAGCGCACCTGTAGAGAGTTTTGCCAGGGCCAGGGAACTTCATGAGAAACGCATAAAAAACAACCGCTTAATAAAACTTATGCTCAGGGAGATTGAAGCGGTGCAAGTGGTCGATAATTTAAAAACCGTCAGTTTGCAGGAGGTCAAACGCAAGGCGGAGCGCGAAAAGCGCCGGCTCGCATCAACAGAGCTGCACAATGAATATCGCGTTGCGGCAGGATTGGAGCCGGTACCTGCCGATGCCACTGACCTTGAAATTGACGACGAACTGGAAGATGTCGATCCGTTACTCGATGAAACTGCCAGGATTTTGTTTGACCTTGTCACACCGGCGCGACAGGTAGCAGGCAGATATCCCGGAGCGGCAAAAACTGCCGGAATAACAGAACGCACCGGAGGAATCACGCAATGACCCATAAAACCTTATCCATATTGTATCTGTCGGCATTATTCTGCGTATTGCCACAGGCGGCTACGGCTGTAGACGTAAAAGGGACTATTCAATACCGCCAGAACTATATGAACGCCATCGGTGGCCATACCGGGGCAATCCGGCGGCTTAAAGACGGCCGTTTCAACGCGCCGGGACACCTGCAGATGCACACGGACGCCCTGGCAAAGCTGACCAGGGATATCGCCCTGCTATTTCCAGAGGGGACATCAGCCGGAAAAACCGATGCAAAACCGGAGATCTGGGAAAACTGGTCAGACTTTGAAGCCCGCGCAAATGAAAGTCAACAGGCGGCACAGTCCCTCCTGGATGCCGTTCAATCAGGTGATGCCGGGGCAATAGATACCAGGTTCGGCGAGTTGACGCAGACCTGTAAAGCCTGCCATAAACCGTTCAGGAAATAACCTGTCGTGCCGGCGCAAGCCGGCATCCCGGGATTATGCCTGAATGACGTACCCGCAACGTTACAATTAGCCGTGTCCTGGTCCAGACTGTCATTATTATGCATCATCCTGCTTGTCTTGCTCTGGTGGTTGTCTCGGCCGGAGCCGCTCCCTGCTCTGGCTGTTTCGGGAGATAATCCATCTGAAACCGATGTAAATCGGGGTGAATACCTGGTAAATATTGCCGGCTGTGTCAGTTGTCACACGGATGCAGACAACGGCGGCGCCCACCTGGCCGGTGGCGTGAAGCTGGAAACCCCGTTCGGCAATTTTATTGCCCCTAATATCACATCGGACAGGGAAACCGGCATCGGCGGCTGGAGTTTCGCGGACTTCGCCCGGGCGATGCACCTGGGCATTACGCCCGCGGGAGCACGCTATTACCCTGCATTTCCCTATACATCCTACACACAGATCCATTTTTCCGACCTGCGCGCCATGTACGACTACCTGCAGGCAACGCCACCGGTCGAGCGCCGCAACGAACCGCACGAAACACCCTGGTATATCAACCGTGCGTTGTTGCCGGCCTGGCAGGCATTATTTTTCGAACCCGGCATTTTCCAGCCCGATGCCGCACATGACGAGAGCCTCAACCGTGGGGCATACATTGTTAATGCCTTGACCCATTGCGGTGAGTGTCATACACCCAGGAATCTACTCGGCGCAATTCGTCCGCGACTGTTCCTGGCCGGTTCCGATGACGGACCTGATGGGGACCCTGTCCCCAACATCACATCATCGGAATCAGATGGTATCGGTGACTGGGACGACGATGAGTTAATACTCTACCTGGAAGAAGGTGAATTACCCGATGGCGATTATGCCGGCGGCGCCATGGTCGATGTGATTGACAATTCCACGGGCCTGATGGATCAGGAAGACTTGCATGCAGTGGTCAGATATATCCTCTCGGTTCCTGTCGTGGAGAACTGATATTCAGAAACCTGACGGGAAAGTCCAGGGACTATATAGACAGGTTGATGTCAGCGACCGTCAGGCCCGCCCTTCTCTTGCTGCTCCTCGATAAAGTTCCCGGGGCAATGAAAACACCACGCTTTCCTGTATCCCCGGCGCTTCCGTCACGCTGCCAACGCCCCAGCTCTTCAGCTTTTCCACAACCTCTTCAACCAGGACTTCGGGCGCGGAGGCGCCCGCGGTCAGACCGATATTGGCCTTGCCTTGCAGCCATTCCCGCTGAATTTCCGTGACGTTATCTATCAGGTAGGCAGGGACACCTTTCTTCTGGGAAATCTCCATCAGGCGGGTTGAATTGGAACTGTTTTGCGAACCCACGACCAGGATCAAATCACAATCGCCGGTCAGCTTCTTGACCGCGTCCTGGCGGTTTTGCGTGGCATAGCAGATATCCTCTTTTTTCGGGCCGACGATTTTCGGAAAGCGCCGCCGCAAGGCATCGATGACTTCAGAGGTGTCATCGACTGACAGGGTAGTCTGTGTCACAAACGCTAGAAATTCAGGATTTTTTACTTCCATCTTCTTAACATCAGCCACCGACTCAACCAGGTACATGGCGCCATCACCGTTTTTGGGCCGGTATTGACCCAGGGTGCCTTCCACTTCAGGATGACCTGCGTGGCCGATGAGGATACATTCCCTGCCCTCGTCCTGGTAGTGACCTACTTCCATGTGTACTTTCGTTACCAGTGGACAGATCGCATCGAAGATCCGCAATTTTCTGCGCGCGGCCTCTTCCCGCACAGCCTTGGAAACTCCGTGGGCGCTGAAGATGACCACCGAATTATCCGGCACCTCATCCAGTTCATTCACGAATACCGCGCCTTTATCCCGCAGCGTTTCGACTACGTATTTATTATGGACCACTTCATGGCGGACATAGACCGGCATACCGAATAAACTCAGCGCTCGTTCAACAATCTCGATTGCCCGGTCTACGCCGGCACAGAAACCACGCGGGTTTGCGAGTGTAATCTGCATTTGGATTTCCTGTGGAATTTTAGACAGTTTTCTATTATATACTACATTATTCCCTTTTATCCGGTGGATTAAGCGGAGACAGGTTTAAACCTGTCCCCATGATATTCCGGTTGCCCCGGCCGCTTGTCAAGGTCTTTTGAACGCGTCCATGATCAGCAGCAAAGCGCCGGCAGTGATGGCAGAATCAGCGATATTGAATACCGGCCACGACCACTTGTCGTAATACACCTCAATGAAGTCAATCACGTAGCCGTATTGGAGCCGGTCCCACAGGTTTCCGACCGCCCCGCCGATAATCAAGGCCAGGGCGCAGCCCAGCAATGACCGTTTAGCGGGCAATCGCGCCAGCCAGACCAGCAATACAATGCTGATACCGGTTGTTAAAATAATAAAAAAATAACGTTGCCAGCCGCCCGCATCCCGGAGAAAACTGAACGCCGCGCCGGCATTGTGGACCAGGGTAAGGTTGAATCCCGGGAAAACAGCATGGGCCTGGTTATACACCAGCCACTGGCTTGCCGCATGCTTGCTCAACTGGTCGAGGATGATAACCAGCAAGGTCAGCCAGAGCCAGCGCAAGTTTGCCGTTTTCATGGTTTCATGAAAATAAACGGGTTTCCCCGGCGCCGTCCACGTTGACTACGCAGCGGCCGCACAAGTCCGGGCGAGACGGGTCAACCCCGATATCCTCACAGCGGTGCCAGCAACGCACACACTTGCCGCGGGACGACGCCGTAACTTTAATCCACAGTCCGTCCAGTTCGCTCCGGCGGACGTCATCCGGTCTGTCCGCGTCCCCGTAGACATCCGCACGGGATGTTATGAAGACGAAGTGCAACTCATCTCCAAGGTAATCCAAGGCAGTCCTGATCGCGCCGCTGCAATATAACTGCACTTCCGCGTCCAGGGAGGAACCAATGGCGCCGTCGCTGCGCAGGCGCTCCAGTTCCCTGCTGACCTCTTCACGGACCTTGATGACCCGGGGCCAATGATCTTCAACAGTTACGGCCGGAAAGCCCTCGTACCACTCTTCCAGGAAAACCGACGTGCTGCGTTGCCCGGGCATGTGTTGCCAGATTTCATCGGCGGTAAAGCTCAGGACAGGCGCCAGCCAGCGCACAAGGGCCTCGGCGATATGGAACATGCCCGTCTGGGCGGAGCGACGCGGCAGGCTGTGCCGTTGCAGGGTGTACATGCGGTCCTTGATAATATCAAGATAGAAACTGCCCAGGGTCACCACACAGTAGTGGTGTAGTTTCTGGTATATCAAGTGGAACTGGAAGTCAGCGTAGGCCCGGATGATCTCTTCCTGCAACCGGAGAGTTTCGACCAGCACCCATTTGTCCAGTTCCAACAGGTCATCCCCGGGTACGCAGTCGACGGCAGGATCAAACCGGTCCAGGTTCGCCAGCAGGTAACGGGCAGTATTCCGAATCCGGCGATAGGCGTCCGCCATACGTTTGAGGATCTCATCGGACACATTCATCTCGCCCCGGTAGTCCGTGGCCGAAACCCATAACCTCAATATGTCCGCTCCCAGGGTCTGCATGACTTTTTGCGGCGCTATCACGTTGCCCAGGGACTTGGACATTTTCATGCCTTTGGCATCAACAGCGAAACCGTGGGTGAGCACGCCGCCGTATGGCGCCTGTTTTCTTATCCCGACAGAGGTCAGCAACGACGACTGGAACCAGCCCCGATGCTGGTCCGACCCCTCAAGGTAGAGATCGGCTGGAAAGGCCAGCCTCCCGTCTCGTTCCAGAACAGTTGCGTGGGTAACGCCGGAATCAAACCACACATCCAGGGTATCCGTTACTTTCACGTACCGTTCCGCCTCTTCCCCGATTAATTCCCTTGCATCCAGATCGAACCACCCATCTATGCCTGCCTGTTCAATCTTCTGCGCGGCTGCCTCGATCAAACGCGGCGTGTCAGGATGTAAATCCCCCGAATGCCTGTCTATAAATACCGCTATAGGCACCCCCCAGGTGCGTTGCCGGGAAATACACCAGTCCATGCGGTCGTTCACCATGTCGTATATACGCTGCCGGCCCCAGTCAGGCGTCCAGGTTACCTTATCGATTTCCTTTAACGCGCCGGCGCGCAATTTCCTGGCATCCATGCTGAAAAACCATTGCGGCGTGGCGCGGAAGATGACCGGAGATTTATGCCGCCAGCAATGGGGATAACTGTGCCGTACTGTGGTTTCGACGAGCAGGCGATTCCTGTCAATCAAGACTTCAATAATATGGGAGTTGGCCTTGAAAACATGCTCTCCGGCAAACAATTCCGTATCGTCCCGGAAACAACCGTTATCGGCTACCGGATTGGTGATGGGCAGGTCATACCTTTTACCCACGTTATAATCATCCACCCCATGCCCCGGTGACGTGTGTACGGCGCCGGTTCCGGTATCCAGTGTCACGTGCCCCCCCAGCACTACCGGGACCTGGTAGGCATAAAACGGATGTTGCAGTTGCAGTCCTTCAAGCACACTTCCTTTCAGCGAAGCCAGGATGCGGTAATCTTCGATAGCGTAGCGATGTAACGCCGAAGTCGCCAGTTTTTCCGCCAGCAGCAGCCGCTCCCTGCCGCGCAGCGATTCACACTGTACGACAACGTAATCAAATTCCGGATTGAGGGCGACCGCCTGGTTTGCCGGCAGGGTCCAGGGCGTAGTCGTCCAGATAACTACGGATAACTGTCCTTCCCCCCGGTCATCACATTTCCCCTGCGCCCTGTTGAATACGGCCTCTTCATCGACAACGGGGAAACACACGTCCACCCCGGGTGATTGCTTATCGATATACTCAACTTCCGCCTCGGCCAGTGCGGAACCGCAATCCAGGCACCAGTAAACGGGCTTGTAGCCCCGGGCAAGATGTCCGGCATCGATCATCCTGCCCAGTGCTCGCACGATGTCGGCTTCGGTCCGGTAATTCATGGTCAGGTAAGGCGTATCCCAGTCTCCCAGTACCCCCAGGCGTTGAAAATCGGTTTTCTGCCGGGCGATCTGTTTTCGGGCATATTCGCGACAGGCATTACGAAATGTGCGCGCATCGACCCGGACGCCGGCCTTGCCGATTTTCTTCTCCACCTGGTGTTCGATGGGCAATCCATGGCAGTCCCAGCCGGGCACGTATGGGCAATCATATCCATCCAGGCTATGCGACTTGATGATAATGTCTTTCAGGATTTTATTGACGGCATGTCCCAGGTGAATATCGCCATTGGCGTAAGGCGGACCGTCATGCAGGATATACTTCTTCCTGCCGGCCCGGTGCTGCCGGATGCGGGAATATATGTCCTGTTCCTGCCAGCGCCGTAACATTTCAGGTTCCCGCTGAGCCAGGTTCCCTTTCATGGGAAAGTCCGTTTTCGGCAGGGTCAGGGTATCTTTATAATCAGCCATCAATAACTATCACATGGTTTTACTACAGATTTTATCCGCAAATAACGCAGATTAAGTTATATAAAATGGACAGGCGCCGGCTGTCACGCCGGGATCGACCCGGCATCCAGTAATACATAGACAGGTACCGATCGTCATGCCGGGGCCGGCCCGGCATCCAGTAATACAAAGGGTCGCTCTGCGGGCGACACAGTATTTCTCTGGATTCCTGCTCCCTGCTTCCGCAGGGACAAGCTTCGCAGAGCCTGCCCCTGCGAAAGCAGGGGAATGACGAATACAATCATAACCATTTCAAAATATTACCTGTGATAATCCGTGTAATTTGTGGATATTTTTTTCAGATGCGGGTATTTTTTCTCCGGATCAGTCGTGGCTTTGCAGGTCGATTTCAGTGAAAAACTCCCTGGCCGTCCTTATATCCGTCGCGACCTGTGCCACCAGTTCGTCGATTGAGGCGAATTTGCGTTCATCACGCAAGCGCCTGAAAAATTCAACGCTGATATGCCTACCATAAATCATTTTGTCAAAATCGAATAAATGTGCTTCCAGCAACAGTTTTTTCTCATTGAATACCGGGCGCGTCCCCAGGTTGGCGACCCCCAGGTGAGTCATTTCGTCAGCTCCCTTGACACTGACGGCAAACACGCCGCGTAACGGAACATAGCGTTTGCTGAGATTGATATTCGCGGTAGGAAACCCCAACTGGCGGCCCCGTTTCGCACCGTGGACAACGCGCCCGCTGATACTGAAATAACGTCCCAGCAATAATTGCGCTTCTTCAAACCGGCTTTCCTTAAGCCTCTCACGGATGATGCTGCTGCTGACCCTGTCGCCGTCGAGTTTGTGGGTCTCCGTGAGAATTACGTCGAAGCCAAGATGCTTTCCGGCATCCTGCAACATCCGGCAATCGCCGCGCCGGTTTTTGCCGAACCTGAAATCATCACCGATTATAAGACGTTTTACCGACAGGTCATTAACCAGAATCTGTTCGATAAACTGTTCCGCCGACAGGTCGGCAATACTTTGCTGAAAGCGCAGACACAGTACGCGATCGATATTCTGTTGTTTGAGTATCTCCAGTTTTTCCCTGAAACTCGTTATCCTGGTCGGGGCCTCACCTGACCCAAAAAATTCCTGGGGATGGGGCTCAAAGGTAATCACCAGTGCCGGTAATCTCATAACCTCCGCATGCCGCTTGAGTTGCCTGAGCACGGCCTGGTGTCCCAGGTGAATCCCGTCATAATTCCCGATAGTGGCAACGCAACCACGATGTCGTGATTTGAGATTGTATGAATATCTGATCAGTTCCATATTTCAGGATTGTAATGCCATCTTGCGTAACCGAAACCCTGCCAGCCACAGGGTAGCAAAATAGACCACGGCGCCGGCAAGCGTGCATAATACTACATTTAACGCGCGCTCATACATATCCCATTGAAACCAGGAGGCTTGCTCAGGAACAAAGTAAGCCAGACCCAGCGCCATCACTCCCAGCGCCAGGATAACCCTGGCCAGATAACCGAACCAACCCGGACCCGTATCAAACTCCTTTCGTTTACGTAAAACCCGGTACAGCAGCACTGCGTTGAGACAGGCGGACAGGGACGTTGCCAGGGCCAGCCCCGCATGCGCCAGGGGGATAACCAGCGCCAGGTTTAGAATAATATTCGCCAGCATCGCAATTACAGCGATTTTTACCGGTGTTCCCGTGTCCTGCTTGGAAAAAAATCCGGAGGACAGCACTTTTATCAGGATAAAGGCCGGCAACCCGACTGCGTATGCCACCAGGCTATGCGCCGACATGCGGACGTCATACCGGGAAAATTCATTATACTGAAACAGGGCGGTCAACAACGGCGCCGCCAACAGTATCAGTCCCACACCCGCAGGGAGGCCGACCAGGAATACCCAGCGTAGCGCCCAATCCAGGGTTTTGTTGAACGCTGCATTATCCCTGCCGGTATGCTCCGCCGCCAGGTTGGGAAGAATAACCGTCGCCAGCGCGATACCGAATACACCCAGTGGAAATTCAACCAGCCGGTTGGAAAAGTATAGCCAGGAGATGCTGCCTGTCTCCAGGAACGAGGCGATTACCGTATCGATGAGCAGGTTAATCTGGGTAACGGAAACGGCGAACAGGGTCGGCACCATCAGAGTAATAATCCTGCCGACACCTTCCCTGTCCCGGTTAAACCTGGGGAGCGGCATTAACCCGAGTTTCAGGAGAAATGGGAACTGAAACAGCAATTGTGCCACGCCCGCTACAAAAACTCCCCAGGCCAGCGCGACTATCCTTTGCTCCGCCGGAAAATAAGGTGTCAGCAATAATGCGCAACCGATTAAGGAAAGATTCAGCAATACCGGCGTAAACGCAGGCACGGCGAACTGACGATAAGTATTGAGGATGCCGCCTGCCATCGCGGTCAACGAAATAAACAGGATGTAAGGAAAGGTAATACGCAACATGTGGGTCGCCAGTGTCTGCTTCTCCAGGTCCCCACTGAAGCCCGGGGCAAAGATCCATATCAGCACGGGCGCAGCCAGTACGCCCACGACCGTGGTCACACACAGGCAGGCGCCGAGAACTGCGGCGGTATGCTCAACCAGGGCATTGACTTCCGCCTGGCCGCGCCGTTCCCGGTATTCGGACAGAACCGGGACGAATGCCTGGGAAAAACCTCCTTCCGCGAATATCCGGCGTAAAAAGTTAGGGATACGAAAAGCAACGATAAACGCGTCGACACCGGCGCTGGGACCGAACATGGCGCCGATAATAATATCCCGTACCAGTCCGAGAATCCGGGACAGCGTCGTCATCAGGCCGACTACCAGTGTCGATTTCAGTAACTTCTGCATTCGAATTACGAATTAGGAATTAAGAATTAAGAATTACGAATGGGAGTATACAGCTTAATTCCTAATTCTTAATTCTCAATTCCGTTTGACAAACCGCTGGCATATACGCATAGTGACCTGCTTTTGAAGTAATCGACAATCAGGAGTTACATTTGGCTAATATCTCATCAGCGAAGAAACGCGCAAGACAGGCGGCCAAGCGCCGTCTGCACAACAACTCACGCCGGTCCATGTTACGGTCTTCTATCAGGAAGGTGCTGGACTCAATAGAAAAGGGCGACAAAAAAGCAGCAACCGCCGCCTACCAGGCAGCAGTTCCCATCATAGACAGGATGGCGAACAAGGGCCTGATACACAAGAACAAGGCCGCCCGGCACAAGAGCCGCCTGAATATCAAAATCCGCGCGCTTTAGGAATTACGAATTGGGAATTGGGAGTGTTACGTTACTGTGTGCCTTGATCCGGCTTACGGAAAATCTGCGACTCATAAGTAAACCGCCGCCACAGGCGGCACATTCATTCGTAATTCCTAATTCGTAATTTTTAATTCTCAAAAACTACCATGTTGTCCCGGTGGATCAGTTCCGCCTCATCGACATAGCCTAAAAGTTCTTCAATCATATCACTCGGCCTACCCATGATCCTGCGGGTCTCGCCGGCATTGTAGTTGACCAGGCCCCGGGCCACCTCGCTGCCATCCCGGGAAACGCAACTGACAATCTCACCCCGGTTGAACTCACCGCGGACTGCAACGACCCCGACGGCCAGCAGACTCTTGCCCTGTTCAGCCAGTACGCGGCAGGCGCCGTCATCCAGTACCAGGGTACCACCAGGACGTTTGTGTCCCGCCAGCCATTGTTTGCGCGCGGCCAACGGCGAGCGTTTGACGCTGAGCCGGGTTCCTGTCTGCTCTCCGCCTGCAATTTTCAGCAGGACGTCCGCTTCCAGGCCTGAGCAAATGATCGTATCGGCTCCCGATTTCGCAGCTGTCTCGGCAGCCTTGAGTTTGGTCAGCATGCCACCCCGGCCCAATGCTCCCCCGGGGCCGGCGTAATCCAGCAGGGATGCATCACCGGCCTGCCCTGCCTTGATTAACCCGGCATCCGGATATTGACGCGGGTCGCGATCATACAAGCCCTGTTGATCCGTCAGGATGATCAACCGGTCGGCTTCAGCCAGGTTGGCCACCAGACCCGCTAACGAGTCGTTATCTCCGAAGCGGATCTCATCCGTGGCAACACTGTCATTCTCGTTTATGATGGGTACGACATCCAATTCCAGCAAGGTGCGCAAGGCGGACCGGGCATTCAGGTAACGACCCCGGTCGGCAATATCATCATGGGTCAGGAGAATCTGGGCAGTGTGTATGCCATATCCCTGGAATGCGGACTCGTAAGCCTGGATCAAGCCCATCTGGCCGACGGCTGCCGCAGCCTGCTGCTCGTGCAGGCTGACAGGCCTCATGTCCCAGCCCAGGCGCGCCCTGCCTTCTGCAATCGCACCGGATGAGACGATGATAAAACGGAACCCGCGGCGGCGCAATTGCGCCATCTGCCCCACCCAGCCGGCGATGGCCTCCATACGCAAACCGCAGCCGTCATCGGTCAACAGGGCACTGCCTATCTTGACCACCCAGCACTGTTTCCCGCTATCTTTGGATTCCGGTCTGGACATGGATCAGTCTTCAGTAAATGGGGTCAGGTCGCACAATGCACACTATAGGTTTAACCGGCGAAGTATTTCGGAGTCAGTGTGCATTGTGCGACCTGACCCCATTTACTACAGCCTTTATCAATGGGTCGCAACCTTGTCCGGTTGCAGCAGAAATGCAGAATACAGGCTGCCGCCAACCCAGTTCCGTTATTATGGCATCCTGAATTTCCGCAACTTTTTCAGCAGCAACTATATCAATCTTGTTAAGCACCAGCCACCTCGGCTTATTCATAAGTTCACTATCCCAGGCTGCAAGTTCACCTTCAATTCCACGGATCGCTGCTACAGCTTCGCGCGGATTGTCATGTAAACCGATATCAACGAGGTGCAGCAACAGGTGCGTTCTGGACAGGTGCCGAAGAAATTGAGCGCCCAGGCCGGCCCCGGCGGCAGCGCCTTCTATCAGTCCCGGTATGTCCGCAATAACCACGTCACGACCCGTACCGAGCCGCACCACTCCCAACTGGGGATACAACGTGGTAAAGGGATAATCTGCCACCTTGGGGCGCGCCGCGGACACCTGGCGGATGAAAGTGGATTTGCCGGCGTTGGGCAGGCCGAGCAGACCGACGTCTGCCAGCACCTGTAACTCCAGTCGTAAATTCCGGCTCTCTCCCTGGCTGCCTTTGGTGATTTTTCTTGGCGCCCGATTGACGCTGCTCTTGAACCGGGCATTACCCAGGCCATGTTCCCCACCGCGTGCGACCAGGGCAACGTCGTCCTTGCCAACCAGGTCATCGATCAACTCATCGGTGTCGTCGTCGTAAACCAGGGTACCCAATGGGACCTTGATCCTGATATCTTCGGCGCTTTTCCCAACCTGGTCCCGGCCACGGCCCGGTTGCCCGTTTCCGGCCCGGTACAAACGCGCGTGACGAAAGTCAACCAGTGTGTTCAGACCTTCATCAACGACCAGGTAGATACTGCCGCCGTCCCCTCCATCGCCACCGTCAGGGCCACCACGGGGAATATATTTTTCCCGCCGGAAACTCAGACAGCCATCACCGCCCTTACCTGCTTCAACCCGGATGGTTGCCTCATCAACGAATTTCATGAAAGCAGGGGTTGGGGGTTAGGGGCTAACTCCTAATCCCTGCTCTGAACACTCACAAATGTCCTGTTTCCCGGGCCTTTTTGTTCAAATACCACCATACCGTCTGCTGTTGCAAACAAGGTATGGTCCCTGCCGCAACCTACATTGACACCGGGGTGAAACCGGGTGCCGCGCTGCCTGACTATGATATTACCCGCCTTGACTGTTTCGCTGCCGAAGCGTTTGACGCCCAGGCGCTTCGATTGGGAATCCCGGCCGTTACGTGTACTGCCGCCTGCTTTTTTATGAGCCATTTTCCAGCCCCCGCTGATTATTGCGTATTTATACCTGTTATTTTCAATTCAGTATAAGCCTGGCGATGCCCCATCTGCTTGCGATGATGTTTGCGCCGTCTGAACTTGACCACCTTGATTTTCTCTCCCCGGCCATGGGACTGTACCGTTGCTGCGACCGTCGCACCGGCCAATATGGGGGAGCCAACCGAAATATCATCGCCGTCAGCCACCATCAGGACATCGTCGAGGGTAATTTCACCACCTTCTTCCGCATTGATCTTCTCTACCCGGAGGGTATCACCTTCCTGCACTTTGTATTGCTTTCCACCGGTCTTTATGACAGCGTACATAACTACTCCATAGATATAATATAATGATTCGGTCCGGTGCGGATTACCGCACACGTTAAACGGGCAATTGTATAAAACTATTTCACTCCGTACAAGTAGCAACTGCGATATATGGGGTCAGAGGAAAAACCCGGCGGAATGTACAGTTTAACCATGAATCTCATGAGTTTTTACTCTGACCCCAAAGTTTTTTACCGGGAGGGATCACACTTAAATTCGCACGATGCCGGTCCGGCAACATGCTATTATCGCTTCATGCTTCCGCAGAATATTGAAATGTCATGAGTGCAGTAGCCGTACGGGAACCCGGTCTTGAGTCGCTTCAGGCACTGATCAGGGACGATATGCAGAAGGTGGACGCGCTGATACAGGAAAAACTGCATTCCGAGATCGGGCTAATCGACCAATTAGGCCATTACATCGTCAACAGCGGCGGTAAAAGACTGCGGCCGGCGCTGGTATTGCTCAGCGCCAACTGTTTTACCTATAGAGAGAACCTGCATATCAAGCTTGCTGCAGTCATCGAGTTTATCCATACGGCCACCCTGTTGCATGACGACGTGGTCGATGCCTCCATGCTGCGCCGGGGCAAGGTCACTGCCAACCAGCGCTGGGGCAATGAAGCAAGCGTCCTGGTCGGTGATTTTCTCTATTCCCGCGCGTTCCAGATGATGGTGGAGGTGGGTTCCGTACATGTCATGGAAATCATGGCCGACGCCACCAATACCATTGCAGAAGGAGAAGTACAGCAACTCATAAACCGACATGATCCGGAAACAACGGAACTACGCTACCTGCAAGTCATACATAACAAAACGGCAAAGCTGTTTGAGGCTGCAGCCCGGGTCGGCGCCGTTATCGCCGGGCAGGACCGGCATACGGAACAGGCCATGTCCAGCTACGGCAGACACCTGGGCATAGCCTACCAGCTCATCGATGACGCGCTGGATTACAGCGCCCCCAGTGAGAGCCTGGGCAAAAATATCGGCGATGACCTCGCCGAAGGCAAACCCACCCTGCCCCTGTTATACGCTCTCTGGCATAGTACGGATGAACAGGCAACCCTTATCAGGAACGCGATAAAACGCGGCAGCCTGGAGAACATGGAACAAATCTGCGCCGCTATTGCAGCAACCGGCGCGATCCATTATACCCGGGACCGTGCCCGCCAGGAGGCCGAAATAGCCGTGCAATCCCTCCAGGGCCTGCCCCGGTCCGAATACCTGAATGCACTGTTCACGCTGGCCCACTTTGCTACCGAGCGGAATTACTGAATAGAACGGCAGGTGGATGACACAGATAGGGGACGGATTTAAATCCGTCCCTGTCAGGATTAGGGTACGACCCCATCGGGTTGTAGACGCAAAGCCCATTGTAAGGTAGAGTTCGCACTTGCAACCGGCAGACGGGGTTAACCAGTCTGCCGGTCTTTCTGTATTTCCATATCGGGGTGTAGCTCAGCCTGGTAGAGCACTGCCTTCGGGAGGCAGGGGCCGGAGGTTCAAATCCTCTCACCCCGACCATTCATAAGACTTGAATAGGCAGGATCTGTACCCTGTGAATTTATCCGGTGAACATAAGGAAGGGTGGCATCAGGACCACTTCTCACCAGGTTTTTTGCGAGCATCAAGCTCATCCAGACCCAGTTCGGCGCGCATGGCTTCGGTTGCAGCCGCCTTGGCTTCCTCCAGGGGGATGCCCGTAGCATCGGCAACGCGCGGGTAACAGTTAAATGCTGCGATGACCGCCGCGGCATCTATTATCGCCGCCTCACCCATCTCTTCGATGATTTTTTGCCGGACTGCTGCCGTGCGCGCGCCATCACCTGCGCAGACAGCCTCGACAAAGTCGTTGAGAAGCTCTCCCCGGGGCAGGCCGCTGTCCCCTGTGCCTTTACCGACCGCATCTATAAGCGCGTACTCGTCGCCGGTATGTTCGCCACTCAAACTGAGCCGCATTGCATGACTGGCAGTTCAGTAAAAACAGTCGAGATAGGCCGAGGTGCGGGTCGCAATGAATTCCATCTGCGCCCGCGAGATTGCGCGCTCGACACCCTCGAGCTCAACTCTCATAGGATTACCCAGGTAAAGCTGGTTCAAAAGCGGCCAGAAACGGTTTGCTTCGCCGGGAACCAGGGTCAGCGCACGTCGAATATAGGCGGCGGGGCCTGTCTCATAAAAACCGCCAAGTTCGGGGCCGGCGTCTTCCGGAGCAATAGTTGGCGCCCATCCCGGCCCTGTCTTTGCGCCGCCCGGTCGCCTTCGTGGCGGTGTGCCTTGTTCCCCTGTTGCGGGCAACACCAGTGGTGGGAGCCCGATAGCACGCATGAAGGTGTCCGCCCCGGTGACAATTGTAACGAGACTCAGCAGTTCGATGAACTCATCTTCAATGATACCGGCAGCGATGGTTGCATCGTACCAACTCTCAGTGATGCGGCCGGAGTCGGTAACTATCCGGTGTACCGCCTCGATCCAGGCATCGGGGAGCGCACCAAGGTGATCATGATCGCCTTCGATGGTATAGGGCGACAGGGCTTCCTTGCGCCGTTGGCAGAGTTTGCATTGCCATGCGTTGCGGGCTTCGTTTGCGATTGCAAGACGTTGTTCGCCGCTCAGCCAGGCGCCGGTCTGTGCCACTTCCGACCAGGCCTGGGTCAAGGCCGATTTGAGGTCATCCCGCACAGCGAGCGGTGATGTATCTATCATATCAGTATGCCTGCTCTATTCTTTTTCCCAACATCATACCCATCATCAAAGCCTCAATTCATAAACGGCACACGATAGCCACCATCAAAGCGGATGATTTCACCATTAAGATAGGTTTGTTCACAGACATGAAGTACCGTTCGTGCTACCTCGGAGGGATCAGCCGCTCTTTTCGGAAAAGGCATAACATGCGGAAGCGCATCCCACATTTCCTGTGGTACGTTCTCTCTCGACAACGGTGTATCAACAGGGCCGGGAGATATTGTCACAACGCGCACAGCAAATTGACCAAATTCACGAGCCAGTGCCAGGGTCATGCTGTTTATGCCGCCCTTGGAAGCCACGTAAGCGATATTATCCGTCGGTCCATCGTGCCCGGAAACCGAAGAGATATTAATAATGACGCCTCGCGACTTATCATCCAGCTCATTTGCGTCGCGCATTTCAGCTGCTGCCAAACGGGTTGTATTGAAAATACCGGAAAGGTTAATCGCGACAAGGTCAGTAAACCAGTTCAGCGGAACCGGGCCGGCATCATCGACAACGGGTCGATTTTGCGGGCTTACTGCGGCGCTATTTACCAGGATCCGTACAGGCCCATGGGCCTCTGTCGCCTGATTAAACGCAGCTTCGGTACTCTTTTCATCACTGATGTCACAGGATATTCCCAGCGCGCCGATCTCTTGCCCGGCTTTTTCAATGACATCTTTCCTACGTCCGAGAATCGTTACCCTGGCTCCTTCATCACTGAGTAACTTCGCCGTCGCAAAACCGATCCCGGTACCACCACCGGTAACAATTGCAGCTAGATTTTTTACTTGCATGATTTGTTAGAGTTTAACAGGTGGAATTACTGGTTAAGTTGATCCAGGTACCAGTTATGATAGTGATTTAGTTGTTGCTCCAGTGGGTGGATGACCCCTGTACTGTTTGTCCGGGAACTAACTCCCTTTTGCAGCATGGTACATCCATATGTGTCTTCATCCTGTGTATCTCTCATGCTTTGATCCTGTTCCGCAATGGCCTTTTCCGCTTTTGGCAGGGCTAAAATCTTTGGCGAAAAGGCCTGTCGGGTTGATGCATAACTAAAATCAACCTTTTGATGCTGGGTGATGATATACGTTACCTGTTTAGAATTAAGGAATATAATCAGGTTCGGATATATGCCAATGAATTTTGCGCTCGGATCCCGCCCCAGGTAACCGTCTTTTTCGCGCTGTTCCATTTTTTCCTTCAAGGCCGGATCGTCTTTCATCCACATCGTGTAGGATCCACAAGCTTTGCCAAAATCCAGCGGCCTGGTATTGTTACCCGGCACGATATTATTAATGCGGTCACGGTGAAGACCACAATGATGATAACCTTCATAACCGGTTTCAAACGAGAATTTCCAGTTCCAGTTGGCCTCGTAGTCGACGGCGTTTCTTTCCCTGTACTCGGAGACCTTATATTCCTCAAAGTGAGGGTTGACCGCTTCCACTTGGGGCGCCAGGGGTTTAGCCTCACTGTCAAAATTGATAAAAATAAACCCCTGCCATTGTTCAATCCTGAGTTTTGGCATACTGCACTTATTTTTATCAAAACCTGGCAGTTCAGCCAGTGCAACACCGCGTAAACTACCATCCAGGTTATAGGTCCAGCTATGATAAGGGCAGGTAAAAAACTTGCTGTTGCCGCATCCATCTCCTACCACCTGTGTGTAGCGATGTTGGCAGACATTAACCAGGGCATGCAAAGCCCCTTCATTGTCCCGAACGATGACAATCGACTCTTGCCACATCCTCACGGTGAAGTAATCACCCGGATGTTCGACCCGATCCCAGCGACCCACGCATAACCAGTTTTTCCTCAACAGGTGTTCAACTTCGTAGTGATAGATCGCCTCATCGTGGTAAAAGCGTGAGGGTATGGCGCGTTTGACACCGTCAATGCCTTCACGGATACCCTGAATTTCCTCGTCAGTGAACAGCTTGGCGATAGGCTTGTCTGTCATATCGTTCTCTCCTGCAAGCGCCAATTTCTAGTAGGTATAGCCGATGTGTACTCCAATGGTGCGAGGCCTGGAAATAAAATCTGCAATGTGCTGTGGGCCTGCGAAAGCAAAATCCCTGTACACCTGAGAAACGCCGGCCGGGTTTATTGGCAATCATGGTCAATTCAGTAGCATACAGTTGGTTGCGCATTTAATAATTGCTAAAACTTCATTGTATCCAGGATAACGTGATCAGGTGCCACATCTGTTTCCCATTTTCCTTGAGCGTTTGGTTCATCTGCAAAGTAGCTAAGTCCCACAACCGGTTCACCGAATGTGAAAATAACCCAGGTAAGTATATTGGAATCCAGGCGCTGCCACTCTCCGGCGGTCACATATATCACGGCCTGCAAATCACCCTCCAGTTGCATTCCTTTTACGAAGGCACTTGCAAATGCGAAATGCCAATTATCTGTACGCAATACGTGTGGGAGTTTATAGTCACTCGTATCGGATTCATTCATCTCAGCATTCATCGGTTCCTCCATGCCGGCCAAGGCCATGGAGAAAGCGCATTTACCGCCTTTCGTCTCCGGTGGAACATAGACAGCGCCGCGACAAGCAGCATAACTATAGTTCGCATCCTTCAGTATCCCTTCTACACTCGATGCCATCTCGCCGAACACTAAATCCAAGGATTCCTTTGTCAGTGGCTTGGACATTTCCGCCACCTTGGCCTCAAGGGCTTCCGGGTACGGGAATCGACCAACTGTCATCCCTGCAGGGGCTATAATCTTATTAATGTCCTTATAGGTTACATACACTTCACCGTTTGATAATCTTAAAATTGCCATTAATATCTCTCTCCAAAAAAATTAAGCGGGTCAAGTCCCTTAAGCTGCGGCGCCAGGGCTTTGGCATCGGGGTCATAATTTCTGAACTTTACCCAAATATTACATTGGTTCTCCATACGTCGCCTTACTGGTAATTAACCAGGTGCCGTCCACCTTGTGTAAATGAAAATAAGTAATAAAATTTAACCCTTCCAGTGCATCCTCACCTATTATTGCAGTCGCCATCGTTTCTTTCTGGTCAACTGATATTACCCGCCCGGCAAAGTCAGGGCTCGATTCTGAAATGGGCGGGATGGATTTCATGTAATTAACGATAGTTTCAGCTGCGGGCACTATCGAGAAATCATCTCCCCTGTGACTACTCATTATAGCCTGTGGATGGAAAGCCTCAGCAACCAGGTCGGTGTCGTGCTGTGCGATTCCATCCGTGTATTTTTGAATACATGCCTCAATCGCATCCTGTTCGGGTGTTCTGCTACTCATGATATATCTCCGGTTGTTATTTATTTATGAACCATTATCTTCAATATGCCAGCCAGACTCCATGGAGGTTTACAGGGCTATTGAACTGCTTTATAAAATATTTTCATTCGATAATATTGTCTATCATTTCATTTAAAACATTTTATACTAAATAGACAGGATTTCAATTAAACAGGAATATCCGCCAGTCTGCGTATTATGCACGGCAACTGGTTCTCAACCAGGCAATAAAGGGAGATTCTGCATTAGTTATCGGAGTGATGGACCCCGCCATCAAGTATACTCATCCTTTTTTGGATAAGGAGTCACGCAGATGAGCGAGATGCAGGGGCCGAAAATCTTCTATGGCTGGTGGATCGTCGTTGTGAGTTGCATTGGGGTGACTGTCAGCCCTGCTGTTATCGCATTTTATACCCTGGGTGTTTTCATGCGCGTATTGACTGGCGAATTTGACTGGTCCCGTGCACAGGTATCAGGTGCAATCACCATTGGAACGCTGATGATTGCGGTGTGCACACCTTATGCAGGCAGGTTAATTGATCGAATCGGTGTGCGCCCGATTTTACTGTCTACCATAGGCGCCTTCTCTTTCATTTTCGCGTCGCAATATTTTTTAAGCTCAAATATCTGGTACTTTTATCTTATATTCGCACTCATTGGTATATTCACTTCACCAGTTGTCGCTTGTTATGTCCGCACAGTTTCATCATGGTTTAACAAACAAAGGGGGCTGACATTGGGAATTGCCATGTCCGGAACCGGTGTGGGCGCCGCCACCATTCCCCTGCTCAGTCAGTACCTGGTTAATACAATCGGTTGGCGCCTGACGTATCCTGCTCTTGCCTGTATTTCATTTGCTGTTACGTTTTTGCTTGTCGGTCTTGTCCATCGTGAGACGCCTGAATCTATGGGTCTGGTGGTCGATGGCGCAAAATCAAACGAACATGGGACCTCCGCCAGGGTCGACATCCACTCAGGGTCATCAGTTCCGGAAGCAGCATCCACTTCGACCTTTTGGCTGTTGATTGTTATTTTTTTACTCATTGCATTTGCGCTGCACAGTATTGTTACGCATTTCATACCCTATCTGCAGGATAAGGGCTTTTCTTCCTTGTTAGCTGCACGTTTGTTTTCCGTAGTTGGTTTTTCAATAATTGTCGGTCGTATTGGTTGTGGATTTCTTGTCGATCGGTTTTTTGGCCCTTATGTGGCGGCCATTTTTTTCTTATTGTCCACGCTTGGTATTGTAATCCTGTTTTTCAGTTCACACGTGCTGCTACTCTACATGTCCGCCTTTCTCTTTGGTCTGGGTGTTGGTGCCGAAACAGATTTACTTGCCTACCTGGTCAGCCGATATTTTGGCCTCAAACACCTGGGGGAAATTTTTGGCTACCTGTTCGCAGCTTTCATGGTGGGAACCAGCATGGGACCCCTGGCCCTGGGATTTATTTTTGATACTTTCGGAAATTATAACCTGGGTATTTTCGCCGTCACGGGCATGTTATTAATTGCAATTTTTTTATGTTTGAAGTTGGGCCCTTTTCCGGCATGGGATAAGAAGTAATAGAAGATCAAACAGAGCGTCGACGTAAATTCCTGTGAATAACCTAGCATGCAATACGACTATATTATAGTTGGCGGCGGAATCATCGGCATATCGACTGCCTGGCAATTACAAAGCCGTCACCCAGGGAAAAAAATTCTCGTCCTGGAAAAAGAAGACCGCCTTGCGGCTCACCAAACCGGCCACAATAGCGGCGTAATCCATGCCGGCATCTACTATGAGCCCGGCAGTCTCAAGGCTGATTTCTGTAGACAGGGTGTGAGCGCCACGACAGATTTTTGTCGTGAAAATAATATTGATTTCGAACAATGTGGAAAATTGCTGGTCGCGACTGATGAGCAGGAATTAATCCGTATGGACTCTCTCTACGAGCGTTGTGCAATAAATGGAATTGCAGCAACAAGAGTATCTGCAGAGGACCTCCAGAAAATGGAACCAAATATAACCGGGCTTGGCGCGCTACATGTTCCTGTAACCGGCATTGTCGATTATAAACAGATATGCAATCGTATGGCAGAGCAATTCAGCGCCCTGGGTGGGGTAATGCGACTCTCAGCGCGAGTGTTGGGACTTGAAGAAAACGATCAATTCGTGACGGTGACCACTGATTCAGATGTACTTAAGACGGGTTTTCTGATTTGTTGTGCGGGTCTTAATGCGGATCGACTTGCCACTCTTCATGGATTGAGTATAAATTTCAGGATTATTCCATTTCGAGGTGAGTATTATCGATTATCCTCTGACAAAAATGATCTTATTGAGCGTTTAATATACCCGATACCCGATCCGACACTACCCTTCCTTGGAGTCCACCTCACCCGCATTGTTAATGGAGGTGTCGTCGTTGGGCCAAACGCAGTGTTAGGCTGGGAACGAGAAGGATATGGAAAATATAATTTTGACCTTCAGGATATAAAAGATACATTTTCATTCCCTGGATTTTGGAAACTGGCATCCAGGAATTGGATATCAGGCCTGAACGAATTCAGGAATTCAATTTGGAAAGCGGGCTATTTACGACAAGTACAAAAATATTGTCCTCAACTAAAATCAAATGACCTGCTACCCTATCCTGCCGGTGTTCGAGCTCAGGCTGTAATGAATGATGGCACTCTGGTACATGATTTCCTTTTTGCTGAAAGTTCGCGCAGCTTGCATGTTTGTAATGCACCTTCTCCAGCAGCTACGTCTGCCATTCCTATCGGACAATATATATGCAACAAGGCATCACCGATGTGAGCCGTAATGGCGCAAGGACCATAGTCAAATTCCCCCCAAACGCCGGAATCTTCAATCCTGGGAGATAATTGCCTGAACAAATACCACTGGAGATTAACGGGTTATATAATACATTTAACATGTTTTATAACATGTGATATTATCGCGTAATCATGGGAATTCTGAATGATCAACTTGATGGACAGCACAGATAAACTGCCCCCGTTCCCCGAGGGGTGGTATTTCATTTCTGACCGAAAATCCACCCGCCGCTATTGCCGCCAGTTCTACCCTGAAATTTATCCGGAGACGGGCGGGGACGATCTCCGGTTGAGTTCCGTCACAGGCTAATTCGCATGTCGCCAATACCTGGGGTCGTTTGAGAAAATACCGGAATGTCCCGATCAGAGAAAACGGACATGAGATTTGCTGAAGAACTGCTCCTGTTGTTGCACAGTGACGATTCCGGCTATTTCATTCCTATCCCGGAGTGGAAAATGTCCTGCGCGCTCGCCGGTAGCGTCCTCATGGACCTCGCCCTGGATAACCGTATCGACACCGATTTGGAGACGCTTACCCTGGTCGATGCAACTCCCACCGAGGATGAGTTGTTGGACCCCGCGCTTGAGGAAATCGCCCGGGAGGAAAAGACGCAATCTCCACAGCACTGGGTTGAACGCATCGCCAGGCACGCCGACAAGATTAACGAAACGGCAATTAACCGCCTGGTACAAAAAAACATTTTTGAAGCCGATGCCGGCGGTTTCTGGACCCTGTCCGGCAAGGTGTCCCGTTCCGGCCGCTACCCCATGGTGCACGGCAGGACCGGTGAAGAAATCAAGGGCCGGATCATACGCGTCCTGTTTGATGACGAGATTCCCGATCCCCGCGACATGTGCATCATCGGCCTGACGCACAACTGCGGCGGTTTCCGCGCGATGCTGGAACCCGAGGAGTTTGAACTCGCCGAGGAGCGCATCGAACTGTTCAGCGGCATGGACCTGATCGGCAGGACCATCGGACATGCAGTACGCAGTTCTTATCGGCCTCCGGAAAGCATGCGCGCGGTCACAGGCCGCACCCTGCCGGTAGTCGGAATCCGGGACATGTTCTCATCGAGGGCCTTCTGGGAAAAAAACATACCCAAGTTCATCGCGGAAAAAGCCGGGGAGTTGGGGCCGGTTTTCAAAATCAAGATCCCGGGCCGGGAAATGGTAGTACTGGCCAGCGCCGAGATGAACCAGTGGGTCGGCAGAAACGGCCGTAATTTCCTGCGCACCCGGGATTACCTGGAGGAATTTCTATCCGAGTGGGGAACGGCCCGCTCCATCGCCAGCATGGGCGGAGCCGAACATTTTCGCATGCGCAAGGCGATGCGTGCAGGAAATTCCCGTAAAGTCGTTGAAGACCGGATGGATGAACTGATAGCGCTTGCCCGGCGTTCATACGGACAATGGGGAATCGGCCAGGTGGTAACGGGCGAGATGGCCTGCCAGCGGATGATCGGCGACCAGGTTGCCCAGCTCAGCGTGAGCATCGATGCCTCCGAAATCCTCGACGACCTGCTCAAGTTCGAATACCGAGCGTTACTGGTCCACGTGATGCGCATTCTGCCGAAGCTCACCCTGCACACGCCAAGGATGAAGCGTTACCGCAATCGTGTTCTCGAATTGTATGACCTGATCCACGCCACGCACACACCCGCGCAACGAGAAGGCAAACGGCGCGACCTGGTGGACGACCTGATGGAACTGCACCATTCCGACCCCGCGTTCCTGCCGGAGACGGACCTGGGCTTCGCATTCATCGCACCGATTATCGCCGGCCATTACACCGGCAGCGCAATGGCTTTTTCGATCTACGAACTGCTCAACAACCCGGATTGCCGGGAGCAGATTGTTGCCGAGGCGGATGCGTTGTTCGCCGATGGCGATCCGGCGGGCGCGGATTTCACCCTGCGCAATATCGATGTAACCCACCGTTTTATCATGGAGGTGTTGAGGTTGTATCCGATCATACCGATGCACTTGCGCACTGCCATGAACGCCTTTGAGGTAGAGGGTTACCACATACCCTCCTACTCCAACATCATGGTCGTATTTCCGGCAATGCATTATATGGAAAAACACTTTCCGGACCCTGAGAAGTTCGATATCACACGCTACAAGGAACCCCGTGAAGAGCATAAACACGCCGGGGCCAATGCCTATGCCCCATTCGGCGTCGGCACTCACGTCTGTGGCGGGGCGCGCTGGACCGAATTGCAATTGGCGGCCAACGTGCTGCTGCTCGCCCGCCACCTGGAACTGGAAATGGTGCCGAAGAACTATAAACTGAGACTGAGTCCGCTACCCAAGACCAGTCCTGACAAGAGGTTCAAGTTCCGGGTGACCGGTTACCGGCACCCTGTCGAGCCGGCTGCGTAGGTCCGCCGCTAACCCACAGTCCGGGTCTGTAATTCAGCAGCGGGAACGGCGCGTTCCGTACGCGGGGGAATCAGGCGTAAATAGAGGGTATACAGCGCGGGTATGAGCACCATGAGTATGGCAGTGGTAATCATGATCCCGAACCCGAGCGAAGCCGCAAAAGGAACAAGGAACTGTGCCTGGATTGAGGTCTCGAGAATAAGCGGCGTGAAACCGAGAAAGGTAGTCACCGAGGTCAGCAATATGGGACGAAAACGCCCCTTGGCGCCGTTGATGATCGCAGTCCTCACGGGTACTCCCTCCCTGAGTTTCTGGTCGATGAAATCGATCATGACCAGGGAATCGTTCACTACCACGCCGCTGAGGCCGAAGATACCCATGAAAGAAGCCGCGCTGAGCGCGACACCCAGGATCCAGTGACCGAGGATGGCGCCGATGAGCCCAAACGGGACGACGGCCATGATGATGAACGGCTTGGTATAGGAGCGCAGGGGAATGGCCAGCAGCGCAAAAATCATCAGCATTGCAATCACAAAACCCCGGTACAGGGCGCCCAGTGAATCGAGTTGTTGCTGCTGTTCCCCCCCGAACCGGTAGGTCAGTTCCGGGTTTTTGGCGGACAGCCCTGCCAGGATCGAATCGGCCAGGATACTGTTCGCCTCTCCGCCGGAGATCACGGTCTTATTCACATCCCCCGTGACAATGACGACGCGCTGCCCGTCCCGGCGCCGCACCACCGGGGGTGAAGTGCCTGATTTTACTACGGCCACCTGGCTCAAGGGGATTTCGGCGCCGTTCGGCGTACGGATAAGATATCCCTCGATATCGGTAATGGCATCGCGTTCATCCCCGGGCAGGCGCACATAGACCTTGACTTCCTCCCTGCCCCGCTGCACCCGCAGCGCTTCGGCGCCGAAGAAAGCAGCGCGCGTCTGTCCGGCCATGTCTTCAAGCGTGAGCCCCAGCGTACGCGCTTCCGGCCGTAATTCGAGCTGGATCTCCTTGATACCGGGCGTGTGGTCCGAGCGCACGTCGAACACCCCCGCAATGCCGCGCAGGCCGTTTACTACCGAGTCGGCGATTTGCGCCAAGCGTTCCGGGTCCGGGTGCGACAGCACGGCCTCGATGGGGTTGCCGAGGTCAATGACTTGCCCGCTGAAGGCAATGCCGCGTACGTAGGGCAGAATACCCACCTCTTCCCGCCATGCCTGCACCACCTGCCGGGTAGTGATCTGCCGCTGCTGCGCGCTCAGCAACTTGAACTCGATGGTGGCGATATTGGCCTCCGGATTCAACTTCGGCGCCGGGTCGAGTCCGCCGCCCTCGACACGGGGGCGTTGCCCCACGGTTACGATAACGCCGGACAACAGGGAAGGCGCGCCTTCAGGCCGGGTCCTGTCCAGACGTTCAATGACCCGCTCTCCGGCATCCTGCAGTTCCCGCGCCACCTCGTGGGTCCGCTGCGCAGTGGTACCGTCGGGCATTTCCAGGTTAGCCGTCACGAAGTCGCCCTCCACCACGTCGGCAAAAGTCGTGGCCACGATACCTGCCGGCACCAGGGACACGCTGAGGATGAACAACCCGATGGCGCCGGCGATGGTTATCCCCGGCTGGTTCGTTGCAAAGCGCAGCGCCCGTTCCAGGGGACCGTTAAGGAACCTGTTCAGAGCGCGATCGACGAAGCCCTGGGTCCCGGCAAAGAAGCGGTCGACCGCGCTGGTCGGCGCCCAATCCGGGCCGTGCAAGTGAGACAGGTGGTTCGGCAGGACAAACAGCGATTCCACCAGGGAAATCGACAGCATGGCGATGATGATTATCGGCAAGGCGGACCATATTTCGCCGATGCCGCCGGGAATGAACAGCAGGGGGATGAATGCAGCGATTGAAGTAAGCACCGCGAAGGCCAACGGCATCTTGATGCGGCGCGCCCCGCGGATGGCCGCAACGACACCGGGCGTGCCCCGCTTGCGCTCATAATGGATATGCTCCGCTACAACTATTGCATCATCGACGATGATCCCGATGGCAAGCACGAATGAGAACAGCGATATGGTGTTGATCGCCAGGTCCATGACCAGCATGACGGCCAGGGCGCCGATACCGGAAATGGCAAGACCCACGGCGACCCAGATAGCGAGCCGGATCTCCAGGAACAGGGCCAGTGCGATCAACACCAGCATCAGGCCCAGGAGGCCGTTCTTGACCAGCAGGTCGACGCGCTCCGAATAGCTCTGGGATTCATCATTCCAGATGGTGATGTCGACGCCATCGGGAAGGGACGGGATCACCGCGTTGGTAATGTGCTCCTGTACCGCCGTCGCCACCTTCATCACCTGCTCGCCCTCGGCCCGGGATACCTCCACGAAAACCCCGGGTTTATCCTGGTGCCGGATAATCAGGTCGAGGTCCTGGAAGCCGTCCCGCACACCGGCGATATCACCCAGGCGCACCACCGTTCCGTCGCTACGGCTGAGTACTACGATATCCTCAAAATCCTGCTGATCGTAGCGCTGACCCAGGGTGCGCACGCGTACCTGGGATTCCCGGGTATCAATACTTCCCGCGGACAGGTCCAGGGAACTGCGCCGGACCGTATCTGCAATATCGTCAAGTGTGAGTCCGAGCGCGCGCAGGCGATGCAGCGGCACCTCGATGGAAATTTCGTATTCACGCATGCCGCTGGTGTCGACCAGGGACACGGCGGGCAGCGAAGCCAGTTCATCTTCTATGCGGTACGCCAGTTCCTTCAGCGAACGTTCCGGGACGTCGCCATAGACAATCAGGCGGATCATGCTCTGGCGATTGGTCATTTCCCTGAACTCGGCGCGTTCCGCGCCGGCGGGAAAGGTCTGGACGCGGCTGACCGCGGATTCGATCTCGTCCATGGCATCGCTCATATCCGCGCCCGATTTCACTTCGATCCTGACCGAAGCCATCCCGGGGGCCGCCACAGACTTCACCGCCTTGACATCTTCCAGGCCGCTGACCTCATCCTCGATCTTGACGACGATGGACTCTTCCACTTCCTCCGGGGTTGCACCGGGGTAGGGCATGGAGACCTCGACATGGTTAAACGGCACGGTGGGCCATGCTTCCCGCTCGAGTCCGGTCAACGACACAAGTCCTGCGGCGATGATGGCAAACATCAGCAGGTTGGCGCTGATGCCGTTGCCCGCCATGTAGGCGATGGGGCCGGGGCGTTCTCCGTGACCGGGATCGATTGAACTCATAGTGACTAATCAGTTCCCGTACGCACGCGCATACCTTCCGTGGCATACTGTATTCCACCGGTAATCACGGCCTGGCCGCGGTCCAGGTCGCCGGTCACGAATACCTCGTCATCGGCGCGCTGCAGCACCTGAACCGGAACGATGCCCACCCTGCCGCCGGGGTTCACGACCCAGACTTCATTGCCCGGTTGCAGGGCTGCTCTCGGCACACGGAAATAAACCTCCGGCGCAAGCCCCGTGATCTCCACCTCCACGAACTCACCGAGCAGCAAGGGCGGACCGGCGCCGGCAACAGCGGATGGGCCCAGCGGAATTCCTGCACTGAACGGGTCAGGCACGCGCACGACCACGTCGATAGTGCGCGTCAGTTCGTCAACGGAAGTTTCGCCCCGGTCCACGTAGCCTTTCCAGGCATATTTTCCTTCGCCGTAGCGGGCGACCACGAGCGCCCGAACACCTTGCTCCCCGTCGCCCGCCTTAAGTTCCCACAAGCCCGGGATCAAGGCAGCCTCGGTATCGGACAAGGGTACGACTACTTCCACGGCAGCGGATGCAAAAAACCGTCCCACGGTCTGGCCGGCGCCCACGATCTGTCCCACATCCACCGACTCTTCACGCACATGACCGTCGAAGGGCGCAGTTACCCGGGTCCTGGCCAGCGCCAGCCTGGCGTCTGCGAGCAGAGCCTCAGCACGTTTCAATTCGGCCCGTGCCGCTTCCAGTTGGGGTTCCCTGAGCGTAAGAGGACTGACGCCGGCCTGTACAGCCGTGTCCCCCTGCCGGTTGGAGTAACGTTCATACTCGGCGCGGGCGATAGCCGCCTGTTCCTGTTCCTCGAGCAAGGCCACGCGGCGGGCAGCGAGATTGGCCTCTGCTTCCTGCACCCGGTACAGGTAGTCCGCTTCTTCTATACGGAAAACCGTCTGCCCCGCCTGTATCCGTCCGCCACTCTGGAAGCCCGCATCAACCCAGACAATCCTGCCGCCGATTTGCGGCGCGATATCGACCTCTGCACCTGGTCTGACCGTTCCCGCTCCGTACACGGGTATGGCGCCAAACCCGGCAATTACCGTATCGGTCTGCGCGTAAGGGATTTGCGGGGGAGATTCGACGCGCTCCGGCTCCGGCGCCCTTGAAACCAGGAAAGACGCCAATGCCACGGAAGCGCCGATAATGATTACAACAACGAGGAAACTGGAAATGCGGGACATGTCGTTTTACTCCGTGGAGTTCGCCAGGTAACGCGCCTGCTCTGCAGAGGTTGCGTTACTGTGATTGATTGCTTCCCTGTCCTGGACGGTCCACGCGCCTCCCAACGCACGGTGCAGTGCGAGACGCGCATAACCCAGGTCACGCTCAGCTGCTGCCAGTCCGGATTGCGCTCCCAGGAGATTTTGCGATGCGGTCAGGTAATCCTCATAGTTACCCACACCGGAGACATAGCGCTGTTCCTGCAACGCATTTTCGGCCTGCGCCTCATCGGCGAGGGATGCCAGCAGGGAATGGCGGCGACGGCTGGCCTCAAGCCGCGCCAGGGCAGCCTCAACCTCCTTGACCGCGGTGACGACACTGCGTCCGTAAGCGGCAGCCGCCTCATTCAACCTGGCCTCGGCAAGGTCGACGTTGCTGCGCAACCGTGAACCCTGGAATACCGGGCCCAGCAGGTTGAAGCTCAGGTTGCGAAACCATTGATCCGGGTCGAACCACTCTCCTCCCTCGGTACTCTGCAGCCCGATGGAACCGTATAGGGACAGGCTCGGAAACATGTCCGCGCGCCGGGCGCCGACCGTGTACCGGGCCGCCTCCATGCGCTGCCTTGCCGCACTGACGTCCGGCCGCTGTGCCAGGAGATCTGCCGGAATGCCGGCCGGAATCGGTTCGAGCGCAGTGGCGGGCGTCGGGGTATCGGGCAGTAATTCCTCCAGGTCCGAGCGGTAACCGCCCAGCATTACCCAGAGCCGGCCTTCAGCATCCGCCAGCAGCGCTTCGATCTGCGGCAACTCCGCCTCTGCATTGCGCAGGTTCTGGCGCGCAGCGTAAAGCGCGAGCGTGTCGATGCGGCCGCGGCCATAACGAAACCCGGCCAGTGACTCGCGCTGCCGGAATATTTCCACGTTTTCATCCACCAGCTTGTGTTGCCGGCGCAGGTCGACAATCTCCAGGTAGGTGCGCACGGTTTCGGACAGCACCCCCATGCGGGCGGTCAGGTAATCCGCCTCGGAAGCCGACCGCTGCGCCCCGGCGGCCAGCGTATCGTTGCGGTTGCGTCCCCAGAAATCGAGTTCATAAGAGAATTCAGCGTTTAACGTATAGGTAGTCAAGTCAAGCCGGTCGGGCAACTCGATGCCAAAGTCACTGTATACGTCGGAGCCCAGCCCGACTTCATCCAGTTGCGCGGCGATACCTGCATTAGTGGGTATATCCGTGCCGGTAATATCCAGCGAAGGTTGGATAAGCGGAAATGCCGGGGCCTTGACGATGCGTTCCCGCGCCCTGGCCTGTTCGACCCGGGCCACCGCTTCGGCCAGGTCGAAGTTCGACTCCAGCGCCGCTTCGATTATCCTGTCAAGAACCGGGTCTGCGAACGATTTCCACCACTCCAGGGGCTCATAGGAACCGGGGTCCCCGCTCCCGCTAAACTCGTCGGGTAACTCCGCAACCGTTTCGTCAGCCTCGGGGACCAGATTGACCAGCTTCATCTTCGGGGCACAGGCGGAGATGATGCAGCAGGTGATGACGGGAAATAGTAATTTCAGGACGCTGCGCCGGCGAGGATGTTTAATCAATCTTTGCGGAATTGGCACAAATGTCAAGACGCCTACTGCGATTCTGAGTGGAATCTCGCTGACCCGCGAACTGGCAGTTGGCCTGACAATTTCAAGTTTCATCAGATTAAAACCCTATGGTTCCGACTCCCCGGGAATGACTGCCGATTATACCACACTGAAAATTATGGGCGCTGACGCCTGACCCCGTCATTCCGGCGCAGGCCGGAAACCAGTCGAAAAATGCTTCATTGTTCATGATAATGACCTCTTTCCTTGATACACTTAATTCATAATTATTTTTTCGATCGATCCTTCTTTAAAGAACCATGAGTCGCAAACCCGTAATTGCAATTACAGCTGATAACATCATGATAAGAGATATCATGCCGGCTGCGGTCGCATACGGCGTTTATACTGATGCCGTCATTCACGCGGCCGGCGCCCTGCCCTGGATAGTACCGCCTGTTGCGGAATTCCTGGACATCGATGCCCTGCTCGACAGGGTGGATGGCATCATCTTTACCGGCGCGCGATCCAATATTCAACCACAGCGCTACCAGGGTAAAATTGCGCCGGAAAATACCGTGCAGGACCCGCACCGGGATGCGACGACCCTCCCCCTGATTCCGAAAGTAATCGACGCCGGCATTCCCATGTTGTGTATCTGTCGCGGTATCCAGGAGCTCAACGTAGCCCTGGGGGGCACCCTGCACCAGGATGTACCCAACCTGCCGGGTAAGTTGAACCACTTCCCGCCTGAAGACTGGAGCATCGAACAGCGCTTCGCCCACTACCACGACATTATCTTTGAACCGGACAGCGAACTGGGGAAATTGGCCGTAGCCAGAACAACCAGAGTAAACAGCGTGCATGAACAGGGCATAGACCGCCTCGCCGGCGACCTGTCCGTTGAAGCCCGCTCCCCGGACGGGATCATAGAAGCGGTCCGGGTCCGTAACAGCAAGACATTCGCGGCCGGCGTGCAATGGCATCCCGAGTGGGACTGGCGCTCACATCCCCTGAACGCAAAAATATGGGAAGTCTTCGGCGCAGCCTGCCGCGGCGGAGAATAATAGGGTCAGGTCGCACATTGCACATATGAAGAAATGAGTGTGAAGTTATGAAACCATCCCAATGTGCAATGTGCGACCTGACCCCATTATTCAGGATAATCGTGTTGTTTTTCATCACGGGATGGTATGCCTGGGCCGGCGCAGCGCAGTTGCCCCGCCCCATCGGGATCGTTACCAACGGTCATAAAATCCCGTCCGCCGCCTACAGTCTTTACGTCAGGGAAGTCGGCAGTCAGGAGCCGGTGCTGGCGGTCAACGGGGAACTCCCGTTCAACCCCGCATCCGTCATGAAGATCATCCCCACGCTCGCCGCCCTGGAATTGCTGGGCCCGGGCTATCGCTGGAAAACCGAGGTTTACACCCTGGGCAGTATCAGGGACGGGGTGCTGCACGGCGATATCCTGTTCAAGGGGTACGGCGACCCGCATCTCGTCACGGAAGAATTTCGCAAGATACTGGAGGAACTCAGGCGGCGCGGACTCAGGGAAATAACAGGCGATCTATTGATCGACCGCTCTCATTTTAATATTCCGTACGAAAACCCCGGCGCGTTTGACAATAAGCCGTACCGTACCTATAACGTCCTGCCGCACGCGTTTCTGGTTAATTTCAAGGCGGTTCATTTTCATTTCTACCCTGCAGCGAACGGCAGGAACGTCACGGTTCATCCCGAACCGGTGCTGGCCGGACTGAAGATTGACAACCGGTTGCGCCTGCGAAAACGCTATTGTGGTGGTTTCCAGAGGGGTATAGCCGTGACAATTCCTGGCCGGGAAACGGCTGACAGCATCATTTTTTCGGGAAGATTCCCCAATCGCTGTAATCATTACATCCTGTCCCGGACAGTGCTGACCCATGAAACCTATGCATTCGGATTATTCAAGTCAATATGGCAACAACTGGGTGGAAACATCGCCGGGCAGGTCAGGACAGCCACGGCGCCGGCCACGGACGAACCGTTCCTGGTCCGGCATTCGAAGTCCTTGTCCGAGGTCATCAAACTCATCAACAAGTTCAGCAATAACGTCATGAGCCGGCAACTGATGCTGACCCTTGGGGCTGAACTACAGGAAGCACCCGGCACAACTGAAAAGGGTGCCCGGGTTATTGACGGGTATCTCACGGACCTGGGCCTGGACACGCAAACCCTGAAAATCGATAACGGCGCCGGACTGTCAAGAGAGGCGCGCGCCTCGGCAAGATTGCTGGTGGATATCCTGGATCATGCCTGGACCATACCCAACCGGCCGGAGTTCATATCTTCGTTATCCATAACCGGCGTAGACGGCACGGCAAGAAACCGGTTGAAATACAAACCGGCTTCGGGTTATGCGCATATCAAGACCGGTACGATAGATGACGTATCCGCCATAGCAGGATATGTCCATGCCAGGTCCGGACGGGAGTATATTGTTGCAGGCATGTTGAACCGGAAGCAGGCGCACAAGGGGCACGGCAAGGAATTGATGAACGCCCTGGTTGCCTGGGTCCACAGTCTTTAGCCACACAGCTGTCGTCAGTGCATCCGGATTCGTCGTTCCTGCGCAAGCAGGAACCTAATCCATGCATTCCCGCTTGCGCAAATGACGAATCAGCGGAATGACGCATTAGCGCACCAGAGCCGGAAATTACAGGCAGGCCGGTCCAGGGCCAGGGCAGCGACGTGTGTTGCCGGTACAGGGAGTTTTTTTATCAGCCAGCGGTCGGCATCTTCTTCCTTCGAGCGTATGGTCAATGCCGCATGGGTTTCATCCGGGTCGATGCTGACGTCAAACCCCTTCAGACCGTAGGAAATCCCACCGCCCAGCGCCTTGACATAGGCCTCCTTGCGGGTCCAGCAAGTAAAAAATGCGTTCAGACCGGTCTCGCCGGGATACCCGTCCAGGGCCCGGGCTTCGGCGCCGGAAAAATATTGCTGCGCCAGGGAGCGCCATTCAACCTTGGTCCTGATTTTTTCCAGGTCCACTCCCAGTCTGCCCCCCAGGGTGAGCGCCACCAGGGCCAGGCCATGGGAATGGGATACGTTAAACGCGATGGTTTCTCCGGGTACACCGGTACCCAGGCAGGGCTTGCCGTGCTCACCATAATCAAAGTCAACCCCGGCCATGTCCAATCCGGGCACCCTGGATAGGGACTGCCTGAGCAGCCCGCGGGTCACAGTATATTCCCTGTAGCTGGAAACCGGCTTGAACTTTTGTGCGCGCGCCAGCTCCGCCTGAGTCAAGGATTGCCTGAATGCCTGAACCTGTCCCTCCCCCGGGTCCGTTGATGTCATCCAGATATCCACGTGATGCGGGGATATCTCAAGATCATCCGGCGCTATTTGCCACATATCATTCATCCAGCCGGATTCTATCTCTTTTTCAGGTAATATGGGCGTGAAATGAATGGGGACAGACCCCTGCTTACGACCCTGCCTCGGGGGCCAGGGCAGGCATGCAGGGGTCTGTCCCCGGTTACTTTTTGGATCGTCTGTAATGGAAAGAGGGTTTTGCTGGTGACTGCTGCCAGGGTTTGCGTATTATTGATATACTTGACGTACGGATATAAACAACATGAGAGGCGATACATGATTCAATTATTCAACTATCCCAATTCGCGCAGTCTCAGGGTCACCTGGATGCTGGAAGAGCTTGAGGAGGACTATGAATTCACCCTGGTTCCATTGGGCAGCAACGAGGTTGCCTACAAGGAATATTTAAAGATCAACCCGGCCGGAAAAGTCCCGGCAATCCGTGACGGGGACCTGGTTCTGACCGAATCGGCAGCCATAGTGACCTACCTTGGCGATAAATTCCCGGAGAAAAAACTGGTCCCTCCCGCTGGTACAGCCGCACGCGCAAAACACGACCAGTGGTGTTACTTTGTATTGTCGGAACTTGAACAACCCCTGTGGACCAAGGGAAAACACAAATTTGTACTGCCTGCGGACAAACGCGTGCCAGCGGTATTCGAAACTGCCGAATGGGAATTTCAAAAGGCATTGAAGATACTCAGCCAGGGGCTGGATGGAAATAAATTTATCCTTGGAGACATTTTCAGCGCCGCGGATATCCTGGTCGGCCACACCTTGTCCTGGGCCCGTACCGCAAAACAACCCGTTGAATTTCAGAACGTAAAAGACTATGCCGCTTCGGTACTGGGCAGGGCGGCACTGCAACGAGCCAGGGCCAGGGAGGCGGCTGCCGTCAAAGGCTGAAAAGGGGTATCCGGCTACCTGTCACCGAACAAGATTAATGAAACTGGACCATTATCCGATAGAAGGGTTATACGATGAATTACTGACGCCGCGATTACAGGCACGGGCCGGTCTGGGCCGTTTGCTGGATACGCTGAAGCGGCTGAGTTACAGGGAACTGGCCGCGCGCAGGCGGGATGCCGAGCAGTCCATTTCAACCATGGGCATCACCTTTACCGTCTACAGTGAAGCGGGCAATATCGACAGGGAGTGGCCCTATGACGTTATCCCCCGGATCATCCTGCATAACGAA
Organism: Gammaproteobacteria bacterium; assembly: GCA_965116495.1. GTDB lineage: Bacteria > Pseudomonadota > Gammaproteobacteria > Eutrophobiales > Eutrophobiaceae > JAAXHV01. The sequence continues at coordinate 169,993 of OZ220696.1, read as the reverse complement.
TGGAAACGGATTGAGAAAGGCCTGATCCAGCGCTTGACCGCGCTCAACCTGTTTATTTCCGACGTCTACAACGAACGGAAGATTATCAGGGACCGGATATTCCCGGAATATATCCTCAATACATCTAAAAATTTCCGCAGTGAATGCATCGGCATGAAGCCGCTGATGGGGGTCTGGGCACATATCTGCGGCACCGACCTGGTGCGTGACAGTGATGGTGTCATGTACGTGCTGGAAGACAACCTGCGGGTTCCCTCGGGCGTTTCTTACATGCTGGAAAACCGGAGGTTGACCAAGCTCACCTTTCCGGAACTGTTCGAGGAGTATTCCATCAGGCACCTGGACGGCTACACCATGCAGCTGTTCGACATGCTGAATTCCATCTCGCCGCGCCCGCAGGATTATCCGGAAGTCGTGGTACTGACACCGGGTGTCTATAATTCTGCTTATTTCGAGCACTCCTTTCTGGCGCACCAACTGGGCGCAGAACTGGTTGAGGGGTCTGACCTGGTGGTTGGCGAAGATGACTGCGTGTACATGAAGACCATTGCCGGCCTGGTACGGGCCGATGTCGTTTATCGCCGCGTCGACGACCTGTTTCTGGATCCCGAGGTATTCCGCAAAGACTCGCTGCTGGGAGTGCCCGGCATCATGCGCGCTTGGCAAAAAGGCAAGGTAGCCATCGCCAATGCCCCCGGCGCCGGCGTAGCGGACGACAAGCTGGTCTATACTTATGTCCCCGACATGATCCGTTATTACCTGGATGAAGAACCGCTGCTGCCCAACGTTCCCAGCTACCGCTGTGATGATGACAAACAGCGGCGCTACGTCCTCGCCAACCTGGAGCGGCTGGTCATCAAACCGGTCAATGAATCCGGCGGCTACGGCATTGTCATCGGAGCGCAGGCGAGCAAGCACGAACTGGCGCAGGCCGCGGGCCGGGTCAGGAACGACCCCCGTAACTATATCGCCCAGCCGGTCGTCAACTTATCCACCGTACCCACCTTGTGCGGCAAGCGCATCGAGCCCCGCCACGTGGACCTCAGGCCGTTTGTCCTGCAGGGTGATCATTCATACGTGACGGCAGGCGGGCTTACACGGGTCGCCCTGGTACGAGATTCACTGATAGTGAACTCATCACAGGGAGGCGGCAGCAAGGATACCTGGATAATCGCCAGGAACAAGGAATGACCATGCTGTCCCGGGTCGCGGAGCAATTATACTGGTACGGGCGCCACGTTGAGCGGGCGGAGAATACCGCACGCCTCGTCAATGTCAATGCCAACCTGATCATGGATTTGCCCCGTCCTTTCAAACAGACCTGGGCTAACATGATTGACATAACAGGGAGTAATGATGCGTTTTATCGCGCCTATGGGAAAGCCGACGAGAAAAACGTCCTGCAGTTTATGCTGAGCGATGAAACCAACCCTTCTTCAATGGCCTGTTGCGTGCGCGGGGCCCGTGAAAACGCGCGCAGCTCCCGGGAAATACTCCCTGTAGAAGCCTGGGAAACCATTAATGAGTTTTACCTGTACGTTAAAAAAAATTCGGCAGCAGGCATGAGGCCCGGAGAGCGTCATAAGTACCTTAACAGCGTTATCCGCTATTGCAGACAGATAATGGGAATGCTGTTCAGCGGCATGAGCCGCGGCAGCGCCTACAGCTTTGTGCGCATCGGCAGAAACCTGGAACGGGCCGATATGAGCACCCGTATCATCGACGTGGGCTGCGTCAATCTCCTGCCCGCCGAAGGCGATACTGCCGCAGCCTTTGCCGAATTGTTATGGTTGAACGTCCTGAACTCCTTAAGCAGCTACCAGATCTACCGGCAACACGTCAAGGTACGTCCCAATGGCGAAGACGTGGTTGATTTTCTGCTGAAATACGTCGATGCGCCGCGCAGTGTTTCTCATTGCCTGGAAGAAATCCACACCCACCTGGTGCGCCTGCCCGGAAATGAGCAGCCCCTGCAAACACTTGTACTTATCCGGGACATGGTGCGGGAGGCCGACACCATCGGCATGATGGAACAGAGCGTGTTACATGAATGTGTAGATAAAATACAGCTTGGCCTGGGTGAGATCCATGCACAAGTGGAACATGCGTGGTTCAGGCATTAGCCGCAGTTGTGTAGTGACCGGGGAACCAACCGGGGACGGATTTCAAATCCGCGCCCTGCCGACGCCCCTGCCGCTACGACGCTAGCGCTTATTCTGTTTCTCGTCCCAGTTGGTGGCCCAGGCAATTGGCGGCAGATTGTTAAAGGCTTCTTTCAGGTTCCTGTCCCAGCTTCTTCTCAGTTCTCTCAGGTATTCGCTGTGTTCTTCGAGACAGTAATAGCTGTCCAGGGAAAAACTATCCGCGGGATAGATGGCTACTTCAATGGGAGGGCCCACCGTCACGTTGCTGTGCATGGTGGAATCCATTGACACCATGGTGCATAACACAGCCGTTTCCAGGCTCAGTTCCGGGGTCAGTATCCGGTCCAGAATAGTCTTGCCGTATTTGCCCTCACCTATCTGCAGGTAGGGAGTATATACCGACGTCGTAATGTAATTGCCCTGCGGATAAACCAGGTAGATTTCGGGCCTCGAACCGGTGATCTGGCCGCCGATAATAAAACTGGCCTCAAAATTAATGCCCGTATTGTTGTGTTTTCCTTGCTGGAGGACACTGGCATTGCCGATATACTCCGCCGCGTCAGTCATACTGGCGACCGTCATCAGGTTCCATGGCGAGCACTGCTGTATATCCTTGTCCAACTGCTGAACCAACCCCTGGGTGGTAGCGAGATTGCCGGACGACAATAACACGAAGCGGCGGTCAGCACCGGTTTCAAACCTGTGCATCTTGCTGTACGAACTGACGTTATCGACCCCCGCGTTGGTGCGGGAGTCCGATACGAAGACCAAGCCTTTCTCAGTCGTTACAGCTACGCAGTAGGTCATGATGATTTCCGCTACAATGCATTATCAACCTGTTAACTTTAGCGCCTCCCTGTGCCGCCAGTCAAGGAAAAACACCCGCTCACGGCGACGCCCGCTGTTATGCCGTGATATTCAAGGTCAGAGTAAAAATACTTGATAGCACAGCAATACAATCCACCGGATTGACCGTATTTTTACTCTGACCCCTGGTTTCAGGCAGGAGTTAGGGAACTGCCGGCCCGGTCATCGCTGGCCGTCAAGCACTTAGAAATGTGAATATCCCGCGCCCTCAGGGAAATGTTCGGAGCCGTCATTTCTTATACAGCGCAGTCCCTTCCCCGCCGTGATCGTGCCGATACGGTATACCGGATGGCCGGTTTGTTCCAATGCCTGCTGTCTTGCCGGGGGCACGGTAAAACACAATTCGTAATCATCGCCGCCGCTGAGTACGTGGCGCCACTTTTCTGCAGGCGTACACCCGTTATCCAGGTATGGGTCGACCGGAATTGAATCAATATTAACCAGGGCGCCTGCGCCACCGGCTTCAAGCAGGTGGCGCAGGTCTGCAAGCAGTCCATCCGAAATGTCGATCATAGCGCTTGCGATCCCGCGCAGGGAGACCCCCAACTCCACCCGCGGGGTGGGCCTGAGCAGGCGCCTGTAACAATCAGCCTGGGGAGTCCGGCCGGACTTGAGCAGCGCCAATGCAAAAGCCGCGCTGCCTGTGGGTCCGCTGACATAGATCAAGTCACCTGCGTTGGCGCCGTCGCGCCGCACTTCCCGGTCCTTGAGGCACTCCCCGATGACCTGGATTGTCACTGCAGTGGGTCCTTTACAGAGATCCCCGCCGACAAGTGGAACCTCGTATTGTCCGGCCAGTTGCACCAGGCCGCGGGCGAACCCGTCCAGCCAGGCATGGGTCATCCGGTCCTCCGACAGGGTCAGCGCCAGGGTAATCCAGCGCGGTTCGGCAGCCATGGCGGCCATATCGCTGAGGTTGACGGCCAGCGCCTTGTAGCCGATGTCGGCGGGATCCGCATCAGGGAAAAAATGGACGCCGGAGACCAGGCTGTCGGTCGTGACCACGATGTGAGAGTCCGTATCAACGGCCAGGATAGCTGCATCATCACCCACACCGAGCATGACGCCGCGCCCCCCGGGGGTCAATCCGGCAAAATACTTTTTGATGGCGCTGAATTCAGTCAGTGACATTCAGGTATTGTCCTGAATACGGTTTACTCAGCGACGTCCAGGCGAAGCTTGCGCACGGCCTGGTCCAGTACCCCGTTGATGTATTTGTAGGAATCCTCTGCTCCGAAAACCCTTGCCAGTTCTATGGATTCATTCAGTACCACGCGCCACGGCAATGACGGCTGGTATTTGAGTTCATACATGCCCAGGTGCAGTACGGCCCTGGTGACCGGGTCCAGTTCATGCAGGGGCCGATCCAGGAAGGGCGCCAGGGCGTCATTTATCGCCGCCGAATTCCTGGCGCTGCCACCCAGAATATCCCGGAAATAATCCTCATCGGCTTTCTTCAATTCCACTCTTTCGAGCTCAAATTCAGTGATGATGTCAATCATCGGCTGTTCGGTTAAAAACCACTGGTACAGGGCCTGCACGGCAGAGCGCCTGGCCCTTACCCGCGCACTTATGGACCGGCCGTTTTTATCCGCTTTCATCTGCGTCATCTGCGCATAGATGTTTTAATGGCCCGGCTTGAATACAAAACGCCAGTCCTCATCAAACCGGCGGTAATCCACCAATTCCATCTCATACCGATCATTCATATCCGTGACGACGGGCGTCTCCATCATATCGACAGCAGCAGCACCCAATATGATCGGCGCCTGGTAGACCACCAGTTCATCGATCAGGCCCCGGGCCAGCATGGTTCCAGACAGCTTCGCCCCCGCCTCCAGCAACAGGTCGTTCACTTCGTAAGTCAGCGCCAGTTCCCGCACTACGGTGTCCGGGAAATCGTCCTCACTGCCGTCGATAAACCGGACACGGGCCCCGGCGCGTTCCAGGCTCCCGTGAAGCTGTTCGTCCCCATTCCTGGTGAACAGGATGGTCGTCCCGTCCAGACCAAGCATTTGCGCGCCGGGGGGAAACCTCAACTCCCTGTCAAGCACTACCCTCAGGGGTTGCCTGCCCCCGGTGTCCACGGCGCGCACGTCCAGGCGCGGGTCATCGGCCAATACGGTATTGATACCGGTCATGACGGCTGAGCTTGCCGCCCTGAGTTCCTGCACGTCCTGCCGGGCAGTCGGGCCGGTGATCCACCGGCTTGCCCCCCCGGCCAGTGCTGTTTTCCCGTCAAGACTGACGGCTGATTTACAACGCACGTGGGGCCGTCCCCGCGTCATCCTGGAAATGAACCCTTTATTCAGTTCGTTTGCCGCTTCCGCCATCAAGCCGGTTTCAACGGCAATACCGGCGCCCCTTAATGCCTGTATGCCTGCGCCGGACACCTGCGGGTTCGGGTCTGACGCGGCTATCACGACCCGGCTTATACCGGACCTGATAAGGGCTTCGGTACAAGGCGGCGTGCGCCCGTGATGGGAACAGGGCTCAAGCGAGACGTAGGCCGTAGCGCCCTGCAAATTGCAGGAAGCATCATGCAGCGCGTTGATCTCGGCATGTGGCTCACCGGCCTTGCGATGCCAGCCGGCGCTGAGCGCCTTGCCATTCCGGGCTATGACGCACCCTACCCGGGGATTGGGATGGGTGCTGAACCGGCCCTTCTCCGCCAGTTCCAGGGCGCGGGCCATGCAAGAGGTATCGGCTGCGGTCCAGATCACTTCAGTTATCACGCTCGTTGAGCAGGTCCAATTGGGATTTTTTCAATTCCGGGGGCATTTCGTCTTCCAGCTTTTCAATCTCATCCAGAAATGCCCTGACATCGGCAAAACTCTGATACACGGAAGCAAAGCGAAGGTATGCCACCTGGTCCACAGACTTTAATTCTTCCATGACCCAGTCCCCTACTTTTCTCGACTTTACTTCCCTCTCGCCCAGTGAGCGCAGCTTGTGTTTGATACGGGCAATGGCAATTTCCACCTTCTCCATCGCAACCGGCCGTTTCTCCAGGGAACGTAAAATACCGGAACGCAGTTTGTCCTCGATGAACTGTTCGCGCCGGCCGTCGGATTTGATAACCCTGGGGTAATTGAACTCAGCCGCCTCATAGGTGGTAAAGCGTTCCCTGCATTCCATGCATTCACGCCGGCGCCTGACCAGGTCGCCCTCGGCGGCCATCCTGGAGTCTATGACCCTGGTATCCTCAAATGAACAGAACGGGCAACGCATAACACATATTCAGGCATACATGGGAAAACGTTTGCACAATGCCTTCACTTCTCCCTTTATCTTCTCAATCAGCGTCTCATCCCCCATGTTGCCGATGATGTCACAAATCCACGAGGCGACCTGCGTGGACTCGGCTTCCCTGAAGCCGCGGGTAGTGATGGACGGGCTGCCGATACGGATACCGCTGGTGACGAAAGGTGATTGCGGGTCATTGGGTACCGCGTTTTTATTCACCGTGATGTTGGCCCGGTCCAGGGCCGCGTCCAGGTCCTTACCCGTTATGCCCTTGCTGACCAGGCTGACCAGGAACAGGTGGTTGTCGGTCCCGCCGGAAACGACGTCTATACCCCGTTGGATAAAGACCTCCGCCATAGCGCGCGCATTATCTATAACCTGTTGCTGGTAGGCCTTGAATTCCGGCTCCATGGCTTCCTTGAACGCAACGGCTTTTGCGGCAATCACATGCATCAATGGCCCACCCTGGTAGGATGGAAAAACCGTAAAATTCAGCTTCTTTTCAATTTCCGGGTTGGCTTTGGCCAGGATCAGGCCGGAACGGGGTCCGCGCAAGGTCTTGTGAGTCGTGGTCGTCGTCACGTCCGCGATGTTGACTGGGCTGGGATACAGTCCGGCGGCGATCAATCCGGCCACGTGGGCTATGTCGGCTACCAGGCAGGCGCCTGTTTTATCTGCGATATCCCTGAACCTCTGCCAGTCCAGCCTGCGTGAGTACGCGGAAAAGCCGGTCATAATCAGCCGTGGTTTATGTTCCAGGGCAAGTTGTTCCGCAGCGTCATAATCAATCTCACCGGTATTCACATCGAGCCCGTACTGCACCGCGTTATATAATCTTCCCGAAACGCTGACCGATGCTCCGTGGGTCAGGTGCCCGCCATGAGCAAGACTCATTCCCATGATGGTGTCGCCCGGTTGGCACAGCGCGAGATAAACTGCGCCGTTTGCCTGGGAACCGGAATGGGGCTGTACGTTGGCGTAATCCGCACCGAACAGTTGTTTCGCACGATCGATGGCAAGCTGTTCAACGACGTCTACATATTCACAGCCACCATAATACCGTTTACGCGGATAGCCTTCGGCATATTTATTGGTCAGCACGGAACCCTGCGCCTCCAGCACCCTGGGGCTGACGTTGTTTTCCGATGCGATCAACTCTATGTGTTCTTCCTGCCTTGACTTCTCCCCCTGCATGGCCCGGTAGAGTACGTCATCGTACCCTGCAATTGTCATGTCTCTGCTGAACATACATCACCTTCCTGTTTCCAAAGTTAAATCGTTATTATAAAGCTGACTTATACATTTACACAGGGAAACTGCATATTTACATCCGGATTTTGCAAAATTGCCGGAAGCGCCGTATATAAGCGTATAATGGCATATTAATCAATAATATAATCATAGAATGACAAATACACATAAAACGGAGGCCCGGTTCGGTTCTCTGCTGGGCAGGCTGAAACTTATTTCACCATTTCCGCGACCGAGACAGGCTGCCCCGCTTATGCGCTGGCGCAGTAAAGGTACGTCCTCCCACCTGGAGGCTATCGGATATTCCAGGGAAATCAGGTTGGATGACCTGCTTTGCATAGAAAGGCAAAAAACCGCGCTTCGATCGAACACCGAACAGTTCATCAGCAGTTATCCCGCAAACAATGTCCTGTTGTGGGGACCGCGGGGTACCGGTAAATCATCCCTGGTCAAAGCCATTTTCACTGAGTACCAGGACCGGGGGCTGAGCCTGGTGGAATTGGCGCGGGACCACCTGGCCGATTTAAACGACGTCTGTGATGAACTGAATCGCTATGCGGGCAAATTCATCATCTATTGTGACGACTTGTCTTTCGATGCGAATGATCCCGGTTACAAGTCTCTCAAGGTCATGCTGGACGGTTCGGTGAGTGATATCCCCGACAACATCCTGATCTACGCCACCTCGAACCGCCGTCACCTGATACCGGAGTTCAGGTCGGAGAACCTGGAGGCAAAAGTGATTGACGGCGAAATACACCATAGCGAAGCCGTGGAAGAGAAGCTCTCATTGTCGGAACGTTTCGGCATCTGGTTATCGTTCCACCCGTTCAACCAGGAGCAATACCTGCAGATTGCATTGCACTGGCTGGCCAGGACGGGGTTGAAAATCGACGACCCCGAGCAGGTACGTGAGGCCGCGTTGCAGTGGGCGCTGGAAAAAGGCACGCGTAGCGGCAGAAGCGCCGCCCAGTTCGCCCGGAACTGGGCCGGCAAGACCTTACTGGCTGGGAGTGGCTGAGTTTGCTCTATCCCGATGATTGTCGGGGTCCTCACTGATTTCAATCCGGCTGACCTGGACAATCAGGCCAAACAGAGGATGGTCAAAATAGTGTAATTCCTCCAGTCTGATCCTTCTGCTCTGCGTCAGTCTTACGTAGTCTGCAGAGGACAGTTCATTGTCATCGGTTCCCGCCGCCAAACCCTGGATCGGCTGTTCCATGGAACCAGGGAAATAGGCAAAATCAATATCAACGTGCAGGAAGCGCGATTTCCGCAATCGTAGAATGCCGTCATAGACCTTTACCGGCGGCGTGTATTCCGGCCGGACCCATTCCTCTCCCGGCTCCGGTTCTGCCTGCCCTGCGGGCTCTTCATCAAACTGGGTATTGTCCAGGTGGATGGCCCTGATGTTGCGGCTGTCAAGTCCGGGTTGCTGCCATGCGACATGCAGCAGAGGCCGATATTCCCTTGACAACTCCAGCACCCTGTTGACGCCGGCGAGGCGGTAACGGTCTTTTGACAAGGCCAGGTACGGCATTAAATCCGCTTCGTCGATGGGATTAACCGTTTCTCCCGCCACCGGATCTGCCGTGCCCATGATCAATTCAATGGTTTGATCGCGTCCGGGTAATCCCGGGTTCTCATACGACCATTCATTATCAGCATCAGGCTTGATGTAATCAAACAGGATCACCTCCACCTGGTACCAGTCGGCAAATGCAGGTGTACTGAAGCACGCCAGCGCACAATAAAACAAGGCAACCGGCAGCCTGGGCCCGATACCTGAAAACCCCGCAAGATTAATCCTGTTCAGCATAAGCCAAGATAATGTGTCAGCCATCCTCGCGAATTTCCAATTATCGTAGCACAACCCGAAATCCTGCGTTGCCCTGCAAACAATAATATCCCTTATAATGTTAAGCTTGAGTAACTGGCCCGTTAACGCCATACAACTCCGTAAACTTTGATGAAAACTGACGAGCAGGTGGCAGATATTCTCTTCAAGGGTGGTGACATCATCACACTGGATGAAGATAATCCCTGCATCCGCAATGGCGCAATAGCTGTTGCCGGTAAGGAAATTATCGCCACAGGACCCGCATCCGCGCTGGAGACACAATTCGCCGGAGCGCTGCGTAGCGTGGATTTTTCCGGACTGACCATGATGCCCGGTTTGATCGACGGGCATAACCATTTGTTCCAGCACCTGGGCAAAACCCTGGGGGACGGGCTGTCCCTGTTGCCCTGGCTGACGAACTTCATGATGCCGCTGGCGGCGGAGATCAGCCGGGAAGACGCCATTCATGCGGTGCACCTGGGCGCGCTGAACAGCGTCCTGTGCGGCACCACGGCCATAGTCGACAATCATTACGCGCCGGTGGATGAAACAACCATTATCGGCGTGGCAGATGCACTGGAACAGACAGGTGTGCGCGGCGTGGTCGCGCGCGGTATCTACGGCCCGATGGTGGAAGGCGGCCGGCGCATGAACAGCGACCCGCGCCTGTTCCGCTACACCAGTGCCGAAGAACTCGAAATCACCCGTAACTGCATCCGGGAAAAACCCGCCGGCTCACTGGTGGAGGTCTGGCCTGCGCCGGAAAACGTGGTTTATGTCGACCCGGAACTCATGCTTGCCTGCCACGAACTGGCAACGGATCTTGATGTTTCCTGGCATTCACACTGCAGTGAATCCCGGTTTGAAGTGGAGATTTTTACCTCCATATACAACGTGAGGCCCGCCAGGTGGTTGCATGAACAGGGCATTCTCAATGACCGGATCACGCTGGCCCACGGTATCTGGTTCGATGAAGAAGAGATAGCACTGCTGGGTGGCGCAAACGCCAGTATCGTCCATAACCCTGTCAGCAACCAGTACCTGGCTTCGGGCATCATCAAACTCGGGCCGTTAATGAGCGCTGGCGCCAACATCACGTTAGGTTCGGACGGTGTAGCCATTGCCGGTGAGAATATGTTCGAAGCCATGAAGTCCGCGCAATTGCTGCAGCGTATGCGGGAACTGGATCCTGCCGCAAGCAGTTCGGAACTGATGCTATGTATGGCAACCAGGAACGGCGGCAGGATGCTCAGGAAAAATGTCGGGTCATTGACACCGGGCGCATTGGCTGACTTTATCGTCGTTGACATGAACGGCATACACCATCAACCCAACCACAGGCCGGTATGCAATCTCACCTTATCCACCCGCGGTTCGGACGTCAGACACGTTGTAGTGGACGGGGAGATCATCGTAGAAAACGGTCACTCTACCAAGGTGGACCAGGACAAGATTATTGCCGATGCCGTACAGGCATCGAGACACCTTATCGATCGCGCGGGATTACGCGACCTGGTTACGGACTGGGTGGAACCCGGTTTGCATTAACATCATCATGGATAACACCAAAGAACAAGCCATACACGGCAAATTACCGCCGCTACAGGCATTACCACTGGGACTCCAGCATATGCTGGCGATCTTTGCCGGCACCGTTGCCGCGCCGCTCGTTGTCGCCGAGGCGCTGGGACTGGGCCCGTCAGACAAAATCCTCATCATCCAGGCAACGTTATTCATGTCGGGCCTGGGAACCCTGCTGCAATCCGCCGGTATAGGCCCGGTGGGCGCCAGGCTGCCGTTGGTCCTCGGCACCAATTTCGCCTTCATCGGTATTGCCGTGACCATAGGCGGAAAAATCGGATTGAGCGCCGTTTTCGGCGGCGCACTGGCGGCCGGCCTGTTCCTGGTCTTTGCCGGGTATGTCATCAAGCACCTGCGGTTTCTGTTTCCCCCGCTTATCACCGGCCTGTGTATCCTGCTCATCGGCATCAACCTCCTGCCGCTGGCCTTCAGCATGGCCTTCGGCGGCGCCGATGCCGCCGACTTCGGCGCCCCAAGGCATGCGCTGCTTGCCGGAGCAGTGCTTGTCACGGCTGTCGTCATTCACCAGTTCGGCAAGGGATTCCTCTCCCTGGTTTCGATCATCATCGCCATGATTGCCGGTTACCTCATTGCCTGGTTCATGGGATTCATCGACCTGGGCGCATTGGACCACGCCGGCTGGGTAGCCACTCCCGTCGCGGTCCCCTTCGGCATGAGCTTCGAATTTGCCGCGGTGTTCAGTTTTGTGCTGATTTCACTGGTGGCTATCACCGAAACCATCGGCGATATATCCGGCACGACTATCGCAGGTGTCAACAGGGAACCCACGGACAGGGAAATCTCCGGCGGGGTGATGGCTGACGGTTGTGCCACCACCCTGGCGTCGTTATCCGGCTGTCTGCCGCTGGTAACGTACAGCCAGAATGTCGGGCTGATAGCCCTGACCGGAGTAGTAAGCCGTCATGTGGTATCCCTGGCCGGCGTCTTCCTGATCATAGCCGGCCTGTTTCCCAAACTGGCAGCAATTATCGGGGCTATGCCGACCGCGGTTCTGGGCGGAGTATCGATCCTGTTATTCGGTTCCGTGGTTGCAGCGGGTCTGAAGATGATTGGACTGGCCAAGTTCAATCAACGGAATATGATGATCATCGGCCTGGCCCTCGCCATCGGCATCGGGCTGCCGGAACAGACCGGATTTCTCGAACGCATCCCCGAACAATTGCGTATCATAATGGAGACAGGGCTGGTCCCTGCAATCCTGACCGCTATTATCATGAATCTCATTCTGCCGGGACGCACTTAGCCTGGATCCAGGCGCACCCGCAGATATCCCATGACACTATGAAGCCAGGTTGTCCAGGAGATCGTCGAGGAATTGGAAGCGCGTCTGTGCATCAGAGAACTCGTTGTTTATCCTCAGTTTATCTCCCCCTTCAAGTTTATATAACCGGGGGTTTACCTGGAGCAGGTTTATCAGCTTCCCCCTGTCCACATCAGCATTCTCACGAAAATGGATCCTGCCGCCCTTCTCTCCCAGGTCTATCTTGCGTATTCCCAGGTGCTGTGTTCTCTGTTTTATCCCGGCCAGGCGAAACAGGTTCTTCAGGGGTTCCGGCAACAGGCCGAACCGGTCTATACACTCCTCCTGCAAGTCCCATAACGCGGCGTCCTGTTGCGCCCCTGCTATGCGCTTGTACATGATCAACCGTGCGTGAACATCGGGCAGATAATCAGCCGGAATCAATGCGGGAATATGCAGGTCTATCTCGGTACCATGCTCCAGGGGCCGGTCCAGGTCTGGTTGGCGCCCGTCCTTCAATGAGGAAACCGCCCGTTCCAGCAAACTCATATACAGGCCGAACCCGATCTCCTGGATCTGCCCGCTCTGCTCATCGCCCAGGATTTCTCCCACTCCGCGGATTTCCATATCATGCGTAGCCAGGGTAAAGCCCATGCCCAGTTCCTCAAGTGCCTCGATCGCTTCAAAGCGTTTTGCCGCGCCGGCGCTGACGGCCCGTCGATCCGGCGTAACCAGGTAGGCGTAGGCCCGGTGATGCGAACGCCCGACCCGGCCGCGCAGTTGATACAGTTGAGCCAGGCCGAATTTGTCTGCCCTGTTAATGATGATGGTGTTGGCGCTGGGCACGTCGATGCCGGTCTCGATGATCGTCGTGCACACCAGCACGTTAAACCTGATATGGTAAAAGTCCAACATCACCTGCTCCAGCTGCTTTTCCGGCATCTGCCCGTGCGCTATCCTGAGCTTGACCTCCGGCACCAGCCTGGCAATTTCAGCCGCTGTTTTGTCAATGGTGTTTATTTCGTTATGGACAAAATAAACCTGCCCTCCCCGCTTGATCTCCCGTAATATTGCTTCGATAAGCCAGATCTCATCCCACTCCCGGATAAAGATTTTTATCGGCAGCCGTTTTGACGGCGGCGTCGCAATGATGGACAGGGAACGCAAATCCGATAACGCCAGGTTAAGCGTGCGCGGGATCGGGGTCGCAGTCAGCGTCAATACGTCCACCTGCGCCCGTATCGACTTCAGTTTTTCCTTCTGCCGCACACCGAAACGGTGCTCTTCGTCAATGATGACAAGGCCGAGATTGCTGTAGGCAATACTGTCCTGCAGCAGTTTATGCGTGCCGATGATGATGTCGACTTTGCCGCTGCGCAGGTCGTCCCCGATCACGGCCTGATCTTTTCTGGAGACAAACCTGGACAGCACTTCTATCCGTACGGGCCAGTCCGCGAACCGGTCCCTGAAATTCTGGTAATGCTGTTGAGCCAGCAGGGTGGTAGGCGCCAGCATGACGACCTGCTTGTGGTTTTCCACCGCAACAAATGCGGCGCGCATCGCCACTTCCGTTTTGCCGAATCCGGAATCACCGCAAACGAGCCGGTCCATGGGGACGGCAGCGCGCATATCATCAAGCACCCCGGCAATTGCCTCCGCCTGGCCCGGGGTCTCCTCAAAAGGGAAGTCCTGGGCAAATGCCTGGTAGGTATTATTGTCGACGCTGAACACATTACCGTTGAGCGCCGCCCTGCGGGCGTGCAGTTCCAGCAATTCCGCAGCCACGTCATAAACCCTGGTCAGGGCCTTGCGTTTCGTCTTCTGCCACTGGCCGCTGCCCAGGCGGTGCAACGGTGCGTGTTCCGCATCCACACCGACGAACCGGCTGACCTGGTCCAGCGCGGCCACCGGTACGTATAACTTGTCCCCCTGGTCATATTCCAGGCAGATAAACTCGGCTTCAATATCATTCACCGTCAGGGTCAGCAACCCGCGGTAACGGCCCACCCCATGTTCTTCATGGACAACCGGTGCGCCAAGCGCCAGTTCCGTTAGATTACTGACGATCGAATCGGTAAGTTGCCGGCGTTTCTTGCGCAGGCGGCGCTGCTGCGCCCGCTCGCCGAACAACTGGGATTCGCTCAGCACGGCAAGACTGGGTTGTTCCAGCACCGCACCCCGTTCCAGCGGCCCTACGGTCAAACCGAAGCGCACTTCCTGCGCCATGAACTCATTCCAGTCCCTGCACAGGACCGGCCTGGTTTTTTCAGCGCGGAATAATTCCATAATAGTTTCCCGGCGGCCGACCGATTCCGCCACAATCAGCATGCGTCCCGCAAATTCGTCCATGAAACGGTGAAAAACAGCCAGGGGAGCTTGTGCGCGCACGTTAACGGGGAGTTTTTTTGGAACCCCGGTATTGAAGGTAACCGTTTTGCTCCCGCCGGCATCAATGCCGGTATTACCGATATGAATCTGCGGGTATGCCGCCAGCAGGCCGAACACCTCATCGGTGGGATAAAATACTTCATCCGGTGACAGCAGGGGCCGTTCAGCGTCGTGTTTTCCCTGTTCATAACGGGTCTCTGCCATATCCCGGAAATCCAGCGCCGCGTGATACACACCCTCATCCAGCATGACTGTCGGGTTTGCCGGGAAATAATCGACCAGGCTACCGGAATGCGAATAAAACAGGGGCAGGTAATATTCGATTCCTGCCGGGGCAATCCCGTTGCTGACGTCGGTATAAATCGGGCAGAGAGCGGGGTTTCCCTCAAACCTCAAGCGCCAGTTACTCCGGAAGTTCTCTATGGCTGAAGTGGTTAAAGGCACTTCCCTGGCAGGCAATATCCTGATTTCCTGCGTTTTTTCCAGGGACCGCTGGGTTTCGATGTCAAACATCCGGATACTGTCGATTTCGTCATCGAACAGGTCCAGCCGGTAAGGCACATCGGAACCCATAGGATAGACATCAAGTATCGAACCTCTTGCCGCAACGTCCCCGTGCTCCATCACCTGGGATACGTTGCGATAACCGTTATTGACCAGTTCCTGTCTGAAGACATCCGTTTCCAGGGTCTGCCCGGTCCGTAAAAACAGGCTATGCGGCAGCAGGTAATCAGCGGGCAGCAGCCGGTGCATCAAGGTGGAAACTGGGACGACCAGGATGCCTGTGCGAATATTACGCAATTCCACCAGTGTCGCCAGCCGGTCCGAAACAATATCCTGGTAAGGGGAAAACCTGTCATACGGCAGGGTCTCCCAGTCCGGGAACGACAGCAATCTCTGTCCGCTCCGGGGAGGGTTGAAAAATGCCAGTTCTTCCATGAGCCGGTGAGTACCGGACTGGTCCGCAGTGATGACGATAAACAGCGCTGTATTTTCCTTTGCAGCGGACGCGATTGCCAATGCTTTGCCGCTTCCGTGCAGCCGCTCCCACACTACCGGCTGTCCCTTGCCCGCGGGAACTTCAGGCTGCAGAGGACTCGCGTGCATACCGGTTGTTTATTTCATCCGCAGATAACGCAGATGTACGCAGATACAAAACATAAATCTTCAGAGGTTTTCTGATTACGATAACACCAACCCTTGGAGCAAAGAATTCTTATATTATCTGCGTTAATCTGTGGATTGTTCTTCTGGGGTCTGCGAGTCCGGTTGATATGCCTTGAGCTGCCTGTTGAGTTTTAGTTTGTCGCGCTTCAGTTTTAACCATGCCGGCAAACCGGACAAAACACCCAGTATCGCCCCGCACAGCAGAGCGACGGCAAGCGCCATTGATAACGGCAGATCAAAACTTCCCAGGTAGAAATCGACCACGACCTGTTGCCCGTTGCGGACATGGAACGCCAATCCAGCCAGGACAACAAGCAGGATCAGCGCGTATTTAATAATGGACATCAAATGGATTATGGCACGTCGTGGAAAAACGGCTTAATCCTGATCCACCCGCTCCCGCATTTGCTTTCCCGGTTTGAAATAAGGGACATACTTGGCCGCCAGGGAAACAGCTTCGCCGGACTTGGGGTTTCTACCGACCCGGGGTGGCCGATAGTGTAATGAAAAGCTGCCGAATCCCCGAATCTCAATCCTGTCCCCACTTGCAAGACTCTGGGCCATGGACTCGAGGATTGTTTTTACTGCTGATTCTACGTCTTTAGATGTAAACTGCGGCTGTCGCCTGCTTAAAGCTTCAATCAGTTCAGATTTGGTCATTGCCCTAGTCTCGCATTGTTTGTGCGAAGGCTCAATCACTGCCCCCACTATCCAAGTGCTTCTTCAGCAAGTCGCCCAATTTTGCTCCAGATGAAGAGTCAGGAGTATATTCCTTGATTGCAGCTGATTCTTCATCCGATTCTTTAGCCTTCACCGACACGGAAATGGTACGCTTTTTCCTGTCTACCGCGGTGATTTTCACTTCTATTTCATCATCTTCCTTCAGCCCACTGTTTTTTGCATCCCTGGCCTTCTTATCCCCTGACAGCTCAGATATTTTTAACTGCCCTTCAACTCCCTGGGCCAGTTCAACGATAATATTCCTTGTCTCGACGGCCAGAATCCTGCTGCTGACCACTGCACCCTTGGGATTCTCAGCCACATAAGCGGTGAACGGATCTCTTTCCAGTTGTTTAATCCCCAGGGAAATACGCTCTCTCTCGGTATCAACGGCGAGCACGACCGTTTCAAGCTGTGTTCCTTTTTTATAATTTCGCAGCGCATCTTCACCCTCGTCAACCCAGGATACGTCGGATAAATGCACCAACCCGTCTATTCCGCCAGGTAAGCCGATAAAGATGCCGAAGTCGGTGATGGACTTGATTTGACCCCGGACCCTGTCTCCCTTGTTATGCAGGGCGGCAAACTCTTCCCAGGGATTCGGCTGGCATTGTTTCATTCCCAGTGAGATGCGCCGGCGTTCCTGGTCGATATCCAATACGATGACGTCTACCTCATCGCCCGTCTGCACCAGTTTCGAAGGATGAATATTCTTATTCGTCCAATCCATTTCAGAGACATGTACCAATCCTTCGACACCCTCTTCCAGTTCGACGAAACAACCGTAATCGGCCAGGTTGGTCACCGACCCGTGCAAGCGCGAACCTTCCGGGAAGCGTTTGGTCAAATCACCCCAGGGATCATCCCCCATTTGTTTCAATCCCAGGGATACCCGGTTGCGTTCACGGTCAAACTTCAAAACCTTGACTTCGATCTCATCACCGATATTGACGATATCAGCCGGGTCTTTTACCCGTTTCCAGGCCATGTCGGTGATATGCAGCAGGCCATCGATGCCGCCAAGGTCCAGGAATGCGCCATAATCCGTGAGATTCTTAACCACGCCTTTTACGGTGATACCTTCCTTGAGTTTCTCAATCAGGGATTGCCGCTCTGCAATGTTTTCACTCTCCACCACAGCCCTGCGCGACACCACCACGTTACTCCGTTTCTGGTCGATCTTGATTACCTTGAAGTCAAGCGGCTTACCTTCCAGGTAAACCGTATCCTTGACAGGCCGGACGTCTACAAGCGACCCCGGCAAAAATGCCCTGATGCCTTCAACGTCAACGGTAAAACCACCTTTCACCCGCTCCGTAATCACACCTGTGACAGTTTCATCAGAGTCGTGGGCCTGCTCCAGGTTATTCCATGCCAGGAGTCGTTTTGCCTTCTCTCTCGATAACCGGGTCTCGCCGTAGCCATCTTCTATGGCGTCCAGGGCCACTTCGACCTCGTCACCTATGGAAACCTCGAGTTCTCCTTTTTCGTCGAAAAACTGGTCTATGGGTATCCATGACTCAGATTTCAAGCCGGCACTGACTATTACGTTGTCCTGGTAAACATCAACAACTGTCCCGTTCAAAATGGAACCAAGACGCATTTTTGCCTCTACCTTGCTTTGTTCGAATAATTCCGCAAAACTCTCAGTCATATAAAAAGTTATCTCTTAAATTTAATGTATAACATTATGTCCGTATAGCTGATATATCAAAGCGATCTCCTATAATCTCCACTACCTGTGCAAATACGTCATCCCGCCCTTTATCGGACGTATCAATTACAACAGCATCATCCGCCGGCTTCAAAGGAGAGAGAATGCGTTGCTTATCACGCTTGTCCCGTTCGGCGATAGACCCCTCAAGTTGCGAGAATCTAACATTAATCCCTTTTGCATTCAACTGTTTATATCGTCTTTTTGCCCGCTCCAGCGGATTCGCCGTCAAAAATACCTTTAATTCGGCATCCGGGAAAACCACGGTGCCCATATCGCGCCCGTCTGCTACAAGACCCGGGGGGCGCTGGAAATCCCTTTGCCAGCCCAGAATTTCCTCGCGTACCAGGCCGTGCGCAGCCAGGGTTGAAGCCGCATTGCCACAATCTTCCGGGCGTATCCGGGCACCGACATCCTCTCCATTCAGAATGACCTGTACCGGTTCGTCTCCGTCAACGGATATGAATTGAACATCGATCCCCTGTGCCAGCGCGGCGACCCCTGCGGCATCGGAAACGGCGATATTTTTCCTTTGCGCCAACAGGGCCAGGATACGATACAGCGCGCCGCTGTCCAGCAGGTTCCAGTTCAACCAGCGGCTGATACGGCTGCACAGCGTACCCTTGCCGGTGCCACTTGGACCATCTACGGTTATGACCGGGGGGATTATCATTACGAATTAGGAATTAGGAATTAGGAATTACGAATTAGGAATTAGGAATCGATGCATATTTCCATTATACAAGTTATTAACGCTGTTACTTTTATGAGTTCACTGTCACAGGTAAATCACTTAATTCGTAATTCGTAATTCGTAATTCCTAATTCGTAATTACTGCTTCTTCACGTATTTCCCAGCCGACCTGCCGGGCGCAATCGATAAATCCGGGAAACGACGTCGCTACATTGTCACAGTCCCTGACGGTGATCGGTCCCTGCGCGGCCAGGCCGGCCAGGGAGAAGGCCATGGCGATACGGTGGTCGCCGCGGCTGTCCACTGCGCCGCCACGGGGACGCCCGCCGGTCACACACAATCCGTCAGGCCGGGTCTCCACGGCGATGCCAATTCCGGCAAGGCCGTCCGCCAGGGCCTGGATACGGTCGCTCTCTTTTACACGCAATTCACGCGCATCCGTGAGTACGGTTTCGCCGCTGGCATAACAGGCTGCCGCCATGATTGCCGGAAACTCGTCGATGGCGACCGGCACCAGCGCGCCGGGGATGGTGATACCGCGCAGGGGCCGGTATTTCACCCGCAGGTCCGCCAGGGGTTCGGTTGCTCCATCAATAACATTGGTGATGCTGATATCACCCCCCATCATATTGAGAATGTCCACTACCGCGCGCCGGGTGGGGTTGATCCCGACTCCCTCGATGACCAGGTCCGAACCGGGAACGACACAACCCGCGGCAAGGAAAAAAGCGGCAGATGAAATATCACCGGGAATACGCAGGCGGCCTGCCTGCAATACGCCGCGCTCAATGGCCAGCCGGTTACCGGCGCGCGTGACCGGGTGGGCAAAATGCGCCAGCAATCTTTCCGTGTGATCACGCGTCGGCGCCGGTTCGATAATCACGGTCTTACCCTCGGCGTACAAACCTGCCAGCAACAACGCCGACTTCAGTTGGGCGCTGGCAACAGGCAGCTCATATTCAATCGCGCGCAGGCGCCTGTTGCCCGTTACCTGCGCGGGCAGGGTCCCGCCGGGAGTGGTGCGTACATCGGCGTTCATCATATTGAGCGGGTCTGCCACGCGCCGCATCGGCCTGCGCAACAGTGATTCATCGCCGGATAAAGTGGAGGCAAACCGTTGCCCGGCCAGGATACCCAGCAACAGGCGCGCCGAAGTGCCGGAATTGCCCAGGTCCAGGATACCCGGCGGCGCCGACAGACCGTGCAGCCCTGCCCCGTCAACGGTCAGGAACTCATCTTCTTGTGTGATGCGCACCCCCATCTGGCGGAAGGCGGTAATGGTTGCCCGGGTATCGGCGCTGTCCAGGAAACCGCTGCAATCACTGACTCCTTGCGCCAGCGATGCCAGTATCACTGCCCTGTGTGAGATGGATTTATCCCCGGGAACGCGTATCTTCCCCGATAAAGCGGCACTCACCGGATTAACGAGGTAATCAATCCTGGCCCCGGCGCCACTTTCCCCCATCCTGGAAATGTCAGTCATCGGCACGCTACCCCGTGAGACATGCGTGCTAACGCCCTTTGGCTTCGGCAAAGGTGTCCCTGGCCTGTTTGGCCCGGGAGAAAATTTCCATCAAGCACTCACCGTCTCCCCGTGCAATCGCCTGCCTCACCCCGTGCAAGCGCTGCTCGAACCCGTCCAGAACGGCCAGTAATGCCGTCCCGTTGGCCAGGCAGATATCACGCCACATCTCGGGACTGCTCGATGCCACCCGGGTGAAGTCTGCGAAACCACCCGCTGCGTAAGCAAAAATCTCTTCCTTGTCCTGCATACGCGCCAGGCAATCAATCAGGGTATAAACCAGCACATGGGGCAGGTGGCTGGTTGCCGCCAGCACCTCGTCATGGTGGCCGACCTCCAGGTCGACAACGGTGGCGCCCACCCCCCGCCACATTGCGGCAACGGCCTCCCTGGCGCCGGGGTCCGTCTCGGCAAGGGGTGTAATGATCACGACGTGCTTTTCAAACAATCCGGCAAAAGATGCCTCGACGCCACTTTTCTCAGTGCCGGCAACGGGATGCGCCGGGACAAAATACGGGAGTCGATCAGCTATGATTTTTCTCGCCGCCGCAACTACCACGCCCTTGGCGCTGCCGACGTCGGTGATAATACACCCCTGCTTTAACTCATCCGACATTTCTTTCAACAAGGTCTCAGTGGTGGAAAGCGGCGTAGCCAGAACGACAACATCAGCGCCGCCGACTGCCTCCCGGATGTCAAGGCTGTACCGATCGATGACCCCATCTTCAACGGCCTGTTGCAGGGCTGCCTCACGCCGGCCAAAACCGGTGACCGTCCCGCACAGGGAGAATCGCTTCAGGTCCCGCGCCAGCGAACCCCCGATCAGGCCCAATCCGATAATGCTTATGTTTTCAAACAGCATGCTTCTACCAGGTCAATTTTAAGGCCGGGTAACGAACCGATATCTAGCAGGCCCGCGCCAGGGCTTTCAGGAATGCGGCGTTTTCCTGTTCCAGGCCGATAGTCACCCGCAGGTGGTTGGGTAACCCGTATTCAACTATGGGGCGGACGATAATACCGTCATGCATCATGGCCTGGTAGACAGGATCAGCCGGCCGTTTCAGGCCAAAACTGATGAAATTGGCTATGGAGTCTATCCATTCTATCCCCAAATCGGCAAAACCCGAAGTCAGCGTCTGCATCCCCAGATCGTTGACTGCGACACAGCGGCGCAGGTGTTCCTGGTCCTTCAATGCGACTTCCGCGGCGAGCAGGGCCGGGGTATTCACATTGAAAGGCTGCCTTACCCGGTTCATTATATCAGCCATGTCCGGATGGCTGATCGCGTAACCGACCCGGAGCCCGGCCAGGCCGTAGGCTTTGGAAAAAGTACGGGCAGTGACCACGTTGGGAAATTCCGGCAACAGGTCTATTGAATTCGGATAATCATCACACAGGGAAGCGGCATAATCATAATAGGCCTCATCGATCACCACCATCACGTCTTCGGGCACGGAAGCAAGAAACGACCGTAACTCGTCCCTGCCGATCCAGCTTCCGGTCGGATTATTCGGGTTATCGATAAAGATCAGCCGGGTGCGCGCGCTGATTGCATCCAGCATCGCCGCCAGGTCATGCGTGTAGTCCCGGGTGGGTATGACGACGGGAGTAGCGCCGATAGCATGGGTCGCCAGGTGATAAACAATGAAAGCATTTTCGGAATAGATTACCTCATGCGCGCTGGTCACAATACTGCGGGCCGCCAGTTCCAGCACATCGTTGGAACCGTTGCCCAGGGTAATCTGTTCCGGGCTGACGCCGTGGAAATCCGCTATGGCGCGTTTCAGGGAAGACCCGGAACCATCCGGATAACGGTTCAGGTCAAACCCGCCCGCGCTCAGCGCCTCCTGTACTTTTTTACTGGGACCCAGGGAATTTTCATTGGACGCCAGCTTGATCACATCAGTCAAACCGAGCTCACGCTGCACGTCGTCAGCCGATTTGCCGGGCCGGTACGGCGGTAATGCGGCAATTCCCGGCGTCGCTAATCCGGCGATATCAATAGTCATGGTGTCTTGTACCTGTCAATTATTTTGTTGATGACGGCCTGGTTTCAGCTTGAAACCGGAACCAGTTAGGGTAAATGGGGTCAGGTCGCACAATGCACACTGACTCCGAAATACTTCGCCACTTCAACCATAGTGTGCATTGTGCGACCTGACCCCATTTACTGAACCAGTTATGCCGCGGGATAGGACCCCAGCAGCTTCATCATGGCTGCCCTGTCACGCAACTCGGCCAGGGCCTGCGCTACCTGTTCATCGTCTGCATGACCGGCGATATCCACGAAAAACACGTATTCCCACATTTCCTGGCGCGACGGCCTCGATTCTATCCTCGTCATATTCACGTTATGCCCCGCGAAACATGCCAGCATGTTCAACAGTGCGCCGGGTTTGCTTGGCATGGCAAACAATACCGAGGTCTTGTCATTAGCGCTGACCGGTAGCGACTCCTTGCCGATCACCAGGAAACGCGTGGTATTGGCAGGATTATCCTCAATGTTTTTCCTGAGAATGGGTAATTCGTAAACCAGTGCCGCACGCTCACCTGCCACGGCTGCGCTGTTCTCGTTACTACCGGCATTTAACGCCGCTTCCGCATTACTCGGCACGGGAACGCGACGGACATCCGCCATGTTTGTGTCGAGCCAGTGGCGGCACTGCGCCAATGACTGTTCGTGGGAATACACGGTTTCAATATCCTCCAGGTTTTCCGAACGGCTGAGTAAATGCTGGTGGATGCGCAGTTCCACTTCACCACAGAGTTTCAGGTCGGAAACCAGCAACATGTCCAGGGTATGGTTGACCGCGCCCTCAATCGAGTTCTCGACAGGAACCACTCCGTATTGGCATACGTCTGCTTCGACTTCCCGGAATACCTGGTCGATACTGCCCAGCAGCGACAGTTTAACCGATTGTCCGAACTGTTTTATCGCGGCTGCTTCGGTAAATGTCCCTTCCGGCCCCAGGCAGGCGATACTGAGCGGCGCCTCCAGTGCCAGGCAAGCAGACATGACCTCCCGCACCAGCCTGACGACCTCGTCATCCGGCAAGGGTCCCGTATTCAGGTTCTTCACCCGGTCCAAGACCCGCGCTTCACGTTCAGGCCGGTACAACGGCAACGTATCATTTACCTGTTTTTTTACTTCGGCTATTTCCAGCGCCAGGCGCGCGCGCCGGTTAAGCAGTTCGATCAACTGCTCGTCCAGGACATCAATTTCACTCCTTAATTGTTCCAGCTGTGAATTTTTCATGAATTTACATATTGTACAAGCCATCCCTGGCGCAACTTTCCTGCTCACCCATAGCGGGCGGCAAAATCAGCCATGAATTCAATCAGCGTATCCACTCCGGCTTCAGGCATCCCATTGTACATGCTTGCCCGCATTCCGCCCACGCTGCGATGACCTTTCAATTCAACCAACCCGTTGTCCCCTGCCGCAGCGAGAAAAGCGCCGTCAAGGTCCGCATCCGCCAGCATGAACGGTACGTTCATCCTCGACCGGCAGGATCCGGCGATGGGGTTGTTGTAGAAATCATGACTGTCGATGAAATCGTACAGCTTGCCTGAACGACGCAGCGCGTTCTCGTGCATCTGTTCCACGCCTCCCTGCTCCCTGATCCAGACAAACGTCAGACCCGCCATGTACCAGTTGAACACAGGCGGTGTGTTGAACATGGAATCATGTTCCGCCAGCACCTTGAAATCGTATAAAACCGGAATGTCCGGGCGCGCCCGGCCAAGCAAGTCCTCCCGCACCAGGGCGACGGTCAAACCGGCCGGGGCGAAATTCTTTTGCGCGCCTGCAAATATCAGCCCAAAACGGTCCACCGGCACGGGACGGGATAAAAAATTGGACGTCATATCGCAGACCAGCACGGTATCTTCGTTGGCGTCGGGCAATACCGGCACAGACTGAAACTCAACTCCCGCGATCGTTTCATTATCGCAATAATACAGGTATGCAGACCGCTCGCTGAGACGCCAGTCGTCCTGGCCGGGGATAGCGGTGAAATTCGAGGCTGCGGACGTGGCGGCAATATTCACGTTTGTGAGGCGACCGGCCTCCCTGGCCGCCTTATCCGACCAGGCGCCCGTAACCACGTAATCGGCGCCGTCGGATTTGCCGCACAGGTTCAACGGCGCCATACTCATCACGTGTGTAGCGCCCCCTTGCAGGAACAGTATCCGGTAATTTTCCGGGACCCCAAGCAACCCGGTTAAATCCCGGACGGACTGCTCGGCCACGCCCTTGAATGCCCGGCTCCTGTGGCTCATTTCAGCAATGGAGATGCCGAGACCATGCCAGTCAAGAAATTCTTCCTGAACCTTCGCCATCACGTCCCGGGGCAGCAGCGCCGGTCCGGCGCTGAAATTATAGACGGGGTTTACCGGCATGGTTTACCCTGACGCCGGAAAATCACGCCGGGGACGGGACATCGTTACCGTTGTTGTCTTCTCCGTACTCAATAACCCGTTCAAGTCCGGCAAGGCGCTCCCCTTCATTCAGGTTGACCAGTTTTACCCCCATGGTATTACGGCCGACAACCGATACTTCGCCTGCCGACATCCGGATCAAGGTACCCTGGTCGCTTATCAGCATAATCTCATCGTCCTTATCGACCATATCAGCCCCCACCACCTTGCCGTTGCGCGCGTCGGTGCGGATGGAAATCACACCCTGACCGCCGCGGCCCCGCAGCGGGTAATCCTCGATCGGGGTGCGTTTGCCGTAGCCATGTTCGGTGGCGGTCAATACCGCTTTGCCCTCCTTGACTATGTTCAGGGAAATGACCTTGTCATCCGGACCCAGGCGGATACCCCTGACCCCCCTCGCCGTTCTGCCCATGGGGCGCACATCGGCTTCCCTGAAGCGAATCACCTTGCCCGCGTCGCTGAACAACATAACGTCATCATTACCGTCCGTCAGTTCGACACCCACCAGTTGATTGCCCTCGACCAGTTCAATCGCCCTGATACCGCTCGGCCTTGCCCTGGAAAAGCTCTTCAGCGCCGTCTTCTTGGCCGTACCGTCCCGGGTTGCCATGAAAACGAAAAGATCGTCACTGAATTCCCGTATAGGCAACACTGCATTGATGCGCTCACCCTCACTCAAGGGTAACAGGTTGACGATAGGTTTACCCTTGGCGGAGCGACTGGCCTTGGGCAATTCATACACCTTCAGCCAGTACAACCTGCCCAGGCTGGAGAAACACAGCAGGGTATCGTGCGTGCTGGCAATGAACAGCTTGTCGATAAAATCTTCGTCTTTCACAACAGTGGCCGACTTGCCCCTGCCGCCGCGCCGCTGTGATCGGTAAACATCAAGGGGTTGCGTTTTTGCGTAACCCGCATGGGACAAGGTCACCACCACATCCTGTTCGGTGATCAGGTCTTCCAGGGTCAGGGCCTGCTGGTCTTCGATGATCTCAGTGCGCCGTTCATCGCCATATTGCTCCCTGACCTGTTCCAGTTCCGTCCTGATTACCTCCAGCAGCCGCTGTGGGCGCGCCAACACGTCAAGCAGGTCACCTATCCGGTCCAGCAACTCCTCGTATTCACTGATAATCTTTTCCTGCTCCAGTCCGGTCAGTTTTTGCAGGCGCAGTTCCAATATGGCCTGGGCCTGGACCTCCGACAGGCGATACCCGTCTGCGCCCAGGCCCAACCCTTCCGGCAGGTCATCGGGTCTGGAAATATCCGTGCTGACCCGTTCCAGCAGCGCAACGACCGCCCCGGGCTGCCATGGCGCCGACAGCAGGCCGCGTTTAGCCTCGGCCGGCGTGGCGGAGTTCTTGATCAGTTCGATCATCGGGTCGATGTTGGCCAGTGCAGCCGCCAGTCCCTCCAGGATGTGCGCACGGGCCCTGGCTTTACGCAACTCGAACAGGGTACGCCGGATTACCACCTCGCGCCGGTGCCTGATAAATGCATCCAGCATGTCCTTCAGGGTCATCAGGCGGGGTTGACCGTCATCCAACGCGACCAGGTTGATTCCGAAAACACTCTGGATTGCGGTGAACTGGTACAGGTTATTAAGGATGACTTCCGGCACTTCGCCGCGGCGCAACTCGATAACCAGCCGCATACCGTCCTTATCGGATTCATCGCGTAATTCGCGAATACCGGTCAGCTTTTTGTCTTTCACCAGTTCCGCAATCTTTTCCTGCAGCCGGGCCTTGTTCACCTGGTAGGGCAGCTCGGTAATGACAATGGTGTCCTGTGCGGATTTTTCATCGGATTCGATATGCGACCGGGCGCGCATGTAAATGCGTCCGCGACCGGTGCGGTAGGCTTCGTGAATGCCCTGGGAACCGTTAATGATACCGGCAGTAGGAAAGTCCGGTCCCGGTATATACTCGATCAATTGCTCTATGCTGAGGTTTTCGTCCTCCAGCAGCGCAATACAGGCATTGGCCACTTCAGTTAAATTATGCGGTGGAATATTAGTCGCCATGCCGACGGCAATGCCGCTGGAACCGTTGACCAGGAGGTTGGGCAGGCGTGTCGGCAAAACCACGGGCTCATGTTCGGCGCCGTCATAGTTTGGTATGTAATCGACGGTTTCCTTGTCTATGTCCTCCAGTAACTCATGCGCGATCCTGGCCATGCGCACTTCGGTATAGCGCATCGCAGCCGGGGCATCGCCGTCCACCGATCCGAAATTGCCCTGCCCGTCTACCAGTACGTAACGCAGGGAAAATTTCTGGGCCATCCGCACAATGGTGTCGTAAACGGCGGAATCGCCGTGAGGGTGATATTTACCGATGACATCACCCACGACACGGGCGGACTTCTTGTACGGCTTGTTATAATCATTGCCCATTTCATTCATGGCGAACAGCACCCGCCTGTGGACAGGTTTCAGTCCGTCACGGACGTCCGGCAAGGCCCTGCCGACGATGACGCTCATCGCGTAATCCATGTAGGATTGACGCATTTCATCTTCAATATTTACCGGCAAAACAGACCGGGCAATCTCGTCAGGCATAGTTTTCTCTAATCAGGCAAAAACAGGGTTGCTCCATGCAATTTATTGCAGTTGAAATGGAGTTTGACTTAAGCAGGGAATTCTACCACAACCATGCCGTTTACGGTAGTGTTTTGCCCAAGTAAAATCCAGTAAAAATCCTGTTCTGTCATTCCTGCAAATGCAGGAATCCAGTAGACAACAAAACTCCTTATAAGGAATGTTTTTTCACTGGATTCCGGTCCCTGCCCGCGCAGGGATAAACATTCGCAGGAATGACAGAACCATGATGTGGCATCATTTATGTCGTTGTGTATAGCGGAATCCGGGGCGGGCCCGGAATGGCCGTCGGGAGACGTGGAGCGCTAATGCAAACGCCAGAGATTGACGATATTGCAGAACAGTTCGGCCGTGCGTTCAGCGTCGTACAGGGCCGAATGCGCTTCTTCCTCTTCCCAGTCCAGCCCCGCAGCCTGAACTGCGCGGGACAATACGGTCTGGCCGTATGCCAGGCCGCCCAGGGTGGCCGTGTCAAACGTACTGAATGGGTGAAAGGGATTGCGGGTGATACCGCAGCGGTTGGCTGCGGCGTTGATGAAACTCAGGTCAAAGGAGGGATTGTGTCCCACCAGGATGGCGCGACTGCACCCGTGTTGCTTCATCATCCTCTTGACGGCCTGGAAAATATCGCGTAATGCCTCTTTCTCGGACACGGCGATCTCCTTGCGGAAAGGATGATCAGGGTCGATACCGGTAAAATCCAGCGCCGCCTTGTCCAGGTTGGCGCCGGGAAACGGCTGGATATGTTTTGATATGGTCTCCTGGGGGTGCCACAAACCGTCAGGTTCGACATGCAGAAACACCACTGCGGCCTCGAGCAGGGCATCCTTGACGGGATTGAACCCTGCCGTTTCCACGTCCACGACCACTGGGTAATAACCCCGGAAGCGTCCCGCAATCAGACTGTTCTTGTCAGTGTGCATTAACCCGGAGATTGCACTAATTTCCACTGACAGGCATTACCCGCCATGAACGGCACCAGCAGGGTACCCGCAAAGGTGATCGTGTGAGGTATGCGCCAGTCTTCCCGGCGCAGTGTAATCTTTTCCGTATTTAACGGTAATCCATAAAAACGCGCACCATTCCTGCTTGAGAATTGTTCCAGTGTACCCAGACTGTTCATAGCATCGAATACGGAAGCATAATATTCAATACCTGCATAAGCATTATAGATGCCCGCACAGCCCGGCGGCTTTTCTTTTGCCTGCCGGCTGTGGGGGGCGCTGTCACTGCCGAGGAAAAATTTCGTGTTGCCGCTGACCGCTGCCGCTACCAGGGCCTGCCTGTGTTCTTCCCTTTTCAGGAGGGGCAGGCAGTAATGGTGTGGATTAATTCCACCGGAAAATATGGCATTCCGGTCCAGCATCAGGTGATGCGGGGTAATCGTTGCCGCAACCTTCTCCGACGCAGCGCTGACGAACTGTACCGCATCGCGGGTGGTGATATGCTCAAAAACAATCCGTAATGCACTGATATTCTCTGCCAGTGGCGCCAATACCCGTTCGATAAACATTTTTTCCCGGTCGAACACGTCAACACCGGCATCGGTCACTTCACCATGTACCAGCAGTGGAACGTCTCTTTGCGCCATATGCTCCAGTAACGGTATCACCTTGTCAATAGCCGTGACACCGGATGCGGAATTGGTCGTGGCGCCCGCCGGGTAGTACTTGAATGCACACACCTCCTCATTATCTGCAACGCGATCCACTTCGTCCGCGCCGGTGCCATCGGTCAGGTACAGGGTCATCAATGGATTAAATCCCGTGTTTTCGGGCAAGCAGGCAAGGATCCTCTGCCGGTATTCCAGGGCCTGCCGGACGGACACCACCGGTGGCGCCAGGTTCGGCATAATGACAGCCCTGGCGAAACGCCGGGCGCTGTCACCCACAATACTGGACAATTCCTCCCCGTCGCGCAGGTGCAGATGAAAATCATCCGGCTTCAGCAGGGTAATTGTATCCATCAGTTGCTCTTCCAAAGTCAGTTCTGGTTACCGGGAGACAGTAGTATCAACCAAAATTCAACAACTGGAAACTAAAAAATGTTAATGATTTTGTGACAACCGGAATAATCCTGTATAAGACAGGAAACAGTTTATGACTATAATGATCGCGGGGTGGGTAAATGCGTGGTGACCTGCAGATGATGCCCGAGGCTATGCTCGAGCTTGCACGCAGGACGGCGGAGCTTGTAGTGGAACGGACCGGGAAACTGCCCGAAGAAAATGCCTGGGACGGCGAATTCCGGCAGATTCTCGCAGATCAACTGATGCAGGCTCCGCCTGAGCACGGACGCCCGGCAATGGAGGTAATTGAACAGGCCGCACGGGATATCCTCCCGTTCACGACCCGGCTGGATCACCCGCGTTGTTTCGGGTTCATCCCGTCGTCGCCCACCTGGCCCGGGGTACTGGCTGATTTCATGAGCGCCGGGTATAACGTCAATGCCTGTACCTGGCTGGTCGCAAGCGGTCCGAGCCAGGTCGAACTGGTGGTCATCGACTGGTTTCGACGCTGGCTGGGCTATCCGGACAGCGCCGGCGGACTGCTGACCAGCGGGGGCTCGGCGGCCAGTGTCGACGCCTTTGTCGCGGCGCGGGAAAGCGCGGGCCACCCGGAACGCGCGACCGTTTACATGAGCGACCAGAGCCATAGCGCACATATCCGCGCAGCCGGGATTGTCGGCATCCGGCCGGAGTGTATACGCATGATTTCAAGCGATGATCGGTTCCGCCTGGATATGGCGTCACTCGTGCAGGCCGTAGCTGAAGACCGCAGTGCAGGGTTCAATCCCGTTGCGATATGCGCCAATGCCGGGGCAACCAGTACCGGGGCTATCGACCCGCTTGAAACCATGGCGGATTACTGTGCGGCGGAAGGTATCTGGTTGCACGTCGACGCTGCATACGGCGGCTTCGCAACCATCACCGGGAAGGGGAAAAAACTTCTGGGCGGGATAGAGCGGGCCGATTCGGTCGGACTGGACGCACACAAATGGTTCTTCCAGCCTTACGAGGCAGGCTGCCTCCTGGTAAAGGACGCGCGCACCCTCGAGCATGCATTCGGGGTTCATCATGATGTCCTGCAGGATACGGTATGGGGAGCGGACCACCCGAACTTTTCGGATCGCGGCCTGCAACTGAGCCGTTCGTTCCGGGCATTGAAGGTGTGGATGTCGGTTCAGACCTTCGGAATGGCCGCGTTCCGGCGTGCAGTGTCAAAGGGGATGGACCTGGCGGTTAGGGCCGAGGAGCATGTCCGGGAAAGACCGGTCCTGGAGATGTTGAACCCGGCGTCGCTGGGAGTCGTTTGCTTCCGCTTCAACCCCGGCAGCCCTGGTCTGGATGAAAGCACCCTGGAACAGCTCAACAGGAACATTCTGGCCCGCGTGTTCTGGGAAGACCCCGCATTCATCTCATCGACGTCACTCCAGGGGAAGTTTTCGCTTCGGCTCTGCATCATCAACCACAATACGAACTGGGATGACGTGCGCGAGACACTGGAGGCGGTCGAACAGTTCGGGATCGAGGCATTATCGCAACGGGAGGGATGACACCATAACCACACGCAGGGTATTATATCGCGGCAACGAGGCAGTACATCTTGTGCTGATTTTTCCGGCGCTGTCCGGCTACGGGGAACGGCTGTTAGTTATTCAACTTTTCATTGATTCGACTGCATGCAATACAGGAAACTGGGACATACCGATATCGACGTCAGCCTGATCTGCCTGGGCAGCATGACCTGGGGAGAACAGAATACGCAGGCGCAAGCCCATCAGCAGCTTGACTATGCCGTGGGCAAAGGCATTAATTTCATTGACACCGCGGAACTCTATCCCAGTCCGATACGGGCCGAGACCCAGGGCCGGACGGAGGAATACCTGGGCAGTTGGCTGAAACAGCGCCCGGACCGGCAAAACCTGATCATCGCCACCAAGATGTGCCCGGATGCAGACCATCTCAAGTATATGCGTGGCGGAAACAACCGGCTGAATAAAAAAAACATGCAACTGGCCGTTGACGCCAGCCTGAAACGCATGCAGACGGATTATATCGATCTATACCAGATTCACTGGCCGGAACGGGACACGAATTATTTCGGCCGCCTCGACTACTACCATGCCCCGCACAAGGACGGCGTACCCATAGAGGAAACGCTCAGCGCCCTGGATGACCTGGTACAGGCAGGCAAGATTCGTTATACCGGCGTTTCCAACGAAACGCCCTGGGGTATCAGCGAGTACCTCAGGACAGCCCGGGAATTAAACCTGCCGCGTATTGTCTCGATCCAGAATCCGTACAGTCTGCTGAACAGGAGCTTTGAAATCGGTCTTGCAGAATTCGCTCACCGGGAAAAAATCGGGTTGCTGGCTTATTCTCCGCTGGGTTTTGGCGTATTATCAGGGAAATACTTAAACGGGAACCAACCCGAAGGGGCGCGCCTGTCCCTGTTCGGTACTCTATACAAACGCTATAACAGCAAAACGGCCAATGAATGTACCCGGCAATACACCGCCCTCGCTGCTGAACACGGCATGGACCCGGCACAGTTGGCCCTGGCGTTCGTCAACCAGCGCCCTTTCATCACCAGCACGATCATCGGCGCAACCACGCTGGCACAGCTTGCCGCGAACATCGCCAGCGTTGAGCTGGAACTGGACAAACGCCTGTTGAAACGGATCGATGAAATCCATAGATCGCAACCCAATCCCAGTCCATAAACAGGGCAGGCACAAATTTGATGTGCGCCTTCCCTGGCACACACCCTACGGGCGTCCTCCGGACGTCCAAATTCGCTCCCGGCGGATTTGTGATGTGCGCCTTCCCTGGCACACACCCTACGGGCGTCCTCCGGACGTCCAAATTCGCTCCCGGCGGATTTGTGATGTGCGCCTTCCCTGGTACACACCCTGCGGGCGTCCTGCGGACGTCCACAAATCTGTATGGAACAGATTTGAACAGTCGAGCAAAGCAAGACTGGCCCCGAAGGGGCAAAGTACAGGATGTACTTTGTAAATTCGCTCCCGGCGGATTTGTGGGGTCGGAGTAAAGGTTTGGGGTCAGAGTAAAAATGCGTGATAATAAGCCTGATGCATTTACCAAACTGATTGTATTTTTACTCTGGCCCCAAAAATATGATGGAATTAAGCGATCTCACTGCTATATCACCTGTAGACGGCCGCTACGGACCCCGGACGGCGGCATTGCGTACTGTTTTCAGTGAGTACGGCCTGTTCCACAGGCGGGTGCAGGTTGAGATCCGCTGGTTGCAAGCCCTGGCAAAGCACCCCGGTATTACCGGACTGTCTGAATTAAGTCCGGCGGCTAACCGGGAACTTGAAACGATTATCCGTGATTTCTGCACGGCTGATGCCGGCAGGATCAAGGAGATCGAAAAAACCACCAACCACGACGTGAAGGCGGTGGAATATTTCATCCGGGAAAAGATCCGGGATAACGGGGAATTGCGCTCGGCCTCCGGGTTCGTTCATTTTGCCTGCACTTCGGAAGATATCAACAATCTCAGCCAGGGCCTGATGCTGGCAGAGGCGCGGGAACAACATTTAGACCCGGACCTGGACAAGCTGATTGATGTTCTCTGTAGCTTGGCTGGACGCTGGGCCACACAACCCATGCTGGCAAGAACCCATGGCCAGCCCGCCTCCCCGACCACCCTGGGGAAAGAACTGGCCGTCTTCGCGCACCGGCTGCGGCGCCAGCAAACCCTGTTCAACCAGGTTGGAATACTGGGTAAGATGAACGGTGCGGTGGGGAATTTCAATGCGCACCTGGCGGCTTATCCCGGGGTTAACTGGATGGAGTTCTCACGCGTATTCGTGGAGGAGAGCCTCGGACTCGAACACAACCCGCATACTACCCAGATCGAATCCCGTGATTACCTGGCCGGATACTGCCATGCGCTCGACCGGATCAATACGGTCCTGGTCGATTTATGCCGGGATATCTGGGGTTATATTGCCCTGGATTACTTCCAGTTGAAACCGGTCGAGGGCGAGGTCGGGTCATCAACCATGCCCCACAAGGTCAATCCCATCGACTTCGAGAACGCAGAAGGCAACCTGGGGGTTGCCAATGCCCTGCTTACTTTCATGGCGGAAAAACTGCCGGTATCGCGCTGGCAGCGGGACCTCACCGATTCCACCGTCACCAGGAACATGGGGACAGCGATAGCCCATTGCATCATCGCCTACCGGTCCTGCCTGAAGGGGCTGAACAAGCTTGAAGCGAATACGGAAAGGATCAATGCCGACCTGGAAGACAACCCCGAAGTGCTGGCAGAGGCCATACAAACGGTGATGCGCCGGCACGGTATCGAGGAACCCTACGAAAAGCTCAAGGAACTGACCCGCGGACAGCGCGTCACCCTGGCAATATTACGGGAATTCATTGCCGGACTTGACATCCCCGCACAGGATAAAGCCGCGTTGGCCAAACTCTCTCCCAAGGACTACATTGGCAACGCCGTACAACAGACAGAGCAAATCATATCCGGGGGAAAGGGGCAGAAGCCTGGCAGATAACCATGAGTTCGGCGTCTCGTCATGCTCCTGGATTATTCTACACTGCTGCGTTCTGGATTCCTGCTTGCGCAGGAATGACGGTCGTCCGCAGGCATGACGGTTGTCGTACCGGCGCAGGCCGGTATCCAGTGGATTCCTGCTCCCTGCTTTCGCAGGGACAAGCTTCGCAAATGACGGTCGTTTGCAAATGGCAAGGGGAGATGAATGATTGATAGTTGGGAGTTGCCGGCGCCCCTGGCTACGGTCGAGGCGCGCATGGACGACGGTGCGCTGATAATCATCCGCCGCCACGGCAACCCGCAAGGACCACGGATCGTTTTGAGTCACGGTAACGGTTTCTCGGCCGACCTGTACTATCCCTTCTGGTCCCTGTTGACCGACCGTTTCGATGTGGTCATCCATGATATCCGCTGCCACGGTTGGAACCCGGTCAGCGACCTCCGGGCACATAACTTCTGGACCTTTGTCAACGATAACATGACTGTGTACCAGGCTATCGACCGGCATTTCGGTGAGAAACCGAAGGTCGGTGTGTACCATTCCATGTCGGCCCTGATCGCGATCCTTCAAGGGCAACAGGATAGCGTATTCACTGCCTTTAAGGGCAACGGGGACAGCGCATTCTCAGCCCTTGTCCTGTTCGATCCGCCGCTTAAACTACCCTGGGGCACGTATGAAGACCTGGTGAATATGGAGTACAAGATGAGCAGCTCCACCCTGAAACGCCAGTCCAGGTTCAAAACCCGGGAAGAGTTTGCCGGGCAACTTCGGGGCAAACCGGCTTTCGCCCGCATGCAACCCGGCGTGCCGGACCTGTTCGCCCGGACAGTGCTGCGCCCGGCCGCGGATGGCGCCGGGTACGAGTTGTGCTGTCCGGTCGAGCATGAGGCCCGGGCCTGGGAGTTTTTTTCCACCTGGGTCGAGTACTCGGAGATAGAGAATCTTGCCTGCCCGTTAAAGGTAATCGGGGGCGACCCGACAGAACGATATTCGTTTATCCCGGGCACAAACCTCAGTAACATTATTCACGCTGACTATGACTTCATACCCGAAACATCGCATCTCCTTATGCTGGAGAAACCCCAGGAGTGCGCCGCGCTGATGGTTGAGTTTCTGGAGAACCTTGACATAAACCCCTGATGCGAATCATTCGCGGCCCCACCGCCTTCTCACAATTCCGGATAGAGAAAAAGCTGGCCTCGCTGGCACGAATTTTACCCGGCATCCGCAATCTACGGGCAGAATTTATCCATTTCCTGGATGTTGATTCCCCCTTGACCCCCGTGCAGGAGGAACGGCTGATCGAATTGCTCGCTTATGGGCAACCGGCACATGACACTGTTGCCATGCAACCCGCCTGCATTGTGATACCCAGGCCGGGAATGATTTCTCCCTGGTCGAGCAAGGCGACGGACATCCTGCGTCACTGCGGTCTGGCGGACCTGAAACGGATAGAACGCGGGACCTGCTGGTATCTGGAATGCGGAAACGGACACCCACCGGAGCACATGGAACTGGACAGGATTAAGCCTCACCTGCACGACAGGATGACCCAGACCGTTATCGAGGATGTGAATGAGGCAGAATGTCTTTTTGCCGTCCGGGAAGCCGGCAGACTGGCGCATATCCACCTGGTTGCTGACGGCAGGGCCGCGTTACAGGAAGCCAACGAGGTATTGGGGCTGGCTTTATCCGGCCAGGAAACAGAATACCTGTATGAAGCGTTCAACGGCATGGGGCGGGACCCGACGGACGTGGAACTGATGACGTTCGCCCAGGTGAACTCGGAGCATTGCCGCCATAAAATCTTTAATGCGGAGTGGACTATTGACGGTGAAACAAGGACAAAAAGCCTGTTTGACCTGATCCGGGACACCCATGCGGCGCATCCGGGCCGGGTGTTGTCCGCCTATTCCGATAATTCAGCCGTCATGCGCGGCCACCAGGCCGCGCGCTTCTTTGCCTCGCCCCTGGATCATGCCTACCGTTATGAACAGGAAGATGTACATATACTCATGAAAGTGGAGACTCACAACCACCCCACGGCGATCTCCCCGTTTCCGGGCGCTGCCACCGGGTCCGGCGGCGAGATTCGCGATGAGGCTGCAACCGGATGCGGTTCCAAGCCGAAGGCCGGCCTGACGGGCTTTACCGTCTCCAACCTGAATATTCCTGCGTTGCCGCAACCCTGGGAGCGCCCCCCGGACAAGCCCGACCACATTGCCTCTCCCCTGGATATCATGCTGGAAGGACCCATCGGCGCTGCGGCGTACAATAATGAATTCGGGCGCCCTGCCCTGGCCGGCTATTTCCGCACGTTCGAACAGGCCGGCAACCCATCCGGCGCCGCCTGGGGTTACCACAAACCCATCATGTTGGCCGGAGGCTACGGTGTCATCCGCCCCGGCCATGTCGACAAAAATACACTGCCGGCGGGTA
This sequence comes from Gammaproteobacteria bacterium, assembly GCA_965116495.1. Lineage (GTDB taxonomy): Bacteria > Pseudomonadota > Gammaproteobacteria > Eutrophobiales > Eutrophobiaceae > JAAXHV01. The sequence goes on along the minus strand of OZ220696.1, from coordinate 133,580 downwards.
GCAAGATCGTCGCCCTGGGCGGCCCGGCCATGCTGATCGGCCTCGGCGGCGGCGCCGCTTCCTCCGTGGCCGCCGGCGCCGGCAAGCAGGAACTGGACTTTGCGTCCGTGCAAAGAGATAACGCGGAAATGCAGCGCCGTTGCCAGGAAGTCATTGATCAATGCTGGGCGCTGGGCGAGGCGAACCCGATCCTGTCGATCCATGACGTGGGCGCAGGCGGCCTGTCCAATGCACTGCCGGAACTGGTTCACCAGCGCGACACGGGCGCCGTGTTTGACCTGCGCGCAGTCCATAGCGCAGACCAGGGTATGTCACCCATGGAATTATGGTGCAATGAATCCCAGGAGAGATACGTCCTGGCCATCGCCGCAAAGAATGTGGGGCTGTTCGGCGCCCTGTGCGACCGGGAACGTGCCCCGTATGCAATCATCGGCGAGACGAATAACAGCGGACGGCTGGTCGTCACCGATAACCAGTCCAGCGCAAACCCCGTCGACGTACCCCTGGATACGATACTCGGTAAAACGCCGGGACTGTCCTTCCGGGTAAAGGCATACCCGGGCGCGCAGGGAAACGGCAGGCTGCATGACATTCCACTGGCCGAGGCCATCTCCGGCGTACTGCAACTACCGGCCGTATCCGACAAACGCTTCCTGATAACCATCGGCGACCGCAGTGTATCCGGCCTGGTGGTGCGTGACCAGATGGTGGGACCGTGGCAGACCCCGGTTGCGGACTGTGCAGTCAGTGCGTCCTCGTTCGGCGCCGTTACCGGCGAGGCCATGGCCCTGGGAGAACGCCCGCCCGTCGCAGTCAGTAATGCGCCGGCGTCCGGACGGCTGGCCGTGGCGGAGGCCCTGACCAACATCTGTTCCAGCCGCATCCTGCGCCTCGAGGACGTGGCCCTGTCCGCAAACTGGATGGCGGCCGGCGCCGAACCGGCACAGCAGTCAGCCCTGTACGCCACCGTGGAGGCCGTATCGACGCTGGCACAGCAGTTACACATAGCCATCCCGGTAGGCAAGGATTCAATGTCGATGAGCATGGCGTGGTCACAAAACGGCCGCAACAAACAGGTGACGGCGCCGGTGTCCCTGAACGTCACCGCGTATGCCCCCGTTGCGGATACCCGCAAGACCCTGACGCCCCGGCTCCGGAGATTGGATGACACCGCCCTGTTGCTGATAGACCTGGGCATGGGCAAGAACCGCCTGGGGGGGTCGGCCCTGGCGCAGGTGACCCGGCAGACCGGCCTGGCCACGCCCGACCTGGACGACCCGGCCCTGTTAACAGCTTGTTTCAACGGGGTCCAGTTGCTGAACGAAACCGGCTATATCCTGGCGTACCATGATCGCTCGGACGGGGGCTTGTTCGCGACCCTGTGCGAAATGGCGTTTGCCGGCCGTTGCGGCCTGGACATCCATACCGGCAGCGCCGGCCTGCAGGCATTCCTGTTCAACGAAGAACCCGGCATCGTGCTGCAGGTCCATAAGGAACACGTACAGACGGCGCGGGAGACACTGCTACAATCCGGCCTTCCCGAGGCCTGCCTGTCGGTAGTCGCCAGTCCGAACGGGGAAAACGAAATACGCATCAGGCACCGGGACAAGGTGGTCTACACAGCCGGGATAAATCAACTGCACCGGCTCTGGTCGCTGACTTCGTACCATATACAGGCATTACGGGATAATCCTGCCTGCGCTGAAGAGGAGTTTGCCTGTCTGCAGGACGACACCGATCCAGGCTTGTCAATCATGCCCACTTATCAGGTCAGTTCCACTCCGACCACACGTCCACCTTACCATTCCCGCGCAAGCGGGAAGCCAGTAAAGCGACCTTCCTCTAATATGGATGGCTTATCTACTGGATTCCGGGTCAAGCCCGGAAAGGCGAACGCGAACAGTACCGGCAAGCCCGACATAGTGACGGGAATAAATACTGCCAGGCCCTGCGTGGGTATTTTGCGGGAACAGGGCGTCAACGGCCACGTCGAGATGGCCGCAGCGTTTGATCGTGCTGGATTTGACTGCATCGATATCAATATGAATGACCTGATAACCCGGTCTGCGTCGCTGGACAAGCTGACCGGCCTGGTGGCCTGCGGCGGTTTTTCCTACGGCGACGTCCTCGGCGCCGGCGGCGGCTGGGCAAAATCCATACTCTACAACGACCGCCTCAGGGACGAATTCGAGCGTTTCTTCAAGCGCACCGGCAGCTTCGGCCTGGGCGTCTGTAACGGCTGCCAGATGCTGTCCCGCCTGCGCAGTATCATACCCGGCGCCGGCCACTGGCCGGACTTTGAGCGCAACCGGTCCGAGCAGTTCGAATCCCGGGTGGTCATGGTCGAGATCATCGACTCCCCTTCCCTGTTTTTCCAGGGCATGGCCGGATCAAAAATGCCCATCGTGGTTGCCCACGGGGAAGGACGGGCGGTGTTTAACGGGGACCGGCAAAACGCTTCCACAGTCATGCCCGGGACAGTCATGAGATACGTCGATAACCGGGGAGAGGTGACGGAAACCTACCCGGCCAATCCCAACGGCTCAAGCCGGGGCCTGACTGGATTCACCAGTACAGACGGGCGTTTTACCATACTGATGCCGCACCCGGAAAGGGTGTTCCTGACACAACAATTATCCTGGATTGCTACGGACCAGCCTGGTACCGATAGCCCGTGGATGCAGATGTTCTATAATGCAAGAAGATGGCTGGATTAACCCTGCGACCGGGGACAGATTTCAAATCTGTCCCCGTTGACCAGAACTTTTGACACGATTTACAGTCCATTAGTGGAAACACTGACTGATTACGAGGCGACTACCATGCTGATAAAGATACCGGACCCGATCAAACCTTCCGAGATCACGGACAGGCATCTGTACCTGAACAGGCGTAAATTTATCAGCAACAGTGCGAAATTCGGCGTTGCCGGCGCCCTGCTCAATACCGTATCCGTAACCGGCGCACTGGCGGGCACAAAATTATCCACAGTCAGGAACACCGAGTTGTCAACGGATGAGGAATTGACGCCTTATGACGCGGTCACCAGCTACAACAACTTTTATGAATTCGGCACCCATAAAAGCGACCCGTCCGAAAACTCCGGCAAATTCAAGCCGCAACCCTGGTCGGTTGTCATAGACGGCGAGTGCATGAAACCTGGCACGTATCCCTATGAAGACATCATCCGGCCGCACCAGTTGGAGGAGCGCATCTACCGTTTACGCTGCGTCGAAGCCTGGTCCATGGTGATCCCCTGGGTGGGCATCCCGCTGGCAGACGTGCTGAAACGGTTTGAGCCTACATCAAAGGCGAAATACGTGGCCTTTACCACTGTCATGCGTCCGGAAGAGATGCCCGGTCTCAGGCGCAAGGTACTGGACTGGCCCTACCGCGAGGGGTTGCGCATTGACGAAGCCATGCATCCGCTGACCCTGCTGACCGTAGGTCTGTACGGTGAGGTGCTGCCGAACCAGAACGGTGCACCCATACGCCTGATCGTGCCCTGGAAATACGGCTTCAAGAGTGTTAAATCCATTGTCAGGATCGAGTTTACCAGCAAGCGGCCGGACACTTCCTGGAATATGTCGGCCCCGCAGGAATACGGGTTTTATTCCAACGTCAATCCGGAAGTGGATCACCCGCGCTGGAGCCAGCGCAAGGAACGCCGTATCGGTGATTTTTTCAAGAGCGACACCCTGATGTTCAACGGTTACGGCGAGCAGGTGGCGGCGCTCTACAACGGTATGGACTTGCGGAAAAATTACTAGCCCGGATTCCCCACCAGGTCGCTTGTTGCTATTGGATACTTGTTTGCTGCCAATGAGTTACGTTAACATTGCAACGATGTCAGCGAATCAAACATCGCTTGATGCGCCCTCGCTTGGTAAGGAATCCGGGCTATGAACCTACGCTGGCACAAGCCCGCACTGTTCCTGCTCTGTTCGCTTCCGTTCTGCGTACTGGTCTACGACGGCTTTACCGGCAACCTGACTGCCAACCCGATCAAGGAGATCACGCATTTTACCGGTGGCTGGGCACTGAAGTTCCTGCTCATCACCCTGTCCATCACCCCGTTGCGGAACATAACCCGCAAGAATTCACTGGTCCGCTTCCGCCGGATGCTGGGCCTGTTTGCGTTTTTTTACGCCTGCCTGCACTTCTCCACCTACCTGGTGCTGGACCAGTTTTTCGACTGGGACGAAATTGTCCGCGACGTGGCGAAGCGACCTTATATTACCGTCGGTTTCACTGCTTTCGTGTTGCTGATCCCACTGGCGGCCACGTCCACGAACAAGATGGTACAGCGCCTGGGAAACAACTGGCGCAGACTCCATAAATTAATCTATCCCATTGCCATCCTGGTCATCCTCCACTACCTGTGGCTGGTCAAGGCGGATATCCTGCCCCCGCTCATATACGGCCTCATCCTGTTTGTGTTACTCGCCCTGCGCTCGCCCAGGCTGAAGCCGGACCGGAAAAGAAATTTTGCAATAAGGCATCCATAACCGTTCAGGCTCTTCCCGGTGCCGTGCCGGTGCAAGTCCGAACCGGATGAAGGAATTGTGGTAAGCTAATGCATCGGCTGATAGTTTCCGATCAATTGATTGCAACGGACTTCGTACAACTTCCCCGGCGGATGAGACATCCTAAACCTGAACACAGTGAGCTTGAGCTGTTCCGGCGCGCGGTTGGCGACGTCACGCCGGTCAGGTACGACAAGGTAGAGCAACAACCTGACAAACCCGCGCCTGAAGCGGTGCAGAGACTGGCGGATGAGCAGGCAGTCGTCAAGGAGATGGCGGACGGCTTTTTTGATACCGAGGCGGCGGAAACCGGAGATGAGCTCCTGTACAAAAGGCCGGGTATCCAGGACAAGGTGTTCAGGAAACTGCGCCGGGGGCAATTCGCCATCGCCGCGGAACTGGACCTGCATGGGTACAGGGTACAGGATGCCAAAGACAACCTCTCCGACTTTCTCAAACTATGTATAAACCGTAACCAACGCTGCGTGCGGATCATCCACGGCAAGGGCCTGCGCTCAAAACAAGGCAGGCCGACCATCAAGAGCCTGATCGGCAAATGGCTGCAACAGCGGCAGGAAGTGCTGGCTTACTGCTCGGCACGACAGGTTGACGGCGGCACCGGGGCCATTTACGTGTTGCTGAAGAATTACCGGCGCTGAACCGTACTATCGATGACGGGGACCATCAGGCACGGATTCAAATCCGTCCCCATGAGTACGCCGGAAAACCGATCTACCCGACTGCTTCAGCGCTGGATCACCTGACACCATGGGTGCAAGATCGTGAATAACAAAAGTATGTGTAATCGACCCGGGTTATCCCGGCGTGACTTTGTCCAGCGGGCAGCTTCAGGTCTTGCATCTGCCGCCGTATTAACAAGTTTACCCGGTCCTCTGCTTCGCGCAGGTCCTGCCGATACTACCGGTATCGTGAGTTTGACTGCGCTGGAACTCTCCCAGGCAATCGGCACAAGGGCGCTTTCCTGTAAAGAAGTGATGTCAGCCTACCTGGCTCATATCGAGAACATCAATCCTGTCTTTAACGCTATCGTGTCTCTGCAGGACCCTGATTCTTTGATGCTGCAGGCGACCCGATACGACCAGGAACTGGCACAGGGAACCAACAGGGGCTGGATGCATGGATTTCCGGTAGCAATAAAGGATCTCGCGGATGCCGAAGGACTGAAAACCACCCGGGGTTCACCGATATTCAGGGACAATATTGCCGTTGAGGATTCAATCCATGTAGCACGCATTAAAGACGCCGGCGCCATCATCATCGGTAAAACCAACGTGCCGGAATTCGGCCTCGGTTCGCACACATACAATCCCGTTTTCGGCACCACTGTCAATGCTTATGATGGGCGCAGTTCGGCCGGCGGCAGCAGTGGTGGCGCCGCAGCCGCATTGGCTTTACAGATGTTGCCGGTCGCGGACGGCAGTGATTTGATGGGCTCATTACGTAATCCCGCTGCCTTTAATAATGTCATCGGCTATCGGCCGACGCCGGGCCTGGTGCCCTTGAGCGACTCGTTTATTGAAGAATTACCCTGTAACGGCCCCATGGGCAGAAATGTACGGGACACCGCCATGTTGTTATCGACCATGGCCGGTTATCACCCCGGGTCTCCAACATCACTGAAGTGTGAGCCGGCACAGTTCAGCCGGCCTCTGGCGAAGGATTTCAGGGATGTAAGAATAGGTTGGCTAGGTGATTTCAATGGCTACCTGCCAATGGAAGACGGCATACTTTCCCTTTGTGAAACAGCATTGCAGGGCTTTCGTGACAATGGCTGTATTGTTGAACAGGTAACACTGGATTATTCCATGGAACTATTGTGGCAAACCTGGCTGACTTTTCGCCATTGGCTGGTGCGTGCCAGGGCATTGCCTTTATATCAAAACCCGCAGACACGTGCGCAGTTGAAACCGGAATTAATCTGGGAAATCGAAGCTGGAGAGACTATTTCAGGTGACCAGGTTGCAGCAGCCTCGAGAGCCAGGGGACTTTGGTATGGCGCCTTACGACAAGCGTTTGCCCAATTCGACTTCCTGGTCTTGCCTACTGCGCAGGTGTTCCCTTTTGATGCGGAAATTCACTGGCCGAAGCAAATTGCCGGCCGTAGTATGGATACCTATCATCGCTGGATGGAAATTGTCATTCCCGGCACATTGTCCGGTTGCCCGGTTGTTAATGTGCCTGTCTGAAGGCGTGTCAGGCGGTGCCACAGGGTTATGGGCCAAACGATGTTGCCGCTGAATCCATCGATCAATATATCCTGATTAATTTTGTCAGTTGCATTTTGACCTGAACAGCCCACCTATGACATATATCCTTAACAATGATACGCTTGTCTTGTAAACCAGAACCAAGTGTTCTTTAAGGAACAACATTGAAGCATAAACCGGGTGTCAGTCAGCAGATTGAAGCATGAGTCCCACAATTTTCAGAGCGCATGGATACCGGTTTTTCTTTTTTTCAAGAGAAGAGGCGCGCAAGCACGTACATGTCCTGTCAGCGGAAGGTGAAGCCAAATTTTGGCTGGAACCGGAAATTGAACTTGCGAAAAATTATCATTATTCGAGAAAACATCTGAAAAATATCGAAAACTTAATTGAGGAACATTACCATGAGATCATCAGCGCTTGGGAGCGACACTTCAGCGGTTGAGGTTACGCATGTTTCCTCACATGGAATATGGCTGTTCGCGCATAATGAGGAGTTTTTTATGTCCTATGAAGACTTCCCCTGGTTCAAAAAACAATCCATTGACGCAGTGCTGAATGTAGAAGAATTATCTCCAGATCATTATTACTGGCCGGCGATTGACGTGGATTTGACCAAAGAGATTATTAAAAACCCCGACAGGTTTCCGCTCAAGGCAAAAGTAAGCTGATAAGGACAACAAAATTTGAATGCCGATGGCCGGATTCGAACCGGCACGCCTTTTGGGCACTGCCCCCTCAAGACAGCGTGTCTACCAATTCCACCACATCGGCACGGTAGGGAGTTTTTTTGTTATTCGGGAATTGACGAAATATCCGATTCAGGCACTTCCACAGGTATATTGGCAGGATCGATCTGAGCTTCTTCAACCGGCTGCTCAAGCACCATCGGCTCAATTATGTTCAATTCCCTCGCCTCCATGCTGCGCTCCTTGGCCATCCAGGCCAACACCAAGCTATTGACCAGGAATACAAAAGCCAGGGCCGTCGTTGTTTTGGTCAGGAAGTTGCCGGAACCCGAGGCACCGAATACCGTGGTCGATGCGCCGCTGCCGAAGGCCGCGCCGGCATCCGCGCCCTTGCCGTGTTGTATCAGGATGAACCCGATCAAAGCGATAGCGCAGATCACCTGAACTACCAGTAATAGAGCTTGTAACGTTCCCATTTTTACCTCGCTGCCCGGCAAATTGCCAGGAAATCATCAACTTTCAATGATGCGCCGCCAATCAGCCCACCATCCACGTCCGCCATGGAAAACAACCCTGCGGCGTTGTCCGCTTTCACGCTGCCTCCGTACAGGATACGTAATTCGTCCGCAATCCGGTCATTGTGCCTGGCCACCTGCAAGCGGATGAAGCTGTGGGCCGCCTGGGCCAGTTCCGGCGTTGCAGTCCGCCCCGTCCCTATGGCCCATACCGGCTCATAAGCGATCACGGCGCCGTCAAAGGCATCTATTCCCGCCTTGTCGATCACCGCGTCCAACTGTTCCGACAAGACCTGTTCGGTCATGTCCGCCTCTCTTTCCTGCAGCCGTTCTCCCAGGCACAGTATGACCTTCAGCCCGCTCTCCCGGGCAAAACGGAACTTGTTCGCCACCGTCTCGTTGGTTTCGGCGAAGATATGGCGCCGCTCCGAGTGGCCGATGATAACATATCGGCAACCGTAATCCTGCAGCATATGCGCCGATATCTCACCCGTGTAGGCGCCGTTTGCATATTCCGAGACCGTCTGCGCCCCCAGCCCGATTGTGCTCCCGGCCAGTTTCTCTGCCGCCAGTGGAATATGGATATGAGGCGCACATACCAGGGCTTCCACACCGTCCACAGGCAGGCCCTGCCGGAACCCGTGCAACAGCGCGGTGACGGATGCACGGCTGCCGTTCATCTTCCAGTTGGCCGCTACCAGGGGTTGTCTGCTGGTCATAATGGATGGTTTACCGATTCAATACATAAAGGGATGTCAAGGTTAAAGGAAATCCCTGAAAAGTCAAAGATCATATAGCTGGCAGGATATGGACGACCCGCACAGGGCCGGGGAGTATTACTGATATCCGTTGTTGTGTCCTGCATCCTGCAGTAACGCATCAATCTCTTGCTGTTTCAGTTCCCAGGACTGGCTGGGGCGCTTGATACGGGGCAGGCTGTAAGATCCGTATCTTATCCGTATGAGTCGGTTCGTCAGCAGACCCTGTGACTCCCACAGACGCCGAACTTCCCGGTTTCGCCCCTCCATGATAATCACGTGATACCAGTGGTTCCTGCCCTTGCCTCCACCGTCCGTGATACTGGCAAAGCGGGCTATGCCATCCTCAAGCCGGACGCCTTTCAGCAGGGCATTAAGCTGTTCCTGGCGAGCCCGGCCCGATACGCGCACGGCATACTCGCGTTCCACCTGGTTACGCGGGTGCATCAGGTTATTCGCCAGCGCGCCATTGTCGGTGAACAGCAACAGGCCGCAACTGTTGATGTCCAGGCGTCCGATACTGATCCAGCGTCCCCGATGCAGCTTCGGCAGGTTTGCAAAAACCGTCCTCCGGCCCTCAGGGTCTTTTACCGTACAAATTTCTCCTTCGGGTTTGTAATAGGCCAGCACCCTGGGCCTGTCCCCTGCACTGTCCGCTGACAGAGGATTTAACCGGATCCTGCGCCGGTCGATTACAACCCGGTCTGTCGTCCTGATCTTGTCTCCCGGTTTTGCGACGTTTCCGTTAACGCGCACGCGCCCGGCCTTGATCAAGCCGTCAATATGACGGCGCGAACCCACACCAATGGACGCCAGGACTTTTTGAATTCGGTCAGCCACTACCGGGCTGGTTGGAAAAGGGAATGATGTTACTCTCCTCGAACACGCCTTCGGCAGAACCCTCCTCCGCAACTTCAGGGGCAGGCTGCACCCCGGTATCCAGCGCTTGATCCACGCTTTCAAACAGGTCGGGTTCGATTTGGTCAATGTCCTTTATCTCTCCCAGTGACGGCAATTCCGCCAGTTCCTTCAGGTTGAAATAATCAAGAAACTGCTTCGTAGTTGCCAGTAACTCGGGATGACCCGGCGCATCCCGGTGACCCACTACCTTTATCCATTCACGTTCAAACAGGGTGCGGACAATGCCGGTGCTGAGACTGACGCCGCGGATATTCTCAATTTCGCCTCGGGTTACGGGTTGCTGGTAGGCAATAATGGCCAGGGTTTCCAGCAGCGCCTGGGAATAGCGCTGGGGTCTTTCGTCATACAACCGGTTTATCCATCCCGCAAAATCCGAACGGGCCTGAAAACGAAAACCACTGGCCACCTCCTTCAGTTCCACGCCGCGTTCGGCATAGTCTTCGCGTAACTCATCCAGCGCTTTCCTGACTTCATTACGGCCGGGCTTCTCCAGGTCATCCTCGAACATGGATAACATGTCGCTGATACTCAGGGGCTGGGCAATCACCATCAGCGCGGCTTCCACCAGCTTTTTCAATTCGGCGTGATTCATACTACAGACTTGATGTAGATCGGCCCGTTGGTTTCGTTCTGCACCATGTCGATCAGGGCTTCTTTTGCCAGTTCCAGTATGGCCAGCAAGACCACGATGACCCCGGCCTTGCCCTCTTCGACCACAAACAGATCCTTGAAATCGGTAAAATCCTCTGCACCGATCCGGTCCAGTATGGATACCATGCGTTCCCTGACCGACAAGGGTTCGCGCTGGATATGATGGTGGGAATACACTTCGGCGCGCTGCAGGACCTCCGCAAACGTCTGCAAAATAACATCCAGTGACACTTCGGGCGGGCGAGTGCGAATGCTCTTATCCGGAAAATCAATGATTGCCGCAAAGCAGTCACGGCCAAGCCGCGGCAATTCATCGATATCCTGTGCCGCCTGCTTGTAAATTTCGTATTCCTGCAAGCGGCGCACCAGTTCCGCGCGCGGGTCCTCCTCCTCATCATCCTGGACCGGGCGCGGCAGCAGCATTCTCGATTTAATCTCGGCCAGCATAGCCGCCATGACCAGGTATTCCCCGGCCAGTTCCAGCTGTAGTACCTCCATCAATTCGATGTAACCCATATATTGCTCCGTCACCCTGGCAATGGGTATATCGAGGATGTCCAGGTTCTGGCGTTTGATCAGGTACAGCAACAAGTCCAGCGGGCCGGCGAATGCTTCCAGGAATACTTCCAGTGCATCCGGCGGAATATACAGGTCCTTGGGAATTTCGCTCACAGGAACGCCCTGCACTACCGCAAAGGGCATTTCCTCCTGCGTGGCGCTGCCCTGCCGGGGACCTGTTACCGGGTCAGCCATAATCCAGCCCCATGGCCTCGCGCACCTCCGTCAGGGTTTCCCTGGCCATATCCCGTGCCGATTCACACCCCTCGTTAATGATGGCGCGCACGGTCTCCGGGTCGTTGATGTATTCATCGGCCCGCTCCCTGATAACCGCCTGCTCCTTGAGAATGGCGTCTATCAGGGGTTTTTTACAATCCAGGCACCCTATCCCGGCACTGCGGCAACCTTCCTGTACCCACTTCCTGAGATCGGCGCCGGAATAGACCTTATGCAGGTCCCACACGGGACATTTCTCCGGGTCGCCCGGATCATTACGCCTTATCCGGGCCGGATCGGTAGGCATGGTCCGCACCTTGTTTTCCACACTGCCGGCATTTTCCCTCAGTGAAATGGTGTTGTTGTAGGATTTTGACATCTTCTGCCCGTCCGTACCTGGCATTTTAGGCGCCTCGGTCAACAGCGCCCGGGGTTCGGGAAAGATCATTTTCCCGCCGCCTTCCAGGTACCCGACCAGGCGTTCGCGGTCACCGATGCTGATATTCTGCTGCGTTTCCACCAGCGCCCTGGCTTTTTCCAAGGCCTGGACGTCTCCCTTTTCCTGGTATTTCTTTAACAGGTCAAAGTACAGCTTGTTGTTCTTCTTACCCATTTTCCTGGCGGCTTTCTCCGCCTTTTTTTCGAACCCGGGATCACGACCGTACAGGTAATTGAAGCGCCGAGCCACCTCACGGGCCATTTCCACGTGGGCTACCTGGTCTTCACCTACCGGGACGTAGCTGGCCTTGAATATGATGATATCGGCGGTTTGCAGCAGCGGATAACCCAGGAAGCCGTAGGTGGTCAGGTCCTTGTCGCGCAGGCGTTCCTGTTGTTCCTTGTACGAAGGGACCCGCTCAAGCCAGCTTTGCGGAGTGATCATGGACAGTAGCAGGTGCAGTTCCGCGTGTTCCGGGATGCGTGACTGGATGTACAACTTCGCCGAACCCGGATTGATGCCCACCGCCAGCCAGTCGATGATCATCTCCCAGACATTTTTCTCCACCTTATCGGGCGTTTCGTACTCTGTCGTCAGGGCATGCCAGTCAACGACACTGAAAAAACATTCGTATTCGTTCTGTAACCTGACCCAGTTCTTCAATACGCCGTGATAGTGACCAAGATGCAGGGCGCCGGTCGGTCTCATCCCGGACATCACCCGCTGGTTAGCTGAAGTTACCAATATTATCCCCTTTATTTGTTGTTTATCCGCAGATTACCACAGAATTGCCCTGTCACAGAGAAGCCAAAGCACTGACAGGTTCAGGTAAATCCCCGTGGCCCTGGCGCACGATTTCAACCGTGTCGGACGTCAGGTCGATGACCGTGGTCAACTCCGTCCCGCAGGGACCGGTGTCGATCACCAGGTCAACGCCCCGGCCCAGCCTGGTGCAAATCTCTTCGGGATCGGTCTCGGGTGTGTCATTGTGCGGCAAGATCAGGCTGGTGCTCAAAACCGGTTCTGCCACCAGGTCAAGTAAGGCCAGCAGTGTTTCATGGGCCGGTATCCTTATTCCGATAGTCTTTTTTTTCGGGTGTTGAATATACCGGGGCACCTGGCGGGACGCCCGTAATAAAAACGTGTAAGGGCCGGGTGTCACGCGTTTTATCAGCCGGAATGCCCTGTTATCTGGTTTTGCCAGGGTCCCGACGGTCGTCATGTCCGAACAGAGTAATGTAAAATTGTGTTTCTGATCCAAACGGCGTATGGAAAGTATTCGTTCAAACGCGCTTTTGTTGCCCGGCAGACAGCCCAGGGCAAAACAGGAGTCGGTCGGATAGGCAATGACACCACCCTGCTGCAGGATAGATGCAGCCTGGTTCAATAATCGCACTTGTGGATTTTCAGGGTGGATTTTAAAATACTGGGCCATATACTGACTATGATATTACTTCTGACCCGACAATATGAAATTTTTCCTGGATTTTTTGCCCGGACTGGCTTTCCTGGTTGCGCTGTTCATCCCCGAAGACCGGCAGGAGGGAATCTACCTGGCGACTAAAGTACTGATAGCGACGTCGTTCCTGCAGATATTCCTGGGCTGGCTCATTACCAAAAAAATAGAAAAGCAGTATGTCGTAATTTTCCTGGTGGTACTGGTCCTGGGGGGCGCTACTTTATTGCTCAAGGATGAGCGGTTTATCAAATGGAAACCGACCATCGTGTTCTGGGTTTTCTCCCTGTCGTTCCTGGCAAGTGATTACATCGGCAGCCGTAACCTGTCAGCGCGGCTGCTGGGACAGGTGTTCGATGCCCCGCGCAACATCTGGCGCCGGGTTAACTTGTCCTTTGCAGGCTTCTTCCTGTTATGCGGCTTCATCAACCTGTTTGTCGCCTATAACTTCAGCACTGAAACCTGGGCCATGTTCAAATTGTTCGGTTTCCTGTTATTGAACATAGTCTACCTGACAGGCGTCGCCGTCTTCCTGTCCCGTTACGCGATAGAACAACCGCAAGCCGGCAAGAAATGACATGAACAGGGTGGAGACCATCAAATCGAAACTAGAACAGTCCCTGGCGCCGGAACGGCTGGAAATAACTGATGATTCCCACCTGCACGCCGGACATGCCGGCGCCGCGGCCGGGGGCGGCCACTTTTCCGTCCAAATCACCAGTTCCCGGTTCCGGGGGCATTCCACCCTGCAGCGGCACCGCCTGGTCTACCAGGCAGTCGATGACATGATGCCGGGAGAAATTCACGCGCTGAGCATCAAGGCGCGCACTCCGGAAGAAGACACGCCGGCAAGCGGGTAGCCCGGACTTCCAGCCAATTGATGCGATGGGTCATAAGCCTCAGCCTGCCACCGGACGAACTGGTGAGGAATCCGGGGTTAACATAAGGCCATTCTTGAAATGGCCCGGAGGGAAATACCGGCTCCTGCCGAGAATACGCAAGGCCTTGCAGCCGGGGAAACGGTTGATAGAACCGTTTGTCGGTTCCGGCGCGGTCTTCCTCAATACCGGTTACGACGCCTACCTGCTGGCGGACGCCAACCCCGACCTGATCGGCCTATACACACAATTACTCGAAGAGGGATCCTCTTTCATCCGCTATTGCCGGGGTTTTTTTGACGCCAGGCACAACAACGGGGACAGCTATTACGCTTATCGCGACGAATTTAATGAAACCCGTAACAGCCGAAGGAAATCGGCGCTTTTTCTGTATCTCAACCGGCACGGCTATAACGGTTTATGCCGCTACAACGGCAAGGGCGGGTTCAATACGCCGTTTGGCCGCTATGACAAGCCCTACTTCCCCGAAAAAGAAATGCAGGCCTTTGCCGCACGCGCACACAACACCACCCTGCTGCAAGCCCGTTTCCACGAGAGCATGGCAACGGCGCAACCCGGCGATGCGGTCTATTGCGACCCACCGTATGTCCCTTTGTCGGATACCGCGCACTTTACCGGCTACCACACGGCAGGTTTTACCTGGGAGGACCAGGTACGGCTGGCGGATGCCGCCTGCGAACTGGCGCACAACGGGATACAGGTTGTGATCTCAAACCACAATACCAGGCAGGTACGCGAGTTATATGGCGGGAGGCAGGCAGAAATATCCCGGTTCAAGGTCAGGAGAAACATCAGCCGCGACGGGAGCAACCGCGGCAAAGCCGGCGAACTGCTTGCCGTTTTCAACCCGCGTTAAGCAACCGGCCGGCGCCGTATTACTCACCCATCCGGTAGCGGATACCGACCTTGAACGTACGCCCGTAAGGGTTGTGGGTGAACGGATCGTAGTTCATCTCCCTGGGGACAAACGGCGGGTCTTCATCCAGCAGGTTGGCGACCGAGGCCCACAGTTCCAGCCGGTCCTGCAGCAACCTGTAGTTTGCATGGATGTCGTGGGTGACATGGCTGTCAATTTTCCTGTCTACGTCCACGTAATCATCGGCATAGCTGGCACTGTAACGCACATTCAGGGACTTCCAGGCGTAATTCATGAACCCCCGGGCCTTCAGCTTGACCAGCGTACGCGCCAGGGACGTCGTATAGTTAAGACGGCCGAGCGCATTGTAGGCATCACCCAGTGCCCAGGCGTCAATATCATAACCCAGGATTCTGGTCCCGCTGAACCCGATACTGAACTGTCCCGGTCCCAGCTGCAGCTGGTAAAGCCCGCTGAAATCGATGCCGTCGGTCCTGATATCAGGGCCGTTGATGATATTGATATCGATGATCTCGACGTTGGCGGCGACCGGGTTGCCGGCGAATGACAACCGCTCGAAGTAGGGACTGGACACATCACAGGGGTCCGCTGCGGTTCCCGGGCAGGCCTGTGCCAGCACCGCGTTATAGGGTTCGGTCACCAATGGCTTTTCGAAGTCGTATAACCAGTAATCAACGCTGAGCGATAAGTAGTCCCCGTCATGGAAGAGACTGTCTTGATCGATCAATACGCCTGCGTTGAAGGTGAGCGCCTCCTCGGGTTCAAGCTGCGGGTTACCCCTGGTGTCGATACGCTTGAAGGCGCTGGTCGCGGCAACGTACTGGAATGAATTCGAAGAATTATGGGAAACGACCTGGTTGAGCGTCGGTCCGCGGAAAGTTGTGCCGGCTGACGCGCGCAGACCGATACCTGGCAACGCCTGCCAGTGTAGGTGGAATTTGGGATCGATACTGGCACCGACCGAACTGCCATAATCCTCATAGCGCAGAAAAAAATGGGCTTCCAGGCTATCGGTCACAGGAGCCTGCAGTTCGCCGAAAAAGGAATAGATATCACGCTTTTCATCGAGAGGAGATCCGGGCGCAAGGAAGCTGTACAATCCGTTTCGATCAGTCGTGCAATCCTTAAGCTCGGGGCCGGCTGCACAGGGGAAACGTTCGAAATCACTGAAACCCAGGGGGGTGATCTTATAGGTTTCGCTGCGCCACTGGAAACCGGCGGCAAAGCTCAATTCGCCGCCGGGCAGACTCCACCAGGGCAGCATGCCGGAGATGACGGAATCCAGTACCAGCAGTGAGGTATTGCCGCGACTTCCATAGTCGTTGTTCACCATGTAAGCGTAGATATCCTGGTTGTTCAGCGCCGGATTGTAATCCGGGTTCGCTTCAAGGCCGTCGGGGACATACGGGTGTGAACCCGGCATGGAATTGGAAAACGGTATCCAGTAACGACAGGGACCTTGCCCGGCATGGGCCATGAGCGTGTCCAGGGGAAAAAATAGCCTGCCGTTGTCGTCATACCGGTTGGGCACCAGTTGTTCGCACTCCGTACCGGCGAGTCCCTGGCGCGCCCGGGCATCCCGGTATACCATCGTATCTCCCGCATGAACCTGCCGCCTCGACCTGGACCAGGTGGCCGCCATGTTCCAGTCGTAATTGGCGAAAGATCCCTCAAGGACGAGGTTCCCGCGCCACAACTCAGTCTGCTGCCCAGTGCCGCGCAACGGACCGTCCTGGCCGTAGGAACGGCCGAAGAACCAGGCCGTTTCCTGCCAGGCCGGGGGAATGCCGGCCGCGGTCTGTTCCGGGTCGCCGGCCCAGCGGCAATAGTCCCGGTCGCACCAGGCATAGTCGCCGTACAGGTCCGGATACCTGGCGGCCATGTCCACCAGGCCGGGGTTGTTGGCGCGAATGGTCCGGTTTTCATCAATCAGCCGGTTGGGCGGATAAGAGGGTGAAGTATGGAATGTGGGCACGCGGCTGTCCGTCATGAGAAACTCACCCGACAGTGTTGTGCTGTCATTCAGGTCCAGGGAGAGTTCCGTGAACCACTGCCAGCGCTCTGTTATCTCGGTCATGTTATAGAACGGGGTATACTGGAAATGGCAGAAACCGCCGTTCTCATTACCCAGCACTCCCTTGTTCGTGCGCGCCCCGCCGAGTTTTTCACAATTCGGATCGACGATGCCGCTGGCCAGCATCCCCGTGAAACCGCCAACAGGCGCTGCCTTCCAGCGGTCCAGAGGCACCACGACTGACGGCCGGCCGATGCTGGACCAACCACCCAATGGATTCTCCTCGTAGGGCAGCACCGCCCAGTCGCGTTTGATGAGTTCAAGCCGGCCGCGCCTCGTATAACTGAAGGAACTGACAGCGTGTCCCCTGTTTTGCAACAGGTCCGTACCCAGAATGACACCCGCATCAGTGTCACCGGCAGAACCATCGACGCCCTTGTAAGCGGCTGAGACCTCCACCCCGGAGAAGTCGCTGCGGGTGATATAGTTCATCACCCCGGCGATGGCATCGGAGCCATAGGTGGACGCGGCCCCTTCCCGCAATATCTCAACCCGCTCCATGGCGATGGAGGGCAACATATTCACGTCGACCAGCAACTGGGCCTGGGCGCTGATGGCATGGGGCGACCAGGTAGTGCGGCGGCCGTTGACCAGCACCAGGGTACGGCTTGGCCCGAGCCCGCGCAGGTTCACCGTTGCCCGGTCGGGACCGGCGCCCGCCTGGAAGAAGTCGGACTCTCCGTCCGCACCCTGGCTGAAAGACAGGTTCTTGATGAGTTCGATTATCGTGGGGGAACCCTCGTAGGCGAGGTCATCTCTCGATAAGCTGGTGACGGGCAGGGATTCCTCTGCGTGCATACCCTTGATGTGGGAACCGGTTACCACGATTTCCTCGATGGCATCATCCTGGGTCAAGCCGGTAGTGGGAAATCCCAGCGCCACGCAGAGGAATAACACAATCTTTACCCCTGGAGATGGATGAACCATGCTATTCGTTCCCTGCTTGCCGGACAGCTTTCTATAATAAAAAGTTCATTTTATATGCAAATATATTATATTCAGGCGACTCCCAATGTCCATGTCACTCTTGCAGTCATTGAACATCCGTGCAGAAATTGTTAGATTACCTGCCGTTTTCCTGAATAAAACAGCAAGTCAACATAAAGACATCTCAGCGCAGCCCAATCACCTGATCGCCTCATGACAACAGATACTGCCTTCTGGGCCGGAAAAACCTTCGACGATTTCCTGTTTCGCCCGCAAAAAGGAATGACGGAGTCACGCCGGGATATTAGCCTGACCTCCGTCTTGACCAATAGCCTCTCCCTGGAACTACCCATAGTCTCGTCAAATATGGACAGCGTGACCGGCGCGGACATGACCAGGGCCATGGCCATGGAAGGCGGCATAGGCGTTATCCATCGCGCCATGACTATCGAGAGACAGGCGCGCAAGGTGGCGCAGATAAAGCGCAGCCAGAGCGCGGTCATCAACCAGCCCCTGTGTCTGCCGCTGGGCACAACCATCCAGCAGGCCAGGAAGTTTGCCCGCAACCATTCCATTACCGGCATCCTTATCGAGACTGAACCCGGCAGCAACATACTGGCCGGCCTGCTGTCGTCGCGGGATATGCCCTGGAACAGCGACTACGATGACCAGCCTGTAGAGCGCTTTATGACACCATTCGACCGGCTCGTTGTCGATAATCCCGGTATTTCCATCGGGCAGGCGTCCAGAATCCTGTTTGAACACCGCATCGAACGCCTGCCGCTGGTTGACGCGGAACGGCGTATCCACGGTTTGATCACGCGCCGCGACATATTTTCACTGCGGGAACGCCCCTATTCCAGCAAGGACGACAAGGGACACCTGCTGGTGGCTGCCGCCATCGGCGCGCGGGGTGACTACCTGGACCGTTCCGCTGCCTTGCTGGAAGCTGGCGCGGACTGTCTGTTCATTGACATCGCCCACGGTCATTCCACCGTGATGGAAGAAGCCGTCGGAGAATTTCGCGGACGTTTCGGCGACGTGCCCCTGGTGTGCGGCAACGTGGCCACTGCTGAAGGAGCGCTGTTTATACGGGATATCGGCGCCGATGCGGTGAAAGTCGGCGTTGGACCGGGCCGGGGTTGCCGTACCCGTCTGGAAACCGCGGCCGGCGTACCGCAGTTGCAGGCGATACATGAGACCTGGGAAACCCTGGAAGATTCAATCCCCATTATGGCTGACGGCGGTGTCAAGACGGACAAGGATATCTTCCTCGCCCTGGTATGCGGCGCAACCACAGTCATGCTGGGCAGCACCTTGTCCGGCACCGACGAGGCGCCCGGCAGAGTCATCGAAGATCCTGTCTCACATACCAAGAAGAAGATCTATCGCGGCATGACTTCACCGGAAGCGGTGCTGGAATCACTGTACGACCCGGATAACGCCGAGGCTACGGACGCAGCCCTGGACACCCCGCCCGAAGGCCAGGAGATACAGGTCCCCTACAAAGGCAGCGTCAAGGATATACTACATCGTATCCGCGGGCACCTGCGTTCATCCATCAGCTACGCCGGCGAAGCCTCCTTGCAAGCAGCGCGATCAAAGATTCTGGGCAACCCGGAAAAGTACCTGGTCCCCCTGTCCGAATCCTCCCGCCGGGAGTCCTACGAGCGCTGATGCCTCTCTCCGTACAGTCGTATAATCAGGTAATCAAAATCTTTGCAATGGAACTTATGCATGTCTCACAATATAGATGTAAAACTATCAATTATTTTATTTGGCCCGTCGTAAATCGATGAAAGGTAAATCTACCACCCTGGCATTCACCGGACCGGCTTTATCCTTGACATAAAACTCAACAGTTACATCCGTACCCGGTTCGCAATATTCTTTTTCCAGGTGTCCGAAGGCAATAACGTTTTGAATTGTCGGGCTCCAGGCAATACTGGTCGCACGGCCAATCTTTTTGCCATCTTTCATCACCGTTAGCGGGTGCCATATCGGTGTTGGAACTACGACCGGCGCCAATCCTTGCCCGGTAAACAGGTCGGCTATCCCTTGCCATTCAATATGCAATCCTGTCCTGTTGCGCCTGACAGCTGTTCCCTTTTCATTTAGCAATGCTGTTTTACCCAGGAAATCATCACCCTCAAAATCGACAAACCGGCCGGCACCCAGCTCAAACGGGGAAGCCATATTTTCCGAATCGACTTCTATCGGGGCACCGATTGCATCAGTTTCCGCCCCGCCGTTGGTGAAATCCGGCCCCGGAATGATCAGGCCGGCCTCTATGCGGGCAGTATCCAACGCGAGATAACCTGCGGGTTTAATACCGAAATCTTTTCCTGCCTCAAATATCGTATCCCACAATGTTTCAGCATCGTCATTGGCGACACACAATTCATAGCCGTGTTCGCCTGTAAATCCCTGCCGGGCAACTTCCACCTCAACTTCCCCTATCTTTACAACACGAATCCGTGAGAATTTAAATTCCGACCAGTCCTCTGCTGTTGCCGCATCAAGGACTTCCCGGGACTTTGGACCTTGTAATGACAGGATTCCACGATCGTGGGTAACTTCCTGAATCGTTATGTCAAAGCCTCCCGCATTTTGCTTAAGCCAGCCATGACTCGGATCGCCGGTGATACGGAACCTGTCTTCGTTCATCCGAAAAACCATGCCGTCACTGACAACCTTGCCGTTATGGTCGCACCATGGTGTATAAATGACCTGATTAACCTCCATTCTGCTTGCATCACGTGTAATTACATAGTTGGTAAACCGCTCTGCATCCGGTCCTGATATCTCAAATTTTGAAAGCGGCGACATATCAATTACAGCTACTTCTTCACGAATAGCCTTGAGTTCATCATCGAGACCACTGAATACATCTACGACATGATAGATATCCCAGGCTATCCATCTCACGAAAAGATTCAGCGGCTCAGTGCGCGAATTAAATGGTGTCCCCCTGAAACTGGAATTATTCGGACCTGTATTCATTTCTGATAATCACAACCTGTAATGAAAAGTTCTACCGATATAAGGCAGCTGAATTTATTCCAGAATTATCTTGTCAATCTCAGCAGACCACTCTGAACGCCACTGGCGCTTCGTTGACTCATCCAACCAGGCGCCATCGACCCCGTTTAATATAAATGTTTTGATGTCTTCAATTCCAAATTTGAGCTTATCGATCATGAGCATGTATTCGTTTGTGAGGTCGGTATGCATCATGGGCGGGTCGTCTGAATTTATCATTTTGTTTCATGAGAACACATTGTCCGAATCCTCCCGCCGGGAGTCCTACGAGCGCTGATAACAACAACTTATAACCCACCCTGATTATTTCCGTTCGCAGGTAAAATATCTTCCAACTCTTCAAATATCTCTTTTACCCCTGTCTTATTCCGGTAAATTTCATCCAGGGACAAGCCACTTAATTCGTAGGGCAATACCAGCCATTTATCGGTTTCATGTAAATAATAATCCGGTATTCGTCCGGTTCGGTTATTGGCCGGTTTATACCAGACCACGGCAACACGGACTGTCACAGGCATATTCCTGCGGGTTTTTTCAGACAGCTGGTCAATCACCGCCTTGACGTTCAGTCCGGTGTTGTATACGTCATCGACAATCAACAGGTTGTTGTCCGCTTCCAGGTTCTCCAGCAGGTACTGCAGTCCGTGCACGCGAATACCCGATTCATTCTCGATCATGTCCGTATAGGTATCCATGCCGGTGTAGGAGGTGCGTATGGAAATATGATCCGTTTTCACACCAAGGTATTCGAGACAATCCTGTACGCCGATACCGACGGGACTGCCGCCACGCCACAAGCCGACGATAAAATCCGGCCTGAAACCACTCGCATGGATTTTTACCCCGAGACGGTAGGAATCCAGCAATTGCTCTTCTGCGCTGATAAATAATTTATCCAATTCTCAATTCCAGAACGATTAGGGCATTCCCGGCATGCCGGCGCCTTGAAAAAAATGATTTAAGATAATTCTTCAGTATCCATCAGTATATAATCACACACAACACAATAGAAAATTATTCCCGATGCCCGAAAAACTCTATCTCTCCGCACAAGGCCAGCTTGAAGACTCGTTCAGGTTGGGCAGCCAGGTTCTGAACAGCGGATTCAAACCAAAAGTCATTATCGCGATATGGCGCGGCGGGGCGCCCATCGGCATTGCCGTACAGGAAATACTCGAATACTTCGGTATTAAAACCGACCATATTGCTATCCGCACGTCATCTTACAGCGGTATAGAAAAACGTGCGCGTGATGTGCGGGTCCATGGCTTGAACTACCTGATTAAAAACATAAATCACACCGATTCATTACTCATTGTCGATGACGTATTTGATACCGGTTTGACGATTCAGGCGGTCATCGAAACAATACGTGAAAAGGCAAGGCTAAATACACCCGATGATATCCGGGTCGCGGTACCCTGGTATAAGCCCAGCCACAATAAAACCGGGCGCGAGCCTGATTATTACCTGCATACCACGGAACAATGGATAAAGTTTCCGTTTTCACTGGAAGGATTGACCATTGACGAGATACGGCAAAACAGGCCTTTCATACATGAAATCCTGGCGCCAGCGATAACTTCCCGTATAAGTACTCAACGTTCCTGAGCGAGCCTGCCCGCCATATTTTAAGCAGGGCCAGAATCCAACGTCAGTTCGATGATTAACGCCAACTCAGGGGGCAATCTTCATCGGCCACCTGTCCTTCCAAGTCTGGCGGCCTGTACTCCAACAGCGCCGATTTTCCAATAAATTCAATAAACCGCACAGTCCACTCAAACCCGTTAATATCGGTGAGACGCAAGGGCTGTTTCAGTTTGAAGTGCACCGGTTGTTGTTCTCCTTCATCTATCGCGATGTTGGTAGCGTAGAGATACATGCGGTCGAGGTTGTCGAGAATTGGGTTAAGCCTGCCGATTAAATTGGGCAAATGACCGGTTCGCTCCGAGAATATCTCGGAACCGCCCTGCGGCAGTGGTTCGAGTTCAACAGTGAGGGGATCAGGTGGATGCCAATCACGCACAGCACCGGCGCCATGCCCTGACGCCGCACAGAAGACAGTGATGGGCAGCTGTGAATGAAACCCAAAGGAAACCCGTCCGAATGAATCGGTTTCTCCTTCCATCCAGGTTTTGTTGGGATAGAGAGTTACGACTTTCACTCCCGTAATAGGTTTTCCCGAACTGGTTACCGATACTTCCCCTTTGATTCCCTCCACCGGTGGATTAGCAGAGGGTATAGTCAAACATAGTTCCGCAACACCGTTCAGTTTGTATTCCGGGTCACGCCCGGTCAATTCCCGGGTCTGTTCGAAAATAATCGGAACGCCTTCACCGCGTTGCTCAAGGAAATACTGTCTGTCGCCGGCGCCGGCGATATCCCCTACTGCAAGCATACGCAGGCTTGATGCAAGGGTTTCGTTGCGAGTCGCTTGCCGGTTGCGCATGGCTTCGATAGACAGTGTATTGGGCAAGGCGCCTGGCG
The DNA here is from genome assembly GCA_965116495.1 of Gammaproteobacteria bacterium. Taxonomy (GTDB): domain Bacteria; phylum Pseudomonadota; class Gammaproteobacteria; order Eutrophobiales; family Eutrophobiaceae; genus JAAXHV01. Next base: position 110,320 of record OZ220696.1, on the reverse strand, counting down.
AGTATATTTGAAGTCGGTCATCGAAGATGAAAAGGCGTATTTTCTCATTATGAATCGAGTAGTCGCGATGCACCACTGCATTTACCATAGCCTCAAACACCGCTCGGGGACTGAATTGATGTGTCTCTATACGTCCGGGATCTTTGCGCGCCGCAACCCGCGTGTTAAGCCTGACGAAGTTCACAGCATCACGGATCTGCCGGTCTAAAGGGCCGGTGATAGTCGCTGCATCGTGCTGGCTTGCTCGGCCCAGCACAGTCCCGCGATAGCGAACTGCTTCGATAATGGCGCCTGGTATGTATTTTTCCGGGCGCTCACAACAAAGTAAAATACCGGCAACCGTTGCACGCAGGATTCCGTTATCATCTTCCCGCATTAAACCCAGCTTTGTGAGTTGTACTATATCGGTCTCAATCGCTCGAGAACTCAAAAAGCGATCCACCAGACTTTCCTCAAATGTTTTCTGCCTGGTTTCAGCAATGATTACTTCATCTGGGCCAAGCAATCCGGAACGGCCTCGCTGTTGGAACAGACGTTGCAGTGCCTCGGATGATAGTTCACGCTTGGAACTGCCTTGTCTGGCCAAATACCCCCCCGGACTCTTGTGGACTAACGCACTCTGTTCGACTTCCGTGATCAGCACAGAAGATCCGTCAGATAAAGGTAGCCGTCGGGTGATAAATGCCAGTGGAGGTCGGATACTGTCTGCGCAAATCTCACTGACAAAGGATTCTAACGCGTCCATTTGTTGCCGGTTCATCGAACGCACCTCACCGGAGTCGGACACGCTGAAAATTAATGTACCGCCAATCGTGTTTCCCAAGGCGGCTAACTCATCGGCAATAGCGTCGCGATGTGGCGCACGCACGCGGTTTTCGATGAACTCGACTTCCTTGAACTCTACGCGACTGTCCTCACCAAGATCAAGTTGCCGAAAAATGCTATTGCTGTCCCAGGACATTGCTGCTCACCTTAAGTAAAGAGACTATTTTATCCCACTATATCAATTACCTGCTCCCTGGACATTCTCCCACAATACCAGTGTTCACCGCTAATGCCATAAACTACTGTGGATGAGGTTGGGATTTACTCGCTTCTATTCTATTTCGGCGCCCGTCTTATACCAACGATCGACGAGTCGACGTTCTTCGCCGGTCATCTGCGTCAGGTTTGCCAGGGGCATGGTCCTGTTGGTGACGGTCCTGTCATGGATGCGCTGCGCCCATTGCCTGATTTGGTCCGGGGTGTCGAACATCACGCCGTTCGGCGCGACGGGAGCGGTAGGATGGTTTGGTTCAGCGGAGTGGCAGATGTTGCAGCGTTGTACGATTACCCGGTTCACTTGCGCAAATGAAACGGGTTCGGCGGTTTGCGCGGGCTGTGCCGCCATCTCCCGGTCAGGGATGGCCCTGGATTTCGGGGCGGCCACGAACGCGGCCAGTACCAGGATGATGATGGCGATAACCAGCAGCGCCGGCGCTGTTTTGCCCTGGTTTCTCAGGTTGAAGAAATGCCGGATCAACACGCCGGCGATGAAGATGGCGATGAGCAGCAACCAGCCGTATTCATGTCCGTAGGTCATGGGATAGTGGGGACTCAACATGACGAACAGCACCGGCAGGGTGATGTAGTTGTTGTGCACGGAACGCTGTCTGGCCTTGAGACCTGGTAACGGGTCCGGTTCTTCGCCGCGCAGTTTGGCCTGCACCAGTTCCCGCTGACCAGGAATTATTATCATGAGTACATTGGCGGCCATGATGGTGCCCAGCATGGCGCCGATTTGCATATAGGCGCCGCGCCCGCTGAACAGGTCCGATATGAAATAAACTGCGGCAACAAGGAATAAAAAGCCGACCAGTCCAATCCAGGAGTCACTCAGGCCGGTCCTGCATAACAGGTCGTAGATCACCCAGGCCGCCACGATGAAACCGATGCTTGCGGCAACAGCCATGTCCGGGGTTATATTAGCGACGGTTTTATCGATAAGGTACACATCAGCATTGACGTAATACATCAGCACCAGCAAGGCAAAGCCGGTCAACCAGGTAGTATAGGCCTCCCACTTGAACCAGTGCAGGGGCTCGGGCAATTTACCGGGCGCCACCTTGTACTTCTGCGCATGGTAAAAACCGCCACCGTGTACCGCCCACAGGTCGCCGGCAACCGCCTCGTCTTCCGGATCCCGGGGAGGGATGTTCAGATTCAAATCGAGCCAGACGAAATAAAATGACGAACCGATCCAGGCAATACCCACGATCAGGTGTGCCCAGCGCAGCAGCAGGTTCAACCATTCAAATATGTATGCTTCGATCATAAATTTATCCGCAGCACAAGCGCAGATTTACGCAGATGATAATATAAATATTACGGTTACGGGAAACAGGACTCGGTTAGCCAGGATTTCTTATCAAATATAATTGACGCGCAGGTTTGACCTGGAACAGGGGCGGTCACATTTTTTCTGAACTTATAATTCTTATACATCTGCGTCATCTGCGGATTAATTTAAATCTGCGGATCTAATTTTAAGCAACTGGGCGGCAACGGACACGGCGATGACGCCGGGTTCTTTTGATTCTATGCCGGGAATGCCGATGGGACAGGTGAGCCGTTCCAGTTGCCGTTCACCCAGGCCTTTTTCGCCCAGTCTCTGCACAAAACGCCGGTGTTTGGTTGCCGACCCGATCAAGCCGATGAAAGCGAGATCATCCCTCTGCAAGAGGGCTTCACACAGGTCCTGGTCGAGTTGATGGCTGTGCGTCATGACCAGGCAATACGCTTGCCCGGACAGGCCGTCGATTTCCGCGACAGGGTTATCGGTGAGCCGGGGCTCTACGTTGGACGGCAGTCCCTGCGGAAACTGCCCGGCGCGACTGTCCACCCAGGTGATACGGCAAGGGGTGGCGCCGGCCAGGGCACTCACCAGGGCGCGGCCCACGTGACCGGCGCCGAACAATACGACCTGGAAATCACAGGGCATGATCGCTTCGAAAAACAGGACATCGGAGATATCGGGCAGGGTCGATTGCGTCTCGACCAGGGGATGCAGCAGGGACGTTTGCGGCGCTCCCTGTGCGGACAGGAGCGCGGCCGCTTTTGCCGCCGCGAGATCGTCCAGGTCTTTATCGCCCAGGCTACCCGTAATACCTGTTTCCGTGAACATCATTTTTTCGGTAAGCGAAGCCGGGCCCGCGCCGGAATACAGTCCGCTTGCAGCGGAAGTGATTCCACTGGATTCCCGCTTGCGCGGGAATGGCGCAGCAGAATCCGACTCATTTTGTATTGTTCGGCTCACCAATAGCGCGGGGATGTTGTTCTGTTCGCTATCAGCGGCTACGGATACCCAACCGGCCTGTCCGTCCCTTACTACATCAAAATGCAGGAAGACCGCACCGCCGCAACATTGCTGCAGCATGGAACCGAGGGGGAACAATTCGATAAAGCGTTGCGAACCCGGCGTTTGCAGTTCATCCAGCCGGGACCGTGCAATGCGTATGGCTTCAAATTCAAGATTCCCGCCGCCGATAGTGCCCAATACCTGCGCAGGGGTCACGATCATGCGCGCACCTGCTTCGCGCGGCGCCGAACCTGCCACATGGGCAACCGTCACCAGTACACAGGGCTGATCGCTGCCGGCAACATCGAGCAGTGACGAGAAACAATTGTTCATACCCGTTGTTGGTTTAAGCCACCATCTCACTGGAGGCGGCCACTGGTGGAGTCACCGGGGGGGTCACTGGGGACAGAATTAAATTCTGTCCCCTCTTGGCGTGTCCCCTTCTGGCACGACTCCTTTTGGCGCTGCTGCAGTTCTTCAATACTGTTCAATACCTGCTCCGGTGTGGCAGGCGCATGTAATACAGGTCTGGCCCGGCCACCCTGCCGCGCGGCTATGGCGTCTTTCAAAGCGTGAAAAACCGATATGGCGAGCATAAGAGGCGGTTCGCCCACCGCTTTGGAGCGGTATATCGTCTCTTCCCTGTTCCTGCCCCAGTCGATCAGTTCCACGTTGTATTCCGGCGGCCAGTCACTGCCAGTCGGGATCTTGTAGGTGGACGGGGCATGGGTCATGAGTTTGCCGGCTGAGTCCCACCACAACTCCTCGCTGGTCAACCAACCGGCCCCCTGCAGGAATCCGCCCTCCACCTGCCCCATGTCGACGGCCGGGTTTAGCGACTCCCCGGCATCGTGCAGGATATCCACGCGCAGTATTTTATATTCGCCGGTCAGAGTATCCAGCAGCACCTCGGTCACGGCTGCGCCGTAGGCAAAATAGAAAAACGGCCGGCCGGTGAGGGTATCCGGGTCATATTTGATTTTGGGAGTGCGGTAGTAACCGGTGGAAGACAGTGATATTCGCGCCAGGTAAGCCTGGTTGGTCAATTCGGCAAAATCGATCAGCTCCGTGCCGGCCCGCACGCCGGCCGGCGTGAAGCGGACCTGTTCCACCGGCACTCCATATTTTTGCGCGGCAAACCCGGCCAGGCGCGTCCTGATCGCAACGGCAGCCGCCCGGGCCGCCATGCCGTTCAGATCACTGCCGGACGAAGCCGCGGTTGCGGAGGTGTTCGGCACTTTCCCGGTATTGGCGGCGGTGCATTTTATCCTGTCCCGGTCCACCTGGAACTCCTCGGCGATCACCTGGGCGACCTTGGTATAAAGCCCCTGCCCCATCTCGGTACCCCCATGGTTCAGCATGATGCTGCCGTCGCGATAAACGTGCAGCAAGGCGCCGGCCTGGTTGTAGAACGCAGCGGTGAATGAAATCCCGAACTTGACCGGGGTGAGGGCGATACCCCGTTTGAGTACGCCAGCACCGGCGTTGAATGCCTCCACCTGCCGGCGCCTTTCCCGGTAGGCGGATTGTTTTTCAAGCTGGTCTACCAGTTCATGGATGATATTGTCTTCCAGCGTCATGCCGTACGGCGTCACGTTCCGGTTCTCCTTGCCGTAGAAGTTGATTTTACGTACGTCCAGGGGGTCCTTATCAAGAAACCGGGCAATCTCGTCGATGACGTTCTCGATACCCATCATCCCCTGGGGGCCGCCGAAACCCCGGAAGGCTACGTTTGACGCCTTATGGGTCTTGCAGCGATGGGAGACAATCCGCACATGGTCGAGGAAATAACTGTTATCACTATGGAACATGGCGCGCACGTTAATGGGGCCTGACAGGTCAGCCGAACGCCCGCAGTCGGAGGCCAGTTCCAGGTCGATGCCCTCGATCAGTCCGCGCGCATCGAAGCCGACCCGGTAGTCGATACGGAAACCGTGCCGTTTGCCGGTAATGGTCATGTCGTCATCACGGTCCACCCGCAGTTTTACCGGCCGGCCGGTCTTGTGCGCGGACACGGCGGCAATGACGGCAAACAGGGCCGGCGTGGTTTCCTTGCCGCCGAAACCACCGCCCATGCGCCGGCATTCGACCACCACGTCCTTCGAAGAAACCTGCAATGCATGGGCAACCAGGTGTTGCACCTCGGTCGGATGCTGGGTTGAAACATGGACCAGCATGGCGCCGTCTTCCTGCGGAAATGCCGCGGCGACCTGCCCTTCCAGGTAAAAATGGTCCTGCCCGCCGACCCGCAACCGGCCCTGTAATTGATGGGTTGCCCCGGCAATCGCCTGTTCCGGTTGACCGCGGACAATGGTCTGGGGTGGGAGCACGAAGGATTGCTGCGCCATGGCGCTGTCCATATCCAGGATGGCCGGCAGATCTTCATACTCGATCCTGGCCCGGCGCGCGGCCTTGCGGGCATTGAGCACCGAATCGGCCAGCACGGCAAAAACGGATTGTCCCACGTATTCGACCAGACCGTCGGCAAAAACGGGATCATCGGCCAGTATGGGACCGTGATTGTTGGCGCCGGGGATATCTTCCGCGCTGACGACCTCCACTACGCCGGGAGCGGCGTGCACGGCAGAGAAATCCATATGCCTGATCCGGGCATGGGCCCTCGCGCTGTAACCGATGGCGGCGTACAGCAGGCCGCGCGGCTCAGGCTGATCATCTACGTAATCGGCTTCCCCGCTCACATGCAGGTGCGCACTTTCATGGGGCAAGGCGGCGCCTGCAGCGAAAACAGTCCTGTTGTCAGTCATGTTGGCATCCGCTCACTCATTACCATATCGAAACTTCTTCGCCCGTGGTATCAAGGTAGAACCTTTTTAACAGGTTGCCGGCTACGCGTGCGCGGTATTGGGCCGACGCGCGCATATCGGTCAACGGCTGGTAATCCTCCGCCAGGGCCTGCAACGCCGTTTCAATTGTCGCATCACTCCAGGGCCGGCCGCGTAATGCAGCTTCACATTGTCTCGCCCGTTGCGGGACCGCCGCCATACCGCCGTAACAGATGCGTGCATCGGTAACGGCGTCTGCCTCAAGCTGTATGAAATAAGCGCCGCAGACAGAGGAGATATCCTGGTCGTAACGTTTGGCAATCTTGTAGGAACGGAAATATTGGCCGGTTCCCCGCGCCAATGGAACCCGTACTGCCTGGACAAACTCGGATTGCTGCAAGGCCTTTACCTGGTAACCCAGGTAAAATTCATCCAGGGGTAATTCGCGTACCTGGTCGCCGCAACGCAAGACCAGTACGGCACCCAGGCTGATCAGCGCCGGCATCGTATCGCCGATAGGCGAACCGTTGGCGATATTGCCGCACAGGGTACCGGCATTGCGGATCGGAGGCGAGGCAAACCGGCGCATGATCTCAGACAGGTCGGGATAGTGTTTTTCCAGGGCAGTAAACGCATCGGTAAGACTCACGGCAGCGCCTATTTCCAGGCGGTCTTCAGTCTCTTCAACATAATCCAGTTCACCCACCCGGCCTATGTAGATGATGACGGGAAGCTCGCGGTATTGCTTGGTAACCCACAGGCCCACGTCGGTACCGCCGGCCAGTATCGTGGCGCCGGGATAGCGTACCAGCAAATCCGCCAGTTCGGACAGGCTTGCCGGGGCAAAGTACCTGTCGGGTTCGGCACTACCGGACCTGTCCGCTGCTTCGGCGCGGGAATGACTGCGTGCCGGCAACTCCAGGGAAATATCCGGGCGTATCTCCTCAAGCCGGCGCGCCAGTTCCCCTTCGTCGACAAGGTCCTCCCCGTAGTCATACATCCTGGCTGCCGCATCGATGATAGGCCGGTAACCGGTACACCGGCACAGGTTGCCCGACAGGGCGTCATCGATCTCCGCCCGCTCCGGCCCGGCATTATTCCTGTACAGGGCAAACAACGACATGACAAAACCCGGTGTACAGAAACCGCATTGGGAACCGTGGCAATCCACCATGGCCTGCTGCACCGGATGTAACGCAGCGTTGCTGATCTTCTTCAAACTCTCCACGGTGAATAACGCCTTGCCGTCCAGGGTCGGGAGGAACTGGATACAGGAATTGATGGAACGGAAGCGTACCCCTCCCGCGTCCGCTTCGGCAACGACGACGGTACAGGCGCCGCAATCCCCTTCCGCACAGCCTTCCTTGGTACCTGTGCGTTGCAATTCCTCCCTCAGGTAATTCAATACCGTGGTTGTCGGCGCGGCATTCATAACTTCATGCACGCGGTTATCCAGCAGGAAACGTATTGTCCCGTTATCCTCGTCTTTTTGCTCTGTTGCGGACATGAAGTCAGCTTCCGCGATACGTGCTGTAGCTCCAGGGCGAGACCAGCAGGGGAACATGGTAATGCTCAGCGGCGGCAATGCCGAAACGCAAAGTCACCCGGTCGAGAAACGGCGGGTCAGACAACTCGACCCCCCGGGAAGTGAAATAGTCGGCTACGTGAAACACCAGTTCCCAGGAGCCCACCCTGAATGCTTCTCCAGCAAGCATCGGCTCGTCGCAACGCCCGTTCGAATTGGTCGTTACGGTCTTCACCAGGGAACGCGCGTCACCATCAATCGAAAACAATTCGACCGTCATGCCCGCGGCGGGCAAGCCATGCGCCGTATCCAGAACGTGTGTGGTCAGTAAACCCATGCTGCCAACAATGATAAACCATTCTTTTTCGGAATTCAGTCAATCTGTGGGCAGCTTTGGGTAAGCTATTCAAGGTTACCCAAACCTGCGCAGTACGGTATCCAATTCCAAAATCAATGTGGATTTGGCTTCTGTGCCAAGCAGGGAGGCTTCGATGGAGTTCCGGGCCAGTTGTGCCAGTTCCTCTCTGCCCAGGTCCAGGGCTTCGGCTACCGCGACATAGTTCTCGTTCACGTAGCCGCCGAAATAGGCGGGATCGTCGGAGTTGACGGTAACGAACAGGCCCAGGTCCAGCATACGTTTTAACGGGTGGGCGGTCATATCGTCCACGACACAGAGTTTCAGGTTGCTGAGCGGGCATACTGTCAGCGGGATTCGTCTGCGCACCAGTTCGGCAACCAGGCCGGCATCCGCCAGCGCGTTGTTGCCGTGGTCGATACGCACCACCTCAAGTACATCCAGGGCTTCCCGGACATATTCGGGAGGACCCTCCTCGCCGGCATGGGCCACGGCGACGAAGCCTGCTGCCCGGGCGCGCCGGAACACCTCACGGAATTTACCCGGCGGATTGCCGCGCTCGGACGAATCCAGCCCGACCCCGGCGATACGGTCCCGCCAGGCCAGCGCCGTATCCAGGGTTTCCATGGCTGACGCCTCATCCAGGTGGCGCAGAAAACACATGATCAAGCGGGAACTGATACCCAGTCTGGTTTCGGCATCGGCCAGGGCACGGCTGATGCCGTCGATCACGGCGGCAAACGCAATCCCGCGCCCGGTGTGGGTCTGCGGGTCGAAAAAGATCTCGACATGGCGTACGGTCTGGGTAAACGCCCGCTGCAGGTAGGCCCAGGTCAGGTCGTAGAAATCCTGCATTTCGACGAGCGCGTTGGCACCGGCATAATAAATGTCGAGAAAGTCCTGCAGGTTGGAAAACCGGTAAGCCGCCCGCACTTCTTCAATCGAGGCAAAAGGCAGTTCGATACCGTTGCGCCCGGCAATGGCAAACATCAACTCTGGCTCCAGCGTGCCCTCGATATGCAGGTGCAACTCTGCCTTCGGCAGGGCGGCGATAAACGCGGCTGTATCACTGCTTTCCCGGGAACCGGCCGGAACGGGTAGTACATCACTCATATCATTCAATTTCGGGTAATGCCGTACTGTCCAGTATCGGGCAAACCCGTTGTGTCAGTCAAACGGATTGGCTTTTCCTACTATTAGGAGCTGTTCCTTTTTATTCAACAATTTTGTTGACATCAATTTTGTTGTATGGCTTAATTCAACAAAATTGTTGCATAAGGAGCGAAATATCATGAGATCGTCAACCGGTCGCTGGGTCTGCGGAGATGACTTTTTTGATCGCGAGGCCGATTTGAGAATACTGGAAAATTACGTGAAAGACCATAATCACGTACTACTCACAGGACAACGGCGCATGGGAAAGACCAGTGTCGTTATGGAGTTGGGACGTCGCCTTGAAACCTCGGACTGGGCTTTTCTTTTTGCCGACGTCGAAGGTGCAACCTGTGCTGAAGACGCAATCGCTGAAATTGCCCGTGCAGTACATCCGGTGCGCCCGATATCGTCCCGTTTTGCCAACGGAATGAAACGCTGGTTGAATGTCAACGTTGAGGAAATTAATGCTTACGATTTCAGCGTGAAGATTCGCGCCGGGCTGGATACTGGAAGCTGGCGACGTCACGGGGAGCAACTACTGAATGCCTGCTCCATGCACGATAAGCCGGTACTTCTGGTAATTGACGAGCTTCCCATTTTCCTTAAACGGATGGTTCAGCATGATGGCGACGCGGGACGGGTTGATGAATTTTTGAGTTGGTTGCGCAAGGCGCTCCAGTCTCATGGGGAGAATTCACCGGTCCTGATCATTTCGGGAAGTATCGGACTTGAACCCCTTGTGCGCAGACTGGGTATATCTGACCGGATCAACCATCTTTATCCCTATCGCCTTGCGCCCTGGGATCGAGATACCAGTATCGACTGTTTTAATCTTCTGGCAGAGAATTACGAACTGAACGTAGAGAACGGGGTAGCTGGCGAGGTATACGAAACTCTAGGCGTTGGCATTCCCCATCACGTCCAATCTTTTTTCGCACGTATGCGGGATTTCACCGTGATGCGAGGGCAAGACCGAATTTTAGTTGAGGATGTGGGGACGGTCTATCGTACTGAGCTTCTCGGACCTCCCGGACAGAACGACCTGGTGCATTATGAGACACGCTTGAAAGAAGCACTCGAAGATGAAAACTATTCCATAGCGATGGAAATTCTTGCAGAGGCGGCTACCCAGGATTTGTTCACCCATGATGCGCGACGATGCCTTGAACAGTTGTACTCCAATGTAGTTGATGATGTGTCCCGACGTACCATGGATACTCTCGAAGTCCTCGTACACGATGGCTATCTCAGTCCTGCCGGAGATGGTTATCGCTTCCCATCGAGATTGTTGAAGGATTGGTGGTCGGCGCGTTTTCGCGGGCATCATATCCCCCTTCCGACGCGCGTTCCGGACAACAAATAAACGCAGCAAGATCGATGGCAAGTATCCCAGAGCGTCCAATCCGTAAATTTAATCCGGGGGCATTCCAGTCCGATGTAGAAGTGGTAGAACAGTTCGTAGTAAGGAAGCACGAATGCGATACCATACTTGATGTGCTGCGGGACAATATCGGATCACCATCCTGCCAACATACCCTGATCACCGCGCCTCGTGGACGGGGGAAAACCATGCTGCTGGCTCGTGTAGCGGCCGAAATACGCACAAAGAACGAGTTCTCCGAGCATCTGATGCCGGTCCGTTTCATGGAAGAGAATCAGGAGATTTCAAATATTGCTGACTTCTGGCTTGAAACATTGTTCCACCTTGCGCGGGAGACTGCCGCACAACACCCCGCCCTCGCCGCCCAATTACGAAGCACTTACGAGGACCTCAGCAGACAGTGGCGCGAGCAGTCACTTGAGGAGCGCGTCCGCGCGACCGTATTGGATACCGCAGATCAATTGGGCAAGAAACTTGTCCTCATGGTCGAGAACCTGCAATCACTTGAGAACCTGGATAAAGATTTTGGCTGGAAATTACGGGCAATATTGCAGTCGGAACCACAGGTCATTTTGCTTGCTTCCGCCACTAACCGGTTCAAAGGTCTGGACGATGCCAGCCAACCGTTCTTCGAGTTGTTCCGGATCATCGACCTGGAACCGCTGACCACCGAAGAATGTGGTTGTTTATGGCAGGTAATCAGCGGCGATTCAGTTCGAGGGCGGGAGATCAGACCGCTTCAAATACTGACTGGTGGCAATCCCCGTCTGTTGGTGATCATTGCCGGCTTCACACAACATCGATCCCTGCGTCAACTGATGGAAGAACTGGTTACGCTTATCGATGAGCACACTGAGTATTTTCGTGGTCATCTCGAAGTGCTGGCAAAGACCGAACGGCGAGTTTACGTTGCTGTGCTCGATCTCTGGCAACCATCCAAACCCGGTGAGATTGCGGAGCGAGCGCGCATGGACGTTCGGACTGTATCAACAATGCTTGGTCGATTGATAAATCGGGGTGCAGTAATCGTGGAAGGAAGCGGTAAAAAGCGCTTGTATAGCGCTGTCGAACGTCTTTACAGCATTTATTACAAACTGCGTCGCGAACGCGATGAAGCGGCTGTTGTGCAAAATCTAATCCGCTTTATTGTGACGTTTTATAGCGAAAAGGAACAAACTGAGATTTTCCATAGTCTGATCCGGGATATGGCAAAATCCGCCGTCATTCATGAGGGCTTGAGGAGGGCAGCTACCGAACACCCACAGATTAAGAGTCTTTATTCTAACCACCTGGAGTTGCAAGTCGCCTTTACATTAATCGTAAAAGGAAGAGAGAGGAAAGAACTCAACGATTTCGGGGGAGCTATCTCGGCCTACGATGAGGTTGTCGAGCGTTTTGGAGTCAGTGACGATCCAAATATCCAGCTAACGGTTGCCATCGCCTTGTGCCTTAAGGGTGATGCGTTACGAGAACTTGATGATTTCAAAACAGCGCTCGTAGCCTACGACGAGGTTGTAGAGCGTTTTGGTACCAGTGACGCAATGGAGATCCAATGGTGGGTTACCGTAGCTTTGGTGGACAAAGGCGAGATGCTAGAAAAGATCAATGATTTCGATACTGCTATAGCAGTCTATGACGGAGTAGTCGAACGGTTTGAGTCCGGTAGCGCACAAGACATTCAAAGATTGGCAGCTTCAGCTTTGATTAACAAAGGCAGGGCACTGGAAAATCTCGGTAATTTCGACGCGGCAATCGCAGTCTACGCTCAGGTTGTTAAGCAATTCAGTGCCGATAACGTTCCAAATATCCAGCAGGACATTGCCGTCGCATTGTTCGAGAAAGGAAATGCACTAAGTAAACTGGGCGAATTAGAAGCTGCAATTTCTGCCTACGCCGCGGTGGTTGAGCGTTTTGGTGCGAGTGAAGTGCCTGATATTCAAAGGTGGGTTGCTGCCGCATTTGTTCATGAAGCAAATGCGCTAGCAAAACTTGGTGATTATACAGCCGCAATTACCACCTGTGATGAATTCGTCGGACGTTTTGGCACAAGTAGCGCACGGGATATGCAGATGTGGGTTGCCCAAGCATTAAGCGACAAAAGTAAGTGCCTAATCCGGCTCAAAAACGTACATAAGGCCCTGGAAATATGTGAAGAACTCGAACAAAGGCTTGGGAAATACTTGAGCGGCGAAGAAGGAAACATATTCAGATGGCGAGTAATGTGTCTTCGAACAGAAGCATTGCAGTTACAGGGGGAGACACAGGCCGCATTGGAAGCGTTTCATCTTGCCTATACCGCGTTCATGCCCGACGTTGAAACAATGATGCAGGGGATGATCAGCATTGTGCCTGACTTGATTACATCAGGCCTATCAGAGTATGATTTGGTCAATATTCTGTCCAGTGACAGCGCAAAATCAGCTACGTTGGAACCCCTGGTTATCGCCCTGCGCCAAAATGCAGGCGAGTCGGTGCGAGCACCCGCTGAAATACTTGAGGTAGCCGAGGATATTCGTAATCAAATCAATGAAAAAAGGCTTCAGAAATCAGCACGGAAAGAACTGACTGATCGTATGGCAGGAAATTAATGCCCACCTCCAAACGCAAAGGCATCCTATTCATTATCTGCGCGCCTTCCGGTGCCGGGAAGACCTCCCTGGTGCGGGCGCTGGTGGATGCCATTCCCGATTTATGTGTTTCCATTTCGCATACCACCAGGCCCCCGCGGCCCAATGAGAAGCACGGGATGGATTATTTCTTTGTCAGTGAAGACAAATTTCAGGCCCTGCTTGAACAGGACCGGTTCCTGGAGCACGCTAACGTATTTGATCATCTTTACGGCACCTCGCGCGCCTGGGTGCAAGAACAACTGGCTGACGGGAAGGACATCATCCTGGAGATAGACTGGCAGGGCGCTCAACAGGTGCGGGCGCTCATGAAAGACGCCATCAATATCTATATCCTGCCGCCTTCGCTTGCGGCGCTGGAAGAACGCCTGAAGGGACGGGGCGATGATGAACGGAATATCCGCCGGCGCCTGCGTGATGCTGTCAGCGAAATAGAGCATTATCATGAATATGACTACCTGGTAGTCAATGACAACTTTGATGACACACTGGAACAGCTTGCCGCGATCCTGGTCTCTGCCCGGCATAATTATGGCCGTCAGCAGGCTTATTTTGAGAACCTGCTTAAGCAATTATTGCATCAAGGCGGCAATATCCGGTAAACTGTGGCGTTGTACGAGCGTTGGCAGCAACCTCCTGACAGGTTTCTTCAACGGGATCAATATCCGTAGGGCACTTTCATACCGCAGGAATTAACATGGCTAGACTGACTGTAGAAGACTGTTTGGAAAATCTTGAAAACCGCTATGACCTGGTTTTGCTGGCAAGCAAACGTACCCGGCAACTCCTTATGGGCTCCGACCCCCTGATCGAGGACCAATCGGATAAGCCGACTGTAATGGCATTGCGGGAGATTGCGGCAGGAGTCGTGACCTATGAAAATATTGAAGCCATCGGCAGATCACGGTTTGATGCCGATATAGATGACATTGAATTCCAGACAGTGGAATCAAGCGAAATCCCCAACGAGGACTCATTCTGATACGGGTTTTCAATTAACCCGAACAACCCTGGAAGACTGTTTTGCCGACAAGGGACAAGGCATGCTTTCCATGCATAAATCTCCATCCGTCCCATGACCGGGATTAACCTGCCGGCGGCGCCGGGCCGTGCAGGGTTTTGGTCCTTTTTCCGGAAATGCAGGTTATACTTTCCGTTATGACTACCATTTCCGAACTTGAAAAAAGGATAGGTGGCTATCTCACCTCCGATGAGGTTGAGAAAGTACGCCGCGCCTATGAGTTCAGCGCTTCCGCTCACGAGGGTCAGCATCGCAAAAGTGGCGAGCCTTATATCAGCCACCCCCTGGAAGTAGCCGGTATTCTTGGCGATATGCACATGGACCACCAGACCCTGGCTGCAGCTATTCTGCATGACGTCATAGAAGACACCGACACCGAAAAAAAAGAAATCGTGCGCCGCTTCGGCAAAGGTATCGCGGAACTGGTCGACGGCGTCAGTAAACTGGCACAGGTTGAATTCGATTCCCATGCGGAAGCCCAGGCCCAGAACTTTCGTAAAATGCTGATGGCCATGAGCAATGACATCCGCGTGATCATCGTGAAACTGGCTGATAGGCTGCACAACATGCGTACCCTGGGCGCCCTCGAACCGGCTAAACGCCGGCGCATAGCCAGGGAAACCCTGGAGATATATGCGCCCATAGCCCAGCGTCTGGGCATAAACAGCATCCGCCTGGAACTTGAGGACCTGGGTTTTGCAACACTCTATCCCATGCGCTACCGCATCCTGAACGAACAGATCATCAAGGCCAGGGGACATCGCAAAGAAATCATTGCCAAGATAAAAAACTCCATCAAGCGCCGCTTACGGCAGGAAAAAATTCCGGCCAAGGTAATCGGCAGGGAAAAACACCTTTACGGCATATACCAGAAAATGCTGGAGAAGGACCTTTCCTTCAGCGAAGTCTATGACGTTTACGCCTTTCGTATCGTTGTCGATGACGTGGATACCTGTTACCGCGTGGTCGGCACCGCACACAACCTGTACCGGCCTGTTCCGGGAAAATTCAAGGATTACGTGGCCATACCCAAGTCGAACGGCTACCAGTCATTGCATACCGTCCTGTTCGGACCCTACGGCGTACCCCTGGAAGTGCAAATCAGGACCACGGACATGAACGACGTCGCCGAGGTTGGCATTGCGGCACACTGGTTGTATAAATCGGGGCCTCCTGCTGATCGGACCGGCGCGCATAAACGCGCCCGGGAGTGGTTGCAACACATCATGGAAATGCAAACCGCGGCGGGCAATCCACAGGACTTCCTGGAACACGTTAAAATCGACCTGTTCCCGGAATCCGTTTATGCGTTCACGCCCAAGGGAGATATCTTTGAACTGCAAAAAGGCGCCACAGCCGTAGACTTTGCCTATGCAATCCACACCGACGTGGGCAACAGTTGCGTGGGTGTCAGGATTGACCGGCGCCTGGCGCCCTTGAGTACCCATCTCGCCACGGGACAGACTATCGAGGTCATCACCGCTCCCGGCGCAAAACCCGACCCGGCCTGGCTGAATTTTGCCGTGACGGCAAAGGCCAGGGCAAACATCAGGCACTATCTGAAAAATCTCCGCAAGAGTGAGGCGCGCTCACTGGGTAAACGCCTGCTCGTCAGGGAACTCAAGCTTTATTCGACCAGTTATGATGAAATCAAACCTCCCCAATGGAACAAGCTGGTGAAGGAATTCAACCTGGACAACCAGAACGAATTACTACAGGAAGTGGGCCTGGGCAACAGGATTGCCGCCATCGTTGCAAGGCAACTGATAGAAAAACCGGTCAGGACAAAAAAGAGAACCAGCCGCAACAGCGCGCCGCTGACCATAAGAGGCACCGAAGGCATGGTAGTAAACTTCCCCAAGTGCTGCCGTCCCATACCCGGTGATCCTATTCTCGGGTTTGTTACAACCGGCCGCGGTATTGTCGTGCATCACCAGACCTGCCCGAACGTGACGGAATTCAGGAACCACCCGGATAAATGGCTTGACGTAGCCTGGGAAGAGGAGATCGGCAGCAGCTTTCCGACCAATATCAGGGTGGATGTTACCAACCAACGCGGTGTTCTGGCCAAGATTGCAACTGAAATCGCTGCGCGTAACGCCAATATCGTCAGTGTGGAAATGAATGACAAGGATGATCGCTATACGACCTTGAAATTTGTTGTGGAAGTCTCCGACCGGCTGCATCTGGCTAACATTATCAGGCGGATCAGGAATATTCCCCACGTATCCAAAATCAGCAGAAGATAAGCCTGCCGGCTCGTGGGATCCGAACAACTCCCAACTCTCAACGCCCCCGTTAACACCCTGAAAGGTGTCGGCCCACGGATCGGAGAACGGTTGCAACACCTGGGTATCCGGGTAATCCAGGACCTGTTATTTCACCTGCCCAATCGATACATAGACCGTACCCGGCTTATCCCCATCGGCAGTCTGAGGCCGGGGGACAGCGCCCTGTGCCAGGGTACGGTTGAACTGGTCCAGGTACTGACCGGCCGGCGGCGCAGCCTGCTCTGCCGCATCAGCGACGGCACCGGCGCCCTGACCCTGCGGTTTTTTCATTTCTCCTGGACACAGCAGGCCAACCTGAAGCAGGGCATGACCCTGCGCTGCTGGGGCCAGGCAAGAATCGTCAATCACTCCATGGAAATGGCCCATCCCGAATACCAGCGGGTTGATGCCGATGAGGACGTCGTCCTGGAACAGACCCTGACCCCTGTCTATCCACTGACCCAGGGAATTTCCCAATTCAAGTTGCGTAACCTGACCGGACAAGCCCTGGATGCCCTGTCCAGGGACAAGACCGGCTTGACGGAGTTGCTGCCGGACGGGATTTTGAATCAATTCGCCCTGTTCAGCCTCGGACAGGCGATCAGGTATGTCCACAGGCCGCCGCGGGACGCCGACCTGGACAGCCTGATGGACGGTAATCATCCGGCCCAGCAACGCCTGGCATTCGAAGAATTGCTGGCGCACCACCTGAGCCTGCGCCTGGTCAGGAAGACGGTGCAGGCACAGTCGGCGTTTGCCGTTCACAAGGGCGCAAGCGCTGGAGTCAACACATTTCTGGACAACCTCCCTTTTGACCTGACCCATGCCCAGAAACGGGTCCTGGCCGAAATCCGGAACGACATGTTGCGGCCCGTACCGATGCTGCGCCTTGTCCAGGGAGACGTGGGCTCGGGCAAAACCGTGGTCGCCGCCATTTCCGCCCTGCAGGTGATTCACTCCGGTTACCAGGTTGCCCTCATGGCGCCCACTGAAATTCTTGCGGATCAGCACTATTTCAATATCAGACAATGGTTTTCACCTATCGGCATCCCGGTATTGCTGTTGGCCGGGAAACAGTCGCGTAACGAAAAAGGAGAAGTGCTGGCGCAGCTTGGCTCGGCACAACCGATGGTCGTCGTCGGCACCCATGCCCTGTTCCAGGACCAGGTTACTTTCAGCAACGTAGGCCTGATCATTATTGACGAACAACACCGCTTCGGTGTTGACCAACGGCTTGCCCTGCTGGAAAAAGGCATGGAAAAAACCCGGCAGCCCCACCAGTTGATCATGACTGCGACACCTATACCCAGGACCCTGGCAATGACATTGTTTGCAGACCTGGATATTTCCGTCATCGATCAACTGCCTCCCGGGCGACAGCCGATCAAGACGACGGTGATCTCGAATGAAAAAAGGGAAGAAGTGATCGAACGCATCCATGAAGTCTGCAAGCAGGGACGGCAGGCTTACTGGGTATGTACCTTGATTGAGAATTCGGAAACACTGCAATTACAGGCGGCGGAAGAGATCCGGAAACACCTGGCCCGGCAACTGGCTGAATTAACTATCGGCCTCATCCACGGCAGAATGAAAAACACCGAGAAGGAAGCGGTGATGGATGATTTCAAACGCGGGCGGATAGACCTGCTGGTTGCGACGACGGTCATCGAGGTGGGTGTTGACGTCGCCAACGCCAGCCTCATGATCATTGAAAATGCGGAGCGGCTCGGGTTGTCCCAACTGCACCAGTTGCGCGGCAGGGTTGGCCGCGGCGCCCAGGCAAGTGATTGTGTCCTGCTCTACCAGACACCCTTGTCGGAGAACGCCCGGGTGAGGCTGAACAGGATGCGGGAAACCAGTGACGGTTTTGCCATAGCGAAGAGTGACCTGGAATTGCGCGGACCCGGGGAAATACTGGGAAAAAAACAAACGGGAGTGCCGGAACTGCACATCGCTGATTTCGTTCGGGATGCGCACCTGATACCGCGGGTACAACGAACTGCTGATATTATTCTGGCGCAGTACCCCGGCCGGGCAGATAAACTGATAGCGCGATGGTTAAACACAAAATTTCACTTCAGCAAAGTTTAAACCTCGGGATGGATGGAAACGGCAAAGAAGCCGCCCATCCTGAAACGAAAGAAAACGGGGCGCCGCAGGGGGGAGACCACGCAATGGCTGCCTCGGTCTGCGGACTCACCTGGCCCACGGTTAGAACAAAGTACGTTCTTTACGCGCAACTGATCCGGCTCGATAAACCCATCGGCTGGTTATTGCTGTTATGGCCTACCCTGTGGGCATTGTGGCTTGCCAACGAGGGCATACCATCCCTGCATTTACTGGTAGTGTTCATTGCGGGGGTATTTCTGACCCGCTCAGCCGGGGCTGCCGTGAATGACCTGGCGGACAGGGATTTTGACGCCTTTGTCGAGCGCACAAAAGAACGTCCCCTTGCTACCGGCAAGGTTTCGGTGAAAGAGGCCCGTGCGGTCATTGCCGTTTTGACGCTGTGTGCATTCCTGCTGGTACTGACGACCAATCTTCTGACCGTATTGCTATCAGTTTTTGCCGTCTGCATCACCCTGCTCTATCCCTTCATGAAACGCTATACCTATCTGCCGCAGGTTTTTCTCGGCTTCGCATTCAGTTGGGGTATCCCCATGGCGTATGCCGCCTCAACCAACACCGTCCCGGCCATGGCGTGGTTGATCTTTGCCGCGAACATGCTGTGGGTATTAATCTTCGACACGATGTATGCCATGGTGGACCGGGAGGATGACCTGCGGGTCGGGCTTAAATCCACCGCCATCCTGCTGGACGACGCCGACCGCCTCATCATCGGCATCATCCAGGTCATGTTTATAGCGGCCCTGTACAGCATCGGCCACCAGTCAGGGCTTGGCACAGTTTATCACGTTGCCCTGCTGCTCGCCGCGGCTCTGCTGGCATACCAGCAATACCTGATTTATGACCGTACGCCGGGCAAGTGTTTCAAGGCATTTCTCAACAACAACTGGGTAGGCCTGATTATTTTTTCAGGTATCGCGCTGAGCCTGTAATCAATGCTGAACCGGTACCAGGATCCGGCGCGGCCCGTACCACACGGGGACAATTTTTAACTCCCGCAGATTGGTCGATTCATCAATTTTTTTCAGTGTTGCTGTCCCGGTCGGAATTTTAATCGCCGGGCGGCTGTTGGCAACCAGGGCTTTCGTCTCGCGATCAAGCTCCCAGCCCAGGTATCCAACGTTGCCCACAAGCAACAGCAAAGCCAACCATCTCATGTTAATTACGAATTATTAATTACGAATTACGAATGGGAAAACCTCATCCAGGCTGTTAATTCCTAATTCGTAATTCGTAATTCCTAATTCCTAATTCCTAATTTACCAGATATTCGGGTCCCCGACCATCCCCGGCGTCCCCGGATGCTGTTTTTCAGCGCGTGAAATGAGGTTCAGGCCCTCCAGGACAAGATGAGGCTCATGGAAATATTGACCGGGCAGGAGGGGCAGCGCCTGTTCCGCCCCGCCGCCGGTGACGATGAACAGCAGTTCGGCGCCCTCTTCTTCCCTGATTTTTCCGGCACACCGCTCTATCAGGCCCGCCAGCGCAAAAGCAAAACCGTTGCGGATGCAAGCCTCAGTAGAACGGCCGAACTCCAGTTGCGCATCCGCTTCGTGATGCATGCGAATACCATGGGTTTCCCGCACCAGGGCAGCAGCTGTGAGCGCCATACCGGGCAGGATAAACCCCCCGGCATGCCGGCCGTCTTCCAGGATGGCATCCACCGTAACCGCCGTGCCGCAGTCAATCACGCATACGGGCCTTCTATACCTGTTCCAGGCTGCCAGCATCGCCAGCCAGCGGTCAACACCCATAGCCGTTACATCGGCATAGGCGTTTCTCAACCCGGCCCGTTCCTTTTCGGCCACGGCCAGCCGTGGTTCCAGAGACCAGGCAGCCCGGACATACTCCCGGACCATACCGGTCGTTTCCGCATCGGCCACACTGGCAATATATACGTGTTCCGGCTGTACCATTGCGCGCCAGTTATGCGCGAGCCGTTCAGGAAGCGTGTCCTGTGTGCAGGTAAAACCACCGTGGTCGAACAGGGTGATATTATCCCCACAGGCCCATTTGACCCGGGTGTTACCGATATCCACGAGTAATTTCAACCTGTCGCCCTTACGCGCAGTTCGCCGCTGCTGAATTTTTCGGTCCCGTCCAAGGTTTCCAGCAACAACTGGCCGCTATCATCCACTCCCCTGACCCGACCGTGCAATACCTGGCCCGGCATGAGCAATTCCACCTGCCTGCCTGACAGGTAGTCGAGGCCGCGCCATTCCGCCACGTATTCCCTCATCCCGCCGGCGGCTACACGGTTCAACATCGATAACTGCTCTGCAATAATCCTGCCCGCCAGCCTGTTCCTGGAAGGCAGGTTTTGGTGAATACCTGCCAGGTCGGTAACCGGCTGATCCAGGTTGTCTTTCAATTCGTCTGTCAGACGGATATTGATGCCGATACCGATTACCACGTCACAGGATGCCGCTGTTTCACTCCTTGCTTCCAGCAGGATCCCACCCATTTTTTTATTATCCCAGACCAGGTCATTGGGCCACTTGAGAAAAGTCCCCGTCAGGTCCAGCGCGTTCAATGCCCGCACCAGCGCTACGCCGGAAGCCAGGGACAAGGCATTCAGCGACGCCGGCGCCATGGCAAAATGCCAGCCCAATGACAGGTACAGGCCCCGGGCGAACGGGGATACCCAGGTCCTGCCGCGCCGGCCCTTGCCGCCATGCTGGCTCTCAGCAATGACTATCCGGTTGTGCAGATCAGGTTGACCAAAGCGTTCAGTCAGGCATTTGTTGGTTGATTCAGTACCAAACAGGATGTCAATCCGGCAACCGCACGCATACTGCCCCAGTTCGCCGGCGATTTCAGCTTCGTCCAGCAGGTCAATCTCATCCCGCAGACGGTAGCCCTTGCCATGCCTGGCATCGATGAGTAACCCCAATTCCCGGAGTTGTTTGATCCCCTTCCAGACGACCGTGCGACTTACGCCCAGGTGTGCAGACAACCTGCTGCCTGAATGATATTCATTATCCAGAAGACAGCTTAATAATCCTTTGTTATTCACCGGCTTCAATACCGACTGCAACGGGACGGGACGGGTCTGAACACCATTCGCTCCAGGAGCCGGCATATAATCCAGGGAGCGGATAACCTGCATGGACCGCCGCCAACAGGTTATGGCACGCCGAAACGCCGGAACCACAGTAAAACACGACATCTTCCGCCCGGGTACCGGCATACACTTTCCGGAGTGCCTGTCCCAGGCGCGCCGGGGCCAAAAATTTTCCCTGGCCGTCCAGGTTGTTTTTCCAGAAATGATTTTTTGCCCCGGGAATATGGCCGGCAACGGAGTCTATGGGTTCCGTTTTGCCGGCATACCTGTCGGGTTCACGTGAATCAATCAGCCGGGGTACGGTGGCCACCTCGTTCAGTCTGACCAGGGACGCACCGTTGAGGACGGCCTTGAAGCTTCCCATGACGGCATGTTCCTCATTATTTTTCAGATTATAACCCGCCTGTTTCCAGGCATTCAGGCCCCCATCCAGAACCGCCACCCGGGTATGACCTGCATAATTCAACAACCACCACAGGCGCGCGGCGAATGTTCCGCCGGAATTGTCATAAGCCACCACCTGTTTGTGATTGCTTATCCCCAGAGCGGAAAATGTTGTTTCCAGGGCTCCACGGGAAGGCACGGGATGTCTCCCGCAATCGGTATCCGGCTGACCGCTGAGGTCCCTGTGCAGGCTGGCATAAACGGCGCCCGGTATATGACCTGCCAGGTAGGATCGGTAGCCTGCGTTTTTGTCCGCCAGATCATACTGGCAGTCCACGAATGTCCAGCCAGACCCGGCGAGATGCTTGTGTACGGTTTCTGCTTCAATTAACGTATTGTACATGTTTGATTGTTACCTATAATGAATTCAACATTTACGATAGTAGCTTGCCCGAAATGTATCATAAAATTGCGGATGTTATGTTGCCCGGCAGGAAAGTCCGGTGCGCATTAACGATTTTGCTGGTCTTTATCTTTCTGCCGGGTGTGAATAGCGGCAGCCGGGCCCAGGATCACAGACAGTTGATACAGCCGGTCGACAGTTACTCCCTGAAGCAGCCAATGCAGGGAGTACAGGAACAGGTCAGACTTGCCCGCGGTGTTATCCTGATCGCCAAAAAGTCGATGACAGACCCAAATTTTGCCCAAACGGTGCTGTTGATTACGGAATATGATGAAACCGGAACCCTCGGACTTGTCCTGAACCGTCCCCTGGAAAAACTTGCCGTGGAAATCCTGCCGCAATTACAGGAACTGGGACTGGATTCACTCAACCTTTACCTGGGTGGGCCGGTACGGATGAACAGCCTGCGGCTCCTGGTACAAACCGGGCTGGACCTTGGCGAAGACTACCAGGTAATTGACAACGTCTTTCAAATCACGGATTTGCGGGGTGTACAGCACCTGCTGCAACAGGAGATGGGGCAGTTTAGTCTGCGTCTGTATGCCGGTTACGCGGGCTGGTATCCGGGGCAACTGGAGAAGGAACTCCTGCGCGGAGACTGGCATTTGTTCAGGGTGGATGCTGCCATGATATTCACTGACGACCCTGCATCACTCTGGGAAAGGCTGACAGATCAAATGGATATACAGTGGGTAAACCGGGATGAAGAAAAGGCACCAGGCAGTTATCTTATATCAAATCGTAATATAACTAGTATTACTTATTATTGATTGGAATATATATTGTTGTTAGAATGCTCGTCTTTATTATTACGACAGCATCATGACAACCGAAAAATTTGACATTGAAACCCATGCCAGGGACTATCAGGACAAAGATCCGACCGACATCCTGCAATTTGCCTTCCGGAATTTTGACAATATAGCCATTTCCTTCAGCGGCGCGGAGGATGTTGTACTCATCGATATGGCCAGCCGGATAAACCCGGATCTCCAGGTTTTTTCGCTGGATACCGGACGTCTGCATATCGAAACCTACCGTTTTCTGGAACAGGTCAGAGAACGTTATAACATCAGGCTGGAAATATTGTCGCCGGATAACGTGCAGTTGGAAAAATTCGTCAAAGGAAAAGGTTTATACAGTTTCTACAAGGATGGGCACAAGGAGTGCTGCAGCGTTCGCAAAATCGTGCCGTTACGACGGAAATTGCTCACGCTCGATGCCTGGATCACCGGTCAGAGAAAAGACCAGAGCCCTACCAGGACAAATGTCCGGACAATGGAGGCAGATACAGCTTTCTCGACTGCCGATCATACACTGTATAAATTCAATCCCCTGGCAAACTGGACTTCCGAACAGGTCTGGAGCTATATTCGCGCGCAGGACGTACCCTATAATGAACTGCATGGCCGGGGTTACACCAGTATCGGTTGCGAACCCTGTACCCGCCCGGTATTACCCAACCAGCATGAACGCGAAGGCCGCTGGTGGTGGGAAGAAGAAACCAGGAAGGAATGCGGACTGCACGCAGGCAACCTTGGAATTAAAAATTAGAAATTACGAATTACGAATTGGTGGTGTACATCACTGTGTACCTTGATCCGGCTTGCGGATAAGATGCGATGCATTGATAAATTGCCGCTGCCGGCGACACATTAATTCCTAATCAAAGCGCAGGCAATTCCAGTCCACTGAACAGTCGTTCCAGTTCCTTCCTGTCATCAGTGCGGGCCGCTTGTTGCACCACTTCGCGCTTCAGGTGCGGCGCAAATAATTCGATGAATTCATACATGTAGTTACGCATGAAGATGCCGCGCCGAAAGCCGATCCGGGTAGTTGCCTGATCAAACAAATGACTGGCGTCAATTGACACCAGGTCGGCATCCAGTTCCCTGTCATACGCCATGCTTGCCACGATACCTGCTCCCATTCCCGTCCTCACGTAGGTCTTGATCACATCAGCATCAGTAGCGGTGAATACAACCTGCGGCTTCAGGCCAACCCTGTCAAACGCCAGGTCCAGTTGTGACCTGCCGGTAAACCCGAAAACATAGGTAACGATGGGATAAGCGGCTATGGCCTCCAGTGACAACCTGTCAAGCCGGGCCAGGGGGTGGTCACGAGGCACGATTACACTGCGATTCCAGTGATAACAAGGCATCATGACCAGGTTATCGAATAATTCCAACGCTTCCGTTGCAATGGCAAACTCTACCGTACCCTTGGCGGCCAGTTCCGATATCTGCATGGGTGTGCCCTGGTGCATATGCAAGGTAACATCAGGGTATTTTTTGCGGAAATGCCGGACAATGGACGGCAATACATAACGCGCCTGGGTATGTGTCGTCGCAATCGACAGCGTCCCCTTGTTCTCATCGGTATATTCCAGGGCTACCTGTTTTAATTTATCCGCTTTTTCCAGGATTTCAGCGGCAAGATCTATTATCACTTTACCGGCCTGAGTCACTTCAGTGAGGTGTTTACCGCCGCGCTGGAATATCTTCAAGCCAAGTTCATCTTCCAGCATGCGGATTTGTTTACTGATTCCGGACTGAGAGGTATAAAGTTTCTCGGCGGTGGCCGACACGTTGAGCCCGTGCCTGGCTACTTCCCGGATATAATGCAATTGCTGTAATTTCATCGTAGTCGTCCCTCGCTTTTGACAGCAGTTACGGGGACAGAATTGAATCCTGTCCCCACCCGCGCTGTTGGACCTGGTACCTTATGATATTTAGTGCTAAAAATATAGAAAATAATTACTTTTAAGTATATATGTTTGGCATTAAAGTAGCACTCTTTTATTGAACCAGATTATTTTCAATTAATATCATGGACATTGGATTTACCTTCGCCGGTTTTATAGTCGGCTTCATTATCGGTCTTACCGGAGTCGGCGGCGGCTCGCTGATGACGCCGGTTCTTGTACTCGTGTTCAGTATTAAACCGGCGATAGCAGTTGGGACCGACCTGTTATATGCTGCCATCACCAAAGGAGGCGGTATTTTTTCCCACCATAGGCAGAAAACCATTGACTGGCGGGTAGTCAGGTTACTGTCAATGGGCAGTATCCCAGCGACATTGTCCGCGGTATTTATACTTCAACAACTGGCAAACAGGGGCATCAACTACGAGCCCATCATTACCTCCACGCTCAGCATCGCCCTGATATTGACGTCACTGGTCATTTTGTTTAAAAACCGCCTACAGTCTCTCGGCAGGACAGAGCCGTTCCAGTTCATCCGTATGATCCACAGGAAATTATGCACACCGATGACCATCCTTGCCGGCATTATCATCGGCATACTGGTGACGCTCTCATCAGTCGGCGCCGGCGCTCTCGGTGCGGCATTTTTATTTTTTCTCTATCCCCGTCTGAGTACCGTCAGGATCGTGGGCACGGACCTCGCCCATGCGGTACCCATCACCGCGATAGCAGGCCTGGGACACTGGCACCTGGGCTCAGTCGATTTCCACTTGCTGCTCAGCCTGGTTATCGGATCGCTTCCGGGCATCTACCTGGGCAGCCATACCGGCCTGCATATACCGGAAA
This sequence comes from Gammaproteobacteria bacterium, assembly GCA_965116495.1. Lineage (GTDB taxonomy): Bacteria > Pseudomonadota > Gammaproteobacteria > Eutrophobiales > Eutrophobiaceae > JAAXHV01. The sequence goes on along the minus strand of OZ220696.1, from coordinate 84,278 downwards.
AATTCATGCGGATGCTGCTTGCCTTGATGCTGTTACTCATTGGTGGACGTCTGGCAGTTACATAAAAAACCCCGCTGTTGCGGGGTCTTTTATGTAACTGGAAATGCCGGGGCTCCTCAGTTCAGGTGGCTTTGGCGGTACTGGCTGATCATTGCCGCCAGTTTATCTTTGACAAACAGTTTTTCTTTTTTCAGGTTATCCAACTCGTAGCCATCCAACGGTTCAGCCCCGGAATTAGCATTCTTCACTTTCTCCTTCAACTCGCCATGTCTTGAATAAAGCCGCTTAAAATTTTCATTTTCGCTCAGCAAAGCATTGACGATCTCCTGCTCATATTCGAACATAGAAGCCTCCTTCGGGTTCGGTAAAATCGGAATGGAAAGAACACAATTAAAAGTTAGTCTATATTTTCACAGACTACAAGCAAAATATATCTTATTATTGGCAGCATGACATTTTCCCATCATTTTATTTTTCAGTCCGTATCTCGTTCCTGATGATCGCCTGCATCAACATCCCTGGAATTGTGGTTACGATCTCCAGAACATGGTTGATACTTGCGCTGATCGGCAATGCTTACGCCGGCACGGACAATACGGAGACGTTCAACCTGACCGAGATCAGCCAGGGTATTTACGTTCACCAGGGGAAACACGTCGGCCTGGAACATGTTGACCATGACGACATCGCCAACATCGGCTTTATAACGGGGGATGAATGTATCGCCGTCATTGACACGGGCGGTTCCGTCAACATCGGCCATGCGCTTAAAAGTGCCATAAAACACATATCCCCCCTGCCGGTTTGCTATGTCATAAATACCCATGTGCACTTCGACCATGTGCTGGGTAATATTGCATTCAAAGAGTATGAACCTGAATTCGTCGGGCATCAAAACCTCATCGGAGAGATGGAACAAAACCGTTCCTTTTTCCTGTCGGACTTTGCAGCAAACCTGGGAGAAAACCCAGGTGACGCATCGATTATCGGACCTGATATTGGCGTTTCCGACCGGCTTGAACTGGATCTGGGCAACCGTGTGATCACCCTCAATGCGCACCCCCCGTCCCACTCTTATACCGATTTATCGATTTACGATAATAATACCGGGACCCTGTGGCTCTCCGACCTGCTTTTCATTGAAAGAATCCCGGTCCTGGACGGCAGCCTGAGAGGCTGGTTGAAGACCATGGAGACATTAAAATTACAGCAGGCAAACCACGTCATCCCCGGTCACGGCGCCATCACCCTGCCCTGGCCCGATGCTTCAAGCGCCCAGGATCGCTACCTGAACTCGCTGTTAAGCGAGACCAGGAAGGAAATCGAAGAGTGGACCTTCATGGAAGAGGTGCTCAATAAGGTCGGCAAATCTGAAAAAACCAGGTGGCTGCTGCACGAACAATACCACAAACGCAACGTCTCCAAGGCCTTCTCCGAACTGGAATGGGAGTGAAAAAACAATTAGGAATTAGGAATTACGAATTACGAATTAGGAATTAGGAATTAGGAATGAACGTGCCTCCTGCGGAGGCTGGTTATCAATGAGTCGCAGGCTTTCAGAAAGCTGGATTAAGGCAAACAGTGACATACCTCCAATTCGTAATTCGTAATTCGTAATTCCTAATTCCTAATTCCCAATTGAATCACATATTCGGATAGTTCGGTCCTCCCCCGCCCTCAGGGGCTACCCAGATAATGTTCTGGGTCGGGTCCTTGATATCACAGGTCTTGCAGTGCACGCAGTTTTGCGCATTGATCTGTAATTTCGGATTGTTATCTTCGGCAATGATCTCGTAGACGCCAGCGGGGCAATAGCGCTGCTCCGGCGCTGCGTACAGTTTCAAATTCGTGTCTATGGGAACCCTGTCGTCTTTCAGGGTCAAATGGCAGGGTTGATCCTCTTCATGGTTGGTATTGGAGATGAATACCGATGAGAGCTTGTCAAAACTTAATACACCGTCAGGTTTCGGATAGTCGATCTCCCTGCAGTCCACCGCAGGCTTCAGACATTCATGGTCCGCTTGTCCGTCACGCAGGCTGAACGGCAACCTGCCGGAAAAAACTGACTGATCGATTAAATTGAATGCAGCTCCCAGGTACAGTCCGAACTTGTGCAGGGCAGCACCAAAATTCCGGGACCGATGTATATCGTCATGAGCCCAGGAGGCCAGAAAATTGTCGCCATAGGCAACCAGGTCTTTTCCTGCAGCGCCTTCCGTTTCGAGTTCGGGCATCAGGGTTTCCGCGGCGACCATACCTGATTTCATGGCGGTATGCGTCCCTTTTATCTTCGCGTAATTCAGCGTTCCTGCGTCACACCCAACCAGTAATGCACCGGGCATGGACATCTTCGGCAACGAATTCAACCCCCCCTTGGTGATAGAACGGGCGCCATAGGCAAGGCGCCGGCCACCGGTCAGAGTTTTCGCTACCAGAGGATGGTGTTTAAAGCGTTGAAATTCATCAAAAGGACTTATGTGCGGATTGGAATAATTCAGGTCCATGATCAATCCCACCACCACCTGGTTCTGTTCCAGGTGATACAGGAAAAAACCGCCGGACGCATCACCGGATAACGGCCAGCCTGAACCGTGCACCACCAGCCCGCGCTGGAAATTCTGCGAGTCCACCTCCCACAGTTCCTTGATGCCCAGACCGTAATGTTGTGGGTCACAACCCTCGTCAAGCTTATACCTGTCAATCAGTTGCCGGCCCAAGTGTCCCCGACTGCCCTCGGCAAACACGGTATACCTGGCATGGAGTTCCATGCCAGGTTCATAGGCGTCCTTCATCGCTCCGGCAGCGGATATCCCCATGTCTCCCGTTGCCACGCCTGTTACACAACCCGCAGCATCGTACAGGATTTCCGTCGCCGCAAAGCCGGGATATATCTCAACCTCAAGCGCCTCCGCCTGCTCCGCCAGCCAGCGGCAGACGTTCCCCAGGCTGACAATATAATTGCCCCGGTTGTGCATGCTTGCGGGAACAACGATGCCGGGAGCCCTGATAGCGGACTTTTCGCTCGTCAGAAAGTACACGAGGTCCTGGCTGACCGGTGTGTTTAACGGGGGTCCCCGTTGTTTCCAGTCAGGGATCAGTTCATCCAGGGCGCGCGGTTCAAGCACGGCCCCCGAGAGGATATGGGCGCCGACCTCGGATCCTTTCTCCAGCAGACAGACGCTGACATCCCGGCCCTGCCGTTGCGCCAGGGTCTTGAGATGAATGGCCGTCGCCAGTCCCGCCGGTCCTCCGCCGACAACGACCACGTCGTATTCCATGGCTTCGCGCTGCACTGACTCAGTCATGATTATTCACAGGTGGGTAATTTATCCGCAGATTACGCACCCCTGCTTCAAACATACAGAGCCTGCCCTTGCATGTCGTCAGCAGGGGGGCATGGATTTACGTAGATAACATAAAACATTTCCCAGTGTATTCTGTGCTGCAGGGAAATTTACAGTTAGATTTGCCGGGAAAACCTGCGCTGATATAAAATATAATCGCAAACTTTTGCGTCAGCTGTAATTCAAATCAACTGCGGCGTTGTTTCAGGCTCTCTTCAAGCTGCTTCTTTCTTTCTTTCTCGCTGTTAACGTAGCCCAGCCAGGTTTCTGCGGCCTTGCGGCTCCTCTTGTCCTTGCTGGCCTCGCGGAAGGCGTTAAGGGATGCATCAAATTTCTGTGTCTCAAACAGGGCAAGCCCCAGCATGATATTGGCCTGGTCGCCACGCTTCAGACCGCCCTTCTTGAACGCAGTGCGCAGGGATTTAATGGCTTCATCATACCTGTACAGATTGATATAAGCCTGGGCGAGGCGCATATCCAGTTCGCCATCCTTGGATAACCGGGCAGCATGTTGTAAAGGCGGAAGTGATTTTTCATTCTCCTGGGCCTGCAGCCAGGCCTGTGACAACAGTCTCAAGTTCCTGATATTTTCCTCGATTTTCCCCTCTTCCATTCCCTTTTCCAGCAATACCGCAGCCTTGTAGGGCGCTTCATGCAGCATGTACAGGTTGGCCAGGTTCAGTTGCTGGTTGCCTCTCTGCAGCGTGCCTGCTTCATACATCATTTCCAGGATGGACATCTGCTTGTCCAGTCGTTTCAATTCCGAGTAAGTACCGGCCATGGTCAGCCAGTACTCCGACTTGGGATAATAGATGACCAGCTCCTTTAAAATCTTCAGCATATTGTCGTAATCGCCGAGATTGAAGTAGTCCACCCGGAGCAACAGCATCAGGTTTTCTTTCGGTATGTCGCCACGGGCCTTGACCATGGCGTAAGCCTTATTCAGGGGAACCAGCGAATTCTTGTATTGCTCCAACTGATAATAGCCCTGACCCAGCAGCATGTAGGCATTTTCAGTGGGTTTTTCCGTCACGGCAAACCACCTGTTGATGATGTCTACCGCCTTTTTATAATCTTCGATAATGAAATAAAGCTGGGCGAGGGTATACAGGGAATTAGTTTCCAGCGCCTCAGGCAGGTCCGGTTGCGCCAGCACTTTCTCATACGAGGATATGGCGTCCTTGTATCGTTCCAGGGTGAAATAGGTATAGGCAAAATAATTGTACAACTGCGCTCTTTCATAGCTCGACAACTTCGGCTCCTGTGCCAAGTCACTCAGGGCTGCCAATCCCGCTTCGTAATTCCTTGCCTCAATCAGTTCCTGCGCTTCCGTCAATTTGTTGTAGACCTTTTCACTCATCGAAGGCGTTTTCCGGGTTTTCCGCTTCTCTCCCTTATTTGATGATTCCTGCGCGAACACCCAAGGTGAAGTTGACACAACGAGAGCAGGGACTATAACGAGCGCAAGCGCCAGCAGCACCGCTCGAAGAAGCAGGGGCTTAACCGTTGTATAGCGAATAGTCATAAGCATCAATCTCCAACGTTAATCCTCAAGTTCAAAAGTGATCTTGTTCTGTACGCCGGGCACTTCTATGGGCTGGCCGTCAACGACGCGGGGCTTATACTTGAACTTGGCTGCAGCCTGTAGCGAGGCCTTGTCGAAAATGCCCGGGGGGACGGCTTCGACTATATGAATATCCTTGGTTGTACCCGTTTTGGTGACGGTAAACTCAACGATCACGTAACCCTCAATACCTCGCGACTGTGCCCGTCGGGGATAGATGGGCTGGACCTTGACGATGGGTAGATATTCACCGTCACTGGGCGCCAGGCCAAACCCGCTTGCGTCCAGGTTGATATTGGTATTCACCGGGGCTGCCGACACCTGTACGCTCTGGGCTTCCGGCGTTATATTGTCCATGGCAGGAGGCGGCGGTTCCGGAGGCGGCTGATCCGGGGGTGGAGGTTTTTTCGGCGGCGGCTTACGACGGTTGACCACCTCCTCGGGATTGACCCGGACAAACTCCAGCATCCTGCCCGCTTCATCCTTATCCAGTTCCCGGTCAGCTATGTTAATCAGGTACTGCATCAGCCAGAACAGGCCGAATACGACAACCAGTGCAGAACCACCGGCTACGATGTAACGGCCAACGAATAAGCTTCGAGCTAGCATCAGACCAGGACCCGCAGTTATTTTTCGGCTGCAAGCGCTATATTGGTCACGCCTGCCTGGCGCGCCGCGTCCATGACCTCGACCAGCATTTTATTCTTGGACTCCTCATCCGCCTGTATGACAACTGATCCCTCCGGGTTCTCGGAGCGCAGGCGTTTGATATTCGGAATGACGGAGCGGACATCGATCTTCCTGCGGTCCAGCCAGATATTGTTGTTGGCGTCAATGGCTATCAGGATGTTCGCTTTTTTCTTCACTTCGGCAGTCGGTGCGTCAGGTTTGTTCACATCGATGCCCGCCTCCTTGACAAAGGTTGCAGTCACGATGAAGAAAATCAGCATGATGAATACGATATCAATCAAAGGCGTGATATTGACCTCTGATTCGTCATCGGTGGATACACTGGTGATTCTACGCATGTTTAACCTTCCTCACAGCAGATATGTTAATGGTCCATAGTCAAGTGCTCACTCAGTTTCTCAACCTCTGAATCAGCCTTGCTCTGTAACCATACACTGATAAAATAACCGGACAGCGCCGCAACCATGCCGGACATGGTCGGCACCGTGGCCTGTGATACCCCGGCCGCCATTGCCCTGGCATTGCCGGTGCCAAGAAAAGCCATCACCTCAAATACCGTGACCATCCCTGTTACCGTTCCCAGCAAACCTACCAGCGGGCACAGGGCGACACAGACCTTGATGGTTCCCAGGAATTGATTCGCCTGGATCTTGACATCCGATATCATGGCTTCCCGCACCCGGTGGGCATTCCAGGATTTCCTTTCCGGACGCGTGTCCCAGCGCTTGACGGCATCTTCCGACAGACGCGGCTGGCGCAACGAGAAATAAATTAACCGCTCCACAATACACAGCCACATAATCGCCAGCACCAGGGCTACCAGGTATAAAACAGGCCCCCCCAGTTCCAGGAAATCACGAATGGCTTCCCACATATTGATGAAGCCCTGCTCGAGGCCGAACAGGGAGGTAATGCCGCGCAGGATTAAATAAATAAGATCAGTCATCTGTCAATAGCAAAAGCCGAATCATGCTGTCCGGTGCTGTTGCTCCGATGCCTCTGCGACAAAACCGGTTGCCTGCCCTTCCAGTGTCTCGATGATCCTGCGGCTCTGGCCGGCCATCATGCTGTGCAGGAACACCGTCGGAATGGCAACGCACAAGCCCAGCATGGTGGTAATCAAGGCCTGTGAAATACCGCCTGCCATGAGTTTCGGGTCACCGGTACCGAACAAGGTGATGGACTGGAACGTCACGATCATACCGATAACCGTTCCCAGCAACCCCAGCAACGGGGCAACCACGGAGATAACCTTGATCAGCGTATTTAACCGACTCAGCTTGGGAACCTCGCGTAGCACCGCTTCGCCCATCTTCAATTCCAGGGATTCCACATCGATATCCTTGTTCTCATGATAGGCGAGCAATACCCGGCCAAGCGGATTATTGCCGGACGGATTATTCACATTACGTACCTGCTTGGCAACCGACATGCTGACACCCATCATGTAAAGTATCCTGAGCAGGGCGACAGTGATGCCGAAGATGCCCAGGCCGATGATAATCCAGCCCACTGTCCCGCCCTGGGTCGTGGACCGCTCATACCAGCTGGGAACATCAACCAACTGTCCCAGCAACTGGCCCTTGGTCGGGTCCAGCCCGAAGGGGACAAAACCTCCTTCAGCCTCATCCAGGTCTTCGGCGCCACTGACAAACCGGTCTTCCGGCTGGCGCAGCAGTTCGGAAATCTTCTGTGTTTCCGGGTCATATTTGAGATATTTGCCGTCGGCAACCAGGTTGAATACGCCTACCCTTATGATGTCTTTTTCCACTTCTTGCCCATCAGGCAGGACAACGTTCCCCGTGAAGCGCTTCACCTTGCCGGTCTCGGTCATCTCCCGCTGGATCTCGAACCAGAGCTCTTCAATTTCCTCCAGGGATGCCAGTTCGCTGCCGGAGCCCATTTTCTCAGCCAGCACGGTCATGAAATCACCGCGGTGCGGATATTCGATATTGGTCAATGAAGCGTCGAATGTAGCACGGGAATCACCCGCAGCAGTCTGCAGTACACCAAACAGTTCCTTTAATGACCCCAGGGCATCCTGCAAATCCTGTTTCAACAGGTCTATATCGTCCTGGTTGGTCTCAAACTCCTTCTCCAAACGTTCACTGACCGCCTCCAGGGCGGCCCTTTCCTGGTTCGCCTTCTGGAGTAGCCCAGCCTGGCTGGCCTTGTTACGTTCAAATGCTTCCTCCCTGGCCAGGTTCTCCTTGGATTCATCGATCCTGCCTTGCTGCACCTGATCCAGAAGCGAATCAAGCGACATCGCCTCATCGGCGGCAACTGCGGGAGAGAGATAACCAGAAAGCAATAAAACAACGATTAGGTATTGGTAAAGTTTCACGTCTGGGTCTCCTCTGTTACTGCGCCGCACTCACCGGCAATATGAATATATCGGGCGGAAGCTGTTTTCTGGCAATTTTCAATCCCTGGCGGATATAATTGCGATACTCTGCAGATTCCAACGGTACCCATTCCCTGGCTTCCTGGTCCCAGACACCGTTCTCCTTGCCGTCGTCGGTCTGGTAGGCCAGCACCAGACGACCAAACCGCAGAACATTCACCGGTCGTTCCTGACCGTTGATCTCGATGACATCGTTGTATTCATCCAGGTCACCGCCGAAACTCGTCTCGATTCGATAGGCTTCAAGCACCAGGCGCAACTTTTCCGCTGCGCTGATTCCGGCGTCGCCGATATAAGCTTTCAGGTCTGCAACTCTTTTGCGGCGTTCCTCCATGTGAAAAGGACGGTCAAGCTCGACAAACTGTTCCAGGGTATTCGCCATTCTGAGCATGAGAGGAAAGATCTGGCGTTCCACTACCGCTATTTCGTCAATCGATTCGGCAATCGTGCGTTTTTCCCGGTTCTGATCATCCACCTGTTTCTGCAACAGTGCGTTATAGACCTTCAGTCCGTCAATGACTTTCAGTTCGCGCCGATACCTCGAGGCCAGTTTCTCCGCCTCACTCGCCGTTGTGTCGATACGTTTCTGCGACTCGACAGCATCCTGGTTACGGGCAACACCCTCTTCCACAACCTCGTCAACCGCATCCTGGCTATAACTGATCGAACTGAATCCGAATATAAGACCCAACACTAATAACTTCTTCAAAGTTACTAATATTTTCATAATACCCATAAGGAAATAACCTCCCCGCGGTGATAATATAAGGCAAATCTCAAAAATCCCTGCATATGGACTGCTTAATCCACTTCAGTTGATCGGCTTTTTGATATCCACACGTAGTTTTTTTAAATTATTCTGCCCGTTCAGGCGAGAGTCAAGCAGACAAGCGGCGATTATACAATAGTAAATATTAAATGAATATGAAAAACTGAATTCCGGCCCCAGGTCCAATCATTGATTATTCTATAACAAGAACCGGACACGCGCAATTGCCGGTACCGCCGGTACTGCCGGTACTGCCGGTACGTTTCCCGTCACCGTCATTGTGCGGCTTTCCCCCGGCCTGGAAGTGTCTGTCCGCCGGTTGATATCCGGATTTTAGCCGGAAACTGAAATTGCATGTAATCAACCGGTGTGAGATTCTGTCATGTCATGACAGCGCCGATACCTGCCCATATCCGTGACGTCCTCGCGGCTTACGCAATCAGTCCCGCCCGAGTTCGACCTGTTGAAAGCGGCCTGATCAACAAGACCTATCGAGTCATGGATGTCAATGGACCGGAATATATCCTGCAGGCTGTAAACAGGATGTTTCCTCCTGAAGTGAACCTGGATATCGATGTGGTAACCCGCCACCTGGAGAAATCAGGCATATTGACCCCCAGGCTGCTGCCTGACCGGCACGGGATGCTATTTTACCGGGAATCAGGCCAAATCTGGCGCTTATTCAGTTATATCAGCGGTAATATTCATCAGCGTCTGAAACAGCCGGGGCAGGCAGGGGCGGCAGGCGCCATGCTGGGACGCCTGCATACCGGACTGGCGCTGCTCGATTATGAGTTACAGACCTCCCGGCCGGGCACCCATGATACGTCCCGCCATACCCTGCATCTGAAAAACACGCTGGAGAATAACAGGAGTCATAAAAGATACAGCGCGATCAAACCGCTGGGAGAAACCATCCTGATGCGCCTGGAACAACTCCCCAGGTTGCCCCCAGTTGCCGGGAGGCTGGTACACGGTGACCCGAAAATATCCAACTTTATCTTCACAAGCGATGACCGGGAAGTGAAATGCATGGTGGATTTCGATACCTTGAACAAGATGCCGGTTTACCTGGAACTGGGCGACGCCCTGCGTTCCTGGTGTAACCCGTCAGGCGAAGATACGACTGACGGGTATTTCTCAATGGCACACTGCCGCGCGGCGCTCAGAGGCTATGCCAGGCATGCTGGAACGTTGCTTACACGGGAGGAGTGGCTCGCCATTCCGCCGGCAACATTGACGATATACCTCGAGTTGGCCGCCCGCTTCTGTGCCGATGCCTTGAACGAGGATTATTTCTCATGGGACTCGGAGCGGTTCAGCAGCCACAGCACACACAGTGAGATCAGGGCGAGGGGACAGATCAATGCTGCAAACTCTGCCCTGGAACAATTTGCCGGGCTGAGTGATGCGGTCAATGAGGCATTCTGCCCCTGAGCTGGAAAGAACCGGAGGCCAGGGACAGGATACGGGAATTGACAGTAGTTGTTATCTGGTTTAAGCTGGACATATTGTAAACCACAAGCGGTATTGCAGTGGATGGTTTTGGAAGTAAACCTGCAGAAGGAAAGGCCTCACCCGGACTTTAATGGATTGGGACAGCGATGGAATGCCTTGCGTCATTTTTGACCGCTCCCCTGCTTTTCCGTCACTAATTCTCTCCATGTTCTAGCTGTAATGGAATATATTCCTTGCCATCGCGAAAGCCTTAAACAGCGATACTTTTGCTCCTGGTTCGGGGCGTCACTGGTATTGCAATGTGGTTGCTGCGATGCGGGCAGGGAACCGGCATCCCGGTTTTGCACTAACTGTCGGTACCCGTTACCCGGAACAATACGGGAAGAAGATGCCTGTTACAGCCGGATTATCGATGACGGGCCGGTTGAAAATATTGATCCCATCAACCGGGTTGAACGCCGCTATCTCACCATCATGTTCTGTGACCTGGTTAATTCCACCGGTCTGGCCACAAGACTGGACCCCGAGGAACTGTTACAGGTTATCCAGAACTACAGGAACCTCTGCATTGCAATAATTAACAAATACGACGGCTTCGTCGCGTGCAATATGGGTGATGGCGTTATGAGTTATTTCGGTTATCCCCAGACCCATGAAGACGATGCGGAGCGTGCTGTATCCGCGGCCCTGGATTTGCTCGCCTCGATTAAATCCGGGGAAACCCGACTGGGGGACGGGAACGGGAACAGGATTTCCATCCGCATAGGGATTGCATCAGGGCTAGTCGTGGTGGGCAACCCAATAGGGGCCGGCGCCGAGCCGCAGGAAACCGTAATCGGAGAGGCTCCCAACCTGGCCGCAAGATTACAGACACTGGCGCAACCCGATACGGTAATCGTAAGCACCGAAACCCGCAATATCATACAAAACCGGTTCAGGCTGGCGAATATCGGGGTACATGCATTAGCAGGATTCAGCAAACGACAGATGCTGTGGCAGGTAGTTAATAGCGCCGATATGGAACAGCGCCTGCATACCACCGGGCAAATCAACCCGGCGGGACTGGTAGGCAGAAACAAGGAATTCAAACGTGTCATCGGGCAATGGAAGCTGGCCCGGCACCGGAATGGCCGGGTAGTGCTGGTCTGCGGTGAGACGGGTATAGGAAAATCAAACCTGCTGGAGACACTGCGCACATATGTCTCCCTGGAAAAATCAGACCAGTTCATTTTCCGCTGCTCACCGCTACAAAACAAGGACAACCTGTACTCTTGTCTCGAGCAAATCCAGGCTTCAGTCGAGCCAGCCCGTACGGAGTCCGTTGCGGAAAAAAATCCGGCAGCAAAGCCGGTTGAAGCGAAACCCCATTTGATTATTCTGGAAGACGCGCACTGGATGGATCCGGTGTCGCTGGGGTTGCTCGACAAGCTGATACCGAAAATAAGGGGGAAACCGGTGCTGCTGGCAATATCGCACCGGATTCATTTCAGACCGCCGCCACAATGGTTTGAACACGACCATGTGGAAAGAATTTCCTTGCGCCCACTTAAACGGTCTGCCGCAGAATTGTTCATTCGCCAGGTAGTCGGAGAGAAACGAATTTCCACACAACTTATCTCCCGGATTATTGCCGGGGGCGACGGCATCCCTTTCTTCCTGGAAGAATTAACCAGGACAGCTTTACAGACACAGCCGGCCGGAACCGGGAATTTACAGCCAGTCCCTGCAGATTTAGAAATACCCAAAAAAGTGCATGCTGTTTTGATGGCGCGACTCGACCAGCACTCAATCTCCCGTGAAGTGGCACAGATTGCTGCTGCCCTGGGGCAGGAATTCAGCTATCGCCTGATCACAAAGATCTGGACACAAAACCGGGATAAGCTCGATTATGCATTGAACACCCTGTGCAGGTCCGGGTTACTGGTAAAAACAGGAGATACGGAAGACGCCTGTTACACGTTCAAGTGGGTATTGATGCGCGAGGTGGCGTATCAAAGCATATTGAAACGCGTACGACAACATTTGCACAAGCGGATTATCTGGGTACTGGAAGAAGACTTTCCCGAGCAAGTCAGACTTCATCCGGAATTGCTTGACCATCATTACTCCCTGGCCGGAAACCCGAAAAATCATTGAACCATAGTGGGGACAGTACAGGAGACGGAAAAAACCAGCCCGACGCAAGATACGATTAACGGAATAATTTGAATATGGTGAAAAAATGACAAACGCATCCATTGAGATAACGGCGGGCTCACTGACCGCAGTAGAATTGTTTTATGACCTTTCCTTTAACGATCGCAAGGTGGTTGCCGATAAATGCCACGGAAAAAAATTTGCTGCGGGAGATATCGTCACGTCCCATAACGATATTGACAGCGATGTTCATTTTATCATCAGCGGTAAGGTAAGAGTGGCCATCTATTCCGCTTCAGGAAAGGAAATCTCTTTTCGTGACCAGGTAGCGGGGGAAATGTTCGGGGAAATCGCTGCCGTGGACAACAAATCCCGGTCCGCTTATGTTTTAACCTTGTCAGAGACCATTCTCGCGACCATGTCCGCGCAGAATTTTCTTTGGCTTATGCAGCTTTATCCTTCGATCATGACCCGTACACTGGCGCGCTTTGCCCAACTGATCAGGTTATTATCGGAACGTGTGGTTGAATTCAGTTCCCTGGACGTAAGAAACAGACTCCATGCTGAACTACTCCGTTTAGCCCTGCAGAATATGGATAATTCCAATACCGCGACAATATCACCGGCGCCCAGGCATATTGAGCTCGCAAGCCGGATCAGTACGCACCGGGAAGCTATCACACGGGAGTTGACGCAGCTCGCATCATCCGGCGTGATCTATAAAGGGAAAAACTGGCTGCGAATAAACGACGTGGTAAAACTTGAAAACATGATCCAGGATACGATAGGAACTTATAAAAAATAGTCATCCTGCAGCCTGCCTGTAACATTTTTATTGTTTTTTTAACAAAATGTGACTTTTCCCACATCAAACATCTTCCCTTCCAGGTAGACTTTCCATGCCTGTCCACAAGATGGAGCTTGTTACGTAAACATTTCAACTTGATGGACTAAATCAGTACAGGGAGTACTGGTAGTGGTGGTGGAGGGACATCTCCCTTAGCCGAAACCACCACGCGGTTGACCCGTTCGGGGTTCTGGCAGGAGGTCATTTCCCCGAACAACCTTTCAATTAAGAATTAGTCTCTTACGAGTAAAATCCTGTGAAAAATGATCAAGAATCCTGTTTGGTTCTGGCTTGGCCAGGTTAGGAATTATACACAGCGACATAAATAATGCCGCATCATGGTCCATCATTCTAAGTTCCTGATTCTCAAGATCGCGGGTAGCGGTTTTTCCCCCGCATAATATGGGCGCCAGAACCTGATAGTGACGGGGACGGCAACGTTTAACCAGAAAATTGTAATCATGAGAGTATAAAATACTTCCTCGGTGAAGAGACCGTGCTGTATGTATGCGATATTCATGACTACGAACGCCAGTTCCGCCCGCCCCAGCATGCCAAACCCTATCATTACGGAATCCTGCCAGTTAAAACTGCCGGTGTAACGCGCCGCGGCAGAGGCTGATATCACCTGGGCAAAAAACACGCTACCAAGCACGATCAGGGCCTCATCAAGGACGGAAATGAAGATCCCCGCGTCAAACACGAGTTCAGTGCCCAGGTTAACGAAAAAGATAGGGCCAATCCATGAGAAAGCAACATCATCGACAATTTTACGGGTGTCCTGGTACAGGGTTTCCCGGTTCTCTCCTTTTCCGAAATGAAAATATTCCTCCTTGATGATCAGGCCCGCCATGTAGGCGCCGATGGCCGGATGCAGTCCCAGGTGATGAGCAAGCAGGCTGATCGAGATGGCGACCAGTAAAATCCCCAGGGTGGCCTTGCTGCCGTTATCTATGGAAAGCAGGTTAACCATGCCGAAGCGGCGCAGGACGGGGTAGCGGGCCAGCAATCCCCTCTCGGCATTGTGGGGCATGATCCAGGCTGCAATAATGACTATAAGGACAAAGAAAAACAGCGCTCTGAGCAGAATCATCCCTATCCCGGTGACGGACAGGTCCCCTGACCCCGTAGCTATGGGGATCAGAATGGCAACCAGGACCAGGGAGGCTACATCATCTATTATTGCCGATGTCATGATGCCGTTGGCTGCGCCGGATAAATGCAGCCCTTCACTTTTCAATGAGACCATGGTCAGTGATACGGCCGTCGCAGTCATGGTCAGGCCGCACAACAGGGCGATCTTGTCATCCCCCCAGAAATATTGCGCACAGGACCAGGCGGCAATAAACGGGGCCAGCGCGCCGAACAGGGCAATCCCCCAGCTGCGTTTGGCGCTTTGGACAAAATGACCCGGGTTTGCTTCAAACCCCAGGGCGAACATGATCAGGATAATGCCCACCTCTGAAATCCCGCTGATGAAAGGCGTAGCGTGGGTGGGCAACCAGCCCAGGTTTACCAGGATGCAACCCGCGGCGAGGAAGTACAGCACCGGCGTAAGCTTGGTCCTGGCCGCCAGCCAGGAAGCGATAAATACACTGGCCCAGATTAACGCCAGTTGTTGCAGGTCATGCATAACAAGTATTCCAATCAGTTATCGTTATTGTTGTAACCACGCCCTGGTCCTTGCACCTCCTGCATGCAGGGCTTGCATGTTATGACAGATATTAATTATGGCCTTTTATCATTATCACATTCCAATGTACGCCTGGCCATGAACTGCTATAATATCAACTAATCCGGGATAATTTTAGCCATGGCTACCTTACTCGAAACCCTCCATGAAGAACACAAGAATTATGCAGTTCTACTGGGCTTGTTGAGCGCGGAAGCAGACAAGCTGGAACAGGGAGAAGAAGCCGATTTCGTGCGCATGTACGACATCGCGAACTACATGGTCAGTTTTCCTGATACTTTTCATCATCCCCATGAGGAACTCATCTTTGATGTGCTGAGAGCACTTGATCCGGACAGTTCCCCCCAGGTCCGCGAACTGAATAACGAGCACAAACAACTGGCCGTCACCGGGCTGGCTTTGAAAGACGCTCTGAACGGTGTAATCAACGGAGCGATTATACCCATGGACGTGATACTGGACAATGCCAGGGCGTACATCAACCTGTTATGGAAACATATGGACATGGAGGAAGGCGTCATTTTCCCAAAAGCGAGAGGCACATTGGAGGACACGGAATGGAAAATGATAAATGATAATATTTCCCAGGTTGAGGACCCGTTATTCGGCGAGGTAGTCCATACACAATTTGAAAAACTGTACGAAGGTATCATACAGGATAGTGGCGCCTTCTCCTCTGCAGGCTAACGCGGGAAAATCCCGGCTAAACACACACACAAGGTGGTACGATAGCGCCATCACGTCCATTGTCGTCAGGTAATATCCCATGACACTTGCATTGACCAGGGAACTCATTTCCAGGCGCTCGGTAACGCCCGACGATGCCGGCTGCCAGTCGGTGATTGCTGAACGCCTGAAAAAATGCGGGTTCAACATCACCCACATGCCCTGCGCGGACGTGACCAACCTGTGGGCCACTCACGGCCGGGGGGCGCCCTGCTTCACTTTCCTGGGCCACACCGACGTGGTGCCGGCAGGGTCTGAATCAGACTGGGATTCAGCACCGTTTGAACCCCGGGAACGGAACGGCTACCTGTACGGTCGCGGCGCGGCCGACATGAAAGGCAGCATCGCCGCCATGGTGACCGCGCTGGAGCGTTTCGTCGCAGCAAATCCCCTGCATGACGGGACTATCTGCCTGTTATTGACCAGCGATGAAGAGGGTATCGCAGTAAACGGCACAGTGAAAGTTGTGGAATACCTGGAGCGGAACAACATCAGGCTTGACTGGTGCCTGGTAGGCGAACCCTGCAGCCGTGAAACACTCGGAGATGTAATCAAGAACGGGCGGCGCGGCTCACTGTCCGGCGTGCTGACCGTCTCCGGCATACAGGGACATACGGCCTACCCCGCACTGGCAAAAAATCCCGTGCACCTGGTCGGCCCGGCCCTGGTGGAGTTGAGTCAGCGGGTATGGGATAATGGCAACGTCCATTATCCCCCCAGCAGCTTTCAGGTCTCCAATATCCATGCCGGTACCGGCGCAGAAAACGTGATACCGGCCTCCGTGGAAGTCAGTTTCAACCTGCGCTTTTCCACCGAATGGACCGAACAGAAACTCAAGGATGCTATTGAGGGCCTGCTGCAAAAACACGGACTGGAATACGACATCCTGTGGCGGCCCTGCAGCCAGCCCTTCCTGACGCAATCAGGGAAACTACTGGACGCGGTTCAAGGCGCGGTTGCGGACATCTGCGGCATCAAGCCGGAGATTTCCACGGACGGTGGCACTTCCGACGGGCGCTTCATTGCTCCAACCGGCGCCGAGGTGGTGGAACTGGGGCCGGTAAACGCCACCATTCATAAGGTCAACGAATGCGTGCGCAGCGCCGACCTGGAAATGCTGTCGGCCCTGTACGAGGCAATCCTGACGCGCCTGATGATCAGGTATTAGGGAAATCCGGCCTGCTCCGGGATTCCAGCGATGCCAGGCACTGGCTAACCCGCCTTATACCCGGTCAGGTCGCTCATTTTTTGCAGGCGCAACTGGAAGCGGTCGGAGGATTCCTGTTTGAGCCAGATAAGAAATTCCAGCAGCAAATCGGCGGTAAGACCCCAGACGTAACCGCCGTCCCAGTCAAAGGCATGGGTCGTCCGTGGTTTGCCGGGTAAGTCAACGGTATGCGAGGTATTCACTTCAGGGAGTAACAGCAACCGGACGTCGGCAATGATCACCTCTGCCACTTCACCGGCATTTGCGGTAATCTCAGGCATCCTGTCGGCCCAACCCACGTAAGGGATCACGTGATGGCCGGCGATACTGTAGGCGTCATCCAGACGGCCCATTATGGTGACGGCGCCGGGATCAATTCCGAGTTCTTCCTGTGTCTCCCGTAACGCGGTAGCAGCCATGTCCTCATCACCGGCATGAAATACGCCGCCGGGGAAGGACACCTGGCCGCGATGACTGGAAACAGTCTCAGTACGTTTGGTGAAAACCACTTCAACGGCATCATCCGGACCCGGCCAGAACAGCAATAAAACGGCGGCACTGGAGAATTTGCCGGGAAGCAGGTGTGCGGGGAAGGTTTGCGGTTTCCGTTCCTTAAGCTCTGCCAGACGCTGCAGGAACAATGTTGTGAAACTCATGAGACTGCCCGGGGATGCGCAGGGGCGGGTTTCGGCGCCCCCGCCTTCCCGGTTCTTTTTGTTCTCTCCTCAGTTACTGGCCGCCTTATCAAACTGTTCCTCTTCCGTGGAGCCCGTCAACGCCGTTACCGATGAGCGGCCACCCTGTATAACATTAGTCACTTCATCGAAATAGCCGGCGCCCACTTCCTGCTGGTGCGAGGCGAACGTATAGCCCTTTTTCGCCGCAGCAAATTCCGGTTCCTGTATCATCTCGACATAGGCGGTCATGCCCCTGTTTACATAATTATGGGCCAGATCAAACATGTGGTACCACATGTTATGGATACCCGCCAGGGTAATGAACTGGTACTTATAACCCATCGCCCCCAGCTCACGTTGAAATTTGGCTATGGTGATATCATCCAGGTTCTTTTTCCAGTTGAAAGACGGCGAGCAGTTATAGGCCAGCAGTTGGTCCGGATATTCGTTGTGGATTGCCTCGGCAAAACGTCTGGCTTCGTCCAGGTCCGGCACCGCTGTTTCACACCAGAGTAGATCCGAGTACGGCGCGTAGGCCAGGCCACGGGCAATCGCCTGGCCCAACCCGGCGCTGGTGACATAAAATCCTTCTGCGGTCCGCTTGCCGGTGATGAACGGATGGTCTCTTTCATCCACATCGGAGGTCAGCAGCGCCGCGGCATTGGCGTCTGTCCTGGCCAGGACAATGGTCGGTACGCCCATTATGTCCGCCGCCAATCTTGCCGCCACCAATTTCTGGACAGCTTCCTGGGTGGGCACCAGTACTTTTCCTCCCATGTGCCCGCATTTCTTGACGGAGGCAAGCTGGTCCTCAAAATGTACGCCGGCGGCTCCTGCTTCAATCATGCCCTTCATCAATTCAAACGCATTCAGGACCCCGCCGAACCCGGCTTCGGCATCGGCAACTACAGGCGCAAAGTAATCCACGTTCCCTGCACCCCTGGCGCATTGGATTTCATCAGCCCGCTTGAAGGCATTATTGATGCGTCGAACCACGGTGGGGACTGAATCGACTGCATAAAGTGATTGATCAGGATACATCGTCTCTGAAGTATTGCCGTCGGCCGCCACTTGCCAACCCGACAGGTAGATAGCTTTTACGCCGGCCTTGACCTGCTGTACGGCCTGACCGCCGGTTACCGCGCCCAGACTGTTTATATAATCCTCGTTGTTCACCAGGTCCCATAACTTCTCCGCGCCGCGTTTTGCCAGTGTATGCTCGACCTGTACGGAACCTCTCAATTTCACCACGTCAGCGGCGCCATAGTCCCGCCTGACATTTTTCCAACGAGGGTTCTCTACCCAGTCCCGCTCAATCTGCTTTATTGCATTGTTCATTCAATTCTCCTTAACGAAACGAAAATGGCCAGTCTACACTGCCGCTGCGTTGCCTGCAAATCCGTTACGACCACCCAGTAGCGATATTGAAACTGCAATATTGGCAGTCACAACCTGTTACGCTATCATTAACAAAACACACGATACGGGACCGCAATGTCCGAGAAAACTGACGAGCGTTATAACGAAGACCTGGCGTTACTGGAGGCCAAGCCCAAGTTAAAACGACCGCCCCTGTACAAGGTCATCCTGCTTAATGATGACTACACCCCCATGGAGTTTGTGGTACACATCCTGGAAATATTTTTTTGCCTGGACCGGGAAACCGCAACGCGGATCATGCTGGAAGTACACACGCGCGGTATGGGAGTGTGTGGTGTATTTACCCATGATGTTGCCCAGACCAAGGTCGTGCAGGTAAATCATTACTCACGGGAACATGAACATCCATTGAAATGTACAATGGAGAAAGACCACTAAATACAGGATAACGTTATGCTCGATAAAGACCTGGAACAGACACTGAATGACGCGTTCCGCAGTGCACGCGACAAGCGCTACGAATTTGTGACGGTTGAGCATTTATTACTGGCATTGCTGGACAACCCGGCCGCGATCAAGGTGTTGCGGGCCTGCGGCGCCGATATGGAGGAATTACATAGCGAACTTACACGTTTTATCGAGGACAATTCACCGCGTCTCAGCGACAATGACGAGCGTGAGACCCAACCCACACTGGGCTTTCAACGGGTATTCCAGCGGGCTGTTCAGCATGTACAGTCGTCCGGCAGAAAAGAAGTCAGCGGCGCCAATATCCTGGTTGCCATCTTTGGCGAACGTGAAACCCATGCCGCTTTTTTCCTGCACCAGCAAAACATCGCCAGACTCGACGTGGTGAATTACATCGCTCACGGCATCACAAAAAGTCCGGAGGACGAAACCGGTGATTCACCCGCATCCGGCGACCATGATGAGACACGCCAGGATGAAGGCGGCAACAATCCACTGGAAAGCTACACGACCAACTTGAATCAACAGGCGGAACTCGGCAAGATTGATCCGCTGATCGGTCGCGAAAACGAGGTGCAACGAACTATCCAGATCCTGTGCCGGCGGCGCAAGAATAATCCGCTCTTCGTCGGCGAAGCCGGAGTCGGCAAAACCGCTATCGCCGAAGGCATTGCCAAACAGATTGTCGATAACCAGGTGCCGGAAGTATTGCTGGATTGCACAATTTTTTCGCTGGATATGGGTGCCCTGCTTGCCGGAACCAAGTATCGCGGAGATTTTGAAAAACGGCTCAAGGGCGTCATTGCCGAACTCATGCGTTACGATGGCGCTATTCTGTTCATAGATGAAATACATACCATTATCGGCGCCGGCGCCGCCTCGGGCGGTGTGATGGATGCTTCCAATATTATCAAGCCGGTACTGGCGTCCGGTGACATCAAGTGTATAGGCTCCACTACCTACCAGGAATTCCGCGGTATTTTCGAGAAAGACCGGGCCCTGGCGCGCCGTTTCCAGAAAATCGACGTGACCGAGCCTTCCATCGATGAAACCGTCAAAATATTACAGGGATTGAAATCCCGTTTTGAAGATCACCACCAGGTGCGTTATACCAACCAGTCATTACGATCGGCGTCAGAACTTTCGGAACGCTATATAACCGACCGCCACCTTCCCGATAAAGCCATAGACATCATAGATGAAGCCGGCGCATCACAGCAATTGCTGCCGCCTTCAAGACGCAAAAAAACCATCGGGGTACAGGACATTGAAAACATTGTCGCCAAGGTCGCCCGTATTCCGCCGAAAGCGGTTACTACATCGCACCGGGATATCATGAAGAACCTTGATCGCAACCTGAAAATGGTCGTCTTTGGCCAGGATAAGGCCATCGAAAGCCTTGCCACGGCCATCAAGATGGCGCGCTCGGGACTGGGTAACCCGGAACAGCCGATAGGCGCGTTCCTGCTGGCCGGACCAACCGGTGTCGGGAAAACGGAGATCAGCAAACAACTGGCCAATGCCATGGGTATCCAGTTGATCCGCTTTGATATGTCCGAATACATGGAACGTCACACGGTCTCCCGCCTCATCGGCGCGCCGCCGGGATACGTGGGTTTCGACCAGGGCGGTCTCCTGACCGATGAGATCAACAAGCATCCCCATTGCGTGCTGCTCCTGGACGAAATGGAAAAGGCACATCCCGATGTCTTTAACCTGATGCTGCAGGTAATGGACCATGGTACTCTCACGGACACCAACGGTCGTCACGTCGATTTCCGCAACGTGATCATCATCATGACCACCAATGCCGGGGCGGACCGAATCAGCCGGGCTTCAGTCGGATTTACCCAGCAGGACCACAGTTCGGACGCCATGGAAGCCATCATCAAGACCTTCAGCCCGGAATTCCGTAACCGCCTGAACGCCATAATCGAATTCAATGCGCTGGACCACAAGACCATCCTCAACGTAGTGGATAAGTTCCTGGTTGAATTACAGGCGCAACTCGACGACAAGAAAGTCGTCATCGATGTGGACGAAGCCGCCCGGCTGTGGCTGTGCAGACACGGCTATGACAAGATCATGGGCGCCAGGCCCATGTCACGCCTGATCCAGGAAAAGATAAAGAAAGAACTGGCTGAGGAACTCCTGTTCGGCAAACTGCTGCACGGCGGCCACGTCATTGTTTCGGCGGAAGACGACGAATTGACTATTGAGATTGAGGAAAAAGAAACAACCCGAATGGCTGTATCTGCAGATTAGGTCGATAATAAACCCTGTCGTTACTCTCTACCTTCTGTGTTCTCTACATCCTCTCCATCTACTAATTCATCGGAAAGTTCCAGTAGTTTGTCGGATTCTTCCCCGGGCAAGGCTTCTACATCTCTGAGCTTCCTTTCCATGGCCCTGGTGCGTACCCCTGTCTGATCAATTGTGTTGGAGGCCGTGTCCAGCTGTCTTTTGACCCTGGTCAATACCTCTCCGAACTTGCCGAACTCGGTCTTCACGGCCGCCAGTATCTGCCAGACCTCGCTGGAACGCTTTTCGATGGCAAGGGTGCGGAAACCCATGCGCAAACTGTTCAGAATCGCAGACAGGGTTGTCGGTCCGGCTACAATCACCCTGTGGTGATGTTGGAGTTTTTCAAGCAGGCCGGGTTGTCTGAGCACTTCAGCATACAGGCCCTCCGTGGGCAGGAACATGATGGCAAAGTCGGTGGTTGCCGGGGGCGAAATATATTTTTCCGATATGTCCTTTGCAGAAACCTCTATGGCGCGGGTTAGTGACTTCATTGATTGCTCGACTGCATCCGCATCGGCGCTTTCTGTGGCGTTGAGCAGGCGCTGGTAATCTTCCTGTGGAAATTTTGCATCGATCGGCAACCAGACGCTCTCGTCAATGTCAGGACCGGCGCCGGGAAGCCGGATGGCAAACTCGACCACCTCTGCGGACTCGGGACGAACCCTGACGTTGTTTTCATACTGTTCCGGGGCCAGCATCTGCTCCAGAATGGCGCCGAGTTGCACCTCTCCCCACGTGCCCCGTGCCTTGACATTGGTTAATACCCGTTTGAGATCTCCCACCCCGGTTGCCAGGTTCTGCATTTCTCCCAGCCCGCGTTGTACCGCCTCCAGACGTTCGCTGACTATTTTGAATGACTCACCCAGGCGCTTTTCCAGTGTGCTCTGCAGTTTTTCATCCACCGTCTGCCGCATCTGTTCGAGTTTCCTGTCATTACCGTCCTGCAAGGTCTTCATTTTCGTATCCAAGGTGTCCCTGAGTTGGCCTATCCTTGTTTCATTTTTGTCGCTCAACTCCTTAATCCTCAACTCGGCCGCATCAAGGCGCGTCTGCTGGGCCTTGCCCATCTCACCGATCACTTTGATAACGCTGTCATTGGCGTCTTTTTGCATCCTGGCTACTTCTTCGCGCAGGCTGCGGGCGCTGCCAGTGGCTTCCTGCCGGCTCGTGCGAAACTCCTCGCGCACAATTTCTTCCGTTTCCCCTTTACTGTTCGCAGACAATTTGCCGAGTATAACGACCAGCAGCGCTATGATCAGGGCTGGTACGGAAAGCAGCAGCCATAGCGGAATCGTAATCATGTCATTCTTTCACTCACTTCCGGTCACAGAAAAATATCGGTAAATTGATTTGTTGCCATTCAATTGTACTATCACGTCACGGGTTATACTATAAGCCGGTAATTTACATATCGTGAGGGGTGCGACCGGGATCAGGCTTTTCCGGCGCATTTTCAGTTATACTTTGTGAAATGCATACAGACCATCGTAACGAGGCCCTTCAATCCGTCACGCCCGTTATCTTCTTCGGACATGGCAGCCCTGCCAATGCCATCGAAGATAATGAGGCAACACGTACCTGGTATCGTATTGCCGGCCGGATGGAACGACCCGAAGCCATTTTGTGTATCTCGGCGCACTGGTACACACACGGCAGTGCGGTCACCGCCATGGATGCGCCGGAGACGATCCATGATTTCGGCTGGCCTCTGCCGGCGCCGTTATTCGATCTGCAATATCCTGCTCCTGGCAAACCCGAATTGGCTGAACGGGTGCGCGAGTTACTGGCGCCGGTACCCGTAACGATGGATCAATCATGGGGACTTGACCACGGCGCCTGGTCAGTATTAATCAAATCTCACCCGGACGCGGATATCCCGGTAGTCCAGCTCAGTCTCAATCTGGATAAGCCGCTGGACTGGCACTACAGGATTGGACAGTGTCTGCGACCGTTACGGCGGGAAGGCGTATTGATTATGGGCAGCGGCAATATCGTACATAACCTGGCCTTGATGGACTGGTCGAATCCCGCATCTCCCCCTTATGACTGGGCGGTAAGGTTCAATAACAGCATTAAGGGGCATATCCTGGATAATGACCCGCAAGGTATCTGGGAATATCAACGTCTCGGCCAGGACGCCGCACTCGCAGTGCCCTCAGCAGAGCATTTATGTCCCCTGCTGTACACCCTGGGAGCAAGTGAAGAGACAGATACGGTCAGCATTGAAACCGACTTTATCGTACATAAATCACTGAGTATGACCAGTGTGGTGTTCCATGCTGAGAATTAAAGACTCCCGCCAGACCCTGCACATGGATACCGGCTTGCGCCGGTATGACTGGGGCCAGGCTTCTCTGGAATGATGCAAGCACCGGAATTCAAACGCTGGTGGATGTTCGCCCTGGCCAGTGCTTTCTTCTTCTTTATCACGGCTGCTACATTCAGCTCCCTGGGTGTCGTGCTGCCCTATATGATCGAGGAATTTTCCTGGAGCTGGTCCCAGGCCGGCACGGGTTTTTCCTTGCTGGCACTACTGGTGGGACTGGCAGGCACCGTTCCGGCCTGGACTATCCGGCGCTTCGGGATCAAGGCGACCTATGTTATCGGTGCAGCTACCATGGCTTGCGGCTTTGTCCTGATTTCCACCGGGACCGGGCTGTACCAGTATTGGCTCGGAACGAGCCTGCTCGGACTGGGCTTTGCCCTGTGCGCGACGGTGCCGGGCATCCACCTGATTAATGACTGGTTGCCCCACAGACGTTCATTCGCTATCGGGTTGTATATGACCTTGGGCGGGCTGGGCGCCGTGGCCGGTCCCCCTGTCGTCACCTTCATCGTCAGCAACACGGATTCCTGGCGGGTACACTGGTGGTCCATGACCGCTGCTGTCCTGACCCTCATGGTGCTTGCAATCGCGTTCATAAACAAACGGCCGGCAGGTGAGAAGAAGGATGCAAACACATTAAAAGAAGAGAAAACCTCCGACAAGGTGTTCAAGACAAAGACTGAATGGCGCTACCGGGACGCGCTGCGTACACCACAGTATTACGTGATTGTTGCAGCGTTGACGCTGACATTATTCTGTACGCTGACCATGAACAGCTGGGCATTTACCCACCTGGGCATGCTTGGCATATCAACCGCGCTCGCCACGCTGGTACTGAGCGCGGATGGCGCGGTGAACGCCTTGTCCCGCGCCCTGGGAGGAATGATCGCCACCCGGATTGATCCCAAATGGCTGCTGGTTGCGGCATTGATCGGTGAATTGATAGGTATGCTGGCTCTCTCTGTTGCGGATAACCCGGCTGCCCTTGTCTTCTTTGCCGTCGGCGAAGGTTTTGGCTTCGGTATGTGCTTCCTGGCTACCGCCTTACTGCTGCTGAATTATTTCGGAGAGAGAGACAATCCTGAATTACTGGGTACCATGAACTTCATCACTACAGCGGCCATGCTGGGACCCGTCATCGCCGGCTATATCGGCGACAAAGCGGGGACTTTCTCCCCGGCGTTCCAGTTGAACGCGGCGCTGCTGTTAATCATTATTATTTTCGTTGCCGCGATGAAACCTCCACGACAAAAAGATACAGTATAGTTATGTCGCGGCCCTGATCAGGACTCACTGCTCTCGTCATCCGCCAGTGGCAACCTTACGTTCCTGGCAGGCACAATCGTTGAGATTGCATGTTTGTATACCAGTTGACTCACCGTGTTTTTCAGCAGTATTACGAACTGGTCAAATGATTCGACATGTCCTTGCAGTTTGATACCGTTGGCGAGATAAATCGATACGGGAATCCGTTCCTTGCGCAAAGTGTTGAGGAATGGATCCTGGAGTGTATGCCCCTTACTCATAATAAAACCTCATTACTATTTGTTCTGATTATTATTGTCTGTACCCCCTTTCCGGTTTATCCCTGTAACCGATAACGGCTGGACTTAATCGCGGGGTTGATACAAGTATATTACAAACCGGAAGAAAACGCGGGACTGTTGCGCAAAAACTCCGTAACTTCCCGTGCAATCTCCGGCCTGGAACTATCGAACCAGGTGGTATTCTGCTCTGCTCGCAACCAGGTCAACTGGCGTTTTGCCAGTTGCCGCGTCGCGATAACGGCGCGTTCCAGCATCTCGGAATAACTGAAACGGCCTGCCAGGTAACACCATACCTGCCGGTACCCGACCATGCGCATGGAACTCAGGCCCGCGTGCATATCTTCCCGCGTGAAGAAACCATTTACTTCATCTACCAGGCCGTTATCCAGCATCCGGACAAATCGCTGCCGGGCCTGTTCGCGAATAATACGCGGGTCCGGCGGGGCCAGAGCCAGCTTGATAACTTTATAGGGCAACGCCCCTAGCCGGCCTTCTTCGAGCAGGACGGAAAGTGGCGTCTTTGTCATTTCATACACTTCCAGCGCCCGTTGGATGCGCTGCGAGTCATTGGGATGGAGACGCCCGGCAGAGGCCGGATCGACCCGGCTTAATTCTGCGTGCAGTGCCGGGGAACCGCGTTCCCGCAACATCCGTGTGAGGCGTGTCCGTAATGCCGGGTCCGTGGATGGCAAGTCGGAAAATCCCTGTTCCAGGGAACGAAAATACAACCCCGTGCCGCCGACCAGGACGGGTATCCGGTCGTTTCCCCGGATTTCTTCAATGGCCGTCATGGCATCGCGCCGGAACCTGCCGGCGGAATAAGCCTCGGTCGAGTCACATATGTCAATCAGACGGTGGGGGGCGACCTCCAGCACTTCCCGGGTTGGTTTCGCCGTGCCGATATCCATTCCCCGGTACACCATGGCCGAATCAACGCTGATTATCTCCAGGGGCAGGTGTTTTACCAGTTCAACCGCCAGGGAAGTCTTGCCGCTGGCCGTGGGTCCCATGAGAAAGATGACCGTGTCATTCATCGATCAAAGCTCGCAGTTCATCTATCGATAGCGTCCGCCACATACCCTTGTGATGTCTTTGCGCAGTATCAAGATCAGTCCTGTCCAGGTCGTCCAGTAAACTCTGCATCCCGGGACCGGACGGCGTTTCCACGGCGCTTCCCGGACTTTGCGATATGACAGCCAGTAACTGTTCTGCCGGGGCCGGATTTTTGTCCAGGCGCTGCAGCTTTTCCAATACGGCTGTCGACAGGGTCATGATATCTGCTCCCTCAAGCAGTACGGGAATAGCCTTGATGGAGATAACACCGGTTGAAACAGCCCTCAATGACAGTCCGAGCGTTTCCAGCAGGTCGGCATGCTTCTCGACAAGTTCAACCTGCAGGGGACCTGTTTCCACGTGTACGGGAACCAATAACGGCCGCTGACGGACGGGCCCGGCCAGGTATTCCTGCCTTAACCGGTAACCCAGAACATACTTTCTTGCGGTCTGGTAGTCCAACAGCACGTATTCCTCGTCTCTTTGCGTCATTACCAGCCGGCCGGTGAATGCCGCCAGGGGCGCGCCAAGTCCGGCCTGCTTATCGAGCAGGTTATCCTGCCCCTCACGGGGAGCGATATTTTTGTAGAACAGGCCAGCTTCCCTGACCTGTAGCCTGTGGCCGTGAGACCGGGGTCCCGGACCCGGCGCCGACCTGCTTTCAGGCATATTGCCGGTAATGTTTAATGCAGGCGATTGTGCGGTTTTCAGTGCATCCCGCAGGCTGATATGAACAAAATCATGAACACCCCGCACATCCTTGAAGCGTATTTCACTTTTTGTCGGATGGACATTGATGTCGGTGACCGACGGATCGATATCCAGGTTCAGCAGGTAGGTCGGAAAACGGCCCACAGGCAGCGCATCATCGAACGCGGAGCGAACCGCATGAAAGATCTTCTTGTCCCGGACTACCCGGCCGTTAACAAAACAAAACTGGCGATCGGACTGGCTGCGGTTGAGACTGCTTCCTCCCAGCCAGCCCCACAATCTCATCCCCGAGGATGCATAATCCACAGGGATGGACTGGCTCGCAAACTGATGGCCGAATACGTCTGCCACCCTTTCAGTCATATCGTCCCGGCAGGCGCGATAGCGTAGTACCTGTTTATTGTTATGTGCCAGTATAAAAGTGATGTTGAAACGACTGCAGGCCACGCGCTTGAATACTTCGCTGATATGCAGGAACTCGGTTGTACGGCTACGCAGAAACTTGCGCCGCGCCGGTGTCGCCTGAAAAATATCGGCAACCTCTACGGTGGTCCCCCGGGACTGCGCCGCCGGTTTGAGAATTGAATTGCCGCTGACCGGATCGAACGACAATGACCAGGCGGATTCTGACTGCGCGGTTCTTGAGACAAGTAAGAACCTTGAAACGGCTGCAATGCTGGCCAGGGCCTCACCGCGAAATCCCAGACTGTTGATACAGTCCAGGTCGGACTGCGTATTGAGCTTGCTGGTGCTGTGGCGCCGCAATGCCAGTTGAATATCATCGGGATGGATACCGTGGCCGTCATCACTGACCGAAATCAGCCTGTGCCCACCCTCGGCTATCGTTACCACCACCTTACCGGCGCCAGCGTCAATACTGTTATCCAGTAATTCCTTGACAACGGCCGCCGGCCGTTCAATGACCTCCCCTGCCGCGATCTGGCTTGCCAGGGTTGCGGGCAATTCGGCAATCCTGGGCACTTTCATGATGATGTTTCAGCCGTCGCTGATGGTATCCGGGATGGCTATTACCTGCCCTACTTTGATACTGTCATCGGCTAATCTGTTCAGCGTGCGCAGACTGCGCAGGCTGACGCGGTACTGCTTTGCAATCTCAGTCAGTGTATCGCCACGCGCTATGATGTGCGACCGGGTTGCCAGTAATGTGCCATTCGGGGGATTACCCTCAAAATAGCGCTTAACACTAACGGCCAGCGCCCGGGCCAGTTTCTGCTGGTGCGCGGCACTCAGCAGTTTCTTTTCTTCCTGGGGATTGGAAATAAACGCGGTTTCGACCAGCAAAGAGGGAATATCCGGCGATTTCAAAACGGCAAAAGCCGCGGATTCCACACCGGGCTTATGCAGCCTTCCTACTTTTTTCAAACCCTCGAGAACTCTCTCGGCCGCATCGATGCTGGCCTCGAGGCTTGCCGTCTGGGACAAGTCCAGCAGCACCGAGGCCAACAGGCCGTCCTTGTCGTCCAGGCTTACCCCGCCGATCAGGTCGGAAGCATTTTCCCGCTCAGCCAGCCAGCGCGCATGCTCACTACTGGCGCCTCGTCTGGACAGGACGTATACGGATGAGCCGCGTACTTTGGAATTGGTGAACGCGTCGGCATGTATGGAAATGAACAGGTCGGCCTTGTGCTTGCGCGCCAACTCGACACGCCTGCGTAACGGCAGGTAATAATCACCACGCCTGGTCAACACCGCCCGCATCCCGCGCTCCATATTGATGGAATGGGCCAGTTTCTTTGCAATCTGCAATACGACCGTCTTTTCATGGGACCCCCGCGGCCCTATCGCTCCCGGGTCTTCACCTCCGTGACCGGCATCAATAGCGATCACAACGTCACGAAAACCGGATGCCGGTACTTCCTGTCCAATTACTGCCTGCTGTTCTCTTCCATCCGATATATCCACTACCAGTCTGTGACCATAGTGTTGGTTCGGCGCCAGCAGGAAACTCTTTGCCTGCGCGTGTTTTTTCAAATCCAGGACGATTCTCAGGAAGTCGCCATGCTGCCCACTCCTGATCCCCTGTAAATATTCGTCGCGCATTACCAGTTGCGGCAGGTTGGAGAACGGGTCGGTATTTTCGAGGTCGATAACGACACGAAAAGGCTCCGACAACAGTTTCAGGTCGTGCTTGACCGGGCTGGATACATCGAATACGACGCGGGTGTTGTCAGGCGCAGCCCAGATCCGTATGTTTTTCAGGCGGACATCTTCACCCGCGCTACAAGACAAAGAAAAAATCAGGAATAAACAATAACTTGAGATAAAACGCACCATTTGCCAGACCCTTGCGCTTCAATACTAAAGACAATTATCTCAACATTTATTTAGAAAGTCAACCTATCTGACTGTTTTTTTTACCTTTCAGCGATGCCGCATCCGGGGACGGACTTAAATCCGCCCCCTCACAATTCCGGTCTGTTTTGAGGGTAGGCAGAAATGAGTTGTTTCAGGTATTGATCACCTGAAGCGGTATGTGCCTTACAGTCCAGGTCGCGCCGGGACCGGTTGATGCTGATATCAATGATTAAATCAGGGTCAGGCAGGCAGCCTTTGCCCCGCTCCGGCCATTCCACCAGGCAAATACTGCGGCCGTCAAAATAGTCCCGGTAACCAATGTCGATCAACTCCTCCGGCGTGGTTATCCGGTAAAGGTCGAAGTGGAAAATACGGTAGGAAGCGGCATGGTAATATTCAACCAGGGTGTAGGTCGGGCTCTTGACGACTCCCCGGTAGTCAAGCGCCCGCAACAATCCCCTGACGAACGTAGTCTTGCCTGCGCCCAGTTCGCCGTGCAGGTACAGGTTAAAACCGCCTGTGATGAACCTGGCGCAGCAGGCCGCAAACAGGCCCATTTCCTCCGGGTCCGCAACGGTCAAGCGCATCGCTTCGGATTAACGGCAGAACGAATGACAGGCAGGAGATCACCGGCCAGCATCCCTCTTTCGCCGGCGCCGGCACAGAGGTCTGCTGCATGACCGTGCAGGTAAACCCCGGATTTTGCAGCCATGCCGGGCGCCATACCCTGGGCCATCAAGCCGGCAATGATGCCGGTCAGGACGTCACCCATTCCGCCGCCGGCCATCCCCGGATTGCCACTACGATTGAGGTAGATCGGACCGGACTCTTCCATGACCAGGCTGCCGGCTCCCTTCAGGACGACAACACCGCCATATTCAGCCTGTAATAATCCGATAGACGCAAACCTGTCCGCTTGAATCTCCCCGGTCGTCCCATCCAACAACCGGGCCGCCTCACCCGGGTGCGGTGTCAGCACCCAGTTTTCCCGGCGCTGGTGTTCAAGGGCCAGCAGGTTCAGGGCATCGGCGTCCACCACGAGCGGAAGCCGTGTCTGCAACACCTTGGCAAACAATGATATTGCCCAGTCTGACTGGCCCAGCCCCGGTCCAATCGCGACTACGCTTACCCTGTTTAATACCGCGTCCAGGTCCCGCGCCGAGGTCACGGCCGCGGTCATCAATTCGGGACGGAACAGCGCTATATTTCCGGCGTGCTCCACCCGTGTCGCCACCGTAACCAGCCCGGCCCCGGTCCTGGCCGCCGCAGACGCGGCCAGGATGGCTGCGCCCAGGTAACCGTAATCACCGCCGATGACGAGTACGTGACCGTAGCGGCCCTTATGGGCATGGCGCGGACGGGCGTGCAGGTTCTGCAACACGGCCTTCGGTTCAATCAGTTGCGCATCGGCGTTGACTGAAGCGTGGATGTCAGCGGGTGTTGCCAGGTCACTGTACAATATCTCACCACAGAAACCGGGTCCTTCTCCGGTAAACAGTCCCCGTTTCAACCCGATGAACGTCACTGTAGCATCGGCCCGCACAGCCGTCCCCATGCACACTCCCGTATCTGCATTCAATCCAGAGGGGATATCCAGGGCAAGGACCGGGGCTGCTGCTTCATTGACCAATCCGATTGCCTGGGCATAAACACCATCCACGCGACGGTTCAGACCGCTTCCCAGTATGGCGTCGACGATTAAATCGGCGTCGTCAATTGATTGAATATCTTCAACAGTACCCGTACGCAGGTACTTTTGCGCACTGGTAGCGGCATCTCCCCCGAGCTGTTCAGGTTCGACCAGGGCCACCACCCTGACCTCAAGTCCCGCCTGTTTCGCAAGGAGCGCCAGCACATAACCGTCACCGGCATTATTTCCGCCACCGCAGATAACAACAAGATTTTTTGCATCGGGATAACGCCTGGTGATCACGCCAAAGGCACTATCCCCTGCCCGTTCCATTAACGTAAGCGATGGAATTCCCCGTTCTACAATCGCGATTCGATCCAGTTCCCGTACTTGACCGGCAGTATATAATTCCACGGGTAAAGCAGACATCAGAAGTCATCCATAGCTGCGTTTATACAACGTCGTCATACCGGGCTTGACCCGGTATTCAGTGAAATGTCCTTTCGAGTACTTAAAATAAATCACCAGTTCCATAGGGTGCCGTCTTCCAACCTGTTCACCGGCAGGTAGGCGCGCTGGTAGGGAAATTTTGCGGCCAGTTCCTCATCCATATCGACGCCATGACCCGGCGCCTCACCCGGATAAAGAAATCCGTCCCTGAACGTATAGGCACGGGGAAACACCTGGTCGGTTTCTTCACTGTGACGCATGTATTCCTGGATCCCGAAGTTCGGCACCCAGGTATCGAAATGCAGGGCCGCTCCCATACAGACCGGCGACAGGTCCGTCGCCCCATGACAACCGGTGCGGACGTGATACAGCGCGGCGAGGTCGGCAATCCGGCGCAAGTGGGTGATTCCTCCTGCATGTGCCACGGTCGTTCGTATGTAATCGATCAGTTGCTCCCGGATCAGGTCCTTACAATCCCAGATGGTATTGAATATCTCTCCGACTGCCAGCGGCGTTACCGTATGCTGGCGAATCAATCGAAACCCTTCCTGGTTCTCGGCCGGCACCGCGTCTTCCAGCCAGAACAGGCGGTAATCTTCCAGCGATTTGCCCAGGCGCGCCGCCTCAACCGGTGTCAGGCGATGGTGTACGTCATGCAGTAAATGGGGCTGATAACCGTATTGCTGCCGGAGCTTGTCGAACAGGACAGGTACGTGGTCCAGGTATTTTTCCGTTGACCAGGTATTCTCTACCGGCATATCCGCAGCCGCAGGTTCGTAGAACAGCCGGTCTTTCCCCACGCCATAGGTGGAGGCAAGGCCCGGGATCCCGGATTGCGCGCGTACGGCCTTGTAACCCATATCGATATAGCGACCCACCTCATCAACGGTTTGCTCAATATCTTCTCCATTGGCATGCCCGTAAACCATGACCCCGTTGCGGCTGCTGCCACCGAGCAACTGGTAAAGTGGCATCTCCGCCAGTTTTGCCTTGATATCCCACAGCGCCGTGTCCACCGCGCCGATAGCCGTCATGGTCACCGGCCCGCGCCGCCAGTAACACCCGCGGTAAAGAAACTGCCATATATCTTCCGACCGGCGTGGGTCGCGCCCGATCAGGCAAGGCACAACATGGTCCTGCAGGTATGAAACGACAGCCAGTTCACGCCCGTTCAGCGTGGCGTCACCCAACCCGTAAACCCCCGCGTCAGTCTCCACCTTCAGGGTAACGAAATTGCGCCCCGGGCAGGTTACAATGACTCTGGCTTCGATAATTTTCATTAAACTCGGTCCAATCCGCTTTCAGAATTTATGTTATCTTCATCCGTTGGTTGAAACAAGCAAACCGGTTATCTATTGCAACCCTCAACCCAGATTTCTCACCAGGCCGCTTGTTGCTAACGGAAACAGGTTTGCTGTCAATGGATTATGGTAGTATTCTCACTTTTTCGACATTACGGACTGCGCTTGATGCGCCCTTGCTTGTCTTTTTTGCGCCTGAAATCTCTTCTCGTCGGCAGGTTGGTAATTCTTACGGTAATCACAAGTCTGCCGTTGAAGGCAGAAGACGTACCGATTGATTTTCAGCAGTATGAACCCAAAACTGAAATAGCAAGAATCGCCGGCAGCGAAGCGCCGAAAATCGACGGCGACATCTCCGACCCTGTCTGGTCGAAAGCGACCCGTATAGACAAGTTTTACCAGACAATACCGGTCCGGGGCGCCAAGCCTTCCGAACTCACGGTTGTTTACATGGCGTACGATGAAAATAACCTGTATTTCGCATTTGACTGCCGGGATTCACAACCGGATAACATCCTGGCCACCGTTATGCAGCGGGACCGCGAATTATGGCAGGACGATAATATTCGCATTTACCTGGATCCGTACAACAGCGCCAGGGACGCAATGGCCTTCATGGTCAATTCCCTGGGCACACAGTTGGACTTGCTGATAGAAAACAACAGCAACTTTTACCCCGAGTGGGATACGATCTGGGACGTGGAGGCCAGGCGCACGGATGATGGCTGGACCGCGGAGATGGCAATCCCGTTTCGCAGCATCTCGTTTGACCCCGGTGTCGATGAGTGGGGGTTCGAGATAATGCGGCAAATGCGCCACAAGAACGAGACGGTAAGATGGTCCCAGATCGATCAATTCCTTCCCCCCTGGAACGTTTCGGAAATAGGTAGACTTTCCGGAATACGGGATACCAACCGGGGCCTTGGCCTGGACGTGCAGGCGTTCGGTAAGATCGATTATGAAAGGGACTGGATGCAGCGTCCCCGTGATGACAGTTTTACCCCGGAGGCGAGCGGGAATATTTACTACAAGATAACGCCGTCACTGACGGGAATCCTGACGCTTAACACGGATTTTTCCGATTCCCCCCTGGATGAACGGCAGGTAAATACGGGTCGCTTTTCATTGTTTTTTCCCGAGACCAGGGATTTCTTTCTCCAGGACAGGTCAATATTCGAGTTCGGGGGCAGGGCTATGACCCCGCCGAACACAGCCATAAACGGATTGCCGTTCTTTACCCGCAAGATTGGTATCGTGAATGATGAAATCGTCGACCTCGTCGCCGGTGGAAAAATATCCGGCAGGGTCGGCAACCTGAACGTGGGCGCCCTGGGTGTAAGAATGGATAATTCGGACAATATCGATGCGGAGACCCTCAGCGTCGCCAGGTTGTCGGCAGACATACTTGATGAATCCCGTATAGGCGCGATTTTGACGCATGGCGATCCGGACAGCACGGGTAATAATACCCTGGCGGGCGTCGACTTCCAGTACCAGAACTCCAGCATGTTCAACCGGGGCCGTTTTCTTGCCGATATTTTCTACCAGCGCAGTTTTTCCAACGATGTCCATGGGCCTGCAGCGGGAAAGGATGATGATATGTTCGGATTTTTCCTGGGCTATCCGAATGATTTATTACGCTGGTTTATCAGCGGCAAGGAGATAGGAGAGCGGTTTGAGCCTGCCCTGGGATTTGTCAACCGCCGCAGTATCCGTGATTACAACGGGGACTATGTCAGGAGGAAACGGTTTCAGGACAGCTGGGTTATGTGGTGGGAAGGCGGCGTGATAGGCAATGTTGTTACCGACCTGGATAATAACATTGAAACCCATAACTACACCCTGGTTACTGCATTCCGGAATCAAAGTGAAGATGAATTCAAGGTTAAAGCCAATAATTTACGGGAGGTTATCAATCAACCCTTCCTGATAGCCGGAGAGCTTCCGGTCCCTGTGGGAGATTACCATTTCAACCAGTTTGATGTTTCACTGGTATCTTCAAGATCAAGAAAAGTCATCGCCTATCTCGGCCTAACGTGCTGCCGCTTCTATGATGGAGACTACCTGGGGCTGGACAATTCACTGGAATTCAGGCTGTCCAAACATTTCCGTTTGACCGCCAAGCACAACATGCAAAAATTTGAATTGCCGGCGGGAAACCTGACGGTGCATATCGGCTCGCTGGACGGCAGTATCAATTTCACTCCCGACATGCAGATCGATACCCAGATGCAGTACGACAACATTTCGGACCGGTTTTCCTTTTCAGCCAGGTACCGCTGGTTTCCCCGGCCGGAAACCGAAGTATTTGTCGCGGTAGGCCAGACTGCGGATATGAAAAGCAACAATTTTCCCGGCCACTTTGACCCGGACCAGACACAGGTCACGATCAGGTTGGGACATACATTCAGGTTCTGAACAGGCGCCGTAATACGGCAGCCAGTCCGGATATTCCACAGCCTGGGGCCGGGTTACATTAAACCGAATACCAGCACGCAGCCAACCCCGATTGGAGCAACATAGCGGGTAAGCACGCGCCAGGTTTGAAAAGCCACATCGTTCCTGATACCCATTTCCTCCCGTAACAACCTGCCGGACATAACCCAGCCGGCAAACAATGCTATCAGCAACGCGGTCAGCGGCAGCATGATATTCGACACCGTGAATTCAATTATATTGAACATGCCTTTGCCGTCATAAAGAGGGATAAATGACAGCGGCTTGAAATCCTTTATTACGTTGAATGACAGTACGGCAGTCAGGCCGACGAGCCAGATCACCGAACCGCTGATCACCGACATCGTAAAACGTTTATACCCCTTGTCTTCCATGAATGAGACAAAGGGTTCCAGCATGGCCAGGGATGATGTAAAAGCAGCAAAAAATAACAACACAAAAAATATCACGCTGAAAAAATGGCCGGCCGGCATGCCCCCGAGGGCAACCGGCAAGGTAATAAACATCAGACCGGGCCCGCCTGCCGGGTCCAGTCCGGAAGCAAACACAATGGGAAAAATGGCCAGCCCGGCCAACATGGCCGCCATGGTATCGCTGATTGCAATCAACCAGGAGGGTCCGGGCAGGGAGATATCTTTGGATAAATAGGCGCCATATGTCAGCAGCGCGCCGGTGCCGACGGTGATGGAAAACAAGGCCTGCCCCAGGGCCATCAGCAGGCTTCTCCAGGTGAGGCTGGAGAAATCCGGAGTGAACATGAATTGCCAGGCCCGGGCGGGCGAACCTTCGATGTGTCCATATATAACCAACATGACTATCATGATGAATAATGTCGGCAACATGAACGTGGTTACCGTCTCTATACCGCGCTTGACGCCCATGCCAATTACCCAGACAGTTCCCGCAATATATATGGAATACCAGAGTGTCATCCGGTAAGGAGAGGCAAGCAGTCTTTCAAACTGTCCTTCAGCATCCACGGGTGCGATGGAAACAAAAACGCCGCGCAAGGCATGGAACGCGTAATCCAGGGACCAGCCGGCGACGACGGCATAAAAACACAGGGCGCAAACCGGCGAGATGACGCTCAACCAGCCGATGATCTTCCAGAAACCATGATGGTTACCCTCCTTGCACAGACTCACCATCGTCATCACCGGACTTTTGCCGCCGCGTCGGCCCATGGCCAGTTCGACCATGATCAGGGGCACGCATAATAACAGGATGATGGCCAGGTATACGATGATGAAGGCGCCGCCACCGTTTTCACCAGCAACGTAGGGAAAACGCCATAGATTCCCCAGGCCGATGGACGCGCCGACCGTTGCGCACAGGAACGTCAGCCTGGACGACCAAGTCTTGATGGGCTGTGGGCTGGAATGCATCGTCAGTTTTCAGTATTTGGTTTCAGATAACCAGTTCAGGTAATGACGGCATGGCATCCCGGGGAATAATGGCGCCGGGATACTGGATGACAAGTTCTGACAGTGATTGCCCTGCCCGGACAGAGGTGGCGATGTCACTGCCGCACAGGCGCGCCGAAATATACCCGGCATTAAAGGAGTCTCCCGCGGCAGTGGTGTCAACGACCCGGTTCTGTCCCGTTACCGGAAAGCGGCTGATATCCTTTCCTGTTGCCACCGTACAAGGAGATGGACCGTTTTTCACAACGATCTCCGTAAGCCCGAGGTCAGCCAGGCGGGCACAGGTATGTTCCGGTGTGGCATCATTGAATAGCACTTCCTCATCGTCAAAACCGGGCAAGGCTGCATCGGCTTCGCGGTAGATACGTTCGGCCCAGTCCCTCGCGTCCCGGGGGGACTTCCATAATGCAGCCCTGTAATTCGGATCATACACGATGATAACGCCTGCCTGGCGCAAGGATTTCAATAAGTCGAGCAGGATCTCCCGATATTCATTATTGAGTATGGCGAACGATATGCCGGATAAATAAACCACGTGAAACGCTTTCAGGGAATCTTGCAGGCTCGCAGCAAAATCATCCCTGAACAACTCACGCGCAGCGGACCTGCCCCGGTCGTAATCGAAACGGCGCTCTCCGCCCGGTCCGGTTGCGATGGTGTAGCTGCCCGGTAATTTATCCCGTAAACGCCTGGCAAACCCCGTATTGATGCCTTCAGCCTCCCAGGCCGCCAGCATGGCGCTACTGTCCTCATCTTCCCCAACCGCAGTGATATAAAACAGGTCTGCCCTGTCCTTGCCGAGCAATCTTGCTGCGTAGGTCAGCGTATTGAGCGTATCGCCTGAAAATAACGCAGAGGCTTCATAGGAAGCACCGGTGCTGCGCTCGATCATGCATTCACCGATTGCCGCGACCCTGGCAGGTCCGCTGATTGTCCAGTTAATCATTTTTGCCGTTAATAGGTTAAAATCATCAGGACAGTATAGTTTAAGCGATTAACATGGCATCCATCACGGACATTATCCCTGCGGGCAGTATTCTTCCCGTCTGCACCATAGACAACCCGGACCGGGCAGTGTCCCTGGCCCGGACGTTACAGGATTGCGGCATCCATTTCATCGAGATTACCCTGCGAACGGAAAGCGCTTTCAAGGCTGCTGAAAACGTAATCAACGAATGCCCCGGTATGCACGTGGGCTTCGGCACGGTCACCTCTCTCGGACAACTGCAGCGGGCAAAGGAGGCAGGCGCCCGGTTCTGTGTCAGCCCGGGCATGACGGAACGCCTGGTCAATACTGCCGGAAAACTGGACATGCCGTATCTGCCAGGTGTCAGCACCGTATCAGAGGTCATGGCTGCCCGGGAAATGGGATTAGGTTACCTGAAGTTTTTCCCGGCAGAGTCGGCAGGCGGCATCGGGGCCCTGCGCATGTTCCGGGAACTGTTCCCCGAAATCAGGTTCTGCCCTACCGGCGGCCTGAATGCAGACAATGCCGGGGATTACCTTAAACTGGAAAACGTGTTCTGCGTAGGCGGAAGTTGGCTGGCACCGGCAGAACTGGTTGAAGCTGCAGACTGGGAATGCCTCAAAAAAACCATACTACGAATTACACGTTCTTTGTTGTCGTAGCAGTGAGTATTGACACACCTCTTTAATACGGTAAAATACCGTATCTATAGATATAAATACAGCACTTCGAATCCGGGGAGATTGTAATGACAACGTTAGCTCGCTTTGACCTGAAACTGGATAAAGAAGACAAGGATATGTTTGCCGAGGCTGCAACCCTGATGGGCACCACTATGGCGGGATTTGTGCGTGCTGCCGCAAAAGAAAAAGCGCGGGAGGTTATTGATCAAGAGGCCAGACTGGTTCTGACCCGGCGGGATTTCGGTGCGTTCAGTACAGCTTTAAACCAGGCTTTTACTCCCAACAAGCCCCTGCAGGAAGCGCTGGCTACGGCACGCAAGGACGTAAATCGTGCTTGAAGAACAGCCGCTTGATTCCCAACTCCATAACTGTGCCGATTTTGATTGTGGAACGCCCCAACTGAACGATTATCTTACGCGATATGCGACTCAGGACCGCAGGCGTAATCTATCTCAACTCTATGTTCTGGTTGATACCGATAAGCCGGCCGAGGTCCTCGGCTATTACACGCTGAGCGCTGCCCATATTGAGATAGACCAGATATCAGAGCCGGAAAGAAAGCATCTACCACGCTACCCTGTCCCTTGTTTTCGTATGGGACGGTTCGCGCTTCGACAAAATATCCAGGGCCGGGGTATGGGGAAACGCTTACTGGGTTGCGCGGTAGACCGCTGTCTGCGGGCAAGACGAGAAGTGGCCGCATACGCCCTGATCGCAGACGCCAAGGACACAAAAGCAAAATCATTTTATGAGCATTTTGGATTTATTGCCTTTGCTGATAATCCGTTCTCCCTGTACCTGCCGATTCCATGACAGCAAACGTATCCGATAGTGAGTTGAACGACTGCTATCAGCGCGTGGACGTCCCGAGGTTTTTATCTATCATCTTTTCGACAACAGCATCGGGATAACTGAGCAGTTTCCCGAACTCTCTGGCTATGTCCCGGCGCGCCTCACCCGCATAAGAACCTGTTTCCACTAATTCAGATATTCTCTTCTTAAGCGCCAGGTACTCATCCAGGGTTGTGCCTTGGTAGATCAACAGCACATGCTTGCCTTCAGCGACGTCGGCAGGGAACAGGTCGGTGACGATCAAATCCGTCTCGCGATAGAGCATTACGCCTTCTTCCTGAGCGATGCGCTCTGCACCACCCACGAAATCATTCATTTCATCGGGCGTCATGGCCGCGCTCAGGGCGAGGGTTTTGACGCCGACTCTGACCATTTCCGCGAAGGTTGACAGGCCGCCTAAACGATAAGAGTGTTGATCAATTTCAGTGTTCATGTTTGATCGTTCCTGAGCAATACAGAATACGTGCGGCATACACAGGAAAACCAATGTCGCGATTATTCTATTCATTGAATTCTCCGGGATGAAATAATGGTCTCAGCTTCCATAGCCGCGAAAAAAACCCTTACCGGCCGTCATGCCGGTAAGGGCTGAATATTAAACGATGCGCAGGTATCAGATACCGCCAAAACTGTAACTGACACCGCCGCCGAAATAGCGCGGATGCGGACGCAACCGGAATCCGCTCAACCCGAAGTTCTCGCCCGTACCCGTATAATATTCCTCGTCAAATACGTTATTCACGTAGACGTTGAACTCCCAGGTTTCATTGATGATAGCTCCGGCCCTGATATTGACCAGGTGATAATCCGGTGAACGAAACGGAAAACCGTCCGAACGATCCGGTATAACTGCTATGACGTTATCTCCGGTAGCCGGCAATAACGGGTTACCAGGCACGGCCACGCCGCTGGTCTGACGATAAGTGACATCTTCGATAGTGGAGAACTGGCTGTCCCGGTAAATCCACTCACCGCGGATATACATCTCGTTACCGTCCCAGGGCCAACTGTATTCCGCCGCCATATTCCAGGTCCACTCTGGGGAACGGGGCAAGGGATGGTCTTTCAGAGATACCCTCAGGTTCCCGCTGATACTTGCATAGTCATCACTGTTTATTTCCGTATCGGCGTAACCCAGCCCTGCGGTGATCAGGAAGCGTTCAGCAGGGGCAGCGGCCAGTTCCACTTCGAAGCCTTTTGCCTCCGCTTCACCCACGTTGATGGTCTTCTGAATATTTGATGTGGCGTCACCAGGTACCGTGAAGAAAAATGTCTGTAACTGCAGGTTATCCCATTCGAGATAAAATGCTGAAATATTCAGCCTCAGTCTGCGGTCCAGCCATTCCGACCTGAGACCTATCTCGTAATTCCAGAGTGTCTCTTCGTCAAATTTCTCATTGACTATTCCTCTGTTGGGCGCCCCGTCGGCCGAATTGAAATCAAGCGTATACCCCCCTGCCTTGTAGCCTCTCGACACGGTGCCATACAACCTCATATCGTCGGTCGCCTGCCAGCCGACGGAGAAGCGCGGGGTAAAATCATCGAAGGTGTCGCCATTTGAAAATACCGGCATATCCGCAAGTCTCGGTTTCCGGACCAATCCAATCCTCCTGGTGCTTGCCGATATGTCATCTTCCGTGTAACGAAAACCAACCGTCAGGTCCAGTTGTTCGGTGGCATGCCAGGTGATATCGGAGAATATTGACCAACTGTCATTGTGCAATTTCCTCAGACCACAACCCAAGCAAAGCGGTGGTTGCCCGTCAGGTGTGCCACCACCTACGAAATGCCAGAGATGAAGACCTCCCGGAACTGCGCCACCAGATAAATCAAACAAAGGTGGAAGCGCTCCCGTCAGAGCAAAATCCACCACACCCGGCATTACTATTGGCGCATTGGGGTTTCCACCCGGTACCGGTCCGAGAAATTCACCACCGTCCACGGCCGTAGTCACACCGGTAACAACGCCGATACCACCACCGGGAGTGCCCTCCAGCGGGACATCCTCTATCCTGTCCTCCGCGTACAGAAATCCGCTAACCCAGTCGAACTGTTCATTGGAAAACTCAACCCTCAACTCGGTACTCCAGGACTCGGCTTCCCTTGACTGGTAACGATTCACCAGGTCTTCAG
This sequence comes from Gammaproteobacteria bacterium, assembly GCA_965116495.1. Classification (GTDB taxonomy): domain Bacteria; phylum Pseudomonadota; class Gammaproteobacteria; order Eutrophobiales; family Eutrophobiaceae; genus JAAXHV01. The sequence goes on along the minus strand of OZ220696.1, from coordinate 42,761 downwards.
GCACCAGGTCATTGTCGAATATCTTTTCATTTTCTGTATCGATTCGACCGGTAATCGACTTGATGGTGATTTCATCCGTTAATTGATGGGATACATTGATAATGCTGATAGTTGAACTGTTGTCGTTGCGCTCGCCGATTGCCGAATGCGCCACCTTGTCACGGTTATGGGGCCAGAAACCCGTGCCGTCATCCTGGGCGGTGTTGAAAGTTGCCCCGTCCGGCCTGTTAAGACCGAAAGTGGCGACCGTATCGGTATCCCAGACGCCGGCCGGTACCGTTTCATCAAGGCCTTGTTCTTCAACCGTGCGCATGAACGTGACATTTATACTCGTCGCATCCGAAGGGGTAAATTCGGCATTAATACGGCCCATCACAAAGTCATGACCACTATCTCCGCCATCGGGGACGATGTTTTTCACAATGCCGGAATTATCCTCATAAAAGAGCACCGCTCTCGCCTTGAAATTGTCGCTGAAGGGCACGTTCACGATCGCTCCGGCATTCCACTGGGAGCCTGTCGTCTCATAACCATGCCCGCCGGCTAAGATTTTATAGCCGAATTCGTCACCTGGCCGTTTGGTTTGAATATTCAGTGCGCCCCCTACCGAGTTACGACCGAAATAAGTACCCTGTGGCCCGCGCAGCACTTCCACCCGTTCGAGGTCCAGCAATTGCGGGTTCGCCGTTCCATTGGCAACTGCCGATATACTGAACTCGTCCAGGTAAACGCCGATCGACTGGATGAACGCGCTTTCGTCCGTGTTGACGTTACTCACACCGCGCATTGCGATACTGATACCGCGGGCGCCGACTTGCCCATCCTCGGTGTAACTGACGTTCGGCGTCATCTGTAAATACTGGGAAGCTTCAGTAATCTTCAGGTTTTCGAGTGTATCCCCGGTGAATGCAGTAACACTGACAGGTACATCCTGGAGACTCTGTTCCCTGCGTTGTGCCGTTACAACAATTTCCTCCAACGTTCCCTGGGAGTAGACGGGGATAGCAATGGATGCTGCCAGCGCGGCAAATAAACAATTTTTGATTTTCATCTGGACCCTCTTGAAAGATTCATACTTATTGTTAATGCATGTTTTTTCAACGCTACCAGCCTCCATTCTCACAATCGAATGTGGCTGATAAAACCGTTAGATTACTTTAAGCATAAATTATATTTCTGTCAAGGCTTTGTTGACTACAGTAATATTGAATGTCACAGTTTTACAACAATTTATAATAAATGGAAGCTGACCTGGAAAAGCACAATTTTGTACAAGAAATTGCTTACTTACACCGTACATTAACCAGGACTGATATATGTCTACAATTATACTGACAGGCAGTAGTAGTGGTTTTGGTCTGGAAGGGGCACTGGCATTTGCCCGGAACGGGGATACCGTGTATGCCACCATGAGAAACCTGGACAAGGCTGAAGCGTTGCGGAATGCTGCTGAACACGAAGGACTCAAAATACGTATCAGACAACTGGATGTTACTCAGCCGGTTTTTTTTACATCTCTTTTTGAAGAAATTCTGGACGAAACAGGATCCATAGACGTCCTGGTAAATAATGCGGGTATTTTGCGCGCCGGAGCACTTGAAGATTTGTCTGAAGAGATGCTCCGTGAAGTTATTGAAACAAATCTGTTCGGCCCACTTTTGCTGACCCGCGCCGTGCTCCCGTATATGCGGAAACAAAAAAACGGCTATATCATCATGATCAGCTCGCTTTCAGGTATTGCAGGTTTGCCGGGTGATGTCGTCTACAGCGCCAGTAAATTTGGCCTGGAAGGAGCAACTGAAGCATTACGGCATGAAGTTGATCGTTGGGGTATTAAACTGGCCCTGGTTGAAGCAGGCTTGTACGCCACCGGAATTTTTTCAAGCAGCATACCGGAAAAATCCTTATTACCGGATTATTACCCGCACGCTTCACCCTATCGCCAACTTGTTGAATACAGACACCAGGCGTTAAAGGATCGTATCCCGACTGCACCGGACCCGGAAACCATAGGAAAGCTGTTAGTCGATATTGTTAATTCAGACGGGACACAGCTCCGTTGGCCGGCGGGCGATGTTGCAAAAAAAGTTCTCAACACGATGCTTGGGCAAACTGATTCTGAACGGGATGCTTTTTTGCGTCAGGTATCCGGCACCGAATGGTGGAGTGAAAAAGGATAACACCTGACGCACTACCAGTCCGGCTGTGTCCAGAAGATTGCTCCTTCTTTTGCTATTCGATCGATATTGGGAGTATGATTTAAGCCATCTCCCGGGACCAGTTGAGTTGAGTATACATTATGTTCCGGTATGACCAATGAAAACGACCGACACCAAACCCGGCGTTGTTGCCGATATTATCCATATCGATAACCTGAACAAGTGGTACGGCGAATTCCACGTGCTGAAAGACATCAGCCTGCAGGTCAGGGCCGGCGAGAAGATCGTCATCTGCGGGCCGTCCGGTTCCGGCAAATCCACCCTTATCCGCTGTATCAACGCGTTGGAAAGCTACCAGTCAGGCTCGCTGGCGGTCCAGGGCACAACCCTGAACGACAACAAGGATACCCGCGCCGTGCGGGAAGATGTAGGCATGGTATTCCAGCAGTTCAACCTGTTCCCTCATTTGACCGTAATGGAAAACCTGGTCCTGGCCCCCCGTCCGGGTACGGAATCTCAGTGAAAAAGAGGCGCATGAAACGGCCATGCATTACCTGGGCAGGGTCAAGATGCAGGAATACACCGACAAATTCCCGGCACAGTTGTCAGGCGGCCAGCAACAGCGGGTAGCTATCGCCCGGGCGCTGTGCATGAAGCCCAAGATCATGCTCTTCGATGAACCTACGTCCGCACTGGACCCGGAAATGATCGGCGAGGTGCTGGAGACCATGACGGGACTGGCTGCCTCCGGCATGACCATGTTATGCGTAACCCATGAAATGGGCTTTGCCCGCCAGGTGGCAAACCGGATAATCTTTATGGATGAAGGCCGGATTATAGAGGTAAACAACCCGGAAAGCTTCTTTAACAACCCCTCGTCAGCGCGGCTCAAAGAGTTCCTGAGCCAGATCCTGCGCCATTAGCCGATTCACGACAAATTCCACATTTTTCCGTACGGGTACGCATAATCTTCCAGGCTTTTGCTGTGCACCTGTATGCTGTAACCCGGCGCGGCAGGCGCCACGTAGTTCCCTTCCCGGATGATACAGGGATGCAAAAAATGTTCATGCAGGTGATCGACGTATTCAATCACCCGGTTCTCCATGGTGCCGGATATGCGTAGAAAATCGACCATGGACAGGTGTTGGACGTATTCGCACAGACCGACCCCCCCGGCATGCGGCCAGACCGGCACCTGGTATTTCGCCGCCAGCAGCAGTACTGCCAGCACCTCGTTTACCCCTCCCAGGCGGCAACTGTCCAGTTGACAGTAATCAATTGCCTGTGCCTGGAAAAACTGCTTGAACATAACCCGGTTATGGCAATTTTCTCCCGTTGCGACGCCTGTCGGCCTGACGTTCTCCCGTATCTTCCTGTGGCCGAGCACATCGTCCGGGTTGGTCGGTTCTTCAATAAATAACGGTCGAAATTCCGCGAGTTCATTCACCCACCGGATAGCCTGCTCAACGTCCCATACCTGGTTTGCATCAATCATGATATGCATACCATCACCAACAGTTTCCCTGACAATGGCAAGCCTGCGCCGGTCATCGTCAAGGTCTCCTCCCACCTTGAATTTCATGTACGACCAGCCCTGCTCGACACATTGGCGGCACAACGCCCTGAGCTTGTCATCAACATAACCCAGCCAGCCGGCGGAAGTCGTGTAGGCCGGATAACCGTTCCTCAACAGAAACGCTTCCCGCCGGGCGCGCCCCTCGTTATTGTCATCCAGGATAGCCAGCGCCTGTTCCGGGGTCAGAGCATCCGTGATATAGCGAAAATCGATACATGACACAAGTTGCTCCGAACTCATGTCCGAGAGCAGTTTCCATAACGGTTTGTTCTCAGCCTTTGCCCAAAGGTCCCAGACGGCGTTTACAACAGCCGCGGTACTCATATGAATGATGCCTTTTTCCGGGCCCAACCAGCGCAGGTGGCTATCTCCCGTGATCTCACGCCAAAACCCAGCCATGTCGCCGGTGATGGCATCCAGCTTTTTTCCGACGACACGCGGCAACAACAAATCGATCGCGGCAACGCAGAGATCAGTGCCGCGGCCGATGGTAAAGGTCATCCCGCACCCTTCCAGGCCGGCCTGGTCCGTTTCCAGAACCACATAGGCCGCTGAATAATCCGGGTCCGGGTTCATCGCATCAGAGCCGTCCGCATGACGCGAAGTGGGGAACCTCAAATCTACGGTTCTGGCCCCGGTAATCCTGGTCATGATTTTTTCATAAGAATGAAGCGCCTATCGTGCCCGTATCGCCGTTTCCATTTCCGCCAGAATTTCAACCGGCAATTTCTTTCTGTATATCTGGATCCGCACCCGGGCAACAAACGGTGATGCAGCCGTACCGTATAGTTTCATGCTGCGTTCACCTGAATGGTAAAGCGATCATTATCCCGCCATCCGCCCACAATGCATTTGGTCCCCGCTCAAGACCGACGGGTGCCAGGTTACGTTGCCAGATATCCTGGTAATTTCCCACCAGGTAGATAATGTTATAGGCCCAATCATTATTGAGGCCGAGGGTCTCACCAAAATTATCATATACGCCCAACAACCTCTGTACTTCCGGATTTTCTGAATTCTCCCTGATTTCCGTCACATTCTCCTGGTTAATGCCCAGTTCCTCTGCGGCAAGGCGAACGTTGAAGGACCAGAAAGAAATATCCCGCCAGCGCGGGTCACCCTGACGCACCAGGGCGCCTTGCGGTTCTTTGGATATCATTTCGGACAGAATGACATGTTCGTTTCGGTCCGGCATCGATGCCAAACGGGCGGCGAGCGCCGCCCGCTGCATGGTAACCGCGTCACACCGGTCGGTATGGTATGCCTCCATTGCCTTTTCGACACTGGTAAATGTGACCGGCTCATATTTTAACCGGCGCGCACCGAAATAATCTGCCGTATTTTGTTCCAGGGTAGTGCCCTGGGTAATGCAAATTGTAGCATTCTCCAGTTCAACCACGTTGTTGACGCCACTATCTTTTCTGACCATAAATCCCTGTCCGCCATAATAGTACACACCGGCAAAATCCAGCCCCATCCTGGTATCACGCAAAAAAGAGAGCGTTGCGCCTGCAGGAAAAATATCAATACCACCGGATTGTAACAAGGTAAACGCGGTTTGCGGTGTGACAATTACATACTCAAGTTCAAGTTTTCCAAATACCGCCGCTGCCATTGTCTTGCAATGGTCAATTTCAAAACCAACACGCTCTCCATCGTCATTGATATAACTGAAGCCGGGGCCTGATTCGGTAATACCGCAACGCAGATAGCCCCGGGACAAGATTTCATTCAACGTGTCTGCGGCATGGGCGTAATTCATAAACACACTGATTGACAGCAACATACCGGTCAGATGTTTTATTGAGAGCTTTCCATTAAAGATCATCGTCATCAACCAGTCCGAAATCTTTTAACATGATATTGGCAGTGATTACTCCCATACCGCTGATACCGCCACCTGGATGACAGGAGGGTCCGGCCATGTACAGGTTCCTGATTGGTGAGCGATATTGAGAATATCCCGGAAACGGGCGGAAATAACCAAGTTGCGCAATCGTCCGTTCTCCGCCGGAGGGCACTCCACCGACAAAACACGGATTAAGCGCCTCCATATCATCAGGCGAATGCGGATATTGCGCCATGATATTGCCATCTGACATATTGGTTGAAAACCTGCGCAGCGTTTTGAGCAACTCTTCCGAATATTCCGATTTGTAATCTGACCAGTCTCTGTCGCGCAGTTTACTCGGCACGAATGTATCAATCATAAATGTGTGTTTTCCTTCCGGCGCACGCGTCGGGTCACGCAGTGTCCAGCAATGACAGTGGACCGGCGGACCAGCGGGCGCCGCACCGACCGAGATGTTTGCAAAATGCCTGTCTATTTCCTGAAGAGGCACAATTGTTCGTTGAAACGGGGCCTTGCTCAATAATTCATCACCAATAAATTCCGGCGCTTCACGCAGCGCAAAGTGGACGCGAAATGAGGCCACGTCGCCAAATGCAAAATTTTCCACCATACGGATAAAATCATCTTCCAGGTGTGCCCTGTCGACCAGGCGCAGAAAAGTCTGTTTAGGCTCCAGCGTGGTAACCACTGCCTTCCTTGCATGAATCTCGGTATTATCTTCGAGTCGTATCGCTTTTGCCTGTCCGTCACGAATGATGATCCGGGATACGGGAGAGTTGGTCAGGACGTTGCCACCATGGGCTTCGACATACCTGGCCAGTGCTTTGGGCAGTTCCATACTTCCACCTTCAGGAATTGCCTGTCCGTAAACATGAATAGCCGGAATCATGATATAAAAAATCGAACCCGCCCCTTGCTGGGTTGGTTTGATATTTGGCCCGAGCGCCCAACTGATTAAAAAGGCCTGAACATTCGGGTTTTCAAAGTTTTCCATGACAAATGCCCTGGCGCTGAGGTTGTAGTTACGTAACATTTTCAGCCCGTCAGGATTTTTCTCCATGCTTGCCGGCATGTAACTTGGGGGAACAGGTGGCGAGAACATATTTTTTACAAATCCATCTTTAATCTCGACGAATCCGTCGTGTATATCGCGATATCGAGCTGCGTCTTTCCTGGAATACTCAGCAATACTATCGCAGGTTTTGTCCACGTCCCTGAATACAACGATACCCGGACCTTCCTGCATGGGATGGCCCATGATTTCGTCATCCGCCCACAGGTACTTGAGCCCATACTGCTCCAACTCCGGCAGTAAATCACTGATTTGCGGATTTGCGTGGATCCAGACGTGGTTTGACCCGAATAAATCAGATTTAAATCCGGGAAGGGTAAGCTCCTGTGTGACTGCGCCGCCGCCCAGCCATGCATTACGTTCAGCAACCAGCACCTTGAGTCCTGCCTTTGACAATACTGCAGCACAGGCCAGCGAATTGTGGCCACCCCCCACTAGTACAATGTCATACTCAGACATACAATGGTTGCCCTGTCAGCAAAACTATAGCCATAATACAGGCAAATTAGTGATTATTATCATTATATTAAACAATGACTGATACATATGACTTCGATGTAGCGATCGCAGGCGGGGGTCATAATGCCCTGGCCTGTGCCGCGCAATTGTCAAAAGCCGGTTTGAAGGTTTTTGTTGCAGAAAGGAATCACTGTGTCGGTGGCGCCACCATGACAAAAGAAGTCACATTGCCCGGATTCAAGCACGACCTGTTCGGGTCAAGCCATGTCTGGATTCATGCCAACCCTTATTTTAAAAAACTGGAACCTGAACTTGCGCAGTATGGCCTGAAATATATCTATGCGTCCGACCACATCACCGGACATCCCAATAAAGACGGCCCGGGTATTATTGTGTACAAGGATATCAACAAGACCTGTGACAGTATCGCAGAATATTCAAAGAAAGATGCACGGCGTTACCGCGAGATATTCGATGGTTTTATTGAAATAAAGGATGGTTTTATCAAGGGGATGTTTTCTCCGCCGTCTCCGCCGAGCTTTCTGCCGGCGGTAATGGAGAACAGTCCGGAAGGATTGAAGATGCTGAGAAATTACAATCTCAGTGCGAAGGCATACGTATCGGAAAATTTTGAAAACCCTCATGTACGGAATTTTATTCTCGGTTGGGCAATAGCTCCGCAGATTACACCGGAACAGGAGGCAGTTGGGCAGACTTTTTATATTATGATCCCCGGCATCCATGTCTATGGTCAGTCAATTCCTGAAGGTGGCAGCCAGGTGCTGGCCGAAGCCCTTGCCCGATACGTTAAAGCACATGGCGGCAGGGTAGCAGTCGATGCGCCGGTAGATAAATTTATTGTCCGCAACAATGAAGCCAAAGGCTTGAAGCTGGAAGACGGCAGTGAAATTCTGGCTGGAATGGCCACGGTAACGTCACTTGACCCAAGGCAAAGTTTTTTACACCTGGTTGATGACGGGATACTTCACAGTGACTTTATATCCATGGTCAAAGGGTTTTCCTTCGGTAACATCGGCGTATTCCGCGTGCACTATGCGATTAATGCAGCGCCGGAATTCCTGAATGGCATGGAAATGGAAAAAACGTCTTTTCAAAGGATCTTTTTGTCAACGGATGCGCTGCAGGATCAGTATTCCGACATTGCCCTGGGGTTACCGCCCGCTAACCCGTTTGTCTGGGCGGCATGCTGGACTATACTCGATCCAGGCCGTGCCCCGGATGGAAAACATACCCTGATTCTCGATACCTTCGTGCCAAATAAACTGGCCGAGGGTCGGCAATGGGACGAGATAAAGGAGAGTTTTGCCGATACATTACTCACCAGGTTCAGACAATATACCGGCAATATGGATGACAGCAATATTCTTGGCTACTACATTGACACACCTGAAACAATCGAGATGGCGAATCCCTGCCTTGTCGGCGGCACTACTAATGGTGGAGAAAGGACGCTGGCGCAATCCGGTTATTTCAGGCCGGTACCAGGATACTCCCAATACCGTTCGCCGATCAAAAACCTGTATATGACCGGCGCGTCCTGCCATCCCGGCGGAGGCATAACGGCAATGGGTATGGTAACCGCCAATGTCATGCTGGAAGATTTTGGCCTGGCGGAAGATGAACTGTGATGGCCGGCATATTCTCGCCAAACGAGGAAGTTAATCAGTTTCTGCAGACAGCCCGGCCTATGCTGATCGGGGGAAACTGGGTCGAGTCGACCAATAAAGACGTTCTCGACGTAATTAATCCCGCGACCGGCCGGCCTTTTGCCAGGGTTTTTGTGGCCGCTGCTGATGATATAGATCGTGCCGTTGCAGCGGCGCGCGCGGCGTTTGAAAGTCCGGAATGGAATGGCATGACACCGACGGAGCGCGGGCAACTGCTTTGGCGAATTGCCGATCTGATCGAACAGAACACCGACACGCTGGCTGAATTGACTACCCTGGAAAACGGCAAGCCCTATCTTGCCGCGAAAAACGGTGATATACCTTTTGCCGCCAGGACCTTTCGATACTATGGCGGTTGGAGTAACAAAATCGAAGGCAAAACACCGCAATTATCAGTGGCAGGGAGGCAGTTTCACGCCTACACACAATATGAGCCGGTAGGAGTTGTAGGCCAGATAGTCCCATGGAACGGTCCCGTAACAGCGGCTTCCTGGAAACTTGCACCCGCATTGGCAGCCGGATGTACCTCCGTTTTCAAGCCGTCCGAAGAAACACCGTTGACCGCATTGAAACTTGGTGAACTGTTTCTCGAAGCCGGCCTGCCGGCGGGTGTGGTCAATATTGTCCCCGGCCTGGGAGAAAGTGCCGGTGAGGCAATCAGTCGTCATAGCGGTATCGACAAGATTGCATTTACCGGCTCAACCGAGGTCGGCAGAAAAATTCTCCAGTCCGCCGCGGGCAACCTGAAAAAAGTATCACTGGAGCTTGGCGGCAAGTCCCCCATGTTTGTATTTGCCGATGCAGATCTCGAACATACCGTACCAGGCACTGCACAGGCGATATTCAATAATGCCGGCCAGGTATGCATTGCCGGTTCACGCCTTTACGTGGAAAAAGCAATTTATGATCGTGTTTTACAGGGTATTGTCGATTTCGCTGAAAACATCCAGGTCGGTCCGGGTATGTCACCTGATACGGATATGGGACCATTGATCTCTGCAAAGCAACTGGACCGTGTCAGTCGTTATATTGACAGCGGTTGCAAGGAAGGGGGTGAACTGGTGACCGGAGGCAAACGAATCGGCACACAGGGCTATTTTCTCGAACCCACTGTCTTTGCAAATACTTCACATGAAATGAAAATTCTCCGGGAGGAAATATTCGGTCCTGTGCTATCGGTGATGCGCGTCGATGATCTTTCAGATTTGAAAAACCTGGCCAATGATACCAGTTATGGTCTTGCAGCCAGTATCTGGACTAAAGACATAAACCGGGCTCACCGGCTCGCCGCAGACATTAAAGCAGGGCTATTGTGGATTAATGCCCATGGAATCCCGGACCCGTCCGTTCCGTTCGGCGGTTATAAACAATCCGGCTGGGGCCGGGAACTCGGCTGGGAAGGAATTGAGCAATATACCGAACTGAAATCGGTGATAACCGCACTGTAATTAAGGAACCTCTGATTAAGTCAGAGGTTCCTACGGTACAGGGATGTGCTCTGACAAGTCCCGGACGGACTTGATCAGAGCTTCCTTAAATATCATTCAGCCGTTTCAGGGTGGGGCCCTACCCTCCAGCCACCAGTCTATAGCTGCCGCACTCCGTATTAAGTCATGCCGTTCATATGCATCCATGTGTTTTAATTCCGGCAGGAATTTTTCTGCCTGTTGTCCGGCGACATAACGAAATTCCGGGTTGTCCTGTTTTGCAACACTGACGATCAAATCGGCTACCAGTTGCGGATCATCGCCGTTTTTGCAGTCCTCAACCACCTTGCCGACACGAAATTCAAGTAACTTGGAGTAAGGCGAGGCCTGCGGATAATCAGGCGACACCTTGTATTTGCTTCCTATTTCCGTACGGAATACGCCGGGTTCAATCACGGATACACTGATCCCGAATCTCGCCACTTCATAACGCAACCCTTCCGACATCCCTTCCAGGGCCCACTTACTGGCACAATATATCGAATCTGTAGCACGGCTTATCATTCCACCTACAGATGACATCATGATTATCCGGCCTGAATTTTTTTTACGCATCGCGGGTAATACCGCGCGTGTCACATTGATTACGCCAAAAAAATTGGTATCCATCACACGACGCAAATCGGCTTCAGGCATATCTTCCAGAGCACCCGGAATATGAATTCCCGCATTATTCACCAGCACGTCTATACCTCCTTCCGCTGCCAGGACATGTTTTACGACAGCGTGGATTGTCTGGGTGTCGGTCACATCAAGTTTAAGCAGGTTCATCCGGAGGTTGTTTGCCGAGGCCGCATCCTGCAGCCCATGTCCTTGTTCAGGATCACGCATTGTTGCATATACCGCATCACCCTGGCGGGCGAACGCTAATGCGGTTAACCTGCCGAATCCACTACTGGCGCCTGTGATCAGAATTACGGACATATTCTCTCCTCCCGTTTCAGTAAAGAGTTTGATAAAGCGGCTAAACAGGAAATTTATAAACCACTGCCGTATCATTAGCAACAAAACGAATTATAAAAACGATATAAGGAGAAATATTAAATGAGCAAGATGACCGGCGCCGAAGCGCTTATCAAATCCGTACGCCGGTACGATGTCGATACAGTCTTCGGCCTGCCGGGGGGACAAACCTACCACCTGTTCGATGCCATATATAACGAAGGCGACTCCCTCAGGATTATCAACTCTCGCCACGAACAGGGCATTGCCTACATGGCTTACGGCTATGCGCGCTCCAGCGGCAGGGTGGGCGTTTACACCGTGGTGCCGGGCCCGGGCATCCTCAATACTACATCTGCCCTGTGCACGGCTTATGCAGGGAATGAACGGGTGCTGTGCCTGGCCGGCCAAATTCCCTCGGCCTGGATAGACAAGGGTGTCGGCTTTCTGCACGAGATACCGGACCAGCTGGGTCTCCTGGGGCACCTGACAAAATGGGCGGAACGCATAGAAAAACCGGCCGATGCCCCGCGCCTGGTCAACAAGGCATTCCGGGAGATGAACTCCGGGCGCCCGCGTCCCGTCGCCCTGGAGATGGCGCCGGATATCATGGGTATGCAGCAGGACATGGAACTGCTTCCCCCGTCCCCTGACCCGGAACCTCCCCGGGCCGACCCCGACCTGATCGAGGCGGCAGCCCGCCTGCTCGGCAAGGCAAAGAATCCGTTAATCATAATCGGCCATGGTTGCGTGGATGCCGGCACGGAGCTGAAACAGGTGGCAGAAATCCTGCAAGCGCCCTGCTCTACCCTGTGGAGCGGCAAGGGAATCATGGATGACCGGCATTATCTCAGCCAGCCCTATAGCGCCGGACACCAGCTCTGGGCCAACGCTGACGTGGTCCTGGCCGCTGGAACGAGACTGGACAATCCGCAACTGCAATGGGGGCTTGACGGTGAATTGAAAATCATCCGTGTCGATATCGATGCCGCGCAGATAGCGCAAATTGCCAGGCCGGAAATCGGCATTGTTGCAGATGCAAAATCTGCCCTGGCGAACCTGGCTGCGGCCCTTGAGCGCCATGGTGTTGCCAGGCGATCACGCAAGGAGGAACTGACCGGCCTGAAAGCGCGCATGTTCGATAATTTCGAGCGGGACGTGGGGCCGCAAATGCAGATTTTAAAAGTAATCCGGGAGGAATTGCCGGAGGACGGCTTCCTGGTGGATGAGGTCACGCAGGTGGGATATGCTTCGTGGTACGGTTTCCCGGTGTACCGGCCCCGGCATTTCATCAGCAGCGGCTACCAGGGGAACCTGGGGTACGGCTATGCGACCGCCCTGGGAGTGCAGGTAGCCCACCCCGACAGGAAAGTGGTGGTACTGGGCGGGGACGGCGGTTTTATGTACCAGGCAACAGAAATGGCGACCGCGGTGAAATACCGGTTGAACCTGGTCAATATCGTATTCAACAACCATTCCTACGGCAACGTTCAACGGGCCCAGCAGCAACAATTCGGAGGAAACGTCATCGGTTCGGATTTATGTAATCCGGATTTCGTGCGCTTTGCGGAAAGCTTCGGCGCCCCGGGTTTCCGTGCGGAAACGCCGGAGCAGTTACGAAAGGCCCTGCAACAGGCATTCAAAGAGACCGGCCCCGTGTTGATCGAAATGCCCAGCGCCGGAATGCCTAGCCCCTGGCCCTATATCCTGCTGCCCCGCAACAGGGGTTTGTGATCCCTTCGCCGTCGTTCCTGCGACCACCCGTCGTTCCTGCGGAAGCAGGAACCCCCTTTGTGGATTCCTGCTTCCGCAGGAATGGTATTGCATATAAATCAAGCCGGTTACGGTTTTGACATATATTCAATCAAGGCTGTAATGACTGCATCATTTTCAATGTCGTTCCCTACCGTAACACGCAGGACATCCCTGGTGTCAGTTCGGTCGACCGGTCTTGGCATGATATTTCTTGACTGAAGGTAATCGGCGGCATCGGCGGCATTTTTACTTTCACTGCCGGTAAAATCTGCAAGATAGAAATTGGCGACACCGGGGATAACCCGAAGTCCCGCGTCAGCCAATGCTGCGCTAATCTGTCTGAGTGAGCCGGCATTCCTGTCGCGCAGGGTATTGATATATTCGACGTCACGGATGGCGGCGGTGGCTGCGGCAAGCGCTGCAGCATTGGTATTGAACGGTGAGCGGATACGCTGCAGGACATCAATCACGTGCATCGGACAATAGGCCCAGCCGATCCTTAGCCCGGCAAGGCCGTAAATCTTCGAAAACGTCCGGGTCATTACAACGTTTTCAGATGCGCCAACCAGGTCCATACAGGCAGCGGCGACAGCAGGCGCAGCGTATTCCATGTAAGCGCCATCAATGACCAGCAGGACGTCTCCGGGCAGTCCGCTATGGAGTTCCCGGACTTCCTCCCCCCTCAGGCAGGTACCCGCGGGCACATTGGGATTGGCGATGATGACCATCCGGGTGCCGGCTGAAATCCGCTCCAGGACCGTTGCAATGTCGATCCGGTAATCATTCACGGGGACCGGGATAATGTTCACTCCCTGCGTCCTGCCGTAAATCGAACACATGCTGAAATGATCTTCCGTCAACAGCAGATCATCCCCTTCTGCCAGGTAGGCGCGTATAAGCAACCCAAGCAGTTCTTCCGAACCGTTTCCGCAGATAATCCTGCCGATATCCAGCTTATGGGCTTCTGCCAGGGCCTGGCGTAACCCGTGCTGGGCGCCGTCCGGATAACGGTTCAGTTGCCCGCCGGCAGACCGGTAAGCCGCCACTGCCTGCGGACTTGGACCGTAGGAGGATTCGTTATGAGACAGCCTTATCAATCCGTCAGACCTGTCCGGCGGGATTTTGCCCGGTCTGGCCGGGGGCATCGAGGCGACGGATGACCTGGGAAATGGTAGTTTACGTTCACTGTTCATTGAGTTTTGTAGAGTAATGACCTCTTTTCGAGCCAGGCGCTGTACCTCGACAGACTGAAGCAGAACAGCCAGAAAAACAAGGCCACAAACAGGTAACCCGTGGCGCTGACACCCGGACTTAACCAGGCAGGGTCGGAAGCGGCATTCTGCACCATTCCCAAGAGGTCAAACAGGCCGATGATCAACAAAACGGTAGTTTCCTTAAACAAACCGATGAAGTTGCTCGTGATCTGCGGCAGCGCCACGGGAAAGGCCTGGGGCAGGATTACCAGGAAGGTACGCCGCCAATATCCCAGCCCCAGCGCTTCTGCAGCCTCAAACTGCCCTTTAGGGATGGACTGCAGTGCGCCGCGTATCGCCTCGGCCATGTAACAGGACATCAATATGGTCAGCGCGCCGAGCGCACGCAGCAGTTTGTCTATTTTCAGACCTTCCGGCATGAACAGGGGGAACATGATTATCGCCACAAACAGGACTACCAGCGCCGGCACGCTGCGCCATAACTCAATCCAGGTTGCACAACAGACCCGTACCAGGGGGATGGCGGAACATCTGCCCAGGGCAAGCAACACGGCTATCGGCAGGGAAGTGGACAGCACGAACAGGGCCGTGATCACGGTGAGAAAAAAGCCGCCCCATTTGCCGGTCTCGACATATGCCAGGCCGAAATTCCCACCCAGGAACAGTCCCACGCCTATCAAGGGGTAGGCAACAATCAAAACCGGGATCAACCAGCGTTTACCGGGGAGCCGGGGAATAAGCAACGGCAAGGCCGACAGGATGATCAGACCCAGACCGAGGTTGATGCGCCAGCGTTCCGCCTCCGGATACAGGCCGTACATGAACTGGTCAAACCGCACCCGGATAAACGGCCAGCAGGCCGCGGTCTTGTCGGGACAGTCCGCCGGCGTGGTCCCGGACCAGTAGGCGTCAATAAACAGCCAGTTCACCAGGGGGACGCCAATCGTGACAACCAGGCACACGCAGGCCAGGGTCAGTACGCCATTCAGCGGCGATGAAAACAGGTTATTCCGCAACCAGTTCATGCTCATGACACCACCGTCAGGGCGATCTTCCTGTTGTACCAGTTCAGGAACAGGGAAATGCACAGGGAGATAAACACGTAAACCGTCATGGTAATCGCCATGATATACACCGGTTGCCCCACCAGGTTGTTGACCGTTCCTACAAACACAGACACCACCTCGGGATAGGCAATGGCCGCGGCCAGCGACGTGCTCTTGAACAGGTTCAGGTAAACCGTGGTCAGCGGCGGGATAATGACGCGCAGTGCCTGGGGGAACAGGACCAGCCTGATGGTGTGATAACGGGACAGCCCCAGTGAAGCGGCGGCCTCAGTCTGCCCGCGCGGGATGGAGACAAATCCCGAACGGACGATCTCGCCGATATAGGTCGCGTTATACATGGACAAGCCCACCACCAGGGACAGGAATTCCGGCATCATGACAATGCCGCCGCGGTAGCCGAAACGGGTCTCCCGGGGAATCTCCACCTGCGCGCCGGCAAGCAACACGAAAACGCCGGCAATGGCAGCCAGGATCAACAGGTTCCATGACGTCAACAGGTTGGTCTTGCGGGCTCCAGGTTGAACCCGATCGGGGACAATGGCCCGCTGCCGTTCCTGTCTGCGCAGCAAATACACCATGGCCCAGGCAAAGAGTAATACCGCCGCTATCCAGACCCAGCCTTGCCCGAAGCTGACCGCGGGCACGAACAGCCCGCGATTATTGAGAAAGATGCAATTGAAGAACTCAATACTCTCATCGCTGCGCGGCAGGGTGCGCAGCACGACAAAATACCAGAAGAATATCTGTACCAGGGAGGGAATATTGCGGAATGTTTCGATATAGGCAGTGGCCAGACGGGATACCAACCAGTTGTCGGAAAGGCGGGCCAGGCCGATGACCATCCCCAGGATACTGGCGCAGACAATCGAAACCGCGGCCAGCAGCAAGGTATTGAGCAGGGCAACGACAAACGCGTGCGCAATAGTGGAATTGGCATCGTAAGGGATCAGTTTCTGCCCGATCTCGAACCCGGCCCGCTTCCACAGGAAATCGATGCCGGAATCCACCCCGAGGCGGGTAAGGTTTTCCTGCGTTGTCGCCGCGATCAGGTAGACGACAGCAGCAATGACGGCCAGCAGAACGACCTGATAAACAATATCCTGTTTAACCATTGCATCCCCTGTCCTGTGTCATCTGCTGCCTGTCACCTGAACGGCAGCGCCGAATGCAGACCCCCGTCCTTCCAGCTTGCATTTAATCCCCTCTTCAGACCCAGCGGGGTAAAGTTTCTTTCCCACAGATCATTGTAGTTCCCCACAAGTTTGATGATGTGGTAAGCCCAATCATTGGACAGTCCGAGTTTCTCTCCAAACCCGCCGTGTAACCCCAGCAAGCGCTGAATTTCGGCATTCTGCGAATTTTTCCGGACGGCATCGACATTGTCCTGGCTGATGCCCAATTCCTCGGCGGCAAAGCGAACATTGAAAGACCAGAGAGCGATATCACGCCAGCGCGGGTCGTCCTGGCGCACCAGTGCGGCGAAGGGTTCTTTCGAGATAACCTCGTCCAGGATCAGGTGATCGTCACGATCCGGCCAGTTGGCGATACGGCCTGCTGTAGAAAGGCGCTCATTGGTGAATGTGTCACAACGATTGGCATAATAGGCCTGCAATCCCTTGTCTATGTCCGCAAAGGTGACCGGAGTATAAGCCATTCCGTTACCGGCAAAGTAGTCGGCGATGTTCTGCTCCAGGGTCGTGCCCTGGGCGATACAGATGGTCGCACCGTCCAGGTCTCTCACCGATTCCACCCCTGTGTCCTTGCGCACCACAAACCCCTGCCCGGCGTACAGGTAGACCCCAGTATAGTCAAGGCCCAGCGATACATCCCGCACGAAGGACCAGGTGGCGCCATCGGGAAAAATATCAATACCGCCTGACTGCAACAGTGTAAAAACAGTGTGAGGTGTTACCGGGACATATTCGATCCTGATCTCACCGAATACGGCAGCCGATATGGTCTTGCAATGGTCGATGTCGAAGCCGATTCTCCGCCCGGAATCATCTATACTGCTGAAACCCGGGCTGCTTTCAACAATGCCGCAACGTAATTTGCCCCTTTCCCTGACCTCTTCCAGCGTCCCGGCAAGAACGGGAGTCAGAGCGGAATGAAGCAGCAATATCATGCCTGCCAGGTAGAGAAACTGATATAATGTGTTGTTATGGCTAATCATTTACACATCGTCGAACAAAGACTGGAACACATCCCTCATGAAAAAGAGGGGTTAAGGTTATGGTTGAGGATTGTATCGTGCACACAGATGGTCGAACAGGAGATTCGGACCATGCTGCGGGAAAAGTTCGATATGACCCTGCCCCGCTTTGAGTTATTGTCAGCCCTGGACCGGGTCCCGGATGGCCTGACCATGGGTGAACTGTCGCGCTGGCTGATGGTATCCAAAGGGAATGTGACCGGGATTGCGGAAAGATTATCGGAAGACGGTTTTGTCGTACGTGAGCCCACCCCTACGGACCGCCGCTCCTTTGTGGTCACCCTGACCGACAAAGGGAGAGAAGCATACAAGGAAATGGAACTTGAATATGAAGAGTTGCTGGACAAGTTGTTTAACGACCTGTCCCTGGATGACAGCGACATGTTCACAGGGATGCTGGCAAAGATCAAGGAATCCGTAGAGGAACTGAGGGAACAGCATCCGAAGTAGCAAATACAGGTTTCAGGCCTTCTCCCGCTACTCATTCTGTGCCGCCTGGCGGGCGGCGTAGGCATCTTTCTGCTCCTTGCTTGCCTCTTGCTGGTGTTTATCTTTCCATTCCCCGTAGGGCATTCCGTAGATGATTTCCCGGGCCTGCTCATAGTCCAGTTCCACACCCCGTTCCCCGGCGGCTGCGCGGTACCATTTGGACAGGCAGTTACGGCAAAAACCGGCCAGGTTCATCAGGTCTATGTTCTGCACATCCGTATGTTGCCGCAGGTAATCGACAAGATGCCGAAACGTGGCTGCCTCGACTGCCTGTTTTGTGTCGTCGTTCATAGTTATCTCCTGTTACTCAAGGTTATGTTTTTTTATGCGGTAACGCAGCGCCATGCGGGTGATGCCCAGTTCCCGGGCTGCTTTCGAAACATTGCCGCTGCACTTTTCCAGGGCGTTCCTGATTAGCATCAGTTCTGCATTATCCAGGGTTAAATCAGGGTTGATCGGGGCTTCTGCCGGCCCGGGACCGGTCAGGGACAGACTCTCCGGCGATAATTCGCCCTCGCCGGACAGTAATACGGCCCTTTCAATCATGTGCTTCAACTCGCGTATGTTACCCGGCCAGTGATACGACCTGAGAGCCTGTTCAGCCTGCGCCGAGAGAGTAACGGATTCTATACCGTAGCGTTTGGCGCTTTGCCGTATGAAATGTACGGCCAGCAGCAATATGTCGTCACCCCGCTCCCGCAATGGCGCGATCGGTATCGACAGCACATTCAGCCGGTAATACAAATCGGAACGGAATTCACCCTGTGTCACCAGTTCCGCTATGTCGCGGTTAGTGGCGGCTATAATCCAGGCTGCCACGGATCGTTCCTTTGTGGTGCCGACTTTCCTCAGGGTCCTGCGTTCCAGGACAGCAAGTAATTTTGCCTGTAAATCCATTGGCAATTCACCGATTTCATCCATGAACAGCACTCCGTCTTCCGCAGCTTCGATCAGGCCCGTCCGGGCAGCATGGGCACTGGTGAACGCGCCTTTTTCATGACCGAACAACTCGGCCTCGATCAAATCCTTGGGCAGGCTGGCGCAATCAACGTGTACGAAAGGTCTGTCCCTGCGGGCGCTGTTTGCATGCAGCATCCGGGCTACTACGTCCTTGCCGGTGCCGGTTTCTCCCAGTATCAGTATGGTAGGAGGGATACTGGCGCCGGTCAGTTGTTGCAGGCGTAGAATCTGCTGCCTGATGGCGGCGATGGCGGGACTGTTACCCAGAAACTCCGCGCCTTCATGGGCATGTTGTTCGCGCTTGCTGGAATAGGTCAGCTTTTGTGACAGTTCATCCTTTTCCAGCACTTTTTCAACGTTGATCATTAACTCATCAAGGTCGATAGGCTTTTTCAGGTAGTCCGACGCGCCTGATTTCATTGCCGAAACCGCATCTTCAATCTCACCGTAGGCGGACATTACCAGCACCGGGAATGTATTGTTGTCATTCTGCAGTCTGGCCAGAAAGTCCAGGCCCGAGCCGTCGGGCAGGCGCATGTCCAGCAGCAACAGGTCAGGCGTTTTCTCATTGATCCTGGATGCGCCTTCGGCGAGCGTACCGGCAATCTCGGCGTTATACCCGCTGCGCCTCAGTCTCTTACGCACCGCCGCGGCAAACACGGACTCATCTTCGATGATCAATATGTGCTTTTCAAGTATGGGCACCTCGGTTTCGGTGACCAGTGGACTGCTGTGCATTATCATACGGGCTATTATACGCCGATGTCACATTATTGAATTAGGAATTGACTCACGAGGGGCAGTAATTTTAACCAGGGTGCCCGCATTTTCCATTACTTCAAAAACCAGGTTCCAGCCGTGACTCTGGCAGATTTTATACGCAATAGGTATTCCCAGCCCGGTGCCGAAACGCTTGGTGGACGGGCCGGGTTCCAGGTTGCCCGGTTCGGGGCGGAACGGCAGGCCCGGACCGTAGTCCCGGATACCGATGGTGATGCTATTCTCATCCTCGGCCGCGCTGATGAGCAGTTCAGCCCCATCCGGCGACGCCTCGATCGCATTAGCCATCAGTCCGTAAATTGCCTGCTCCATCAGGTCGGGATCAACCTTGAGGGTGGTTGACAGATCCTGGTAATCCCGTCTGACGACCATCTCTTTCTCGGCGAGTTTCCCCTGTAACAACTCCAGGGCGGCATCCAGCAGGGAAACGATACTGATGTCTGCAAACACCGGTTTCAGCGGATGCAGGTAAGACACCAGCGCATTTACCCAGCGCCCCAGGCGGTCTATGGTGTCGACGATGGCTTGTTTGCCTTCCCGCAACTCTTCCTCGTTTTCGACATCGTCCAGTACCTGTGCGGTAGCCCTGATACTGGCCAGGGGATTGCGGATGTTATGCGCAACAACGGGGACCAGGCTGCCCAGGGCGGCCTGTCTCTCGTGCTCGACCAGAGCGTCCCGGCTGGTTTTCAGTTCACTCGCCATGCGATTGATCGAACCGGCCAGTTCCGCGACCTCATTCACACCCTGCTCCGGAATCTTATGGTTGAGGCCGCCGCGGCTGATTTCCGTAGCGCCGGCCATGATCGTTGCCATAGGCCGGACGAAGCTGTTGCGGATAATCCGGCTGGTAAATATGACAATGATGACGGCCACCAGGAACACGATGGGAATGAGGACCGGGGCGTAGCTGGTCCACAGCTCAATGGTTTGTTCCAGTTCCCGCAATTGTTGTGTATACAACGCCTTCAAGTCCAGGTAATTCTCCTCGAATTCATTGAACATCGCCTGGGCATTGCGCAAATCCAGAATGTCCGGTCTCGCGCCCCGATCCGGGGTTTCAGGATTGTCAAAGATTTTATAAATGTCTATCTGGATCTTGCGGTAAGCCAGTTGTAATCCCTGGATTACCTCATCTTCATCCCGGGTCAACGATGCGCGCCGCAACTGGTTGAAATGGCGGCCGATGCGTCTTGAATATTCATAATACACTTCAAGCGCATTTTCATTACCCGACCACCTCGCTCTCGGGACCTCCTGTAATTGCCGGTATAACTCTCCGCGTAACTGTTCGCTTAGATAAATGGAATTATTGATGCGCACGGACTCCGTGGACGTTTTCTGCCAGAAATACGCTGACAAGCCGCTGAGCAGGCCGGTTACGGCAACCAGGAACAGGAAGGCGACTTCATGCACCAGCAACAAGTGACTGAGAGATCGTTTATGCGCGCGGGCCATGGGTTTGCAGTATACCCTATCGTGGTTGATATGAACCAGTTGATTTCCTTCATCGAAACCTTAAAAATAACCGGAACACCAGATATCCATGAAATACTTATTTCCAATTCTTCTTTACGCGCTTTGCCAGGTAGCAGTCGCTGCACCGTATACTATCGAGATCAGCAAGTCCCAACGTATCCTGGAAGTCAAACAAAACGAACAAATCATCAAAAAATACAACATATCCCATGGGAGAGGCGGAAAAGGCAACAAGATACGCTCAGGAGATAAGAAGACTCCTATCGGTACATATCGCGCGATCAATTTTAAAACCAACAGTAAATTTCATTTTTTCATACAATTAAATTATCCTAACCCGCTCGACGCCTGGCGCGGCTACCGGAATGAGGTCATTTCCGCTGCCGAATTCAAACAGATTATCCAGGCATACAAGAGGAACAGCCTGCCGCCGCAGAACACCGGACTGGGTGGATATATCGGCATCCACGGAATTGGCTGGACCACTGACGAGAAGAGCCGGATACACGAGGCGCACAACTGGACGGAGGGCTGTGTTGCCGTCAGAAACGAAGAGATAAACGAACTGAAAAAATATATCACCCTGGGAACCAGGGTAGTAATTCGGGAGTAACAATGAAAAAAGGCGAACATCATTTATTGCTGGTGTGGTTGATGCTGATCAGCCTGATCAGTTTCGCACTGTTCATAGCCCTGCACGAGAAGGTGCTCCTGTTGCTGTACCTGGGTGATAACAGTAAATTATCCTGGGTCATCACCTTGCTGTTTGTAATTATCACAATTTATTGTGCCCGCCGGGTCTGGTTTATCTCCCGTGAACTGAATATCTCCGAGAAGGTAAATACGCTGGTCCGGCGCCATGAACTTTCAGTCAGGGACGGTGATATCTATATGGATAACACAGAACGACTCCCCGACTGCCTGTTGACGCGTTACCTGCTGGACTTGTTTTACCAGTCAAAGTCGGCACCTCCGGGAGACGTGCAGTCTGACAATAACCCGGTTAAGACAAACAACCAGGAACTGATCGAAGTTTTTGAAGCAAGACTCAAGAACCCCCATAACCTGGGCTGGTTCTTTACGGATATCATGATCAAACTGGGCCTGCTGGGTACGATTATCGGTTTTGTACTCATGCTCGGTTCCGTGGTGAACGTGACTGATTTTGACGTCACTACCATGCAGAACATTCTGAAACAGATGAGTTCAGGCATGGGCACAGCCCTGTATACGACGTTTGCCGGACTCGTATGCAGTATATTGACGGCGGCCCAGTTGCATCTACTGGACCAGGCTGCCGATGAACTTGTTGACGGCACGAAACACCTGACCCAGGTCCATATCCTACCCAGGTTATGATCCATTTAACGTTGCCACAGCGGAAAAAGGGGACAGATTTAAATCTGTCCCCGATAGCTTCGTGTGGCTGAAGTCCTCCCGTGAACAACTACAGACGCTACCAGTCGGACCCATTCACGGACTTGCTGTTCAATGCACTACTGGGTTTTACATTTCTGTTCCTCGTGGCAATCATGTTCATGAACCCCGAGGCCAAGTCAGGAATCATCGACCCCAAGGCAGAATATATCCTTACCGTTACCTGGGAAGATGACAGCCCCGATGACATTGACGTCTGGGTGGAAGACCCCGACGGCAGGGTGATCTGGTTCCGCAACCCGGAAGCCGGGCTGCTGCACCTGGACCGTGATGACAGGGGATTGATCAACGATACGATTGTGGTTAATGGTGAAGAGCTGCAAAATCCCCTCAACCAGGAAGTAGTAACGATCCGGGGCGTCGTAAAAGGCGAGTACATCGTCAACCTGCATTATTATGCCACTGAAACCGACAGGCCCGTCGATGTACAGGTGCGTCTGGTGAAAGTCAACCCTGCCCTGGAAATTGTCTATTACGACACGGTCACCCTGAAAAAGGCGGGAGATGAAAAAACGGCTTTCCGGTTTCGCATCAACATCGATGGAAAAATATCAAATATCAACTTTTTACCCAAACAACTGGTCTCTATCGGATAGAGAAAAAATAATAGAGGGCACAGAGGAGAATTATCATGTATGTACTGGGAATAACGGGGCTGGTCGCCGCCTACGTCCTGATAGCATTGCTGCTGTTGAGTATCAACCTGTATTCAAACTGGTCCTGGAAAGTCAAGGCCGGTTCCATAATCGTGACTGCACTCCTGTACGTTGTGACTTACCTGTCCTTTCCCCCGTTGCTTGGCTGGCCGACCGGGGAACAACCGCCGGAACGCTTTCGCCTGATCGGCGCGGACATAGTACAACCGGATAAATCGACAGGCGCTGAGGGAATGATTTACCTGTGGCTCAAAGACCTGGATGATCTGTCGGGGCGGACCCAGCCCAGGTCTTTTAAACTGGCTTATTCCGCGGACCTCCATGAAACAGTGATCGCGGCAAAATCAAAACTGAATAAAGGCATGCAGCAACTGGGAGAATTTAAAGAGCCGCCTGATTCCAATATCCAGGAAGTCGACGCCCGCCGGGGGGGCCAGAAAAGCGTAGAAATTGAATTCTATGACCTTCCTGACCCGCTCTTCCCGGATAAATAAGCCGGATAATTCCTAGTACGACAAACGCAGGCCGAATATGCCGGAACGCCCCGGCAGCGGCGCCTGCTCTTTCACGAAAGAGATATGCCGGCGTATCTCTTCATCCAGCAGGTTGGAAGCACGGGCAAACAGTGATACCGTGTTGCCGCCCAGCCTGAACGTGTAATCGGCATGGATATCCAGCAGGTGATAGCCGCCTGTCTCCGTCTCCAGCGGCGCGGTATTGTCCTGTTCATTCACGCGGGTATAGTTGACGGATGCAGACATGGCCCCGCGGGAGTAGGTAAGACCGGAACCGAAGCGCCAGGGTGTGATACGCGGCAGGTCGATACCGTTGCTGCGCTCACCTTCCACGTAGTCTCCCCATAAACGCAAATTCATCCTGTCGCGGTCATTATCAATAAGCCGCACCCTGGTTTCCGCTTCAAATCCCAGAAATTCCGCATCGTCCTGACTCAGGTAAACCAGTAAGGGTTCCTCGTCGTCATCCGGGTCCAGGATATTTGCCGGGTTGCCGTCAAAATTTTCCGCCACCCGGTCGGCGAAACCGTCCCCGTTCAGGTCCTGTTCCTGCTTGTAGACGTAATCATCAATCCGGTTATAGAAGAAGTTGGCTGTAAAAGTGAATTTACCCGTCGTTTTACGCCAGTAGATATCAACGTTATTGGACTTTTCCTTAGCCAGGTTGGTATCACCGACCTCAAACGTCGCGGTCGCCAGGTGTGGACCCAGCGCATACAACTCTTCAATCGACGGCGCTCTCTCGGCATGGCTCACGGAAAGGCCGACCTGGTAGCCCGGGGCATAATCCCAGTTTAAACCGCCGGAGGCGCTGAACAGGTCGTAATCGTTTTCAGCACCCGTCTCTGCGCTCGTGTCCTGGTGTTCAAACCTTGCGCCCAGGTCAATATGCCATTGTCCGATATCGGTCCGTTCCAGGATGAATACCCCGACCGACTCCAGTTCCGACGGCAGGACAAAGCTCTCCGCGCCTACAGCCGCGAAGTCCTTGTGACGGTAATGGAAGCCGACAACGCCGTTCCAGGCGCCGATGGGGTTATGGACGAACTCCACGCGGCCTTCCACCTCCTCATTGTCAAAGGCTGTGGCCACCTCTCCACTCGGTTCGATTTCATCGTGTTTATAGTCATTGAAACCCCAGCGCATCTTGATGCGGCTCAGACCGGGGAACGGATCATCCAGGGCCGCGGCAAAATCGTAACGGGTCTGTCTCATGTCGATGCGTACACCACCTTCTTCCTCCTCATCATGGTCGTGTTCATCGTCCTCATCATCATGATGCCCGTCTTCCTCATCATGGTCGTGTTCATCGTCCTCATCATCATGATGCCCGTCTTCCTCATCATGGTCGTGTCCCTCCTCCTCATCGTCATGATGCCCGTTTTCATCGTCATGATGTTCGTCCTCATCATCATGATGGTCCATGTCTTCATCATCGTGATGCTCGTCCTCATCGTCATGGTGTCCGTTTTCATCGTCGTGATGCTCGTCCTCATCGTCATGATGGTCCATGTCTTCATCATCGTGATGCTCTTCCCCATCGTCATGATGGTCCATGTCTTCATCATCGTGATGCTCGTCCTCATCGTCATGATGGTCCATGTCTTCGTCATCGTGATGCTCTTCCTCATCGTCATGATGGTCCATGTCTTCATCATCGTGATGCTCTTCCTCATCGTCATGATGGTCCTCTTCCTCGTCGTGATGCTCTTCTTCATCGTCATGATGTCCCTCTTCCTCGTCGTGATGCTCTTCCTCATCGTCATGATGTTCCTCTTCCTCGTCGTGATGCTCTTCTTCATCGTCATGATGTCCCTCTTCCTCGTCGTGATGCTCGTCCTCATCATCATGATGTCCCTCTTCCTCGTCGTGATGCTCGTCCTCATCATCATGATGTCCCTCTTCTTCATCATGGTCGTGTTCATCGTCCTCATCGTCATGATGTCCCTCTTCTTCATCATGGTCGTGTTCATCGTCCTCATCGTCATGATGTTCATCATCATCATGGTCATGTTCATCATCATCATGAAGATGCATGTCTTCCATACCGTGAAGATGTCCGTCCTCATCACCATGGTGGTGATGTCCCTGTATGCCATAGTTGTTTTCATAGCGGCTGACGGAAAACCCGACAAATCCGCGCCGCCCGATCCAGGACAAGCCTCCCGATATATTCTCCGTATCAATACTGCTGTTCTCCAGGACGCCGCGCCGGGACTCGCCCGGCTCCAGTTCGCCAAATCCCGGTATATTGTAATCGCCGGTATTGCGCGCCATTCCGTCTATGTGGAAGGCAAACTTACCTGCGCCGAAGTTCATGCTGCCGGCGCCGGTCATACCGTCCGAGACCGTTTCATATTGCAAGGCTACCTCGGCTTCCACGTCGTCAGGCACGTAATCCAGTATGCGGCCGTTCACATAATTGACAATGCCGCCGCTTGCGCCGCTGCCGAACAGCAGCGTTGCGGGACCGCGAAAAATCTCAACCTGCTGGCTAAACACCGATTCCAACGGCACCCCATGATCAGCGCTGAGAGCAGCTGTGTCCATAGTGCTGAGCCCATTTTCCAGCACCTGCACGCGGCTGCCGCCCAGCCCCCGGATAACAGGACGGCCCACTCCTGTGCCGAAATCACTGGACGAGACACCCAGTTCATTGGCAACCGTTTCACCAACGTTGCGGATGCTGCGGGATTTCAGCTCCTCTTTCGACAGGACCTGGACAGGTCTGATTATATGGGCATCGACCTCGGATAACGGGTCGGCAGTGACCTTGATCTCCTCGATACTCTCACCACCGGCAGGCGCGTGTTCGCCGACTTCTTGCGTGTGGGCGTGATCGGCCGGCTCATCGGCAAGCGCGAACGTCCCATGAATGCCCGTAACGGCAGTCAACAGGACGATAAATTTCAGGTTGTACCAGTACATTCCCATACCTCCTCATAACCAATTCGGGAATAACGCGGCGCGTTATCCGGATAAACAGACTTGAAACGTTATGTGGGAGATACAGGAGGGGCGCGTGCGGAATTAGTGCGTGAATAAGTGGAATGATATCTGCCTTCATCCAGTACCCGGACATTGCCGGCAGAAGACAGGACGGTAAATTCAGATACCGGGACAACTGCGTTGTCGTCAAATACGGACTGTGTCAGGCATTGAACACAATACTCGTCCGTGAGCTTGAGATCATGGCCGGATTCGTGGGCAAGCGCAACCGACTGTCCGCAAAGGATCAGGGCAGCAAGAAACCAACCTGTAAACTGTTTATACCTGACTGACATATGAACAAAGACTATAGGATACCAATACTCACTGTCAAGAAGTTTACTACCACCCCAGTGGTCACTGGCAGGGCAACCGCATACTTTTGAATCCGGCCTATCGTCATTCCGGCGAATGCCGGAATCCAGTGAACAAACCAACCTGTTACCATAAGGAATCATTTTTTTGACTGGATTCCGGCATTCGCCGGAATGACGGACGGCCTTTTCCTGCCTTATTTCGGTCCTTTGCGGCAGAATCCAAAAGTATGCGGTTGCCCTGTGGTCACGGGATACGGTGCAGATTAGTCTGCCGAACCCACAGGGGTCGCCAAGTGATCAAAATGGTGGTCTTCAGAGCATCCTTCCAGTGATTTTTCCACCTGCAGGGTTATGTGACCGATGCCGAAATCGTTGTAAATAATGCCCCGCAGACGCAGGCGCAGGTCTTCCGGGTCGCCCGGGAAGTCCGGATCTATCAGGATATGCGCGGTAAGTGCTTCGTTGCCGGCAGATAGTGTCCAGACATGGATGTCATGGACCAGGGTAACACCTTCCACCGCTTCCAGTTTGCGGCAAAGTTGATATACGTCAACATGTTCCGGAGTACCCTCGAGCAGCACGTGAACGACCTTCTTCATCAGCCGCCAACTGCTGACAAGTATAAGAATTGCGATGATCACGCTGACTATGGGGTCGGCAAGAGTCCAGCCCAGGGTCCATATCAGGATACCTGAAATGACGACACCGACCGATCCCAGCAAGTCCGCGATAACGTGCAGAAACGCCCCCTCGACATTGACATTGTGATCGGAAGAGCTACGCAGGATCCAGGCAGCGATGAGGTTGACGGCAAGACCGATGACGCCTATGCCCAGCATCAGCCCGCCGTTTACTTCGGTTACTGAAGTAAAGCGGTCATAGGCTTCGATAAGCACCCAGGCCACAATCAACCAGAGAGCCAATGCATTCACCAGGGCAGCCAGAATCTCAAGACGGTGATAACCAAAGGTGCGTTGCACGGAGTGGGGTCTCTCGGCAAAATACATGGCGGCCAGGGCCAGGGCAATGGATGCCGCATCGGTTAGCATGTGCCCCGCATCGGCAAGCAGGGCCAGGCTGCCGGACACAATGCCGCCGATAACCTCGACCCACATAAAACCGGAGATCAGGACAAAGGCGGCGATCAGGCTGCGCTTGCCGGCACTGCGCAACTCGCGGGAGTGGTCGTGTCCGGCACCGGCTTGATGGTGGTGGTCATGGCTGCACCCGGTGTGGTGTGCAGGACTCATGTAATTACCATCCAATCAAGCCCTTAAACCCAGAGGGCCAGTACGGCCATACTCATCAGGCCGGCGAATATCAAGACAAATTTGGCTATGCGGTCAGTATCCTTCTCAGGCATGGGCACATCGTCTTCCCCGAGCAGGGAACTGCGTACGAAATGCGCAACACGATCGTCGGTCCTGGACATTTCCGCATCGATGACGTCCAGGATAGCCACGTAGATAAAGGTGCCTGCGGCCAGTGCGTTGAAACTGCCTTCTACCAGCAGTGCGGCATCTCCTTCAAAGATGCCGGAGGCCAGCGCACCGAGCATGATACCCAGCGGCGTCATGACCACAAAGATAGTCAGGACCCGCCTCAGGCGTCTGCGGTCGGCGCCGGCAGCCTGCACGCTGACCATGAGGGCGAAGGCGGCCGAACCTTTATGGGACAGGATAGCGATCATAACCAGCAGGGAAGCGGCCAGTTCCGACTCGACCCCGAGGGCGATGCCGGCGATGACTGAGTGGATCGACAAAACCACCAGCAGTACCAGGGGATAGATCGGCTGGCGCGCATCTCCGTCTTCACCTGATTCCACCCCGTGACTGGTTTCGAACAGGACCCGGTCTATGAGCAGTAGCGCGACTACGCCGATGGCCGCCAGCAGCGGTGCAAGAGGATAATCGACCACGCCCTCCAGGGCCTCGCCTGCTTCGGGCAACAGGTGAATGAACCCGGCACCGAGAAAGATGCCACCCGCCAGGGCATTGCCGAGAGAGAGAAACCTGCGGCTTGTATCGTGCCGGGCCGCCAGGAGCGGTATTACCCCGCCGACGACACCCACCGCGAGGATCGCCAATGCTGCAACAACCTTGAGTTCGAACAATGACATGATAATAATCTACCTCTCCGGGAACGAGGCCAGAATAACACCTGCTCTCGACAAAAGCTAATTTGGGACACCCATAAATTGGGACTAAATGTTAATTTGGGACACCCATGAATTGGGGACGAGCAGCTAATTCAGGACACCCACAAACCCAATTTATGGGTGTCCCAAATTTACTCCCTAAAATGAAACGCGAACGCCGAAAATGCCCGAACGTCCCGGCATTGGCGCCAGGTGTTTTACAAAAGAAGTATGACGGCGTATTTCTTCATCCAGCAGGTTGCTGGCGCTGGCAAACAGGGTGACGTCATTGCCGGCATGACTGATGCGATAGCTGGCATAAAGGTTCAGGTCATCGTAGCCCCTGGTAGAGGTTTCGAACGGAGCGGTGTCATTCTGTTTATTCACACGGGTGTAGTTCACTGCCGCATACCAGGGGCCGCGAAAATATGTCATGCCAGCGCCGTAACGCCAGGGGGTTATGCGTGGCAGGTTGACATTATCGCTACGCTCACCTTCAACATAGTCCGCCCACAGGCGCACGTCCATGGCGCCGTAGTCACCATGCAGGGCATGTACGACACCTTCCACTTCAAAACCCATGAAATCCACTTTTTCCTGCACTTGCGCTACAAGTAAATGCGTGCCGTCCACCCCGGGTTGCAGGATGTCTGCAGGGTCGCCGGCAAAGTCATCACGCACCCAGTCCGCGATACCATCCCCGTTCAGGTCCTGTTCTTTCAGGAATATGAAATCACTGATCCGGTTATAGAATAAATTGGCGGTCAGCGTAAGCGTGCCTGTCGTCTTGCGCCAGTAGAGATCAAAATTGGTTGACTTTTCCTTGCCCAGTTCGGCATCGCCGTATTCAAACGTGACTGTCGCGAGATGGGGGCCGGCCGAATATAATTCTTCCAGGGATGGGGCGCGTTGGGCATGAGTAACGATCAGACCCAGTTCATAGCCCTCGTGATAGCTCCAGTTCAAACCACCGGACAGGCTGAACAGGTCATGGCCTGTTTCCTGACCGGTTTCAGAGCTGGTTTCCTGGTGTTCGTACCTGGCGCTGAATTCAGTATGCCACTTGCCGAAGTCGTTTTTTTCCAGCAGGAACGCAGCAACGGATTCCAGTTCCGAAGGCGGGACAAATTCCTCTTCCCCTGACGCGGAAAAATCCTTGTAGTGATACTGGATACCGAAAGCTCCCTGCCAGCCTCCCAGGGGATGATGTACAAACTCGACGCGGCCTCCCACCTCCTCATTCAAGAACGTTACCGCGATATCGCCGTTTCCTTCTATTTCATGGTGGGTGTAGTCGGTAAAAGTCCAACGAGTCTTGATCCGGTGTATGGCACCGACAGGATCGTATAACGACGCTTCAAAGTCGTAACGGGTTACTCCCATGTCTATCCGGGATTCGCCTTCCTCTGCATGACCTTCTTCACCATGACCATGGCCGTCCTCGTCATCGTGGCCGCCCTCGTCATCATGGCCGTCTTCGTCATCATGGCCGTCTTCGCCCTCGTGGTCCTCTTCATCTTCGTGATGCTCTTCATCATCATGATGCTCTTCATCATCATGATGGTCATCTTCCATATGAAGGTCCATTTCCTCAAACAGATCTTCTTCACCATGATGGTGGCCACCCACAATGCCGTAGTCGCTGTCAAACCGGCTCACGGAAAAACCGACGAACCCGCGTTCACCGATCCAGGATACCCCCATGGCGACACTTTCCGATTCAATACTGCTGTTTTCCAGGACGCCTTTCTCCATTTCATCCCCGGGGTCCCTGTTCAACTCGGCGTATCCGGGAATTTTATAATCCTTTGTATAGCGCTTCATGCCATCCAGGTGGACGGCAAAATCACCCGTACTGAAATTGAAGCTGCCGGCGCCGTTCACACCGTCTGAAACGGTTTCGTATTGCAGTGATATATCACCCTCCAGGGTGTCCGGGATATACTTGAGGATGCGGTCGTTTACGACGTTGACCACGCCGCCGCTGGCTCCACTGCCGAACAGCAGGGTTGCGGGACCGCGAAAAATTTCAACCTGGCGCGCAAATGCCGGTTCTGTGGGAACTGCATGGTCAGCGCCGATATTCGACACGTCCATCGTGCTTGTGCCGTTTTCGAGCACGGCGACCCGGCTACCGGCCAGACCGCGGATCACGGGTCGTCCTACGGCGGTGCCGAAATCACTGGTGGTTACACCCAGTTCATTGGCAACCGCTTCACCGATATTCCGGATACTCCGGGTCGTCAATTCGTCTCTGCCGAGCACCTGGACAGGCATCATGAGGTGGGAATCGACGTCGCCCAACGGATCGGCAGTAACGACAATCTCCTCTATATGCTCATATCCGGCCGGAGTATGTTCATGGCCGGGCTTTGCAAGCACCCGGCTGGCCGGTGTATAAGTGTGGTCATGGTCGGTCTCGGTGTGTTCATGACCGGCTCGGTCGTGGGCGTGGTCATCAGGCTCTTCGGCAAATATCCGGGGTCCCTGTACAGCAATGGCAATTGCCAGGAATGCAACCGACTTGGTACGGACCGCATCGAACATTTGTCGTTCTCCCATGAAGTGGCATAGTGGTCACGGCAAGTGTAACTGTTACAACTACATCAGAACAATAGCTGCATAGCCCGCCATGCCGGAACCGGCAAACACCCCGCCGGGAAAATCACGCCGGGTAATTTCATTGCGAAGTGTGTTTCTTATCCGATCAGTACGACGGCATGAACGGCGATGCCTTCCCGCTGGCCGAGATGGCCCATTTTCTCATTGGTGGTCGCCTTAATGTTAATGGCGTCTCCGGCCACGGCCAGGTCGGCGGCGAGGTTGTCTCTCATGGTGCCGATATGGGGAGCCATCCTGGGTGCTTCCGCGATGATGGTGATGTCGGCATTGACCAGCGTAAAAGCTTTTTGCGCCAGCAGTGCACGTACCTGCCGCAACAGTATCCTGCTGTCAATGTCTTCAAAATCCTTGCTGGTATCCGGGAAATGCGCGCCGATGTCGCCCAGCGCGGCGGCGCCCAGCAAGGCATCGCATAACGCGTGGATAACAACATCGCCATCGGAGTGCGCCAGCAGGCCCTTGTCATGGGGCACGTTGACGCCGCCCAGCATCAGCGGACGCCCGCCCACAAACCGGTGGGTATCGTAACCGTGGCCAATTCTCACTGTTTTCTGCCTCGATAAAAAATTTAAGGGACAGAATTAGTTCTGTCCCCGGCCTGGGTTCAAATATCTTGTCAAATAAAATTCTGCCAGGGCCAGGTCCTCCGTCAAGGATACCTTGATATTGTGAGGACCGCCCTGCACTATTCCCGGCCGGTAACCCCTGTATTCCAGGGCCTGGGCTTCATCCGTAACAAGCAGGTCGTCGGCTACGGCCAGGGCAATCGCTTTCCGCAACAGGCCCAGCCGGAACATCTGCGGTGTCAGAGCCCGCCACAACCGTTCACGCTCAAGCGTCGCCTGGATTTCATGATCCTGCCCTGCCTGTTTCACCGTATCCCTGACCGGCAGTGCCAGGATACCGCCTACGGGATGAGACCTGAGTCCGGCAATGAGCCGGTCGATGTCGGCTGCCGTTACACAGGGCCTGGCCGCATCGTGCACCAGCACCCAGTCATTGTCACCGGCAATTTCCCCGATGCGCCTGAGACCGTTCAACACGGAATGACAGCGTTCCACGCCGCCGGACGCCGTAATGATCCTGGCATGACCGGACACTGCCAGGGTCGGCCAGTATTCATCATCATCCGCCACAACGACGGCAATACCCCTGATCAGCGGATGCTCGCAAAAAGGCAGCAGGCTGTGTTCGAGAACAGTCCGCTGCAACAGCTTCAGGTATTGCTTGGGCCTGTCCGCTGCCATACGCCGGCCGCTGCCACCCGCCGGGATAACTGCCCAGAAATTCGACTCACCGGTCATGGCGCAGCAAGCGGTTCTTCAAGCGGCGTTTCGGGCAGTACGTCCCGGTGTGCCTGATCCGAGCTTTCGATAATCTGGTAGAACACCTCATCGGATTTGATCATGCCGATCTCACTCCTGGCGCGCTCCTCCACTGCTTCCAGACCGTGTTTGAGGTCGATAACCTCTGCAGCCAGGGCGTCATTTCTCTCCTGGAGCCGTTCATTCTCCTCGACCAGTTCCTGTTTGGCCTGGTTGAGTTCGCCGACGTCCGGAAACCCGCCGGGGCTGAACCAGAGGCGGTATTGCAACAATGCCAGTACTACCAGCAGGATGATGATTAAGGGCTTCATCTCACCCGGGGTTTACCCTGCCAGGCTTGAAAACGCATCCCTGCCGGGGTAACTGGCGTTATCGCCCAGCTCTTTTTCTATCCGCATCAGGCGATTATACTTGGCTACCCGGTCCGACCGGGACAGGGAACCGGTTTTTATCTGCCGGGACGATGTTGCCACTGCCAGGTCGGCAATGGTCGTGTCCTCGGTCTCGCCGGAACGGTGGGATATAACCGTGGTGTAACCGGCTTTTTTTGCCATATCAATCGCGGCCAGCGTTTCCGTCAGGGTGCCGATTTGGTTGACCTTGACCAGGATCGAGTTCGCCGCCCCGGTTGCAATCCCCTGTTGCAGTATGGCCGTATTGGTTACGAATAAATCGTCTCCCACGAGTTGTACCCGGTCGCCAAGCCGGGCCGTCATTGCCTGCCAGCCATCCCAGTCGTCCTCGGCCATCCCGTCTTCTATCGAGATAATCGGGTAGTCGTCCACCCAGGGCACCAGGTAATCGAGAAATTCGTTCGCGTCCAACGATTTGCCCTCGGATGCAAGCACATACCTGCCGTCCCGGTAAAATTCCGAACTGGCGATATCCAGTCCCAGCAGGATATCCTCACCGGGGGCATACCCGGCATTTTCGATTGCGCTGGTAATGACTTCCAGGGCGGCTTCGTTGGAATCCAGGTCGGGGGCAAATCCCCCTTCATCTCCTACGGCCGTATTCAGGCCGCGGGACGACAACACCGCTTTCAGCGCATGGAATATCTCGGCGCCGTAACGAACTGCCTCTGCCAGGCTGGCCGCGCCTACGGGCAGGATCATGAATTCCTGCATATCGATACTGTTATCGGCATGGGCGCCGCCGTTGATGATGTTCATCATCGGGACAGGCATATCAAACGGACCGTCGCCCCCCAGGTAACGGTACAACGGGAGACGCTCGTCGGCGGCCGCGGCATGGGCCACGGCCATGGAAACGGCCAGTATCGAATTGGCCCCGAGCGTGCTTTTATTCTCCGTGCCGTCAAGTTCCAGCATGGCCTGGTCAATGCCGGCCTGGTCGCCGGCCTCCATTCCGATCAAATTCGGACCTAGAATATTCACTATGTTGCCGACGGCCTGCAGCACGCCTTTGCCGCGGTATCGGGTGTTGTCGTTATCCCTTAATTCAAGTGCTTCCCGAGCCCCGGTCGAGGCGCCGGACGGCGCCATGGCGGCGCCCACATTGCCCCGGGCCGTTTCAACTTCCGCCAGGACAGTCGGATTCCCCCTGGAATCCAGTATTTCGGTTGCCCGTATCCCGATGATTTTCGACATTATGCAGTCCTTGATTTAACCCGCCGGTCCAGGTCGACCAGGGTTTCCAGTAACGCCTCCATTTCATTCAATGGCAAGGAATTGGAACCGTCGCTGAGGGCCGTGTCCGGGTCGGGATGGGTCTCCATGAATATCCCGGCTACGCCCACGGCCACTGCGGCCCGGGCCAGGGCCGGGATAAACTCCCGCTGCCCTCCCGACTGCCTGCCCTTCGACCCCGGCAATTGTAACGAGTGGGTGGCATCAAACACCACGGGACAGCCCGTTTCCCGCAGGATGACCAGTGCGCGCATGTCGGAGACAAGGTTGTTATAGCCGAAACTGGCGCCGCGTTCGCACACCAGTAACCGTTCATTGCCCGCTGCGCGGGCCTTTTCCACCACTTGCGCCATGTCCCAGGGCGCCAGGAACTGGCCCTTTTTAATGTTCACCGGCAGCCCGCAGGCAGCGACATTGCGGATGAAATTCGTTTGCCGGCAGAGAAACGCGGGGGTCTGCAGGACGTCGACCACAGCGGACACCTCGCCCAGCGGCGTATCCTCGTGTACGTCGGTTAATACCGGCACGCCAATCTCGTCCTTCACCTGCTGCAGGATGTGCAGGCCCCGCTCCAGGCCCGGGCCGCGGTAACTGTCGCCGGAACTGCGGTTGGCCTTGTCAAAAGAGGATTTATAGATGAAGGGAACAGCCAGTTTTCGGGCTATTTCCCGCAGGGCGCCGGCCGTATCCAGGGCCAGTTGTTCAGTTTCGATCACACAGGGGCCGGCGATGAGGAACAACGGCAGGTCTGTACCCGCTTCAAAGTTACATAACCGCATTTTTTACTTCGCTGTGCAATACGGCCTGGCAGGACAGGGCGGCATTGATGAACCCGGTAAACAAAGGGTGTCCATCCCTGGGGGTGGAATTAAACTCGGGGTGGAACTGGCAACCGACAAACCAGGGATGATCGGACAACTCCACGATTTCCACCAGTTTTTCATCCAGGGATATACCCGCAACTTTCAACCCGTGCTGCTCCAGCCTGATCCGGTAATTATTGTTGAACTCGTAACGGTGCCGGTGCCTTTCCAGGATTTTATCCCTGGCGTACAGGTCCCTGACCAAGGTACCGGCAAGCAAACGGCATTCCTGTCCGCCCAGCCTCATGGTGCCGCCCAGGTCGGAAGCCTCATCGCGTTTCTCGGTAACGCCATCGGCAGTCAACCACTCCGTGATCAAGGCAATCACGGGATGCGGCGTTGCAGAAACGAATTCCGTACTATCAGCGCCGTGCAGATCGGCCACGTGTCTGGCAAACTCGATAACCGCCACCTGCATGCCGAGGCAGATACCCAGGTAAGGGATATGATTTTTCCTGGCGTAACCCGCCGTCGCGATCTTGCCTTCGATCCCCCTGTCGCCGAAACCGCCCGGAACGAGGATTGCATCCATACTTTCCAGCATGTCAAAACCGTCCCGCTCGATATTCTCGGAATCAACGTAGTGGATTTCGATGTTTGTGCGCGTATGTATGCCGGCGTGGATCAGCGCCTCGGTCAGGGACTTGTAGGAATCGGTCAATCCGGTGTATTTGCCTACCATCGCGACGTTGATTGTGCCGACCGGGTGTTCCATGGCATTAACGACTGTATCCCATTCGGATAAATCCGCTTTCCGGGCCGCGATACCGAACTTGTTTACCACAATATCATCCAGCCCCTGTTCGTGGAAAAGGCGCGGGATTTTAAACAGGTTGTCGACGTCAACGGCGGATATGATTGCGCGTTCATCGACGTTGGTAAACAAGGCTATCTTGCTGCGTTCGTTATCCGGTAACGCGCGATCGGTGCGGCAAATCAACACGTCAGGCTGGATACCGATAGACCGTAATTCCTTGACCGAATGTTGGGTCGGCTTGGTTTTTATTTCCCCTACAGTCTCGATATAAGGGACCAGGGTAAGGTGGATAAACAGGGAATAGCCGGCGCCCAGTTCCATGCGCATTTGCCGGATGGCTTCCAGGAATGGCTGGGATTCAATGTCGCCCACCGTGCCGCCTATCTCAACCATTGCCAGGTCCGTATCCCCGGCTCCTTCCTTGATACAACGTTTTATTTCATCGGTAACGTGTGGAATTACCTGTACGGTACCACCCAGGTAATCGCCGCGGCGTTCTTTCTGGATGACATTCTGGTAGATCCTGCCGGTGGTAAAGTTATTGTGTTTTGTCATGCGGGTGCGCACGAACCGCTCATAATGGCCCAGGTCCAGGTCGGTTTCCGCACCGTCCTCGGTAACATAAACCTCGCCGTGCTGGAATGGGCTCATGGTGCCCGGATCGACATTGATATACGGGTCCAGTTTCAACAGTGTCACGTTCAACCCGCGCGATTCGAGTATAGCTCCCAGGGAGGCAGAGGCAATTCCCTTTCCCAGGGAAGAGACCACGCCACCGGTGACAAATACAAAACGCGTCAAGGCATCAAGTCCGGGGGAAAAAGTGAGAAAGAGGCAACCGGCTCCAGCAGGCCGTGACAGATTACGTTCAAGTGCTGTAATTCGTCCATAGGCTGGAACAGCATCTTAACACATAACCGATATGTTTTGATCATCGGATCGAGAAAACTGTTCAGGTTTCTCACGGAAGCCGGGTATACGGTAACTGACTTGCTGCTGTGTCAAACGTGTAAACAGCTTGCAACCGGTCGCTGCGCGCGGTAGCAATTTTTTGCGCCTTGCAGACAACCAGGGCGTCTGCGAAGTCAACCTCCTTCTTGCGCCTGCCAACTTTCACCGGCTTTGCATTACGGTACGCGTGAAGCGCGCGCCACACGACCTGGTCATCCTCAAAATGAAAGTTGGGCTCTTTGAACAGCGCTTCTATCGTGTTGATAATATCTTCCTTGCCCAGTTGGTACTTGCGCCCAGCCAGTGTCCAAACCACCTCCACCAGCACGACATCGGTGATTAGCGCCAATTCATCGCCATTGATGAGGACATCCGCCTTTTGGGCCTGCTTTTCATCATCTCCCAGCAAATACCTGAGCAAGACATTGGTATCAACGGCAATCACGGGTTCCGACTCAGTCCAGGGCGCTCTGACGAGACTCTTCGTCGCTCATGGTTGAATCGCCTTTTACATGGTGAAGACAACCTTTCGCTGCCCTTGAAACCTTCCTGACAATCGTGATGTGACCATTAGCGACGAAGCTCCGGTACTCATCGCCCGGTTGTATCCCCACTTCATTACAGTGCTCAACAGGAAGTGTGATCTGTCTCTTTGCGCTGACTTTCGGCATAAATTATGATCCTCATGACTTGTAAAACTGGTTCATGTTACCATTTTCTTTACTTTAAGTGAATTTGTAAAGATTGTTTCTGTGAGTAGGTGGGTGAGTGTGAGCGAGTGTGTTGTTAGAAGAAGTTGACAACCCAGGCTAATGACCATAAATTGCAGGTATGGGCGGAAGTGAAGCAGCTTTCAGACCTGGAACGTAACTTTGCATTTACAGGGAGGTAACCCGTATGAGCAGTACTGCACTTTACAAGGCGTTTATTGAAGTCGGCGCATCGGAAGACAGCGCTACCAAGGCGGCGGAGGATGTCATTCAAGTGTCACAGCTACCGCAACTGGCGACAAAGACCGATCTGGTGGCCACAAAAGCCGATCTGAAAAGCGATATTGCAAGGCTGGAAACCAATATGGCAAACCTGGAAACCCGGCTGCTGAAATGGGTGGCCGGCTGCGGATTCCTGTTTGCGGGTATTGTCATCGCCGGCGTCGGACTGCTCATTCAAATTATGTTGACCCCCGGAGTTACCCAGTAATTCCAGCTTCGTTCCCAAGTATTAATGCTACCTGAATCGGCTCGCGCCGAACTGGCGTATACCCTGGTCAGCAGCTTGAATGTGCCTGCCGATGCGAATGCTGCCGAAGAGTGGGACAAGAAGATTCTGGCACGCCTTGCTGAAGTTGATAGGTTGTCCTTGCACCACTTATTCCCAAGTGCAAGAATCATTTGCCAGTTTGTGCAGACCGCGCCTTGGTTGTCCTTGCACCACTTATTCCCAAGTGCAAGAATGCACCCGGCCTGCGCGTCCAAGCCCGACTGGTTGTCCTTGCACCACTTATTCCCAAGTGCAAGAATGGATATCACAGTATTGGCGATGTCGCTCATGTTGTCCTTGCACCACTTATTCCCAAGTGCAAGAATTATGGAGGCCGCGATGGAGACCATCGAAGAGTTGTCCTTGCACCACTTATTCCCAAGTGCAAGAATGCGGGACGCGGCCATGGACAAGCTGTATGAGTTGTCCTTGCACCACTTATTCCCAAGTGCAAGAATAGAATAACACCCAAATAGTGACACGCTGACGTTGTCCTTGCACCACTTATTCCCAAGTGCAAGAATCGAAGGCTATTGCAAGTGATCGCCGTATCAGTTGTCCTTGCACCACTTATTCCCAAGTGCAAGAATTCCGACACGCTCGACCTGTCCAGCATCAACGTTGTCCTTGCACCACTTATTCCCAAGTGCAAGAATAGCCGCTCTAAGCGCCTGTGTGGGCCTGCCGTTGTCCTTGCACCACTTATTCCCAAGTGCAAGAATAGGGCTGAGCCAACTTGTTGTTTTGACGATATATTTTTCCCGTCTCTGGCGGGAAAAATATATCAAAACAGGCGTAATTGAGGAAGTTTCCCATCATTTTTTATTTGCGCTTTGGCATAAAATCGGCGCATATTCATAAATTGCTTGTCAGTGATCGTAAGAATATCGACTTTTCCGCCAGGAGGTAACTCGCGCTGAATCTGGTTTCCGACTGATTCAGCCTTCTCACCGGAAATACAGTATTTGAGATAAACTGAAAATTGTGACATTTCAAACCCAAGGTCCAACAGGTGGCTACGGAAAGCCGTAGCCTGCTTTCTTTCCTTCTTCGTACCCACAGGCAGATCGAACATAACAAATAGCCACATTATGCGGTAGGGGCTGAGCGGTATGTGCCGCATTATAACACTGGCATATCAATAGGATAAGGCAAACCTGGACACAAAAATGTATCTGCTTCTCCGAGACAGTATGTTGCGAAAGATCTAGCCATTCTGCTTGCCGCCAAAGATAATGGTGAAGCATCCTCACCAAGGGGAATCACAAGAGTCGTAATTGCTGCCAATTGTTTTTTCGTTCCGGGTGACAGTTCATCAAATTGTTCTACCCCGCTATGCCATAACATATAATCGGCGATGGGTCGGAACGGTTCCATTAGGTCATCAACCAAATTGAGCGGGTTTTGTGGATTTTTGTGGTGCAGACTGAAACTCGGGTGTAATCCTGCGCTGCTGATACCACGAGCAACGCAAGCGCGGACTATCGCATAAATATAATTCAGCACCGCATTAATGCCGGGTGCATCCTGATTGCGACGGAAATCTTCACCGAGCAGCCGTGGCCAATAGAACCGTGAAGCCTGCGCTTCACAGTTATCCTTGTCGCCCGACTTAGTTTTGTCGGCAAGACGCAGTAAATGCTGATTATTTTCACCTGCGCGGACCAGCACTTCAGCCTGGTTTTTTATTTTGGCTCTGACAATATGCTGCCATGCTCGTTTGCGGCGCGGTTCTGATAGCTTGACTTGAGACCGCATTACATGAAATTGCCGTCCATATCCCTCAAGCGGTAAAGTGATACTGGTAGGCATGTAATTCTTGCCGCATATCACAAGCGGTATGTTCTGTCTGCAAAGATGGTCTATCAGAACGCTTGAAATCAAGCACCCCGGAACAGAAATTATTACGGCGGCAATGTCATCAAGCGAGACCTGCCCTATCGGTTCCCACTCGTGTCTTACTTCCAAAAAGCCGCGTGACTTGTTGAGCGCGTAACCGGGCTGGGTAATTTCAACAACCTGCCCCCTCATCAAGACCTATTGATTATCATCAGGTTTTGGGCGATTTTCATAATTTACCAAGCCTGTAGGGCTAATATGTACTTTACGGGCATTCACAGATTTAAGTGCATTGGCCTGTTTTCGCACGTACTTGAAAGGATCATCTTTGTCGCGGTCTCTGGCATCGACATTAGCCTCATGCAACGGAGCTAATACTAATTGTCCATTCTGACTCATTAGTTGTAAACGCATAATTTGTTTTTTATTCCCATTCTCAATCTCAATGCAGTCGTCCCTTTGCAAACGCATGATCAACCGGGCAGCCGGATGGGGTTTATGGCTTTCACCCGGCATGAAGCCCGGCTGGTTCGCATCAAAGCGGGAAATTACAACGCCTTCCCACTTATCGGATTTTTTATGGGTATTCGGATACTGATAAATCTCCATCCCCCAATTACTGTCTCCCTTATAAGCTTTATAGACATTGCCCAATTGATCTTTGACACGGATGACTTTTAATTTTTCCGTGCGGCGAAGGCTCCGAATCCCTTTCTTTTCGGCAAGATTAATAATGGCTTTGCTTCCATCTTCGCCGCAATTCACTGCCTTATCGAAGGCTTGCAAAAACTCCAGCCTCAAACGCGGGTCACGGACACCCTGCTCCTTATCTTCCAGGTCTTTCCTTTTCTTGAACTTGGTGACCGGCCAGCGCACGACAACTTCACAGAGACCGTTTTTATCCGGGCCGGAAATTATCCCATAGGCCGTGTCATTGTGTAACTGTCCGTCAGTCGTAGTTGTGCCAGGCACCAGCTTTTTTCTTCGTGGCTTATGCGATACCGTGATGCTTTGTGTGACCTCAGCAACCTCATCACGAAAACTGCCCCATGGTTCAATTGGAGACCTGCCATTATTCTTTTTCTCAAACAGGCGTTCAAGGTTCAATTCTTCCGCCCGACCGGCCGCCGTTGCAACTTTCTGCAACATCGAACGCGTTGTCATACCGACCACAATGGCGTCAACGGCATGGTGACGATGATCATCGCGGGATTTATTTTTCGGCTCGTCCCCGGCAGCGTTGTGATTCCGGTAAATGCCGTTTAATCCCCAATGACCGCGCAACAGGGCAGTAAGACGTCCTGTTATGACGTCAATCTTATTGAACGGACAGATACTCTCAAGGTACTCCTTGGTTAATCGTCCGATATAGCGCGTATCATTCAAGTGGCGCTCAGAGAAATCTGCACAGTCCCGATACCAGATTTCCAAGGCATCCTCCTGGAAGCGCCATTGTTTCGGTTTAGGCAGGCGTTGTGCTCGTGCGGCAATATCCTCCCAGGTATAACCATCCCGGCTGTCTCCGAATGCTGCAAACGGCGTCCTGCTACCTTTGTCGCGATTGGCCTGCCTGGTACAAAGCACTTTATTGGCTCTGCTGTCATCCAGAGAAACGCTGAACGGTATCAAATGTTCAATTTCAGCCCTGCCGTTGAACAAATCGGTAATGCCGATTATTTCCCCTGAGAAGGGACAGCAACGGCCAGCAGGATCTTTTGTATCCAGTTCTTCCCATAGAAGTAAACGCAACCGATTGTCACGATTAGGTATTTGTCCGGTTTCACGAAGGATGTTATCCAGTCGCTCATTCTCTTCCTGATTTTTCTTTTGAGCATTCTCGATTTCGCGGCGTTCTTCCTGTCCAGCCGGTAAATTTCTCCCCAGTTCAACAGCCACGGAGTAAGGATGACCGTAACGATCAATCAACTCGTTCACTACTTGCCTGATTTGGTTCAACGCGATATGCACCGTCGGGTTGGTAACACCTCCGAAAAACTTCAAATCATCATCCCTGTCCTCAGGCCTCCTGTCTCCCGGTATGATGTGTCTCCCATCCTGAAACAACTCACCATAGTAAGGTAGGTATGGCAACAGCTTGCCTTCCCGTGTGCGCGTAAAGGGATTGATAAAGTCATTATGTTCTTCAGCGACGGCCTCTACAGCATCAGGTTGATTCATCATCTCCTCAGACATTTTCTGACTAATCAACTTCGCCGCTTTCAGGGAGATACTGGCAGTGCCTTCCACAAGTGGA